>NZ_LMJH01000001.1:994963-995107 GCF_001428965.1 Acidovorax sp. Root275 | reverse complement strand
AGCCGAACCCGCAAGGCGACTCACCGAACCCGGTTTGAAGCAGCTTTCCTCTCTCGCTCTTTGCTCCGGTTTTTTTGAGACGCTTTTTTAACTTCAAGGATTTTCATCATGAACAAGACCGCACGTTTCCTCTCCATCGCCGCT
>NZ_LMJH01000001.1:994661-994948 GCF_001428965.1 Acidovorax sp. Root275 | reverse complement strand
CCGCGCTGAAGTGGCTGCTGAAGCCGCTACCGTGGCACAGACCCGCTCCATCGAGCCTGCTGGCTCGCGTGTGGTGACCTACAAGTCCACCGCTGACCGCGCTGCTGTGCGCAGCCAGGCTGCGGATGCCGTGCGCACCGGCCAGATCCCTTCGGGTGAGCGTGGTTGATTCTTGTTGAATCCACGGTTCACACGTTCTCGTATTCCCAAGTACCTCGTCCCCATTTTTTGAATTTCACTGGAGTTTCACCATGAACAACACCGCACGTTTCCTCTCTATCGCCGCC
>NZ_LMJH01000001.1:837948-994642 GCF_001428965.1 Acidovorax sp. Root275 | reverse complement strand
CACCCGCGCTGAAGTGGCTGCTGAAGCCGCTACCGTGGCACAGACCCGCTCCATTGAACCTGCTGGTTCGCGTGTGGTGACCTACAAGTCCACCGCTGACCGCGCTGCGGTGCGTGCCCAGGCTGCTGAAGCCCTGCGCACTGGCCAGATCCCTTCTGGCGAAATCGGCGCCATGTAGAGAATGCGGGCCTCCCCGTGGTGGTGGCATTTCACGGTCGTGGATGCCGCCACCATGTGGAAGTGTTTCCCCACACACGACGTGCAACGACGATTGCATGCATGAAAACGGGCTCCCATGTGGGAGCCTGTTTTTTTTTTGGCGCGCGCCGCCGGCTGTCGTCCCAAAATAGAAGAACACCTGTTGGTGCAGCCCACACCTCCAAGCTCTATGGCCCTAGCAGCGCCTGCAGCAGCGGCATTTGCCACACATGGGAAGCCGTTTCGTAGATACCGAAATCAGTAGAAAAATCTCCATACACCCAGGAAAACCCGCGCTCCTCGGCGGCTTGGCGCACCAGGCGGGCGTGGCGAGCACGAAGTTCGATGGGGATGTCCTGGTAGGACACAAAATCCCGCACCCATACGGGGTACCTGTTTTCCAGTGACCAGGTTTTTGCAATATCCAGTGGCAAAGCCATCAACTGCAATTCCTGGGCGCTGCAGCAGGTCGTTCCACGCCACTGCTCAGCCCCGGAGATACCAGAAACCCCTTGGCGGGTGAAACGAAACGGCTCGACATGGGTGATGCCCACAATGAGGTGCCTGTCGCCCGGTAGCTCCAACTGGGGCAGGCCAATGGCATCGGCCCAGCCCAGCACCAGGACCCGCGTTGGATTGCTCTTGCGAATGGCTTTCAAGAGTGACGTTGCTTGCCTGTTTTTCAGCGTGCTGGCAGCGCCCTGCGCGAAGGAGACTTCAAACAACAATCGCTGGGGACGGCTGGCATAGCGCCGGGCCAGGTGCTGCCAGATCAGCACGGACTGGCGATGCCTGGCCTGCGCGGCTGGCAAGCTCTCTTCCCGCATCTGCGGGCTGCCTGCGTGCTCCGTGCCACCATCCCGCACGCCGAGCACCACGTGCAGCCCCCTTGCGAGCAGCGCTTCGATGGTTTCGTCCAGCAAGGCGAGACGCGATTCCTGGCCTAGTTCCACCATCCAGGCTGAATGCAGCGAGGACTGCGGCACCGTCAACCGCACCGTCCGGAACCCGGCCCTGGCAATCGTCTCAGCAGTGGAACTGCTCTCCGAAAGCGAGGTGGAAGTTTCCAGCGCGGCGTCGAGCCTAATTCCCCGTGACAAGGCGGCGGCTGCCACCCATGCCTGCCGCGAAGCACCCGACTGCGTCCCCAGCGGATACGGCGGCGGGCCGGAAGGCAGTGGTGCTTGTGCGTGCCCGACCCCACACCAAAGCATCGCCAGCAAAAAACCCCAGCGTGCCCAGGAAGAAGGAATCAGGACCATGTTCAAGGCCCCAGCAGCGCATCCAGCAGGGAGCGATGCCATTGGCGCTTCACCACGTCGTAGATACCCGAGTCCAGGGGGGGATCCTGTACATTGAAGTTGGCTGCAAAATCTGCATGCGACCAGGACATGCCACGGGCTTCCGCCGCGTCGCGCATCTGGCGAAGATAGCGGGCCCGCGAATCCATGGGCGCCGTACTGGCCGCACCGAAAGACCCAAGCCAGACGGGATAGCGGTGCACGTCGGACCATGCTTTGGCGCGATCCAGGTTGCGCGCCAGCTCCAGGCGCTGCCGCTCGTTGCAGCACGGGGTTCCCAGCCATTCCTCGGAACCTGCAAACCAGGGAGAGCCCTGGCTTGTGAACGTCTGCGGTTCGCGGTTGTGGATCGTGACCATCAGGTGGGCATCACGGGGCAATGACAGGTACGGCAGATTCGCAGCATCGTTACGCATGGGTGCGATGACAATGATCCGGCTGGGATTGCTTTGCCGGATCACGGCCACGGTCACTGCAGCCAGGCGGTTCCACTCCTGCGCATTTCCCTGCGGTGCGTTGTACAACTCGAACAGCAGGCGGTCGGAGCGATGGGCATGGCGCTGTGCCAGCTGCCTCCAGATATTGACGAAGCGGGTGCGGACAACGGCCGCAGCCACGGGGGTTTCCCCTTCGTGCAAGGCCCAACCGTTGAGCTGGCTGTAGAAGCTCATGTTCATCACGACCCGCAAATCGTTGGCCAGCAAGGCTTCCACCACACGGTCAATGCGCCGGGCAAACGCCTCGTCGAGAACAGCTTGCGGCCCTGCAGAAGCATGGTTGCTCCAGCGCACTGAGAGGCGCACGCTGCGAAAGCCGGCTTTGGCGAGCGTCTCGATCCACTGCTCGTCCATGCGCAGTCCCCAGTCGCCCTCGCGCGGGGCCGCAAAGACAGCCAGGTTGACACCGCGTGACAATGCCGCCGCAGCGGCCCAGGCCTTGCGGGACGCCCCGCGCTCCACCCCCAGCGGCGGGAAGACAGGGGCTGATCCAATGGACGCACGATCCGCCTGAGCACTTGCCAGTGACGCCGTCGCGCACAAGAGCAGCATGGAGCACAGCAGCGCCTGGAAAGCCCCCCGCAGTACGGAGCGCGGGTTGTCCAGCATACGCACAGGTTTCACGCGCTCGGGCATGTGTGAAGCACTTGTTGCATCTCAAGGACACGTGTGGCATCAGACAGCAGTGGGTCCCCCGTCCAGCGTGGCTGCATGGGTTGGAGCCGCTCAAGGCTCCGCCGAAAATGATTGCATGCCAGCGACCAATCGGGTGGGATGGGGTCGGCAAGCGCATTGGCGGACACTGGGGTCCGCTCCATCAGCGCCTTGCCCAAGGCATAACGGGCGGAAGCATGCCGAAGCTCCCCCCTGCGATCGCCGGAAAGGCCCGGCTCCAGAGCGTCCAGGGCCAAGACCGCTGGGGCCAAGGCCTGCACAGCCCGGTCGGCCGACCCAACGGCCAACAGGAGTTCTCCAAGCGACTGAGAGGCCTCTGCCCAATGCAACTGCAACAGGCGTTGGTCTGGAGCACCTTTCCACAGGGTGTGCAGTAAGTCCCGTGCACGCTGGCCGCTTACCAAGGCATCAGCACTCCTCCCGGCCCGCCACAGTGCTTCGCCCAGGTGGCGATGTACCAGCGCCAGGTCCAGCTGCAGGTGAACACTGCGCGGTTGTGCCTGCAGGAGTATTTCCAGCAGCCCACGTCCTTTTTCGAAAGCACTTGCCGCCTGCTCCACACTGCGTACGGCTGGCAGATCGGCGTGCAAGAAACGCTGGCCACGCCGCACGTGGTTGTCCGCCAGCGCCTGGGCCACCATCCCATCTGAAGGACGCTCCTCATGCATCAACTCCAGCAGGTCCCGAGAAGATTGAAGAGAATCCTCCATCGCTGGCCCCTCTTCTTTCAGGCTGAGGGTGTGGGCCATATCCAACTGCGTGCTGGCCAATAACCAGCGCCCCTCCCAGGAGCTGGGATCTTCCTGGCTGACCTCCCGCGCCTCGACCAAGGCCCGGCCAGCAAGCACCCGTGCTTCCTGTGGCCGGCCCTCCTGTGCCAACAGGCGCGCCCATGCGCCGCGGGCTGCGGCTCTGGAATGGCGAGCCTGGCGCAGCGCTTTCCCAGTCAAACCCAGGTGCACGGCCCGATCCACCGCCGCAACCGCTGCACCATAGTTTCGCATCGCACCGGCACGGTCATCCAGATGCACACCCTGCGGTCCGCCCTGCACCCGCGCAATGCGCAGATGGGAACGCCCCAACTCGGCATGCAATGCAGCGTCGGCACCAGTGGCCTTCGCTGCCAGCCCACTCACTTGGCCCAGGGCCATCCGGACCAGCGCCTGCTGCCCTTGGGCAGAGCCCAATGGCTCTTGCTCTGCCTCCATCCGCACCAGTACCGCTTCAAGCCCGTTGCGGGCACTGGTGAGCAACTGCATCTCCACGCTTGCCTTGCGGGTTGCCTCAGACCAGGCATGCCAACCCCACCACAGCCCCCCAAGTCCCATCAGAACGGCTGCCACCCATGCCCCTGTCCACACCCGGGGGTTGCGATGGGCAAAGCTGGCCGTACGCCCAAGCCTCTGTCGCTGTGCCTCCGCCAGCAAGCTTTCCATATAGCGACGCAAATCCTCGGAGAGCGCTTGCGCGCTCGCATGGCGTTGCGCAGGTTCTTTGCTCAGCGCCTTCATTACCACCACATCCAGACTCCCTTTGAGCGCTCGGCGAACGGCACCGGCGGTGGCCAGGCTGGGACGAAGGGGTGGGGTCTCACAGATCGCCTTGCGCACCTCCAGATCGTCGGCGCAGTCATCCAGCCGATAAGGAGTCCGCCCCGTCAGCAGCTGGTACAGGAGTACACCGAGCGAATACACATCGCTGGCGGGCGTGATTTTCTGGCCCCGCACCTGCTCAGGGCTGGCACATGCCAGGGTCATGACCCGTACCGTGGTGGCCGTGCCTGCCACAAGTGGATCGCCCAGGTTTTTGGCGATACCGAAATCGACCAGCTTGACGTCCCCTTGATCGGTGACCAGTACGTTGTCCGGTTTCAAATCCCGATGGACGACACCCTGTCCATGCGCATAGTGCACGGCATGGCACAGGGTCCTGAACAGTTCGATTCTCTGGACCAGCGTCAATTCGTGATGCCTGCAATAGACGTCAATCGGAACCCCTCGAACCAGCTCCATCACTAGGTACGGCACACCGTCGGCAACACCACCGTCCAGCAGTCGTGCCAGATGGGGGTGTTCGAGTCTGGCCAGTATCTGGCGCTCTGCCAGAAAGCGCGATGCCAAGGCCCCGTCCACCAGGCCGTCGCGCATCAGCTTGACGGCAACATCCGGGCCTGGGGAGCCGTCCAGCTGCTCTGCGCGATACACCTGCCCCATCCCTCCGCGGGCAATCAGTTCGACGAGACGGTAGCGGCCTACCTCGTGCCCCAACCAACCGGCCCCGAACCGGGAAGCCACTGCCTCCGCCAGGAACACGCCGGAGCCGGCATCGAGAAGTCGGCTCTCCGCATGGCCTGCGGCCCTCAGGGCCTGCAGTTCCAGAAGTTCTTCGGCATCCCCTGCGTGCCGCTGCAAAAACGCCTGCTGTTGCTCGGCAGGCAGCTCCAGCGCGTCGGCCAGGATGACCTTCATGCGCTGCCAGCGCAATGCTTGCGCTGCAGTGCCCCGCTCCGCCACACCAGTCACGGGTTCAGTTCACGCAGCAGCCAGGCGCGCGCTGTGGACCACTCCCGCTTGACCGTGGCCTCGGACACTTTCAGCGCCTCGGCGGTCTGCTCCACCGACAAGCCACCAAAAAAACGCAATTCCACCACCCTGCCCTGCCGTGCATCCAGTTGCTCCAGGCGCACCAGCGCCTGGTCGAGGTGCAGCAGGCTTTGCCACTGATCGCTCGAGGGGCAAGTCAGCATTTCGTCGGGCGATTCCTCCTGCATGGAATCCAGGCTCTTGTCCGTGGCGCCAAAGCCACGCTTCATCGCATCGCGGCTCCGGGCATGGTCCACAAGAATGCGCCGCATCAACGTGGACATCCAGCCAAAAAATTGGCTGCGCGAGGACCACGCATTGCCGCGTTGCTCGCCCAGCCGCATGAAGGCCTCGTGCACCAGTGCGGTCCTCTGCAGCACATGGTCGTCGCGTTCTCCCCGCATGTGAAACTGGGCGATGCGTTTCAGGTCTGCGTAGACCAGCGGGACCAGCTTCTCCAACGCCTGGTCCTTCCCTTCGGACCAGGCATTCAGTAGCTGCGTAATAGGAGGATGGGACAAGGCAATCGTTGGCATGGCGAACCCGGATTTGTTCGGCGCGATCATAGGGGTGTTTTCAGCCCTCTTTTCTCGATCACGGTTTGATGCCTTCAAAGCCGCAGCCTGCCGGGGCGGCCCTCAACAAGCCTAGGGCTTGCGCCACAGATTGAGCGCGAACTTGCCCAGAAAAACACCGACTGCAAGGACAAGAAAGCCTGGAAAGAAGATTCCACCTCCATCGGCCTCCACACCTGCAGCCTTGTAGCCAGGCATGCCAGCGGAACCAGGAGCGTACTCAGGCCCCCAGTAGAGCCCAGCGGCTGCGGCGAGCAGCCAAAGGGCAGCGCCAAGACATGCCAGAGCTATTGCACCGATAACCAAGGCCATCATTCGCATGGGATGACTTCTCTCGCAGCAGGAAGGGAGACGCCGCCAGAGCGACACGGCCGTCTTTGCACCGCAGCCTCCGATAGCAGCCGCGCCGGTTTCATGGGCTGCGGGTGATACACAGCGCGATGGAGCACTGAAATTTTCGGATCATGGAATTTCGGCCACAGCCATGGGATGCTAAAAAATGAACTCCGCACAGTCTCCTATGTTGTTGTCTGCACATGCAGGCGGCTCGACTTGCAGCGGTGCAAGGCGTTGTAATACTCCAGGCGCCGGCCGTTGGCGCCATAGGCGATGGACTCTATGCGCAGCAGCGGTTCGGGGTCCTCGAGCTGCAGCAGCCCGCAAGTCTCGGCGTCGGGCAGCACGGCGTCGATCCAGCGCTCGGCGCGCACCAGGCGCACGCCGTACTGGCGGCGCAGCACGTCGTACAGTGAGCGGTCGTCTAGGCGCATGCGGTGCAGGCCGGGCGCGAGGTCCGCGGGCACCACGGTTTCCACCAGCAGGCGCAGTTCACCGTCGACGCTGCGCAGCCGCTTGAGCGCGACCACCTGGGTGTCGTCCGTGAGCCCCAGCGCGCTGATCTCCTGTGGTGTGGGGTCACGCAGCTGTTGCACGAGGACCTGGGTGCGCACCGAGCGGCCCTTGCGCTCCATTTCGTCGGAGAAGCCGAGCACGGTGGAGACGAAATCCTCGTCGCGCTCGCGCGCCGCAACAAACGCGCCGCGGCCCTTGATCTTGTAGATCAGGTTGTTGCGCACCAGGTCGGCCAGCGCCTCGCGCACCACGATGCGCGAGATGCCGAACTGCTCGCCGAGCTCGGCCTCGGAGGGCAGCTTGGCGCCGATGGCCAGTTCGCCCTGCAGTATCTGCAGGCGCAGGGCATCGCGGAACTGCGCCCACAGGGGCGATTCGGAGTTGCGGTCGAGCAGGGGCTGGAGTTCGGTCGGTGAATTCACGTCAGGTCGGGCTCAGGGCCGGGTGCTTGGTCAATGATGCATGGAAAGCCAGCGCTGCATCGGAATCGGGGACTGCGGGGGCCAGGCGCACGCCATGGCGCTCGCGCAGTGCGGTGGTGCAATTGTGCAGTTCCTGCTGTTCGCGCTCCGCATCCCAACCCAGCGCCTGTGCGGCGATGCCCGCCATTTCGGCCAGCGCCGCGTCCGTGACGAGGCCGCGAATGGCCAGCAGCGTGCGCCGGATCACCAGGTCGTCGAGGTGGATTACGCCGGTTTCGGTGCACAGCCAGGCCACCTCCGCCGCCGAGTAGTCGGGTGCATGCTGCAGCGTCACGTCGCCGGCCACCTTGAAATGCTTGGCCATGCGCAAGGCCTGGGTGCCGTAGCGGCGCAGCAGTGCCTGGGCGCGGACACGGCCCAGGCCGGAATCCTGGGCGATGCGGTCGATGAAGCGCTCCGTTGCTTCCGCACCCTGCGGCATGTCCGTGCCACCGCCAATGGGCAGCTGCCGGGTCGAAGCCGTGCGCCCGCGCCCCAGCAGGCGCAGCACCTCGTCGGTTGCCTCCTCGGCCAGCGCGCGAAAGGTGGTCCACTTGCCCCCCACCAGACCCACGACCGGGATATCGCGCAATGGCGAGGGAGGGTCGATCACCACCGAATGGTCGCGCGAGATCTGTCCCGGCTTGTCTGCATCCGACCGCGCCAGCGGCCGCACGCCCACATAGGTGTAGACCACGTCGCGGCGGCCGAAGGCCAGGTTGGGGAACACCTCGCCCAGCACCTCGAGCAGGTAGTCCACCTCGGCCGGCTCGGTGGCGATCTGGTCCGGGTCGTCCACGGGGATGTCGGTGGAACCGACCAGCACGCGGCCGAGGAACGGGTAGACGATGCACACGCGCCCGTCAAGCGCTTCGAAGTACGCCATGCGCCCGCTGAGCGCGTCGCGCAGCGCCGGGTGGTCGAGCACCAGGTGCGAGCCCTTGGTGCCCATCACGCGCGGCACGGCGCCGCCGAACAGCGCGGTGCTGCGGTCCAGCCACGCACCGCTGGCATTCACTACGCTGTCAGCGGTGACTTGCACGACCTCGCCCGTGATCTCATCGCGCAGCGTGATGGTTTTGCCCGCACAGCCCGTCACGCGGCAGTGGTTGGTGGCGGCCGAACGCGGCTCGTCGCGGCAGGCGTCGCGCATCAGCTCCAGCACCAACCATTCGGGGTGGCTGATCCAAGCGTCAAAGAAGGTGGCCGTCCAGCGCACCGCCGTGCGAAACAGCAGGCGGTCCGCAGGCTGCACGCGGCCGATGCGGTGGTTGGGCATCACACGCTGGCGCCGGCCCAGCAGGTCGTACAGGCGCAGCCCCGTGGCTACCGCCAGTAGGCCGCGCGTGCGCTGGGGCGGTGTGCGGCCCAAAAACTTGAGTGCGCTGCTCATCAACCCGCCAAAAAAGCTCGATAGCGGCACCACGGTCATTAAAGGCTGCACCAGATGCGGCGCGTTGCGCAGCAGCAGGTTGCGCTCGCGCGTGGCCTCGGCCACCAGCGAGAAGCTGCCGCTCTCCAGGTAGCGCAGGCCGCCGTGGATCATGCGCGAGGGCGCGCTGCTGGCGCCCGCGCTGAAATCGCCTTTGTCCACGATGAGGCAGTCCACGCCCTGCAGCGAAAGGTCACGGAACACCCCTACGCCGTTGATGCCGGCGCCGACGATCACGGTCGAAAAATGCCGGCCCGCCACGGCGGCTGGGCGCACGAAGGGCGATGGCGAGAAGCTGCTGGTGCTGTTCATGGCAACACCTCCACGCTGGGCGAGGGCGCCGCCGCGCGCTGCGGTGGCGCTTGCTGTGGCTGCTGCAACGGCGGCGGGGCTGCGCTGCCCGCCAGGTGGCCAAACACGGGCGCCATGGTGTCGATCAATTCGTTGAAGGCCGCGTTGTAGTCCGCATGGGCCCGCGCCTGGCGGGCATCGGGTTCGACCGTGTCGCAGGGCGCGCGCAAAGGCTCCGTATCCATACCGCGCGACATCGCTGCGTAGATCGCCGCGCCGCGCGCACCGGTCTCATCGTCGGCGCAACGCTCCACCGGCCGCCCGAGCAGGCCGGCCAGCAGGCGCACCAGGCGCGTGTCGCTCGCGCCGCCGCCCAGGATGGTGGACTCCGACACCGCAAGCCCCGCCGCCGCCAGGCGCGCCGTGTGGCGCACATGCAGCGCCGCCGTGGCATCGACCACCGCGCGGGCCATGTCGCCCCGCGTGTGGTGGCTCTTGAGGCCGACAAACCCCGCAGTGACACCGCCACCGCCGTTCACGAAAGGCAAAAAGCGCAGTCCGCCCGCGCCCAGCGGCACGGACATCGCCAGGTCGACCACCGCCCGCGCATCCGGCAGGCCCAACACGCCGGCAAGCCAGGCGATGTTGGCCATCGACGAGGGGCTGTTTTCCATGTACAGGCGCCGTTTGGTGGGGCCGAAGTTGACGGTGGCTGCCACGCGAGGCTGCGGCTCCATCACCGGGCCGATGACAGCGTTGACGCACCAGGTGCCTAGCACCGACACCGTGCGGCCGCGTTCTTCGGCGCAGATGGCGGTCATCGACGCCAGCAGGTCGATCGCGCCCATCGCCACGGGAATGCCCGCGGGCAGGCCGTGGGCCACGGCCGCGAGCGGTTGTACCGTGCCGATGGGCTTGCCGCTTTGCACCAGCGGCCCAAAAGCCTGCGATGACAAGCCTGCAATGCCCGAGGCGGCAAACGCCGTCGATGACCAGGTACCCGTGGCCAGCGTAAGCAGCCCTGCCGTGCTCGCATCGCTGGCATCGGTGGCGATCTCGCCCGTGAGCAGAAAGCCCACGTAGTCCTTGGCGAACATCAGGCGCTGCACGGCGCCGCTGCGCACGGCATCGCTGCCCAGCAGCTCGGCCGCAATCACGGTGGGCTGGCCCGGCCAGGGCTGGCAGCCCACGTCGACCAGCAGCCGCTCGCCATGGCTGCGCGCCAGCGACTGCGCCCGCGCGTCGGCGCGCTGGTCGGTCGAGGCCACGGCCCGGCCGCCCACCAGTTCCTGGTCAGTGCCCAGCGCGTACAGCCCCGCACCGTGCCCGGTGCAGCCGATGGCGCGGACATCGCCCACGCGGTTGCCCAGCTGGTGCGACACGTCGCGCAGCACGGTGGCCAGGGCCGAGCGGATCACGGAGGCAGGCACCTCGCAGCCGCCGCCGGGCAGACGGTTGTGCAGCAGGGGCATGCGGGACAAGGCCACGGTGCGGCCGGTCGCGGCCTCCAGGGCCAGGGCTTTGAGGCTGCTCGACCCCAGGTCGATGCCGATGAGTATGTTGGTCTTCATGTCATAACAGCTTCTGCCGGATCAGGCGGTAGTTCCAGTAGTGTTTCCCCTAACTAGCTAGTGAATCGATCCATGATTACATTCTACCTGTCATAACAACTGTCGTGACACCAAGAACCCGAAGCTGCTGTCAATGAGCAGCATCGCAAGCTGTGCCACTCAACAAAGAGGAGACAAAACATGAGGCGTAATTTCTTGAAGTCCGCGGCCGCTGCCGGTATCGGTCTGGCCGGTACCACTGCTTTCGCGCAGCAACAGGCAGCCGCCGCACCCGCAGCGGGTGCTGGCCTGCGCGGCAACGCGAGCGACGTCTACGTGATGAACGTGATGGTCTCGGGTGTGGAGTACTGGTTTCCGGTCTACGAAATGATGAAGCAGCTCGGCCGCACGCTGGGCGTGAAGACCCGCTACACCGGCACGCCCGAGTACGACGTGAACAAGCAGCTGGCGTCGTTCGAGCAGGAACTGGCCCGCAAGCCCGCCGGCATCCTGCTGCACCCCATGAACCCTGACCCGTTCATCGAGCCCATCAACCGCGCTGCCGCGATGGGCATCCCGGTGGTCACGTTCGCGGCCGATTCGCCCAACTCCAAGCGCACGTCGTTCATCACGTCGGACAATGACCGCGAGGGTGCCCAGGCCGCCGACGCCATTGCGGCATCGATGGGTGGCAAGGGCGAATTCGCGGTGCTGGAGAACCCCGGCCAGGACAACCACGACCGCCGCATCGCCGCGTTTGTCAACCGCATGAAGACCAAGCACCCCGGCATGAAGCTGGTTGGCCGCGCCGCCAGCAACCAGGACCCCAACAAGGCCTACCAGGCCGTGCAGAGCTTGGTGCAAGCCAACCCCAACCTGGGCGCGCTGTTCATGCCCGAGGCCAATTCGGCACTGGGTGCAGCGCAGGCCAAGGTCGAATCCAAGAAAAACATCAAGGTGATGTGCTGCGACGTGAACGCCAAGATCCTGGACATGATCAAGTCCGGCGACGTGTTCGGCGCCATCAACCCCAACCAGGGCATGCAGGGCTACATGGGAATGATGATGTTGTTCCTGGCCAAGAACCCCGGCCTCATCGACCCGATGAACGACGCCAAGCGAAACGGCGCCAACCCCATGGCCGTGCCTTTCCTGGACAACGGCCTGGCGGTGGTCAGCAAGGCCAACGCCGACGACTTCTACTGGGACAAGTACCTCACCCGCCGCGGTACCAAGGGCATCAACGAGTGAGCAGCAACGCCATGGGCTCTTCATTGCTCGAGTTGCGCGGCATCAGCAAGCGCTTCGGCGCTGCGCATGCGCTCTCGGGCGTGGATTTTTCGCTGCACAGGGGCGAGATCCACGCCTTGTGCGGCGAGAACGGCGCGGGCAAGTCCACGCTGATGAACATCATCGATGGCATCCACCAACCGGACGCGGGCGAGATCGTGCTCGAAGGCCAGGTGGTGGCCATCGATGGTCCGGCCCAGGCCATGCGCCTGGGTATCGGCCTGGTGCACCAGGAGATCGCCCTGTGCGCCGACGCCACCGTGGCCGAAAACATCTTCATGCCGGAGATCAACGCCGGCAAACAGGCGTGGATGGACTACGGCAGCCTCAATGCACGGGCCGCAAAGGTGCTGGCGCGCCTGGGCCAGGACATCGACCCCGCTGCCCGGGTGAGTGATCTCTCCATCTCCAGCCAGCAGCTGATCGAGATCGCCAAGGCACTCACGCTCGACTGCAAGGTGCTGATCCTCGACGAGCCGACGGCCGCGCTCACCGACAACGAGTCGGCAGCGCTGTTCCGCGTGCTGCACGACCTCAAGGACCAGGGCATCGGCATCATCTACATCAGCCACCGCATGGCCGAAATTTTTGCGCACTGCACCCGCGTGACAGTGCTGCGCGACGGACGCAATGTGCATTCGGGCCCGCTGGCCGAGCTGAACGCTGACGACCTGGTGCGCCGCATGGTCGGCCGCGACCTAGGCAGCTATTACCCACCCAAGCAGCAGGATGCCGACCGCGGCGAGCATGTGCTCGAAGTGGCCGACCTGGCTGACGGCGAGCGGGTGCACGGCGTGTCTTTCACCCTGCAGCGCGGGGAGATTCTGGGCATCGCCGGGCTCATGGGCGCCGGGCGCAGCGAACTGGCGCAGACCCTGTGTGGCCTGCGCCCTGCCACGGCCGGCAGCGTGCGCCTGCGCGGCAAGGCACTCACCGTTCGCAAATACAGCGACGCGCTGCGCGCCGGCATCGCCTACCTCAGCGAGGACCGCAAGGCCGCAGGCGTGTACCTGGACCTGCCCATCGCCCAGAACATCGCGGCGATGGCGCTCCAGCGCGTGAGCTCGCGATTCGGCCTGCTGCAGCGCGCGGCCGAGCACCGGCTGGCGCAGGAGCTGGGCACGCGCCTCAAGCTCAAGTCCGACGGCGTGCAGATCGAGGTGGCCAGCCTGTCGGGCGGCAACCAGCAGAAGGTGGCCATTGCCAAGCTGCTGGCCACCAACCCGGCGGTGCTGCTGATGGACGAACCCACGCGCGGCGTGGACGTGGGCGCCAAGTCAGAGATCCACCACATCCTCAGAGACCTGGCCTGCCAGGGCGTGGGCGTGGTGGTGATCTCCTCGGAGCTGCCCGAGATCATCGGGCTGTGCGACCGAGCCCTGGTGATCCGTGACGGCCGCATCGCGGGCGAGGTGCAAGGCAAAGACATGACCGAAGAGGCCCTGCTGCGGCTGGCCTCTGGACTGGAACGACAAGAGGAGATGGCATGAATCACCCCGCACAACTTGACGCCGGCATCGTGGCCGGCCTGCAGCCTCCGCGCGAGGCACCGGGAGGGCCCGGGAAACCCGGCGGTACCAAGCTCACCAGCATGCGCGAGATGGGCCTTCTGGTCATCATCGTCGCGCTGTGCGTGGGCATGAGCTTCGCGTCGCCGTATTTCCTCACCTGGGACAACATCCGCGCCATGCTGCTGTCGTTCTCCATCGAGGGCATCGTGGTGGTGGGCATGACCATCTTGCTGATCGTCGGCGGCATCGACCTTTCGGTCGGCTCCGTGGTGTGTTTTGCGATGGTGGTCACGGGCAAGCTCTTTCTCATGGGGTTCGACCCGTGGACGGCCGGGCTCATCGCGATTGCCGCCAGCGCGCTCATCGGCGCCATGATTGGCGGCTGCGTAGTGCGCATCGGGCTCAACCACTTCATCGCCTCGCTGGCCTTCATGGTCATCGTGCGCGGCCTGTGCCTTGCGCTCACGCAGGGCACGCCCCAGTCGCTGTTCTCGCTGCCCGCCGAGTTCAAGTTCATCGGCCAGGGCACTTTGTTTGGCATTCCGGCGGTGATCCTGATCTTCCTCACCATCGTGGTGGTCAGCGACTTCGTGCTGCGCCGCGCGAGCCTGCTGCGCCGCGTGTTCTACACCGGCAGCAACGAGAAGGCGGCGCTGTACTCCGGCATCCGCGTAGGCCATGTGAAGTTCTGGGTCACGGTGCTGTGCGCAGCCTCGGCCGGCCTCGCCGGCGTGATCTACACCGCGCGCTTCGGCGCAGCCACGCCCACCTTTGGCGTAGGCATGGAACTCAACGTGATTGCGGCAGCCGTGATCGGCGGCGCCAGCCTCAAGGGCGGCTCGGGCACGGTGCTGGGCGCCGTGCTGGGCCTGGCGCTGCTCTCGGTGGTGACCAGTTCGCTGATCCTGCTCGACGTATCGCCTTATTGGCAAGACGTGATCAAGGGTTTGATCCTGCTGACCGCCGTGACCATTGACCACCTCATGAACACCCGAAAGACCAAGCGATGAATGCCGTGCTGAACGCAGAGATGAAGACCACCACCCTCGGGCCCTCGGGCATTGAATGCTCGGCCATTGGCCTCGGAACCTGGGCCATGGGCGGATGGATGTGGGGCGGGCAGGACAGCGCTGCTGCCACCGAGGCCATTGCCGCTTCGCTCGACGCCGGGGTGACGCTGATCGACACCGCGCCCGCCTATGGCCTGGGCGCTTCCGAGAACATCGTCGGTGCCGCACTCAAGGGCCGCCGCCATGAAGCCGTGATCGCAACCAAGTGTGGCCTGGTGTGGCATACCCAAAAGGGCACGCACTTCTTTGATGAAGACGGCCACCCGGTGTACCGCTACCTGGGCCGGGAGTCGATTTTTCATGAGGCCGAGGAGAGCCTGAAGCGCCTGCAGACCGACTACATCGACCTGTACATCACGCACTGGCAGGATGGGACCACCCCGGTCGAGGAGACCATGGACGCGCTGCTCACCCTCAAGAGGCAGGGAAAGATCCGCGCCATCGGCGTGAGCAACGTGAGCGCCGAGACGCTGTCGGAATACCTGCGCTACGGCCCGGTGGATGCGGCGCAGGAGCGCTACAGCCTGATCGACCGCGAGATCGAGCACACGCTAACGCCCCTGTGCAGCCAACACAACGTGGCGATGCTGGGTTATTCCTCCTTGGCGCTGGGCCTGCTGGCCGGCCCCATCGACCCGGCGCGCGAGTTCACCGGCGACGACCAGCGCGCCACCAACCCGCGTTTCAGCACGGCCAACCGCGCCAAGCTCAAGGCATTCTTTGAGGAGCTTGAACCCGTGCGCAACCAGATCGGCTGCTCGTTCGGGCAGCTGATGATTGCCTGGACCGTGGCCAGCGGCAACGTGTCGGTGGCGTTGTGTGGTGCCCGCGTGCGCCAGCAGGCCGTGGAGAACGCCGCGGCCGGCGCCATCGACATCCCGCGCGAGGCCGTGCAGCGCATCGACGATGCCGCAGCCCGCCACCTGCGTGCGCTGGGCTGACATCGCCCGCTTCTCTTTCCCCGTCTCTCTTTCCAATTTCACAAGGACCTCTTCGTATGTCGAAGGACAAGACCGCGCGCCTGAACCGTTTGCTCACCAACGGACGTTGCCTGGATATCGCGCTCGACCACGGCGTCTGCAACGAACCCTCGTTCCTCAATGGCCTGGAGGACATGCCCCAGGTGATGGACAAGCTCGTGGCCGCCGGGCCCGATGCGATCCAGCTCAACTACGGCCAGGCCGACCTGCTGCAGGACCGTCCGGGCCGCGACAAGCCCGCGCTGGTGATGCGCATCGACATGGGCAACCCCTACAACGCCACCGCCCACCGCGTGATGTGGGCCGTGCTGCAGAACGAGCACGACCCGGTCCTGCCCGCCGTGCAGCGCGACGCCGCCTGTGTGGTGGTCAACCTGTTCATGCTGCCCAACGAGCCCGACCTGTTTCGCCAGTGCGTGGCCAACATCGCCCGCGTGCGCGCCGACTGCGACCGCTACGGCATGCCGCTGATGATCGAGCCGCTGGTCATGCGCCCGCACAGCGACCAGGGCGGCTACATGGTCGATGGCGACGCCGAGAAGATCGTCACCCTGGTGCGCCTGGCGCGTGAAATGGGCGCCGACATCGTGAAGGCCGACCCCACTACGGACCCCACGGACTTCCACCGCGTGGTGCAAGCCGCGCGCTGCCCGGTACTGGTGCGCGGCGGCGGCCGCGAGGACCTGCAGCAGGTGTTTGCACGCTCGCGTGTGCTGATGGACCAGGGCGCATCGGGCATGGTCTATGGGCGCAATGTGTACCAGCACGCCAACCCTTCGGCGGTGGTGAATGCGCTGATGTCCATGATCCACCACGGCGCCAGCGCTGCCGAGGCATGGCGCCTGTACGAATCCACGCCGGCCTGACCCTCCATGAAAACGCCCTGGATCCTCGCGGCAGCGCTGTTTTCGGCGAGCGCACTGGCACAGGGTACGCCGGTGCGTATCGGGGTGATCGGCCCCTTCACCGGCGGCTCGGCCGATGTCGGCACCACCATGCTCAACGGCATCCGCATGGCCGTGGACGAGATCAATGCAGTGGGTGGCTACCTGGGGCGCCCGCTGGAACTAGACATCAAGGACGACTTCGCCGACCCTGAGAAGGGCCTGGCGGCCGCCAAAGAGCTGGTGGCCCAGAAGGTGGTGGCCACCATTGGCGTGTGCGACAACGGCGTGGGCATGAAGGTGGTGGACGTCTTCCAGCAAGCGAAGGTGCCGCTGGTGATCCCGTGCGCCACCGGCACGCTGCTCACCACCAAGGTGCCCCCGGCGCAGAGTTTCATCTTTCGCACCGCCGCTCGCGATGCGATCCAGGCGTCGTTCATCGTCGACGACATTCTCAAGCGCGGCTGGAGCCGGGTGGCTGTGTTTGCCGACACCACGGACTACGGCAGCGCCGGTTTGCACGACGTCACGCAAGCCCTGGCGCAACAGGGCGTCAAACCCGTATACGTAGCGCGCGTCGCAGCCAGCGCAAAGGAAGTGACGGCGCAGCTGGCCGAGGCCAGGGCAGCCCACGCCAACGTCATCCTGAGCTACGCCGCAGGCCCTGAGGCCGCCACCATTGCCAACGGCCGCAAGACCCTGGGCTGGAAAGTCCCTCAGGTGGGTGCCTGGCCGCTCTCTTTCCCGAACTACATCGACGGCGCGTATGGCGGCGCGGAAGGATCACTCATGGCGCAGACCTTTATTGCCGAGCCGAGCAACGAGCGCCGCGCCGCCTTCCTCAGCACCTATGCCCGCAAGTTCAGCATGTCGCGCATCCGCGTGCCCATGGCAGCGGCCCAGGCGTACGACGCGACTTACCTGCTGACCTACGCCTTGCTCGGCATCCACAACGGCGACCTGAGTGGGCCGGCCGTCAAGCACGCGCTGGAGACGATTCCCCGCGTCTTCTACGGAGTGGTCGCCACGTACGAAAAGCCCTTTTCGCCAGAGGACAAGGAGGCCATCAGCCAGAACATGCTGGTGGTCGGGCTGGTGCGCAATTCCGCCGTCACCTTCGCCTATCCCGAGGATGCGCGCCGCAACCTGTTCGTGCAAAGAAAGAAGTAAGTCCCCCAACGCGCCCGGCCGTCTGGTCGTGGGCGCCTGGCGACCGGTGCCGTAACAGGCACAGAGCGGGCCTGCCCCGCCACCGCCGATGGGTGAGAAGAAAACGAGAAGAGAGGGAGCGAGGGAGAAGAAAGAAAAAGAAGAGCCCTGCGGCCGGTGGCACACGCGCCATCGGCCGGGAGCGCCTGCGCGTGTTTGCGTGCGCTCGACCTACAGCGGCCTGTCGGAAAGACCGAGAAAAAAAGGTCCCGCGAGGACCCACCCTAACCAGGAGACAACGATGAAGATCCGGTACTACTTGCTGGCGCTGTTGCTGCCATTCGCCACCTTGATGACGCACGCGGCGATCACGGGCGTGAGCCCGATGACCACCTTGAGCACGATGGTGACCACGGTCACGCGAGCCGGCGAGGCGACGCTGGCGCTGCAGGGCCCGGGCCTGGGCAACCTCACCTACACCTCGGCCGAGCTCTTCAAGCCGGTCTCCATGATCACCCGCGCCTCGGGCGATGTGCCGGCCACCTACCCAGGCCGCAAGGACTACGGGTTGAACGTGGGCATCATGCTCAACGGCTACTTCCTCACGTCCTTTGCGCCGGACAGCGGGCTGGGCCCTGGGGGCTTTCTGTTGTACGACGTGTCCAACCCGCGCGCCATCGTGCTGGTAAAAAAGATCTACGAGCCCGAGGGGCGCACCAAAGAGTTCCGCGAGGCACACTCTTTCGGCACCGCGAAGATCGGCGGCAAGCAATACGTGGTGGTGCCCAGCATCAAGGGCGTCGAGTTCTGGGACTTCACCGACATCAACAATATCCAGCAGGTCAAGAAGCTGGCGCTACCCACCGTGAACGGTGGCGACTACGCCAACGTGGCCTGGCAGCTGTGGTGGCAGGCGCCGTATCTGTATGTGGCCTCTGCCAACGACGGGGTATACATCGTGGACGCCAGCGACCCGGTCAACGCCGTGATCGCCAACCGCGGCGCCGGCAAGCCCAACCCCGTGCCCACGGGCGAGCTGGGCGGTTTTCGTGTGGGGCCTATCTTCACCATGGGCAACCACATGGTGCTGACCTCGATGGACAACACCGACGGCTTTGCCAGCCTGGATATTTCCGACCCACTCAACCCCAAGGTGCTCGACACCGTGGGCTCCAACCCCAACTACTACGCCACCTGTTTTGATGGCAAAAACCTGCACGCATCAGCACGCGGCAATGGCGCCAAGATGTACAGCTATGACCTGTCCGACCGCACACAGTTCGTGGTGGAAGACAACCGGCTCGTGATCGACGAACAGCTGTACTGCGGCACGCAGGACCACTACGTGTTCCAGGGCGCGCAGTTCAAGGTGCACAAGGTGGACGTGAGCAACCCGCTCAACCATGTCGAGGTAGGCCAGGGCAGCCTGTTCGCCACCAACCATCCTGACTACTCACACTCCGACCACGGCCAGGTGGCGCCCATGGGCAACCTGCTGTTCATCGGCAACGACCACGGTTCGGGCAGCGGTTTCATCGTGCACCAGACGGCGCGCGACACCACGCCACCCGCCGTCAAGCAGACATCGCCCACGAACGGCGCCAAGCAACAGGCACTGACCTCACGCATCGGCGTGGGCCTCACCGACAGCATCCTGCCCGAGAGCGTGACCGCCAGCACCTTCATCGTGCGGCCGGTCAACGGCAACACACTGGCCGGCACCTACAGCGTGCAGCTGGGCATCATCAATTTCCACCCTGCACAGCCCCTGGCAGCTGGCACCAGCTACGAAATTCTGCTGACGGCCGGAGGAGTGAAGGACTATGCGGGCAACGGCATCGCTACAGAGTACAGGGCTGTTTTCCACACCGGCAACGCCACCGACATCAGCCTGAGCAACCACTGGCCGCTGACCAGCGCGCTGACCGATGAGATCGGTGCGAACAACGGTACGGCCTCGGCGGCCGACCGCTTCGAGGGCCTGGGCCTGAACTTTGCGCAACGCACCGGCGGCGTCGCGCTCAAGAACGACAGCTTGGCCACTGCCCTGGGCGGCACGGCCTCAGTTGCGTTCTATATGAAGACGACACAGGCAGGCTCGGCGAACCCCTGGACCGCGCCGGGCATTTTTGGGCGCGACCAGGCCAACGGCGCCGACGACGTGTTCTGGGGCTGGCTCGACAACACCGGGCGCGTGAACCTGTCGGTGGGCAACGTCGCGGCCAACAACCCCGGCACACGTTCCACCGCCCCGGTGAACGATGGCGCCTGGCACCATGTGGTGATGACACGCGACGCCGCGTCGGGCGCGCAGACGGTGTACGTCGACGGCACCAAGACCAGCTCAACCGGGCTCACCGGGACCAAAGGCCTGTCCAACAAGTTCACGCTGCTCGGGCAGATACAGGGCAATGCCGACTTCTTCCGCGGCAGCCTGGCCGACGTGCGGGTCTATGGCCGCGTGCTCAGCGATGCCGACGTGGCGCAACTGCGCTCGCAGGCCATCATTGGCGACGTTGCCGTAAGCGGTTCCCCGCAGCTGGTCAATGGGCAGCTGACCTTCGACCCAACCCGCCTGGGCGGCGGCACGGGCCTCACCTACCGGTGGAATTTTGGCAACGGCACGCAGACCAACTTCTCAGCCCAGGCCAATGCCATCTACGCCTACAACCGCCCGGGCCACTACACCGTGACCCTGACGGTGCGCGATGCTGCGGGCCGGGAGACTTTCTACACCTACAACGTGACCGTGGTCTTCCCGGCGACCGCCACCGCGCCCACGCATTCGAGCAATATCGTGGGCGACGCCAACAGCGTGTATGCCGTGAACCCGGACAGCGGCACGGTGGCCGCCATCGATGCAGTGTCACTCGCCAAGCGCTGGGAAACGCGTGTGGGCGACGAGCCCAAAACCCTGGCGCGCGCACCCGATGGCCGCATCTGGGTCACGGTGCAGGGCGAGGACAAGTTGGTGGCGCTGAACCCTGCGGACGGCAGCATTTCGACCACGATCACGCTGGCCTACGGCAGCGGGCCGTACGGCGTGGCCTTCACGCCCAACGGCGCCAAGGGCCTGCTGACGCTGGAGAGCAAGTCCACGCTCATTGCCTTTGACCCCGCCAACGGCAGCACCACGGGCACGCTCGCGCTGGAAGGCGACTTGCGCGGCATTGCCGTGGCGGCCGATTCGCAGACCGCCTACATCACGCGCTTCAAGTCCAGGATGACGGGCGGGCAGCTGCACAAGGTGGGCTTGAGCAGCATGGCGCTGGTGTCCACGATTGCGCTGCCGGTCGACACCACCACGGTCGACACCGAGAACAGCTCGCGCGGCGTGGCCAACTACCTGAGCCAGGTGGTGATCTCGCCCGACGGCGGCCGTGCGGTGCTGCCGGGCAAGAAGGACAACATCGTGCGCGGGCGCTTTCGCGACGGCAACGACCTGCCACACGACCAGACGGTGCGCTCCATCCTCTCGCAGGTCGACCTGGCGCAGGGCACGCATTTGCTGGCCGAGCAGATCGACTTCGACGACCGGGCACCGGCGCGTGCGGCCCTGTATTCCCCGGTGGGCGACTACCTGTTTGTCGCGCAGATGGAGGGCAACAACATCGCCATCGTCGATGCCTACACCCGCGCCGTGCGCGGCGAGATCAATGCCAGCAGCGCGCCGCACGGGCTGTACCTGGATGCCTCGCGCAAGCGGCTGTTCGTGAATAACTTCCTCGCGCGCTCGGTCACCGTGCACGATGTGGCCGATGTGCTGGCATCGCGCAGCGCGGCGGCGGTCTTTGTGCAGAACGTGGCCACGGTGGCGCAAGAGCCCCTGGCGGCCGCGGCACTGCGCGGCAAGCAGGTGTTTTACAACGCGGCCGACCGGCGCATGAGCAAGGACAACTACATGTCGTGCGCAAGCTGCCACGCCGATGGCGGCGACGACGGCATGGTGTGGGACTTCACCCAACGTGGCGAGGGCCTGCGCCGCACCATCAGCCTGCAGGGCCGGCGCGGCCTGGGCCACGGCAAGCTGCACTGGAGCGCCAACTTCGACGAGGTGCAGGACTTCGAGAACGACATGCGCAGCGCGTTTGGGGGCACGGGCTTTTTGAGCGACGCCGACTTTGCAGCCACGTCCGACCCGCTGGGCGCGCCCAAGGCCGGGCGCAATGCGCAGCTCGACGACCTCGCGGCTTACCTTACTTCGCTGAACAAGTACATGCGCAGCCCGGCGCGTGCGGTCGACGGCAATCTCACGGTAGAGGCGGCACGCGGGCAGACCCTGTTTGCCAGTGCCAACTGCGCCAGCTGCCACGCGGGCGGCACGCTCACCGACGGGCTGCGGCATGACGTGGGCACGATCCAGCCATCGTCCGGCAAGGGCGGCAACCAGCCGCTGGCCGGCCTGGGCTTTGATACGCCCACGCTGATCGGCAGCTGGGCTGCCAAGTCCTACCTGCACAACGGCCAGAAGGCGAGCGTGCTGGATGTAATGGCGGGGGGCCACGGCAATGCCGGCAGCCTGCCTGCTGCCGACCGGCAGGCGCTGGCCGAGTACGTGCGCTCGCTGGATACGGCGACGGACTTCACCACGCGCCTGCGCTCGCCGCACAGCACGCTGTGCGTCAACATCCGCGGCGCGTCACCCAACAGCGGTGTGGTCGCGATCCAGTGGCCTTGCGGCACGGCGGCCAACGAGACCTTTACGGTGCGCACCGTGGCGGGCGGTTTTGTGCAACTGGTGGCGCGGCACAGCAACCTGTGCCTGGCGCAGGACAGCGCGGCGGCGAGTGGTGCTGGCGTGGTGCAACTGGCTTGCAGCACGGGCAACACGGCGCAGTGGAGCATGGTGGGGTCGACGCTGCGCAACCGCGCATCGGGGGCCTGCCTGGATGTGCCCAACAACTCGACGGCGCAGGATATTCCACTGGTCACCTGGACCTGCAACGGCGGCAACAACCAGAACTGGACACAGTTGCCCTGACCAGGCGGCGCTGCAGCGCCGCCCCAAGGTCCGGCCTGCGAGGCCCGCAGTCGCCAAGCGACTGCGGGCTTTTTTTGTGCGCGCCAGTTCCGCACCAATATTTCCAAAACTGGAATAGTCAGTTCGCGACCAGATGGTTTTTCTCTGAACACCTCAGGCGTACAGTTCAACCCATCGATGAGCCGAACCCGCAAGGCGACTCACCGAACCCGGTTCAGAGAGGTTTTTGTCCCGGTTTTTGAGACGCTTTTTTGATCTTCCAAGGATTTTCATCATGAACACGACTGCACGCTTCCTCTCCATCGCCGCTGTTGCTGCTTTTGCATCGTTCGGCGCCCACGCCGATGAGGCCGATGGCTCGCAATTCGCCCTGAAGTTCGAGACCAACCGCACACGCGCCGAAGTCGCTGCCGAGGCCTCAGTGACGGCCCGCACGCACAGCATGGAACCCGCTGGTTCCCGCGTGGTGACTTACCAATCGACGGCAGACCGCGCCGCGGTGCGTGCCCAGGCTGCCGAAGCCCTGCGCACCGGCAAGATCTCGTCGGGCGAAGCAAGCTACCTGTAATCCGCACCGCCCCGCACCAAGCCCCCTACCCCATTTGATCGGAGAATCACAATGAACAACACCGCACGTTTCCTGTCCATCGCCGCCGTTGCCGCTTTCGCCTCCTTTGGTGCCTACGCCGATGAAGCCGACAGCTCGCAGTTCGCCCTGAAGTTCGAGACCAACCGCACCCGCGCCGAAGTGGCTGCCGAAGCCGCTGTGGAGGCCCGCACACACAGCATGGAGCCTGCCGGTTCCCGCGTAGCGACCTACCAGTCGAAGGCCGACCGCGCCGCCGTGCGCGCCGCTGCAGCCGAAGCCGTGCGCACTGGCCAGATCCCTTCGGGCGAGATCGGCGTTCTGTAATCCACGCAAGGCAACGCTGCAGACCGCACTGCAGCCTCCATGCAAAAGGCCGGAGCCCCTCACGGGGCCCCGGCCTTTTTTGTATTGTTCGCCGCGCGCCCGTGAAGGGCGCGGCAGCACACCGATCACTGCAGCACGGTCACGCCGGTCTTGGCCTGCAGCGATTCGAAGCTCACGCCGGGTGCCAGCTCCACGAGCTTGAGGCCTTCGGGCGTCACGTCCAGCACGGCCAGGTCGGTGATGATGCGGTCCACCACGCCCACGCCTGTGAGGGGCAGCGTGCACTGGGGCAGGATCTTCATGTCTTCCGTGCCGTCTTTCTTCTTCGCAACATGCTCCATGAGCACGATCACGCGCTTGACGCCTGCCACCAAGTCCATCGCGCCGCCCATGCCCTTGACCATCTTGCCGGGGATCATCCAGTTGGCCAGGTCGCCCTTTTCGCTGACCTGCATCGCACCGAGGATCGACAGGTTGATCTTGCCGCCACGGATCATGGCAAACGACTGGTCGCTGCCGAAGATCGACGAGCCCTTGATCGTGGTCACGGTCTGCTTGCCAGCGTTGATGAGATCCGGGTCCACCTTGTCTTCGGTGGGGAACGGGCCAATGCCCAGCATGCCGTTCTCGGACTGCAGCCACACTTCCTTGTCACCGGTGAAATTGGCCACCAGCGTGGGGATGCCGATGCCCAGGTTCACATAGAAACCGTCTTCGAGTTCTTGCGCCGCGCGGGCGGCCATCTGGTCTTGGGTCCACGGCATGTTCAGGCTCCTGCTTTCTCGGTGATCGTGCGTTTTTCGATACGCTTTTCGGGGTTGGCATTGAGCACGATGCGGTGCACATAGATGCCGGGCAGATGGACGTCGTCTGGGGCAAGCTCGCCAACTTCCACAATGCGCTCCACTTCCACAATGCAGACCTTGCCGGCAGTGGCAGCCGCAGGGTTGAAGTTGCGCGCTGTGAGGTTGAAACGCAGGTTGCCGGACTTGTCGGCCACGTCGGCCTTGATGAGCGAGACCTCGGGCACCAGCGAGCGCTCCATCACGTAGGTTTCGCCGTCAAATTCGCGCAGTTCCTTGCCGTCGGCCACGATGGTGCCTACACCCGTCTTGGTAAAGAAAGCCGGGATGCCAGCGCCGCCAGCGCGCAGCTTCTCGGCCAGCGTGCCCTGGGGCGTGAACTCCAACTCCAGTTCGCCCGCCAGGTACTGGCGCTCGAACTCTTTGTTCTCGCCCACGTAGGACGAAATCATCTTTTTGATTTGTCGGGTCTCCAGCAGTTTGCCCAGGCCGAAGCCATCCACACCTGCGTTGTTGGAGATCACGGTGAGGTTCTTGGCGCCGGAGTCGCGCAAAGCGTCGATCAGCGCTTCTGGAATGCCACACAAACCGAAGCCACCCACGGCCATGAGTTGGCCGTCTGCAACCACGCCCTTCAAGGCTTCGGCTGCGGAGGGGAATAACTTGTTCACCACGATCTCCTTGTGAATTTGGATGCGCTACGATACTACGTACCCGATTAAGTAGTATTCCGTAAAGACTTGCACTATGGACGTTGATTACCGACTCGCTTTTGACATGGCCCCCGTGGGCCTGGTGCTGTCACGCAATCGCACCATGGTCGATTGCAACCGCCAGGTCTGCGAGATGTTCGGCGCCTCGCGCGAGGTGCTCATTGGCCAGTCGTTCCAGGTACTGTACCCAAGCGCCGACGAATACGAACGCCTGGGCGCGCACATGGAACCCATCCTGAACGCCAAGGGCCACTACGCCGACAACCGCATCATGAAACGCGCCAACGGCGAGGTGTTCTGGTGCCATGTGTCAGGCCGCGCGCTCAACCGCGACGCTCCCCATGAATCGGGCATCTGGAGCTTTGAAGACCTCAGTTCGCAGCGCCCCGTCAAGGCCGAGCTGACGGGCCGCGAGCGCGAGGTGGCCGCACGCTTGCTGGAGGGCTTGACCTCCAAGGAAATCGGCCGGGCGCTGGAGATCAGCCACCGCACGGTGGAGATCTACCGTGCCCGCCTCATGCGCAAGTACAACGCGTCCACCGCAGCGGACCTGGTGCACAAACTGCTCGCGGGGGGCTGAAGGCCGCGACTGGGTTCATCCCTTCTTGGGCCCGTCGATCACCTCAGCCGCTGTACGGAACGCCTCCACGGCCGTGGGCAAGCCACAGTAGATGCTGGCGTGCAGCAGCACTTCCTGGATTTCTTGCGCGGTGGCGCCGTTGTTGAGTGCGCCGCGCACATGGCCCTTGAGCTCATGTTGCTTGCCCAAAGCGGTCAAGAAAGCCACGGTGATCAGGCTGCGTGTCTTCAGGTCGAGCCCCGGACGCTGCCACACATCGCCCCAGGCATTGCGGGTGATGAACTCCTGAATCGGCTGGGTGAATTCCGTGGCGTTGCCGAAGGCATTGGCCACGAAGTCCTCGCCCATGACCTGCTTGCGCGTGGCCAGGCCTTTGTCGAAGTCCTTGGTGGATGGGGGTTGCGTCATGCGGGCTCTCCAATACGGTTGGGGCCGCCATGTTAGCCGCAGCGCCTGGGCAAAAAGCACAACGCTACTTGCCGTCCCCCACGTGGTGCAGGCAAGTGGCGCGGTCAATGGCTCCGCCGTTGGCTTATGCAGCCGCGAGATCGAAACGATCAAGGTTCATGACCTTGGTCCAGGCGCGCACAAAGTCCTGCACGAACACCGCCTGCGCATCGCTGCTGCCATACACCTCGGCCAGGGCGCGCAGTTGCGAGTTGGAGCCGAACACCAGGTCGGCCACCGTGCCCGTCCACTTCGGGGTGCCGCCGCTGCGGTCCACGCCTTCCAGCACGCCGGGGGCCGAGGCAGACTTCTGCCACTTGGTGCGCATGTCCAGCAGGTTCACGAAGAAGTCGTTGCTCAGGGTCTGCGGGCGCTGCGTGAACACGCCATGCGCGGCGGACGACGCCACGTTCGCCCCCAACACGCGCAGGCCGCCGACGAGCACCGTCATCTCGGGCCCGGTCAGTGTGAGCTGGTTGGCCCGGTCGATCAACAACTCGGACACGGCGCCTTCCAGGCCGGGCTTCACGTAGTTGCGGAAACCATCGGCCGCGGGCTCCATGACCTCGAAGGATGGCACATCGGTCTGCGCTTGCGAGGCATCGGTGCGGCCTGGCGTGAACGGTACCGTCACATCCTGCCCGGCCTTCCTGGCCGCAGCCTCCACGGCTGCGCCACCGGCCAGCACAATCAGGTCGGCCAGCGAGATTTTCTTGCCACCGGTCTGCGCTGCATTGAAGGCCTGCTGAATCACTTCAAGCTGGCCCAGCACCTTGGCCAGCTGCGCGGGCTGGTTCACCTCCCAGTCCTTTTGCGGCGCCAGGCGGATGCGTGCACCGTTGGCACCGCCGCGCTTGTCACCGCCGCGGAAGGTCGATGCCGATGCCCAGGCCGTGGACACCAGCTCGGCGATCGACAGGCCCGATGCCAGCACCTTGGCTTTGAGCGCAGCCACATCCTGCGCGTCGACCAGCGCATGGTCGACCACCGGCACCGGGTCTTGCCACACCAGCACTTCGGCCGGCACATCCGCACCCAGATAGCGCGAGCGCGGGCCCATGTCGCGATGGGTCAGCTTGAACCAGGCGCGGGCAAACGCATCGGCGAACTGTTCGGGGTGCTCCAGGAAGCGGCGCGAGATCTTCTCGTAGGCCGGATCGAAGCGCAGCGACAAGTCGGTGGTCAGCATGGTGGGCAGCAGCTTTTTGGACGGGTCGTGCGCATGCGGGATGGTCGCCTGTGCATTCTTGGCCGTCCACTGGTGCGCGCCTGCGGGGCTCTTGGTCAGCTCCCATTCAAAGCCGAACAGGTTTTCGAAGAAGTTGTTGCTCCACTTCGTGGGTGTGGTGGTCCAGGTGACTTCCAGGCCGCTGGTGATGGCGTCGCCACCAAAGCCGCTGCCGTGCTTGCTGATCCAGCCGAAGCCCTGGTCTTCGATGCCACCGCCTTCGGGCTCCAGGCCCACCAGGGCCGCGTCGCCTGCGCCGTGGGTCTTGCCGAAGGTGTGGCCACCGGCGATCAGCGCCACGGTCTCTTCGTCGTCCATGGCCATGCGGGCAAAGGTGTCGCGGATGTCGCGCGCTGCGGCCAGGGGGTCGGGGTTGCCGTTCGGGCCTTCGGGGTTGACGTAGATCAGGCCCATCTGCACGGCGGCCAGGGGCTTGGCCAGGTCGCGCTCGCCGCTGTAGCGCTTGTCGCCGCCGAGCCAGGTGCTCTCTGCGCCCCAGTACACGTTTTCATCGGGTTCCCACACGTCGGGGCGGCCACCGGCAAAGCCGAAGGTCTTGAAGCCCATCGACTCCAGAGCCACGTTGCCCGTGAGGATCATCAGGTCGGCCCACGAGATCTTGCGGCCGTATTTCTGCTTGATGGGCCAGAGCAGGCGGCGGGCCTTGTCCAGGTTGGCGTTGTCGGGCCAGCTGTTCAGGGGCGCAAAACGCTGCTGCCCTGCCCCGGCGCCGCCGCGGCCATCGGCCAGGCGGTAGGTGCCGGCACTGTGCCAGGCCATGCGCACGAAGAGCGGACCGTAGTGGCCGAAGTCGGCCGGCCACCAGTCCTGCGAGTCGGTCATCAGCGCGTGCAGGTCAGCTTTCACAGCGGCCAGGTCCAGGCTCTTGAACTCTTCGGCGTAGTTGAAGCCGTCACCCATGGGGTCCACCAGGGGCGAGCTCTGGTTCAGGGGGCGCAGGTTGAGCTGGTTGGGCCACCAGTCGGCGTTGCCACGGCCCTTGGGCGCGGCGGCCTGGGTGTGATCGAAGGGGCACTTTGCGTCTGTCGTCATGGGTCACTCCTTGTTATGGCTGATGAACGGCTCCGATCCTAAGAAATGCGCACCCCATTGAAAAGACAATCATCTTCATCAAGGCGATAGTTTTTGTTGAAAACTGGCGAGCTCCAGCGGAGCTTCAGGCTCCCCGCAACCACAGGTATCGAACAGCACGGAGCGCACCCAGCGATGCCCCGCGGAGCGGTGGGTACGTTCGTGCCAGGCGGCAGTTTTCACGAATCCCGGTATGGCCACCGGCGGCTCCATGACGACCAGCCCCGGTGCATCGGCCACCACCCGCTGCGGCACGACCGCGATCAGGTCGCTGGTGCGCAGAATCTGCGGCAGCACCAAAAAACTGGTGATCGACAGCGCCACCCGGCGTGACCGGCCCAGGCGTGCCAGCGCCTCGTCCGTCACGCCGCAGAAGCTGCCGCCGGTGTACGAGATGAGTGCATGGTCCAGCGCACAGAAACGGTCGAGCGACAGCACACCAGCCTGGGCATCCGGGTGCCCCTCGCGCATCACGCAGACATAGCGCTCGTCGAACAGGTGGCGGGCGTACAGGTCGGGCGCCGTGTTCTCCGGGCTGATCAGGGCCAGGTCGATGTCGCCGCGCTCCAGCCGCTCGTACACCGGCAGGTGCTGGGCGGGCACCACGGCGACGCGCACGCCGGGCGCATGCCGCCGAAGCCGGGCCAGGAACGGCACGACCACCGCCTGCAGCGCATAGTCGGTGGAAGCGAGGTGGAGGGTCATCTGCGCCGTTGCCGGGTCGAACGCCCGCGGCTGCAGCAAGGATTCGATCCCGCCCAGCAATTCCTTGACGGGTGCGGCCAGCTCCTGTGCCCGCAAGGTGGGCGTGATGCCGCGCTGCGTGCGCACGAACAGCGGGTCATCAAAACTCTCGCGCAGCCGGGTCAGCATGCCGCTCACTGCCGGCTGGGTCAGGGACAGGCGCTGGGCGGCGCGGGTCACGCTGCGCTCGTCCAGCAGCGCATCCAGTGCCTTGAGCAGGTTGAGGTCCATGGATCTGATATCTATTTTCATGATTTCAAAAATAAAAAATATCGATTTGGTTTATGGCTGGATCGTACCCACCATCCTCATCGTGCGTGGCCACTAGATCTTTTGGCCCTCCCCGCTTCATTCCATTTTTCAGCCTCCCACAAGAAAGAAAGCTGCATGTCTGCCCTGTTCACCCCGTTCCAACTTCAAAGCGTTACCCTGCGCAATCGCATCGCCGTCCCGCCGATGTGCCAGTACAGCGCCACCGATGGTCTGACCAATGAATGGCACCAGGCGCACTACGCCGGTCTCGCCCGTGGCGGCGCCGGCCTGGTCATCGTGGAAGCCACGGGCGTATCGCCCGAAGGCCGCATCACCCCGGCGTGCACGGGCCTGTGGAACGACCAGCAAATCGAAGGTATGACCCGCATCGCCGCCAACATCAAAGCCGCTGGCGCCGTGCCCGGCATTCAGATCGGCCACGCCGGCCGCAAGGCCAGCGCCCAGCGCCCGTGGGAAGGAGACGACCACATTCCCGAAAGCGATCCGCGTGCCTGGCAACCCATCGCCCCGTCCGCCATTGCCTATGGCGGCGGCCTGCCCCGCGTGCCCAAGGCCATGACGCTGGAGGACATTGCCCGCGTGCAGGCCGACTTCGTCGCCGCTGCCCGCCGCGCAATGGCCGCGGGCTTTGAATGGCTGGAACTGCACTTTGCCCACGGCTACCTCGCGCAGAGCTTCTTCTCGCCCCACAGCAACCAGCGCACCGACCAGTACGGCGGCAGCTTCGACAACCGCGCACGCTTTCTGCTGGAAACCGTGGAGGCCGTGCGCAAGGTCTGGCCCGCGCACCTGCCGCTCACGGCCCGTTTCGGCGTGATCGAATACGACGGCCGCGACGAGGAAACCGTGGCCGAGTCCATCGAGTTGGTGCGCCAGATGCGCGAACGTGGCCTGGACATGGTCAACGTCAGCGCCAATTTCGTGATCGCAGAGACGCAGATCCCCTGGGCAACGCCCGCCTTCCTGGCCCCGGTGGCCCAGCGCGTGCGCAGCGAAGCCGGCCTGCCCGTGGCTTCGTCCTGGGGCATCGATGATCCTCAGGTCGCCGAGCGCTCGGTGGCGGACGGCCAGATGGACTTGGTGATGATCGGCCGCGCCCACCTGTCCAACCCGCACTACACCTACCATCTGGCACAGGTGCTGGGGGCGCAAAAGCCTGAATGGACCACGCTGCCCGCACCGTATGCGCACTGGTTGTCGCGCTACCGTGGCGCGGCCAAGGTGGCAGCCGCAGCGCAGTAAACCGGGCTCAGCCGCTGCTCAGCCCACCGCCGGGCGGTGCAGCGGCAGCCCTGGCGCATCCAGCCGCGCGCGCAGAATGCGGCCGTGGGTCGAATCGGTCACGAACACCGTTGTGCCATCGTCCCCGCCGAACGCCAGGTTCGTGGTGGATGCACCGGCCGGCCCGCGCAGCACCAGCTCGGGCTCGGCGCGGTGGTTGAGCACCCAGACATAACCCAGGCCAGGGTTGGCCACCAGCAGGCGGCCCTGCGCATCCACGGCCAGCCCGTCGGGGCCGCTCGGGCCGTAGGACGTGAAGAACTGCCCCACCTTGGCCACGCTGCCATCGGGCAGCAGCGGCACGCGCCACACGCAATTGCCGCGCGTGGCGGCCAGGTACAGCACGCGGCCGTCGGGCGAGAGCGCCACGCCATTGGGGCTGGGCACGTTGGCCAGCAATTGGTCGAGCTGGCCGTTCGGGCGCAGGCGGTACAGGCGGCCGCTCGGGTCGTGCAGGCCGCTCTGCCCCTGGTCGGTGAAGTACAGGTTGCCTTCGGCGTCAAAGATGAGATCGTTCACGCCCTTGAAGCGCTCGCTGTTGCGGCGCTCCAGGTGCGGCGTGACCTTGCCCGAGGCCACATCCAGGCGCATCAGGCCGTTCTTGTAGTCGGTGATGAGCAGCGTCCCGGCATCCAGGAACTTCATGCCGTTGGGCTCGCCGTCGTACTCAGCCACCAGTGTCCATTCGCCCTCGGGGTTGATGCGAAAGATGCGGCCCCAGGGGATGTCGGTCACGTACAGGTGGCCCGCACCGTCGAACACCGGGCCTTCGAGGAACGAATCGGTGACGGTGCCGCCCCGGTTGGCATCGGCCCAGGCACTGCGCTCGCGGCGGCGAAAGTGTTCGGGCATGGCGGAGAACATATCCAGGTCGCGGACCTGGGGCGGTTGCAGCAGAAACATGGTGGGGGTCTTTCTTGTTCAGGACGCGGTGGCGAAACCATACAGCCGCGCCGGGTTGTCGACCAGGATGCCGTCCATCACGGCATCGCTGCCCGCCCAGGCACGCAGCAAGTCCAACAGGCCGGCATCGTTGACCGAGCCCGGTGCCTCGGTGGTGTGCGGCCAGTCGCTGCCCCACACCAGGCGCCCGGGCGCGGCCTGCACCAGCGCGCGGCCCAGGGGCAGCATGTCGGCGTAGCTCGGGCCCTGCGCGGTGGAGCGCATGTAGGCGCCCGACAGCTTGACCCACGTATTGCCGCCGTCCAGCAGCCTGCGCAGCACGCCGTAGGCGTCGGCACTCGGGCCCTGCGCCGGGTCGATGCGGCCCAGGTGGTCGATGACCAGCGGAACAGGCAAGGCCTGCAGCACGGGTTCGAGCGCCACGATCTGCTCCGGGTGCGCGAACACCTGGATATGCCAGCCGCCGCAGTCCGCATGGCGCGCGACCTTGTCCGCCAGGGTGGACAGCATCTGCGGCGTGGTCGTGCCCCAGGACTGCGGCGAGACGAAGTTCACGCGCAACCCGCGCACGCGCCGCGCGGCAAGGCGGGCCAGCTCCACATCGTTCACATCCTGGCCCACCACCGCCACGCCACGCGCGCTGTCGCCCAAGGCGTCCAGTGCATCCAGCGCGCAGGCATTGTCGGTTCCGTAGGTGGACGGCGTGACCACCACGGTGCGCGATGTGCCCAGGCGCTGCTGCAGCTGCCGGTAGGCGGCCACGGGCGCATGGGGCGGCGTGCGCGGCCAGTGCGGCGATGGCGCAAAACGCGCATCGAAGATGTGCATGTGGCTGTCGCACGCCAGCGGCGGCAGCGCCCGCAGCGGCTGGTTGAGGCCTGCCGAATGCGGCACGGCGCCAGGCAGGGGCTGGTCCATCGGCGCTCAGTCCAGCTTGATGTTGCCCTTGCGCACCACCTCGCCCCATTTCGCATCTTCCTTCTTGAGGAAGGCCGCGAACTCGGCAGGCGTGGAGCCCACGGGCTGCGCGCCCATGTCGGCCAGGCGCTGCTTGAGCTCGTCTTCCTTCATCACCTCCTGCACGGCCTCGCGCAGCTTGGCGGCGATGGGCTCGGGCGTGCCGGCGGGCAGGAACAGGCCGTTCCACTCATAGGCCTCGTAGCCGGGGATCACCGTCTCGGCCACGGTGGGCACGTCGGGCAGGCGCCTGGAGCGCTCGGGCGCCGACACGGCCAGGGCGCGCAGCTTGCCGCCGGAGACATGTGGGTAGGTCGCGGCCACGGTACCGAACATGAAGTCCACCTGGCCGGCCATCACGTCGGTGATGGCGGGGCCGCCGCTCTTGTAGGGCACATGCACCATGTCCAGGTTCAGCTGCTGGCGCAGCAGCTCGGCCGCCAGGCGCTGCACGGTGCCGCTGCCGCCCGAGGCGAAGTTGAGCTTGCCCGGGGCCGCCTTGGCCTTGGCAACGAGGTCGCCGATGTTCTTGATCGGCGAGTCGGTCTTCACGATGAGCACATTGGGCGCGAGCAGCACCAGCGACAGCGGCTGCAGCGCGTTGGCGGCATACGGCATCTTGGGGAACAGGTGCGGGTTGATGGAGTACGGCGTGGCGTCGTACAGCACCGTGTAGCCATCCGCATTGGCCTTAGCCACGTAGCTGGCACCGATGGTGCCGCTGGCGCCGGCCTTGTTGTCCACGATCACGCTGGCGCCCAGCTTGGCGCCCAGGCGCGTGGCCAGCACGCGGGCCACGGCATCGGCCGCACCGCCGGGCGCATACGGCACGACGATGGTGATGGGGCGATCTGGGTAGGCGGCATGGGCCAGGCCCGTGGCCAGGGCGCAGGCGGCGATCAGGGGTTTGAGAAAACGCAACATAAAGTCTCCTTATCCATTCAATCCATCCAGAGCCAACAGGTATTGCTGCCCTCCGGCCCGCGAAACTGGCGCAGACAAAGCGCAGGCAGCCGTGCAAGGGCCGCCCCGCCGCACTGGCTGCGTCCCCCTTCCCGCATCGCGCAGCGAGGCGAGAGAGGGGGGAAGGCGCAAAGCGCCTCAGGGGGGTCACTCCACTTTCAGATCCAGGTCCTTGGCGATCTGGGTGTAAGTGGCAACCTCGCGCTCCACCTGCGCCGCAAACGCAGTACCGCAGGTCGAGTCCGCATCCAGCCCCAGGCCACGCAGCTTTTCCACTGCGGTGGCGCTCTTCGCAAAGTCCACGGCCGCGCGCTCTAGCTTCTGCACCACGGCGTCGGGCACACCGGCAGGTGCCAGCACGCCGTACCAGGCATCGGCCGAATACTTGCCGCCGCCGGCTTCAGCGAAGGTGGCCACGTCGGGCAGCAGCGACGAGCGCTTGGGCGAGGCCACGGCCAGGGCCGTGAGCTTGCCGCTCTTGATCTGCGGCAGCACCGAGCCCAGCGTGGCGAACGAGCTGTCGAGCTGGCCGCCCATCAGGTCCGTGACCACCGGCGCCGCGCCCTTGTACGGCACATGGTTGAGCTTGAGGCCGTTGGCCCGCGCGAACATCTCGGTGGCAAAGTGGCCCGAGCTGCCCACGCCGGCAGTGCCGGCCGTGGTCACGCCCGGCTCCTTGCGGGCACGGGCCATGTAGTCGGCCAGCGACTTCACCGGTATGCCGGGGCCCACCACCAGCACCGTCGGGCTTGTGGCCACGGTGCACAACGGCTTGAAGGACTTCACCGCATCGAACTTGACCCGGTTGCTGTACAGCCCCGGGATCATGGTGTGGTTGGTGGCGCCGAACAGCAGCGTGTAGCCGTCGGCCGGCGCACTGGCCACCGCCTGCGCGGCCAGGATGGTGTTGGCGCCGGGCTTGTTGTCGATGATGAAGGGCTGGCCCAGCGCGCGGCTGGCGTGGTCTGCGAATGCGCGGGCCACCACGTCGGTGGGCCCCCCGGCAGCAAAGCCCACCACCAGCTTCACGGGCTTGGCGGGGTAGTCGCTGGACTGCGCGAAGCAAGCGCCAGATGCTATTAAAAGCGTAGCTGCTAGCGCTTGATGGACAAGCGGCAGGGGCATTTTTTTCTCAAAATTCTTGTTCATCGACGTGTCTCCTGTCATGGGCTGGGGTGTGGCAGCCGCCGGTTGTGGCGCTATCCGGTGCGGGCACACAACGCTGGTGTGCCCTGCCCGGCCCGGGGTCTGCCTGCTACGGTCTCACGCTGCGGCTGGCCCTGCTGCGGCAGGGCCAGCGCGGGCTCATGCCGCCGCGGCGGCCGGCAGGCGGGCCAGCACGGCGAGCAGGTTCTGGGCCGCACCCACGCCCATGTTCACGTAGGCGTCGCTCGTCACGCCGCCGATGTGCGGGCTGAGGATGAAATTCTTCTCGCCCTGGAACGGGTGGCCGGCCGCCATGGGCTCCACCGCAAAACTGTCCAGGCCGGCCGCCATCACCTGGCCCGAGCGCACGGCTGCCAGCAGCGCGGCCTCGTCGATCAGGCCGCCACGCGCCGTATTCACCACGATCACGCCGTGCTTGCATTGCGCCAGCGTGGTGGCGTTCACCATGCCCCGGTTCTCGTCGGTCAGCGGGCAGTGCAAAGACACAGCATCGGCTTCGCGCCAGATCGTCTCCAGGCCCACGCTCTGCACGTAGGCGGGCAGGTTCTTGGCAAACGGGTCAAAGCCGATCACGCGCATGCCCAACGCATCGGCCATCTTCGCAAAGCGCAGGCCGATGGCGCCCAGGCCCACCAGGCCCACGGTGCGGCCGCCGAGCTCCAGGCTCTTGTGCGTGGCCTTGTCCCAGTGGCCGGCATGCATGCGCGCATCCAGCTGCACCACCGACTTGGCGCAGGCCAGCAGCAGCGCCAGCGCCTGCTCGGCCACGGCCGCGGCATTGGCGCCCACGGCGGCCACCACCTCGATGCCACGCGCCTTGGCAGCCACCTTGTCGATGGTGTCGGTGCCGCTGCCGTGCTTGGAGATCACCCTGAGCGAAGGCGCCGCGTCCATCACGGATGCGCCCACCTTGCCGTAGCGCACGATGATGGCCACGGGGTCGTGTTGCTTGGCCAGGGCGACCATGTCTTCTTCGGTCGGCGTCTTGCCGGCGTAGATGACTTCATAGCCGGTGAGCAGGCCGAGCGCCTGCTGCGCCAGGTCGGCGCCTGTAACGATGATGGTGGGGTTGGTGCTCACAGCGATTCCCCTTCCTGGAGGACACCCGCCGCGCGCAGCGCTGCGGGCAGCCACTTCGATGCCGTGTCGCCACGGGCGATGGCCTCGATGCGGGCGGCCTCGTCGGCCACCTTCTTGTCGGCCAGGGCCATCATGCCGGGGGCCTTGGCGCGCTCGATCACAACCACGCCGTCGGCATCGCCCACCACCAGGTCGCCGGGGTTCACGGTCGCACCGCCGGCAGAGATGGGGTGGTTGATGCGGCCGGGCACGTACTTGGTGGGCCCGGCGGGGTTGAAGCCCGCGCTGAACACGGGGAAGTCCAGCTCCAGGATCTCCAGCTTGTCGCGGATGGCGGCGTCCACGATCACGCCGGCCAGGCCGCGCTTCTTGCAGGCGCTGAGCATCAGCGTGCCCATGAGGGCGGCGGTCAGGTCGCCCTTGCCGTCGATCACCAGCACGTCGCCCGGCTGGGCCAGGGCGATGGCGGCGTGGATCATGAGGTTATCGCCGGGGCGCACTTCCACGGTGAAGGCGGGGCCTGCCACCTTCATGCTCTGGTGCACCGGGGCCACGCGACCGTGCATCGTGCCGCGGCGGCCCGCCACGTCGGCCAGGATGGCGGCCTGGAAGGTCGCGGCTTTGCTTACGACGTCGGCGCTCACGCGCTCGATGTCACGGATGATTTCGGGGAGTTGGCTCATGGTGTTCTGTCCGTTTGAAAAATGAAGAAGAAATGGGTGCAGGGAATGCCGGCTGCAAAGGCCGTCTCACTCAGCTTTTATGTTTCCGTCTTTGATGACCTTGGCCCACTTGGCGGAGTCGGCCTTTTGCAGGTCACCCAGTTGCTGCGGCGTGCCGCCCACCAGCGTCACGCCCAGCTTGTCGGCCAGGGCGACCACGGCGGGGTCCTTCAGGGCCTTGTTGATCTCCTGGTTCAGGCGCTGCACGACCGCGGTGGGCGTCTTGGCGGGTGCGAACACGGCTTGCCACTGCTCCACCACGAAGTCCTTCATGCCCACCTCGGCCATCGTGGGCACGGTCGGCAGGGATTTGAGGCGCTGGGCCGAGGTGACGGCCAGCGCGCGCAGCTTGCCCGCCTGCACATTCGGCAGCGCCGCGGCCGCCGGCGCGAACATGAACTGCACCTGGCTGGCCAGCGTGTCCTGCAGCGCCGGGGTGTCGCCCTTGTAGGGCACGTGGATGAAGCGCGCGCCGGTCTGCTGCTGCAGCAGCTCGCCCTGCATCTGCAAAATGGTGCCGTTGCCGCCGGAGGCGAACGCGAGCTTGCCCGGCTGCGCCTTGGCCGCCGCCAGCAAGTCGGCCACCGTCTTGAACGGCTGGTCCGCACCCACCACCAAAATGTGCGGAATGGTGCCGATGATGACCACGGGCTCGAAGGCCGTGATGTGGTCGTACGGCAGCTTGCCCATCAGGTGCGGCGCGATCGCCTGCGGGCCGATGGAAGTGCCCAGCAGCGTGTAGCCGTCGGGCGCCGCCTTGGCGACGAAGGCCGCGCCGATGGTGCCGGTGGCACCGGCCTTGTTGTCCACGATCACGTTGGTGGACAGCGCCGCGCCGATGCGCTGCGCCACATTGCGGCCCAGCACGTCGGTGCTGCCGCCCGGGGGGTACGGCACCACCCAGGTGATGACGCGGCCGGCGGGCCAGTCGCCCTGGGCCTGTGCTGGGGCGGCGAGCCACGGGGCCAGCAGCGCGGCACCGCCGGCGGCGAGCACGCCACGGCGCGACAGGCCGGCCGATGGAGTGGGGGTTGCGGATTCGGTCATGGGCAGGTCTCCCGGTGTCGTCAAGGCAATGAAGAAATGGTCGGCGTGAAGCCGTAGAGCGCGGCCGGGTTGTCCGCCAGCACGCGCTGCAGCGTGGCGCTGCTGTCGCCAGCCTCGCGCGCCCAGTCGGCCAGCCGGTCCACCTGGCGGGCGTCGTCGGGCAGGGGCTGCACGCCGGCCGATGCGGTGGCATGCGGCCAGTCGCTGCCCCACACCACGCGGTGGGGTGCGCAGCGCAGGTAGCTGGCAGCCAGGGCGTCGAGCGCGGGGTCTTCCACCGAGTGCTGCTCGCTCACGATGTAGCCGCCCGACAGCTTGACCCACGCCCGCCCGCCCTGCAGCAGCGCCAGCAGCAGCGCATGAGCGGGGTGCCGCCCCGCCTGCGCGGGAGCGATGCGGCCGAAGTGGTCGAACACCACCGGCACGGGCAACTGGTGCAGCACATCGGCCTGTGCGACCAGCGCATCAGGCGCCATCAGCAACTGCAGGTGCCAGCCCAGCGGCGCGATGCGGCGGGCCAGCGGCAGCAGTGAATCCGCCGTGCCCGACACGCCCAGCGACAGGTTCAGCCGCACGCCGCGCACGCCGGCGGCCTGCAGGCGCTGCAGCGCGGCATCGCTCTCGGTGCCGTCGATCACCGCCACGCCACGGGCTTGCACGCCCATGGCGCCCAGCGCGGCCAGGCCTTCCAGCATCGGGCGGTTGTCGGTGCCGTAGGTCGATGGCGTGACCAGCACCACCCGCGTGGTGCCGATGCGCTGCTGCAGCGCTGCATAGTCCAGAGCCGACGCATCGGGCGGCAGCAGCCTGGCCTGCGGCGCAGGCGGAAAGCGGCTGTCGTACACATGCACATGGCAGTCGCAGGCGCCGGCCGGCACCACGGTGCGCGGCACGGCAGTACCGGCTGAAAACCGCACCGCATGGGCGGTACGCACAGGCGTGACAAGGCTGTCGCGGTGCATGGCGCGGACTCTTGGGGGGACGTGAAGCGGTCGCTGTGGCGGTGCTGCCGGTCAGTCCAGGCTGGCGCCCGAGTCCTTGACGATCTTGCCCCAGCGCGGCACTTCGGTGCGCAGCAGCTGGCCGAACTGATCGGCCGAGCCGCCCAGGATATCGCCGCCTTCGGAGCGCAGCTTCTCCGCCACCTCGGCGTGCTGCAGTGCCTGGTTGATGGCCTTGTTCAGCTGCGCCACGATGGGTGCGGGCGTGCCGGCGGGCGCCAGGATGCCGAACCAGGTCACGGCCTCGAAGCCCTTGTAGCCCGACTCGGCCAGCGTGGGCACATCCGGCAATTGCGACGAGCGCTTGGCCGACGTGATGGCCAGCACCTTGAGCTTGCCGTTGCGCACCTGGCCCAGCAGCGTGGGCACGGACGACATGTACAGATCGATCTGCCCGCCCACCAGGTCGGTCATGGCCTGGGCCGCGCCCTTGTAGGGGATATGGCGCAGCTTGATGCCCGCCGCGTTCTCGGCCAGCTCGCCGGCCAGGTGGGCCACCGTGCCGTTGCCCGAGTAGCCCAGGGTGAGCGCGTCAGGCTTGCCCTTGGATGCAGCCACCACATCGGCAAAGGTCTTATACGGCGAATTGGCCGGCGCGGCGATCACGATGGGCGACGACGACACCAGCGCCACGGGCACCAGGTCCTTGATGGGGTCGTAGGGCAGCTTGGGGTACAGCGTGGGGTTGATGGCCAGGTTGCTGGTCTGGCCCATGACCAGCGTGTAGCCATCAGGGGCCGACTTGGCCGCGGCGTCCACGCCCAGATTGCCGCCCGCGCCGGGGCGGTTGTCCACGATCACGTTCCACTTGTTCTGGTCCGTGAGCTTTTGCGCCACGGTGCGCGCGATCATGTCGGTGCCGCCACCGGGTGGAAACGGCACGATCAGGCGGATGGGCTTGTTGGGGTACGCGGCCTGGGCCTGGGCGGCCAAGGGCACGGCGGTTGCGGCAAGGCCCATCAGGGCTGCGCACAGATGCGCGCCGACAGCACGCGAAAGCGAGGGAAAGGCTGGCATGGATTTGTCTCCGTTTTATGGTGGTTCGTCACGCCGGTCTGCAGAACCTGCGACGGCCCGGCGCCGTGGCTGCGACTTTACGCAGACGTTTCAACCCATACAATGCAGTTGCACACAGTGAAACGAATGGCACCATGAGCAACAAGCCCCGCAAGCCCCCTGTCCCCGCGCCATCGCCAACGCCGGAAGCCCCCGCAACCACATCCGCCCCCGCCCCGCAGCCCGACGCTGCCGGCGGCGTGATCGCCGTCACGCGCGCGCTGCAGGTGCTCGAAGCCTTTGCACTGGGCGAATCGAGCCTGCCGCTGGCCGAGCTGAGCCGCCGCTGCGGCCTGCACAAGACCACGGTGCTGCGCTTGGCGCGCACGCTGGCGCAGTCGGGCTTCATGGTGCAGCGCGAGGACGGCGACTGGCGCCTGGGCCCCGCCGCAGGCTGGCTGGGCGCGCGCTACCAGGCGGGCTTTGACGTGCAGAACGTGCTGGAGCCCGCGCTGCGCGAGCTGACCCACGCCACGGGCGAAAGCGCGGCCTTCTACGTGCGCGAAGGCCAGGTGCGGACCTGCCTGGTGCGCGTGGAAGGCCCCCAGGCACTGCGCCACCACGCCCGCATGGGCGAGGGCCTGCCGCTGGACAAAGGCTCGCCGGGCCGCGTGATCCTGGCGTTCTCGGGCGAGCCGGGCAAGGCGTATGAAGACATCCGCAAAAAGGGCTACCACTGGTCCATCGGCGAACGCGAGCAAGGCGTGGCCACCGTGTCGGCGCCGGTGTTCGGCATGCACTGGCGCCTGATGGGGTCCGTGTGCATCTCGGGCCCCGCGTCGCGCCTGCCCGCTGAAAAGCTCGAAGCCCTGGCCCAGACGGTGGTGGCTGCTGCCACACAGCTGTCGTATGCACTGGCGGGCAATACAACTGCGCCATCGCAGAGCCCTGTACGCGCTACCCAATGGCATCCGTGATACTTGCACCCGCAACCCGACCAACAAACAGAAACCCCAGGAGACCTTCGTGAGCCGCTACCCCTTCCCCGACCTGAACACCCTGCCCGAAGACATCCGCGCACGCATCGTGGAAGTGCAGGAAAAGGCCGGCTTCATCCCCAACGTGTTCCTGGCATTTGCCCGCCGCCCGGCCGAGTGGCGCGCGTTCTTTGCGTACCACGACGCGCTCATGCTCAAGGAAGAAGGCAGCCTGACCAAGGGCGAGCGCGAGATGATCGTCACCACCACCAGCGCTGCCAACCAGTGCCTGTACTGCGTGGTGGCCCACGGCGCCATCCTGCGCATCTACGAGAAAAAGCCGCTGATTGCCGACCAGGTGGCGGTCAACTGGCGCAAGGCCGACATCAGCCCACGCCAGCGCGCGATGCTCGACTTTGCGATGAAGGTCTGCCAGCGCTCGCACGAGATCGAGGACGCCGACTTCGAGGCCCTGCACCCCCACGGCTTCGACGACGAGGACATCTGGGACATCGCGGCCATCACCGCGTTCTTTGGCCTGAGCAACCGCATGGCCAGCTTTGCGGGCATGTTGCCCAACCCAGAGTTCTACTTGATGGGACGGGTGCCCAAGCAGAAGTAAGTGCCCTGGCGCATTTACTACATATTTGATAGCTACCAGCGCTTATCCAATAAGCGCTAGAGCCCTATTTCTTTCAAATTCAGTCTGCAGTGACAAGTGCCCGCATCCAGTCCGGCAAGGGCGCTGCTTTCTGCTGCGGAAAGTCCACCCAGATGGTGGTGGCCCCACCCGCCGCGCAGATCACACCCGGCTGGTCCACCCGCTCCATCGTGCCCCAGGTCTCGAACGTGGTGCGGCCCGGGTCGCTCACGTAGAGCTTGAGCAACACGTCGGCCGGGTATTCGAGCTGCTTGTAGAAATTGCAGAACGCATTGACGATGACCGGCCCCTGTCCGCGCGGGTCGGGGTTGCAGCCCACCGAGACCATCCAATCGATGCGCGCGGTTTCCAGGTAGCGGAAGTACACCGTGTTGTTGACATGGCCCATGGCGTCCATGTCGCCCCAGCGCACGGGGAACCGCATCTCAAAGACCAGCTTCTTGATTTCGGGAATTTCAAGCTTCATCGGTAGTCCAGGTTGTTGGCACGTCCACGCGCTCCGCAACTGGCACGCCCCAATGCCAGTGCCACCGTGGAACTGGCTCTGCCAGGCCACCGGTGGCGTCCCCCTCGGGGGATGGCGCGCAGCGCCTCAGGGGGCTTCCTATACAGCAAAGCCGTCATCGGCCGCAATCACCGCACCATTGATGAAGTGGCTCTGGTCGCTGGCCAGCATGACCAGCAAGGCATCCAGGTCTTGCGCGTTGCCCACGCGCTTGCGGGGCAGCATGTCGATGAGCTTCTTGCCCTGCTCGGTTTGCCAGTGGTGGTGGTTGATCTCGGTATCGATGTAGCCAGGGCATATCGCGTTCACGTTGATGCCAAACTTGCCCCACTCCATGGCCATGGCCTTGGTCATCTGCACCACGGCGGCCTTGCTCATGCAGTAGGCGCCGATCTGCGGCAGCACCTTGAGGCCTGCCATCGAGGCGATGTTGATGATGCGCCCCCCCGTGAAGCTGCCCGGCGCGGCACCGCGCGAGCGAGCCAGCATGCGCTTGCCGACCTCCTGAGCCACGAAGAAGGCGCCCTTCACGTTGGTGTCGAAGATGAAGTCGTAGTCCTCCGGCGTCACGTCCTGGATACGCTGCGTGGTGCTCACGCCCGAGTTGTTGACCAGGATGTCGATGGAGCCCATCTCGGTCTCGGCGTGTGCCACGGCGGACTTGATCGAGTCGTGGTCGGTCACGTCGAGTTCGATCACATGGGCGTCACCGCCCTCGCCTTCGATGCGTGCACGCAGCTCCTTGAGCTTTTCGACCCGGCGGCTGGCCAGCACCACGCCGGCGCCCGCGCGGGCCAGCGTACGGGCAAACTGTGCGCCCAGGCCGCTGGAGGCACCTGTGATGAAGGCCACGCGGCCGGACAAGTCGATGCTGTATGCCATTTAGAGTCTCCCTACTGGATCAAAATAGAACGGTCGTTCGATTGTCTGTATTCCGTGAATACAATCAGTCGCCAGCCAGACAGGGCATTGCACCCTGCTCTGTAGAAAATAGCCCATTATCAAACGCCCGACGAGAAGCCCATGACCAATGAAGAAATCCTCGCCCAATACGGCCCCCGCGAATCCATGGAATACGACGTTGTGGTCGTCGGCGGTGGCCCGGGCGGCTTGGCCACTGCGATCCGCCTGAAGCAATTGGCGGCTGAAAAAGGCCAGGATGTCTCGGTGGTGGTGCTGGAAAAAGGATCCGAACCCGGCGCGCACATTCTCTCGGGCGCCATCATGGACCCCAAGGCGCTGACCGAACTGATCCCCGACTGGAAAAAGCGCGGCGCTCCGCTGAACCAGCCCGTGACCGACGACGCCTATATCTTCCTGGGCGAAAAATCGGGCTTTCGCGTGCCCAACATGTTCTTGCCGCCGTTTGCGCACAACCACGGCAACTACATCATCAGCCTGGGCAACCTGACCAAGTGGCTGGGTGAACAGGCCGAAGCCCTGGGCGTGGAAATCTTCCCCGGGTTCACCGCCGCAGAAGTGCTCTACAACGACAACGGCTCCGTCAAGGGCGTGGCCACCGGCAATCTGGGCATCGGCAAGGATGGCGAGCCCACCGAAAACTTCCAGCTGGGCATGGAGCTGCTGGGCAAGTACACCGTGTTTGCCGAAGGCGCACGCGGCCACCTGGGCAAGCAGTTGATTGCGCGCTACCAGCTCGACAAGGACCGCGATCCCCAGAGCTTTGGCATCGGCGTGAAGGAGCTGTGGGAGATCGACCCCAAGAAGCACCAGCCCGGCTTTGTGATGCACACCGCCGGCTGGCCCATGGAGAACGATACCTACGGCGGCGCCTTCCTGTACCACCTGGAGGGCAACAAGGTGGCCCTGGGCTTCGTCACGGGCCTGGGCTACACCAACCCGTACCTCAGCCCGTTCGAGGAATTCCAGCGCTGGAAGACCCACCCGAACGTCCGCTACTACTTTGAGAACGAAAAGGGCGAGATCACGGCCAAGCGCCTGTCGTATGGCGCGCGTGCCATCAACGCCAGCGGCATCAACGCCCTGCCCAAGACGGTCTTCCCGGGTGGCGCACTGGTGGGCTGCAACGCGGGCTACCTCAACGTGGGTCGCATCAAGGGCAGCCACGCGGCCATCAAGACCGGCATGCTGGCCGCCGAAGCCGCTTACGACGCCATCGTGGCGGGCCGCCAGCACGACGAACTGACGGCCTACCCCAAGGCCTTCGAGGAAAGCTGGCTCTACACCGAGCTGAACAAGGACCGCAACTTCAAGAACTGGTTCAAGTACGGCCTGACCGCCGCCACGCTGATGAACGGTTTCGAGCAGTTCGTGCTGCGCGGCCACATCCCCTGGACCCTGCACCGCGACAAGCCCGACCACGCGTATCTGAAGCCCGCGGCAGAGTGCAAGCCTATCGTCTACCCCAAGCCCGATGGCAAGCTCACGTTCGACCGCCTCAGCAGCGTGTTCATCAGCAACACCAACCACGAAGAGAACCAGCCGGCCCACCTCACGCTCAAGGACGCGAGCGTGCCAGTCAACATCAACCTGGCCAAGTACGCCGGCCCCGAGGCGCGCTACTGCCCCGCGGGCGTGTACGAGTTTGTGCCCGACGTGGCCAAGGGCGGCGATGCGCAACGCCTGCAGATCAACGCGCAAAACTGCGTGCACTGCAAGACTTGCGACATCAAGGACCCGACGCAGAACATCGTGTGGGTCACGCCCGAAGGTGGCGGTGGCCCGAACTACGCGGGCATGTAGTCACATCAAAATTCATAGCGCCTGGCGCTTTATGGGCCTGCGCTGCAGGCCTTTTTTATTGAATTTCCGGGATCAAACCGCTGCACGAACGAGCTGAAACTGCCCCATGGCACCGGCCAGGCGGTGCGCCTGGTCCTTGAGGCTCTGGGCGGCTGCCGCGCCCTCCTCTACCAGTGCGGCGTTCTGTTGCGTCATGTGGTCGAGTTGGTCCACGGCCTGGCTCACCTGGCCGATCTGCGTGCTCTGTTCGCTGCTGGCCTCGTTGATCTCGGACATCAGCGTGGTCACGCGCTCCACGCTCTGCACGATGTCGCCCATGGTGGAGCCTGCCGTCACCACCAGCCTGGCGCCGTCGCTCACCTTCTCGACGCTGGTGGAGATCAGCGCCTTGATCTCGCGCGCCGCGTTGGCGCTGCGCCCGGCCAGGCCCCGCACCTCGCTGGCCACCACCGCAAAACCACGCCCCTGTTCGCCCGCACGGGCAGCCTCGACGGCCGCATTGAGTGCCAGGATGTTGGTCTGGAACGCAATGCCATCGATGATGCCCACGATGTCGGCAATTTTCTTGCTGCTGGCGTTGATCTCTTCCATGGTCTTCACCACCTGGCTGACCACCTCACCGCCCTTGCTGGCCACTTGTGTGGCATTCAGGGCCAGCGCATTGGCCTGGCGCGTGCTGTCCGCATTGGCCGCCACCATCTGTGCCAGCTGGGCAATGCTCGCCGCCGTCTGCTGCAGGTTGCTGGCGGCATGTTCGGTGCGTGCGCTCAGGTCGGTGTTGCCCGCCGCCACCTCGGAACTGGCCATGTGGATGGACTCCCCCGAGTCACGCACCTCGGTCACCACGTAGTGCAGGGACTCGACCATCTTGTCCAGCGCCGTGAGCAACTGGCCGATTTCATCGGTGCGCTGCGTCTGCATGCGCACGGTCAGGTCGCCATGTGCCACCAAGTCCGCAGCCTCGCAGGCCTGGCGCAGCGGCAGCACGATGGAGCGCTGCAATAGCCAGCCAAACAGCGCCGACAGCCCCACCACCACCAGCACCGCGATGGCACTGATCCACTGTGCGCGCGAGGCGTCGCTGATCATGGCGTCCGCCGCCTGGAGGGACGCCTGCTCGGACGCCCCGAGCAACTGATCAATGGCCCGCAGGTATTGCGTCAGTGCGGCGGCGTGGTCCTGCAGCTCCTTCTGGCTGATGATCTTGGCCTCCAGGGCGTTCTGCACCAGGGCGTCTCGCAGCGCCGCGTATTGCTGCCGCTGCGCCTGGGCCTCGGCCCACAGGGGTTTGGTGTGCTCGGCTGTGGATGCACCTGCCAAAGCCTCTTCGATGCGCTTGCGCATCGCGTCTTCGGTCGCCAGTTGCTTGCGGATCTCTGCCACCAGGGGAAATACGTCGGAGGACACCGTGGTGCGCAACGCAATCTGGCCAATGGTGACCGACTGCGTCTTCCAGTCGCGCACCGAGCGTTCAATGGGCAGTTGCTCGCTGGCAAGCAACGTGGCCTGGCGGCGGGTGCCCTCGCCGGTCATCCACGTCATCGCTCCCAGCAGTGCCACGGCGCAGCCCAGCAGGCCAAAGCTGGCCGCAAGCTTCTGCCCCACGCTCAGGTTGCGTCGGCCACCAGCGGGCGCAGCCTCTGCCGATGCAGGGCCGGGGCGGGAGGCGCCCACAGGCGCCACATCCGACGCCGAGGCGCAGCTCGTCGTGGGTGCCGTACGCGGCTGCGCGTACCGTTCGGCATGGGAAGTGGCTGGCAGATAGTTCATGAATTTCTCCTGGTTGCATCCCACTGCCCGCAAAGCAGCATGGGAAAGAACGCAAACGCCGTGCCACTGCGCAGGGCCGGAGGCAACGCGCCTCCGGCTTGCGCGTCAATGCACGGCGCACTCTTCACCGTAGCCGCCACCACCGGGGGTCGATATCTCGAACACATCGCCGGGCTCCATCAGTGCCGCACCGATATGGCCCAGTTCTTCCACCTGGCCGTTGGCACGCAGCACACGGTTGGCGCCAGGTCGGCCGGGTTGGCCGCCTGCCATGCCAAACGCAGGGTTCAAGCGCCCGTTGGACAGGATGCTGGCCGTCATGGCCTCCAGAAAGCGCACGCGCCGCACGCCGCCATCGCCACCCGCCCAGCGGCCTGCCCCGCCAGAACCGCGCTGGATCTCGTAGCTGTCGAGCACCACGGGGAAGCGGAACTCCAGCACCTCGGGGTCGGTCAGGCGCGAATTGGTCATGTGCGTCTGGACCACGCTGGTGCCGTCAAACCCGCGCACCGTGCGGCCTGAAGCATCGAACACCGCACCCGCACCGCTGCCGCCGGCAATGGTTTCGTAGTACTGGTACTGCGCATTGCCAAAGGTGAAGTTGTTCATGGTGGGCTGGCTGCCCGCCATCACGCCCAGGGCGCCGAACAGCGCATTGGTGATGCAGGTGGAGGTCTCGACGTTGCCCGCCACCACCGAGGCCGGCGGATTCGGGTTGAGCATGGAGCCCTGCGGGATGATCACCTGCAGAGGTTTCAGGCAGCCCGCATTGAGCGGAATGTCGTCGTCCACCAGCGTACGGAACACGTACAGCACCGCAGCCATGCACACCGCACGCGGCGCGTTGAAGTTGTTGGTCTGCTGCGCGCTGGTGCCCGCAAAGTCGATCACCGCGCTGCGCTCGGCCACGTTGACCTTGACCGACACGCTGATCTGCGCGCCGTTGTCCAGCGGCAGGGTGAACTGCCCGTCCTTGAGCTGCGTGATCACGCGGCGCACGGACTCTTCGGCGTTGTCCTGCACATGGCGCATGTAGGCCTGCACGACATCCAGGCTGAACTGGTCCACCATCTTCGAGAGTTCCTGCACGCCTTTTTCGTTGGCGGCGATTTGCGCACGCAGGTCGGCCAGGTTCTGCTGGGGGTTGCGGCTGGGATACGACGTGGTGCCGCCGCCCGTCGTCAGCAGGCTGCGCACTTCTTCTTCCAGGAAAACGCCCCGGTCCACCAGCTTCACGTTGTTGATCTGCACACCCTCTTCGTCGATGCGCGTGGAGAACGGTGGCATCGAGCCCGGGGTGGTGCCGCCGATGTCGGCATGGTGGCCCCGGCTGCCCACATAGAACGTGGGCTCGGAGCCCTCGGCCACGTACACCGGGGTGATCACCGTCACATCGGGCAGATGGGTGCCACCGTGGTACGGGTCGTTGAGCATGTACACATCGCCCGGGTGCATCTTGCCCGCGTTCTCGCGGATCACGGTCTTGATGCTCTCGCCCATGGAGCCCAGGTGCACGGGCATGTGCGGCGCGTTGGCAATCAGGTTGCCGGTGGCATCGAACAGCGCGCAGCTGAAGTCCAGGCGCTCCTTGATGTTCACCGAGTACGCCGTGTTCTGCAGCTGCAGGCCCATCTGCTCGGCGATGTTCATGAACAGGTTGTTGAACACCTCCAGCAGCACCGGGTCCACCGTGGTGCCGGCCGCGTACTGCACCTTGCGGGCCGTGACGCGGTCCAGCACCAGGTGATCCAGGTCGGTCAGGCGGGCGGACCAGCCGGGCTCCACCACCGTGGTGGTGTTCTTCTCGGCAATGATGGCCGGACCGGGAATCACATCGCCGGGGTGCAGGTCTTCGCGCACCACCAGCGCGGCGTCGTGCCACTCGCTGCCCGAGTACATCTTCACCGTTTCGCGCAGCGGGTGCTTGCGGTGCGGGTGCACCGCCAGGCGCGGCTCTGCAGGAGCGTCGCCTGCAATCATGGCCTCCACCGAGACGGCCTCCACCACCAGCCCTTTGCCCGCCATCAGGAAGGCAAAGCGCTGGCGGTAGGCCGTCTCAAAGGCCGACTGGATGCTGGCCATGTCGCCAAACGGCACCACCAGGGCTGAATCGGTGCCTTCGTAGCGCACATGCACGTTGTGGCGCACCTGCACCGGGTTGACGCTGACCTGCTGGCCCTCCAGCTCGGCCTGGGCTGCGGAGCCCAGGGTGTCCAGGCGTTCGGCAATCAGCGGCAGCGATGCGGTGGCCAGCGGCATCTCCACCGCTTGCTCGCGGATCACGGTCTGGTCGGCCAGGCCCATGCCGTAAGCGCTCAACACCCCGGCCAGCGGATGGACGAACACGCGGGTCATGCCGAGGGCATCGGCCACCAGGCAGGCGTGCTGGCCACCCGCACCACCAAAACACTGCAGGGTGTAGCGCGTCACGTCGTAGCCCCGCGCCACGCTGATTTTCTTGATGGCGTTGGCCATCTGCTGGACGGCAATCTGGATGAAACCCTCGGCCACTTCTTCGGGTTTGCGCTGGGTCTGGGCGGCGATGGCTTCAAACCGCGCGCGCACTGCGTCGGCATCCAGTGTTTCGTTGGCTGCAGGGCCAAACACGCTGGGGAAGTAACGTGGCTGCACCTTGCCCACCATCACATTGGCATCGGTCACAGCCAGTGGCCCGCCCCGGCGGTAGCTCACCGGACCCGGGTTGGCACCCGCACTTTCAGGGCCCACGCGAAAACGGGCACCGTCATAGGCCAGCACCGAGCCGCCGCCAGCGGCCACCGTGTGGATGCTCATCATGGGCGCACGCATGCGCACACCCGCCACATGGGTCTCGAACTCGCGCTCGAACGCACCGGCGTAGTGGCTCACGTCGGTGGACGTGCCGCCCATGTCAAAGCCGATGACTTTTTCATGCCCCGCCAGCCCTGCAGTCCGCGCCATGCCCACAATGCCGCCCGCGGGTCCGGACAGAATCGCGTCCTTGCCCTGAAACGTTCCGGCATCGGTGAGCCCACCCGACGATTGCATGAAGAAAAGCTTCACGCCCGGCATCTCGCTGGCCACCTGCTCCACATAGCGGCGCAAGATGGGCGACAGGTAGGCATCCACCACTGTCGTGTCGCCCCGGCTCACGAATTTCATCATGGGGCTGGTTTCGTGCGAGGTGCTGATCTGCGTGAAGCCCACTTCCCGGGCAATGCGCTGGGCAGCCTGCTCGTGTTGGGTGTAGCGGTAGCCGTGCATGAAAACGACGGCCACGCTGCGCAGGCCACGCGCGTAAGCCGCCAGCAGATCACCCCGCAGGCTGGGCTCGTCCAGTGCCTGCAACACGTCGCCATGGGCGCCCACACGTTCGCGCGCTTCGATCACCTCAGTGTACAAAAGCTCGGGCAACTGGATATGGCGGTCGAACAGGCGTGGGCGGTTCTGGTAGGCAATGCGAAGTGCATCGCGAAAACCGCGCGTGGTCACCAGCAGTGTGGGCTCGCCCTTGCGCTCCAGCAGCGCATTCGTGGCCACGGTGGTGCCCATCTTCACGCATTCCACCAGCGCGGGTGTAACAGGCTCACCGGGTTTGAGACCCAGCAGGTGGCGAATGCCCGCCACGGCGGCATCCTTGTACTGCTCAGGGTTTTCCGACAGCAGCTTGTGGGTGGTCAGCGAGCCATCGGGCCGCTTGGCCACGATGTCGGTGAATGTACCCCCACGGTCAATCCAGAACTGCCAGCGGGGGATGTGGATGGAGGGTGCAAGTTGGGTCATGGTGTGATGGTTTGCAAAGGTGAAAAGAAAGTGTTCGGCGCGCCGCTCAGGCCGCCAGGGCCAGGGACGAAGGGGCCAAAACCGGTGTTCGGGCCAACGCCTCCAGCACCGCATGCACCGAAGGGATGGAAGGTGCCGTCGCTATCGCCCGGTCTGCATCGCACCAGGGGCGGTCCAGCGCCGCGATCCAGGGCATCACGACATGGATGTCCGAGGGCGGCAGGGTTTGCATGCTGTCCACCACGATGCTCAGCTCCTGCGCCAGGCGCGTACCCGGCGCAAAGCGCCAGTGGTACTGGCCGCAACCCAGGCGCACGGCGCGGCTGTCTTTTTCTGTCATGGCCACGAGCCAGGGGCAGTGAAACTCCGAGCACGCGGGATCCGGAGGATCGGCGAGGCAGAAGCTGTAGACGTTTTCATAGGTGCGGCCAAAGTGGCGCACCAGGGTTTCGGCAATGGCGTCGCGGCCGTGGGCCAGGGGCGGAAAACCCATGTCGCCCTGCCGCACATCCATGCGCAACAGTGCGCCGCCAGCGAAGGCCCGCTCCATCAGGTGGGGCCGGTTGCCATCCTTGGCCAGCAGATACATCTCGATGGTGTCTGAAGGGGTTTGCATGGTGATTCCTTGGTGATTGCCGTGTGCTTGCTGGGTGATTCCTGCGACGACTTAGCGCTGCGTGTAGTACGGGATGAAGAGCTGGTTGGCCTCGCTCCCCACGGACCGCACCCATTCGCGGGAAAACCGCTCGCCCAGGCGTTTGAGCTCGGTGTCAAGCACGGCCGAGGGGGGTTCGACCTTGATGCCCTTGCGCTGCAGCTCGGTCACCGATTCCTCGGCCACCGCAGCGCTCATCGCCCACCCCCGTTTTTCGGCCTCGGCCGCAGCCTGACTGACGGCCTGGCGTACCGGGGCGGGCAGTGCATCAAACGCCTGCTGGTTCACAAAGACGATGTTCTTGGGGAACCAGGCGTTGATGCCGTAGTACTGCTTGATCTGGCCCCAGACCTGGTTTTCCACGCCAGTCAGGGCCGAGGTGATCATCGAGTCCAGCTTTCCGGCCGCCAAGGCCTGGTTGACCTCGACCATGGGCACATCCACCGGCGTGGCACCGAGCAACTCGGCAATGCGCACCGTGCCCGGGTTGTAGGTGCGCATGCGGGTGCCCTTGAAATCCACCGACGAACGCACCGAGGCCGTGGTGAACAGCCCCTGTGGGGGCCAGGGCACGGCATACAGAGCCTTGAGCCCCTTGCGCGCCATGTGCACTTCGATCAGCGGACGCTGCACATCCCACATGCGCCGCGCGTCGGCATAGCTGCGCACCACAAAAGGCACGGAATCGGCCCCTGCCAGGGGAATTTCGCGCACCAGGCTGGTCATGATGGTCTCCCCCGCCTGGGCCTTGCCGTCCTGCACCGCCTGCGGGATTTCCCCCAGCTTGAACAAGGCATTGTTGGCATGCACCTCGATGCGCAGTGCGCCTGCCGAAGCACGCTCCACATCCTGCGCAAACTGGACAACGTTGCGCGTATGAAACGACTCAGCACGGTAGCCCGTGGCCAGCTTCCACTGGGTCTGGGCGTGCACCACCGGGGCCACGGCAAGCGCGGCCAACAAGACCATGTTCTTCATGGCAAGCTCCTGAAGGGGGGAAGTGGACGCCAGCGCAGAACGGGTGCGCTGGAGGGCACAGTGAAAAGCCGGGTGGCTGGCTACTTCGACTGCCCCATGACGAGGTCAGGGACGATGGTGACGATCTGCGGGAAGGCCGTGATCAGGCCGATGCAGACCACCAGGCACAGGAAGAACGGTATGGCCGCCTTGGCAATGAGGTTGCTGTCCTTGCCCGTCATGTTCTGCAGCACGAAGAGGTTGAAGCCCACAGGTGGCGTGACCTCGGCGATCTCCACCAGCAGGATCACGAAGATGCCAAACCAGATGAGGTCAAAGCCCGCCTTTTCGATCATGGGCATGACCACGGCAGCGGTCAGCACGATCATGCTGATGCCATCCAGCGCGGTGCCCAGGACCAGGTACACCCCCACCAGGCAGGCAATCAATGCATAGGGCGACAGGTGCATCGAGTCCACCCATTCGGCCAGCTCGCGTGGGATGCCGGTGAAAGCCATGGTCTTGGTCAAGAAGGCAGCACCCGCCAGGATGAACATGATCATGCAGCTGGTGCGGGCCGAGCCCGCCAGGCCTTCCTTGAAGTTCTGCCAGGTCAGTGCCTTACACCATGCGGCCAGGGCCAGTGCCCCCACCACGCCATACGCAGCACATTCCGTCGCCGTCGCCCAGCCGGCCACCAAGGACCAGCAGATGAACACGATCAGCAGCGCGCAGGGAATCAGGTTGCGCGACAGGTGCAGCTTTTCGCGGAACGTGGTGGGTGGTTCGTCCGCAGGCATGCGTTCCTTGTTGCGCACCGACCACCAGGCGATGTAGCCGGAGAACAGCAGCATCAGCAGCAGCCCTGGCAGAAAGCCTGCCAGGAAGATGCGAATGATGGAGGCATCGGCCGCCACCGCATACACCACCATGGTGATGGACGGGGGAATCAGGATGCCCAGGGTACCGGCGGTGGCCAGCGAACCGATGGCGATGCTCTCGTCGTAGCCACGTTTTTTGAGCGCAGGCAGCGAGACCTTGGCAATGGTGGCGCAAGTGGCCGCCGACGATCCCGAGACTGAACCGAAAATGCCGCAGCCCAGGATGGTGGTATGGAACAGCCGCCCGGGCACTTTGCCCAGCCAGGGGGCCAGCCCCGTGAACATGTCTTCACTCAAGCGGGTGCGGAACAGGATTTCACCCATCCAGATGAACAAGGGCAGCGCGGCCAGTTCCCAGCTGGCATTGCTCTCCCAAAACGCGGAGAAGAGGTTCAAGCCGGGCTGGCTGTTGGTGAAGTAGGCCTGGCCGACCCATCCGCAGATGGCCAGCGTCATGGCGATCCAGACACCGCCGGACAGCATGAGGAGCATGAGCAGCAGCAGGAAAGCGCCGATGGAAAGAATGTCCATGGTGATGCTCCTTAAAGGTCCGAAGAAAAGTCACCCTTGGCGTGGCGCTCTTCCACCAGCCGCACAAAGGTAGGAATGCCGCCCCGCACCACGATCCACCATTCATCGATGACAGCCACGAAGAACAGCAGGGAGCCCAAGGCAAAGCTCAGTTGCGGGATCCAGATGGGGATCGCCCACAGCCCCTGGGCCAGTTCATGGAACTGCCAACTCTCATAGGTGAAGATGCAGGCCCACCAGGTCAGGTAGCCGATGGCCAGCGCCGCGATGCTCAGGCAGGCCACTTCGTATTTGCGGCGCATGCCGGGCGAGAGCTTTTCCAGCACCAGCGTCACGCGCACGAAATCGCCGTGCTTGAAGGCATGCGCCATGGTGAGAAAAGCCGCCGCCGCGCACAGCCAGGCCACCACGTCGTTGATGGCGCCAGTGGGAAACCCGAACTGGCGCCCCAGGGACTGCACCACCATCAGTACGCAGATGACCGCAATGCAGGCGGCACCCACGGCACCGGCGGCAAGGTAGGCACCGTCCAGCATGCGCCGCAGCAGGTGCGGCGGCATCTTCACCGTGGCGGCATCGCCCACGGCCAAAGGGGTTTGAGACAGGATAGACACGTCCATCTCACTTCTTGTTGTAGGCGTCGATGACAGCCTTGCCGTCATCGCCAGCGGTCTTGATCCAGTCTGCGGTCATGCGCTCACCGACGGCCTTGAGCTCTGCCTTCAGGCTCGTGGCGCTCACATCCACCTGCATGCCCTTGGCTGCCAGTTCCTTCAGATATTCCTGGTCTTTCTTCTCGCTCATGGCCCAACCCCGTTGTTCGGCCACGGCAGCCTGGGCCAGCAGGGATTCCTGGGTCGGCTTGTCCAGCGCGTCGAACGCCTTCTGGTTCACCACCACGGCATTGCGGGGCAGCCAGGCAGCCACACCGTAGAAGTACTTCACGGTCTCGTACAGCTTGCTGTCCACACCACTGGCGCTAGAGGTGAGGAAGTTGTCCACCGTGCCCGTGGCCAATGCTGCGGACAGCTCCGCCAGCTGGATGGTGACGGGCTGCGCACCCACCGCCGTGGCGATGTACGAGGTGGCTGGGTTGTAGGCACGCATCTTGGTGCCCTTGAGATCCTTCAACGCCGTGACGGGCTTGACCGAGTACAGACTCTGTGCAGGCCATGGCACGGTGTACAAAAGCTTCATGCCCTGTGCACCCAGCGTCTTGACCAGCAGCGGGCGCGAGGCCTGGTCCAGGCGCTTGGAGTCCGCATAGCTCGTCGCCAGGAACGGAATGGAGTCCACGCCGTAGACGGGCGCCTCATTGGCAGCGCCCGACAAAATGAACTCACCCAAAGCCACCTGGCCGGACTGCACCGTGCGCTTGATCTCGTTGGCCTTGAACAGCGAGGCATTGGGATGCACCGCGATCTTGAGCTTGCCCCCCGTAGCCTTGTCCACGTCCTGCACGAACTGCTGTAGGTTCTGCACCTGGAAGGTATTCACGGCATAGCCGGACGGCAGATCCCACTTGACCTGGGCCTGCGAGAGTCCCGCCAAGGCAACGGCGCAGAGACCAAAAGTAATTTTTTTCATGGGGTAGCTCCTTGTTTAAAAACTGGCAAGTTGGTGGTTGAGAAGGTCGGTGACCAGCATGCAACCCGGCGCATGCGTGATGCAGAACGCGGGCTGGGCGTTCAAGATGGCCGATTGCGGTGTCACGCCGCAGGCCCAGAAAACAGGGATCTCACCGGGCATCAGCGCTACGGCGTCCCCGTAGTCGGGATGGGCCAGATCGGCGATGCCGATCAGGGCGGGGTCACCGATATGCACAGGGGCTCCATGCACATTGGGAAAACGTGAGGTGACTTGCACGGCACGGATCACCTCCGCGGCGGGCATGGGACGCATGGTGACCACCATGGCACCGCCGAAGGGGCCGGCGGGCTCGGTCTGCAGGCTGGTGCGGAACATGGCCACGTTCTTGCCTTCGTCAATGTGGCGCAGGCGAATGCCTGCCTCGATCAATGCCGATTCGAACGAGAACGAGCAGCCGAGAATGAAGGTGACCAGGTCCGGCCGCCAGAGGCTGGCAATGTCCGCCACCTCCTCCGACATTTCACCGTGGCGCCAAACACGGTACAGCGGCACATCGCTGCGGATGTCGATGCCTTTGCCCAGCGAAGGCAGGGCGAACTGGCCAGGCTCGCTGACAGCCAGCACGGGGCATGGCTTGGGGTTGCGTTGGCAGAACCGCAGGAAGTCACTGGCAAGCACCTCGGGCAGGATGACCACGTTGCCTTGAACATGGCCGTCTGCGAGACCGCTGGTGTGCGATGTCCACAGTCCTTTTCGGATGGTGTCGCGGACATGGTTCGGGTTGCTGGTGCCATCAGGGCCAAACACCGCGAGCGAATTTTCTTGAGCTAAGTCCACCGTATTTCCTTGCATTGAGAAAAGTCAATTGCATGACGTTGGACGGATTGTGTTGGGGTGTAACTGCGCTGGCAAATTCAAAAAATTTCTCTTAGCTCATCGATTTTTTCGATGCACTTCATTGGGGCGAGGCAAACCAATTTGGTGCTTAGGGTTAACCCTTGTGATTGCTGCAAGGGTTAACCCGGACCCTTGAAAGGAGTATCTGAACCAGCGCGGTCGCGCGGAACCCCGCACGCCATTTCAATGCGAAGTCCTCAATGCGGAAGCGGAAATGCAGACAGCGCAACGGAAGTGCGCGCAGCAGAAAAAAGGAGCGTGCGGGGTCCTCGCGCTCAGGCGCGGGCCTTGCGCGTCTTGGGCTGCGGTGGTTGTGCCTCAATGAAGCTGAGCGCGGATCGCACGATCGCCTCCATTGCCGGGGATGAGGGGTCCTCGCGGTAGCTCACATGAATGGGCAGTGGCCGCAGGACGATGTCGCAGGCCAACGCGCGCAGATCCGGGAACGCCAGCATCCGCTCCACCGCCAGGCGCGGCAGGGTGGCCACACCAAAGCCACCCTGTACCAGCTGCACCATGGCGGAGATCGAGGAAATGGTGTGCACGCAGCGCGGCTCCACCTGCGCCTGGCGCAGCGTGTCCAGCAGGTACACATGGGGCTGGGAGCCACGCTGGAACGTCAGGATGTCGGTACCGGCAAAGTCTTCAGGCGCATAGCGGCGCTTGCGGTGGATCTTGCTGTTGCCGACGAACACCATCTCCATGGGCGTCAGCGCCTGGCTGCGGATACCGTCCGCCGACGCAGGCAGCGCCGCAAACACGGCATCCAGCGTGCCCCGGCGGATCTGGTCGAGCAACACAGGTGTGGACTCGACCGTAAGCTCCAGCTCCAGCAGCGGGTTGTCCTTGCGCAGTTGTTCCACCCAGGGAATGAGCCATGAGTGGAGCACCGACTCAATCGCGCCCAGGCGGATCGACACTTCCAGCGGGCCGCCCGAGCCCATCTCGGTCTTGAGCTGGCGCTGCAGTTCCAGCATGCGTTTCGCATACGTGAGAAACCGGGTGCCCGCCACAGTGAGCTTGAAGTGTTTGTCGCGCCGGTCCAGCAGCAGCACACCGAGTTCTTCCTCCAGCGCCGCCACGCGGCTGGACATGGCCGACTGGGTCAGAAAGAGTTTTTCCGCCGCGCGCGTCACGCTCTTGAGGGAGGCAACCCAATAAAAGGCTTCGACAAAACGCAGGTTCATGGTGGTGGTTCTCCGGCCGTGCTGGCACGCTTCAAGCCCTCTGGCTGCGCACCGTGGTGGTGCAACCCACCGAAACCAGTGCAAAAGGCGGGGCCATTCTGCCGTTGATCTGCATGCCCTACAGCCTCAGAACCGCAGAAACAGAACACGGCGGGTGTTCCTTGATGCCTGTGCGTTGGAATTGGCACCTGATGCAAATACTATTAAATTGATAGCTATTAGCGCTTTACAGACAAGCGCCAACGGCCATTTTTAATCAAATTCATCCCACAAAAAGGGGGAGGTCCGCCTTCTTGAGCGTGCGCAGTACAAAACTGGAGCGGCTGTGCCGGATGCCCTTGATCTTGTAGAGCTTCTCACGCAGCAGGCGCTCGTAGTCGCGCGTGTCCTTCACGACGATGCGCAGCAGGTAGTCGTAGTCGCCCGACACCAGGTGCGCCTCGATCACCTCGGGGATGCTGGCCAGCGTTTCGCCGAACTTTTCGAGCGTGTTGTCGGAGTGGCTGTCGAGCGTGACCTGCACCAGCACCGTGTCGGCCAGGTCCAGCGACTGCGGGTTGATGCGCACGGTGTAACCCTGGATCACACCCGCCTCTTCCATCTTCTTGATGCGGCCCCAACAAGGTGACGCGCTCAAGCCCACGGCTTGCCCGATCTCTTGCAGGCTGGCGCGGGCGTTGCCCTGCAGCACAGCGAGAATTTTTCTATCCAGTCGATCCATAAGTTTGATTATTCACTGATTCCTACAAATTCAGAAAATTATTCTGACAGTTGAATGTTTCAAAGAGAATTCAGCAAATTCATCTCATCCCTGCAGCGCATACTTCTTCCATCAAGGCGCTCTTACCGGAGTGCACAAACTGACAAGGCCCCGGCTGGTTACCGCCAGCACGGGGCCCTTGGCATTTGCAGGTCGACCCTTGGACTGGGGGGCACCTCGGTGCACAGTTAGTAAGCACGCTTACCAGCACAAACCCCGATGCCTGCGCCGATGCGGCACCACCATAATTTGGAAGCGCTCGGGGCCCGCTCCGCAAGGAGCTCCGCGCATCCCTTCGGCCCCAGCCCACCATCAACAGGAGACAGCATGCAACTGACCAAACTCGTCGTCGGCCTGAGCCTCGCGCTCGGCTTTGTGGCCTCCGCTGCCGCGCAAACCACCATGCGCATCAGCATTTCTACGGCCCAGAACTCCCACCAGGGTGTGGCCATCGACACGTTTGCCAAGGAAGTTGAAAAGCGCACAGGCGGTCGCTACAAGGTGCAGACCTTCTACAACGGCGCCCTCGGCGGCGAGCGCGAGTCGATCGAAGCCGTGCAACTGGGCACGCAGGAACTGGCCTTCAGCTCCACAGGCCCCATCCCCAACTTTGTGCCAGACACCAAGATCCTGGACGTGCCCTTCCTGTTCCGCGATAAGGCCCATGCCCGCGCCGTGCTGGACGGCCCTATCGGCCAAGAGATGCTGACCAAGTTCGACAGCAAGGGCTTCAAGGCCCTGGCCTGGGCCGAGAACGGTTTTCGCCACATGACCAACAGCAAGCGCGACGTGAAAGAGCCCGGTGACCTCAAGGGCCTGAAGATGCGCACGATGGAAAACCCCGTGCACATTGCCGCGTACAAGGGCTTTGGCATCATCACCACGCCCATGGCCTTCCCCGAAGTGTTCACGGCCTTGCAACAAGGCACCGTGGACGGGCAGGAGAACCCGCTGCCGGTGATCATCTCGGCCAAGTTCGACCAAGTGCAAAAGCACTTGACGCTCACGGGCCACGTCTACTCGCCGTGCATCTTCGTGATGAACAAGGCCTCGTTCGACAAGCTCAGCGCTGCCGACAAGCAGGCGTTTCTGGACGCCGCCAAGGAAGGCACCAAGGCAAACCGCGCCCGCGTCGATGAAGACGATGCCAAGGGTGTGGCCGACCTGCGAGCCAAGGGTATGACGGTGATCGACAACGTGGACAAGGCCAAGTTCGTCGCCGCGCTGGCCCCGGTGAATGCAGAGTTCGAAAAGCAATTCGGCAAGGCCACGCTCGACAAGATCCGCGACGTGAAGTAACCCTGTGCGCTCCGCGCTCTGGAACCAAACGCCTGTGGCACTCCAGCTACCGGGCGTTTGGTTCTTGCCTTTTCTCCCCTCCCTTTCTCCCGTGGCTGGCCCTGCCCCATGAAAAATGCTTTCCTGACCTTTGAGCGCTGGACGACCTCCTTCGCCATGCTGGCCGCGTGCGCCATGCTGGCAGTGGCGTCCGCGCTCGGCATGTTCCAGATCGTGACGCGATTCGTGCTGGAGCAGCCCGCAGAATGGACCGAGGTGCTGATCCGTTTCAGCCTGATCTGGATGGTGTTCCTCGCCATCCCCGCCGCCTTCCGCCAGGGTGCGATGGTGAGCGTGGATGTGCTGTACCGCTGGAGTCCACCGAAGATGCGGCGCGTGCTCGACTGGATAGTGTCCATCGCGGCCCTGGCGCTCATCGGCGTGATCATCTGGTGGGGCTGGGACTACGCCAAACGTGGCGGTGTGCAAAGCATGGCCGGGCTGGAATCCGTGTCCATGTTCTGGGCCTACCTGGCCATGCCTGTCGGGGGCCTGTTTTGCGTGGTGGGCATCATCGGCAACCTCATCGACCCCCTTCGCATGGAACTGGAGACTGCCCAATGAGCGCCGTGCCGAGCCGCCTCAAGCAAGCGAACGGCCCCCTCGGGGGGCAGCGAGGACATGCAATGCCGAGCGTGGGGGACCAACAATGAGCGTGGTCATGATTTCAACGATGGTGCTGTGCTTTGCGCTCACCATCTCGGTGGCCGTTTCCATCGGGCTCGCGTCCATCCTGGGCATCCAGGCATCGAACGCGAACATGCTCATTTCCGTCAAGGAGATGTTCGCGTCCATCAACAAGTTTCCGCTGGCGGCCATTCCGTTCTTCATCCTGGCAGGCAATCTGATGGAAACGGGCGGCATCTCTCGCCGTCTGGTGGAGTTTGCCAAGAGCATCGTCGGCGGCGTGCAGGGTGGCCTGCCCATGACCTGCGTGCTGACCTGCATGATCTTTGCGGCCGTGTCGGGCTCGTCAGTGGCCACCACGTTTGCGATTGGCGCCATCCTGATTCCTGCGCTTATCAAACATGGCTACCCCACCAGCTACGCTGCGGCGTTGCAGGCCACCAGCGCCGAGCTGGGCGTGATCATTCCGCCTTCCATTCCGATGATCCTTTACGGTGTGAGCGCCGAAGTGTCGATTGGCGAGCTGTTCATTGCAGGTTTTGGTCCCGGCCTTCTGATCAGCGGGGCGCTGATGCTTTTTGTCTGGGCGTATTGCAAGTGGAAGGGATGGGGCAAGAACGACGGTGAAGGCCGCATGCCCTTCGGCCAAGCCACTTGGCAGGCTGGCTGGGCGCTGCTGATGCCGGTGATCATCCTGGGCGGCATCTACGGCGGTGTGTTCACCCCCACCGAGGCGTCGGCCGTGGCCGTGTTCTACGCACTCATCGTGGGCGTGGTGATCTACCGCGAGATCAAGCTCAGGGACTTGTTCGCCATCCTGCGCAAGTCGGCCATCTCCTCGGCGGTGATCATGTTCATCATCGCCAACGCGGGGCTGTTCGCGTTCCTCATCACGCGCGCTGGTGTGCCCGATGCCATCGGCCGCTGGCTGGAGGCGGTGCTGCAGTCCCCGGCCCTGTTCCTGCTGGGTGTGAACGCCGCGCTTTTCGTGATTGGCATGTTCATCGAGACCAGCGCAGCCATCATCGTTCTGGCCCCTATCCTGGCACCGGTGGCCATGCACTTCGGTATCGACCCAGTGCACTTCGGCCTGATCATGGTGGTGAACCTGGCGCTTGGCATGATCACTCCGCCTTTTGGAGTGAACCTGTTTGCAGCCTGCACGGTGGCAAAGATCTCGCTGGACCGGATCATCAAACACCTTCTGCCGTTTGTCGGCGTGATTCTGGTGTGCCTGTTGATCATCACATACATCCCCTCGATCTCGCTGGCACTTCGCGATCTGGTCTACGCGAAGTAGTTAGAATCGCCCAGTCAGGAGAGAGTGCCAAGCCCCACGGGCCAACGCACCGCCGAAGGCGCAGGCAGCAGCCGAACGCTCAGGCAAAAGGACTGACAACCGCCCGCAGTGATGCGGGCGTTCCCTTGCTGGAGAGAGATGGCCCGCCGCATCGCGTGATGAGGCCATCCACCGAAGGAGCAAACCGCATGGCCAGCCAGGGCGCTGCGGTGAATCTCTCAGGTAAAGCGGACAGCAGGGCAAATCCCGTGGCCACCTTTGTGGTCGCGGCCCCTATTTGCCCGGAGTCCGCCATGTCATCCCCTGCCACGTCCTCGCCCCTGCTCACCACGCCCCTGAACGCCCTGCACATCGAGCTGGGCGCCCGCATGGTGCCGTTTGCCGGCTATTCCATGCCCGTGCAATACCCTGCGGGCCTGATGGCTGAGCACCAGCACACGCGCAGCGCGGCAGGATTGTTCGACGTCTCGCACATGGGCCAGCTCAAGCTCGTCGGCCCCGATGCTGCTGCGGCGTTTGAAACTCTGATGCCTGTGGACGTGATCGACCTGCCCGTGGGCAAACAGCGTTACGGCCTGCTGCTCACCGACGAGGGCACCGTCATCGACGACCTGATGTTCTTCAACAAGGGCAACCACGAGCTCTTCGTCATCGTGAACGGCGCCTGCAAGGTGGGTGACATTGCCCACATTCAGGCGCGCATTGGCCAGCGCTGCAACGTGATCCCCATGCCCGACCATGCGCTGCTGGCGCTGCAGGGCCCGCAGGCCGTCACGGCCCTCGCCCGCCTGGCGCCCGGAGTGGAAAAGCTGATTTTCATGACGGGCGGCGATTTCGCCATTGCCGGCTGCGACTGTTTTGTCACCCGCAGCGGCTACACGGGCGAAGACGGCTTCGAGATCTCGGTGCCCGCCGCACAAGCCGACACCCTGGCCCGCGCCCTGCTCGCGCAGCCCGAGGTCAAACCCATCGGACTGGGTGCGCGCAACTCGCTGCGGCTCGAAGCGGGCCTGTGCCTGTACGGCAACGACATCGACACCACCACCACGCCGCCCGAAGCGGCACTCAACTGGGCCATCCAGAAGGTGCGCCGCACGGGAGGCGCACGCGCAGGCGGATTTCCCGGCGCCGACAAGGTGCTGGCGCAGATCGACAACCCCGCCAGCCTGCAGCGCAAACGTGTGGGCCTGGTGGCGCTGGAGCGTGTGCCCGTGCGCGAACACACCGAATTGCAAAGCACCGATGGCCAGAAGATCGGCGAAGTGACCAGCGGCCTGCTGGGCCCCACGGTGAACGAGCCCGTGGCCATGGGCTACGTCGCGCCCGCCTTCGCGGCCATGGGCACGCGCGTGAACGCCATCGTGCGTGGCAAGGCTGTGCCGATGGAAGTGCGTGCCATGCCCTTCGTGCCTGCCAACTATTTCCGTGGCTGATTTCGCCGGGCGCAGCGCACAGACCGCGCCTGCGCCCGCTACATTGCAGATTCCTTTCATTTTTCTAGTTGCTTGAGGAGCCTCCCCATGACCGTCAAATTCTCCAAAGACCACGAATGGATCAACGCCGCTGACGCCAATGCAGCTGTGGTCGGCATCACCGTCCACGCGCAAGACGCGCTGGGCGATGTGGTGTTTGTGGACCTGCCCGAAGTGGGCAAGACCTTTGCCCAGGGCGACGTCGCCGGCGTGGTGGAGTCCGTGAAGGCCGCCGCCGACGTGTACATGCCCGTCTCTGGCGAAATCACCGAAGTGAACGAAGCCCTGCGTGCCGACCCTTCGCTGGCCAACTCCGACCCGCTCAATGCCGGCTGGTTCTTCAAGGTCAAGCTCAGTGATGCCAGCCAGCTCGATGCGCTGCTGGATGAAGCCACCTACGCCGACTTCGCCAAGAACGCCTGACCCTGATTCCCTCTTCGAGACTGCCCCACCATGTTGATGCAATCCGCCTTGCCGCTTGGCGAGCTTGAAAACGCCACCGAATTCCTGCCCCGCCACATCGGCATCGACGCGGCCGACGAAGCACACATGCTGTCGGTGATTGGCGAGGCCTCGCGCCGCGCACTCATCGAAAGCATCGTGCCGCGCTCCATCGCACGCAGCACCGCGATGGACCTGCCCCTGCCGATAACGGAAGCGGCGGCGCTGGCCGAGCTCAAGGCGATTGCATCGAAGAACCAGGTCTTGAAGAGCTTCATCGGCCAGGGCTACTACGGCACCCACACTCCGGGCGTCATCCTGCGCAACATCCTGGAGAACCCCGCCTGGTACACGGCCTACACGCCCTACCAGGCCGAGATCTCGCAAGGCCGCATGGAGGCGCTGGTCAATTTCCAGACCATGGTGTGCGACCTGACCGGCATGCCGATTGCCAATGCATCGATGCTGGACGAGGCCACCGCCGCCGCCGAGGCCATGACACTGGCCAAGCGCTCGGTCAAGAGCAAAAGCAATGTGTTTGTGGTGGCCGGCGACGCCCACCCGCAAACCATCGAAGTGATCCAGACCCGCGCCAAGCCCCTGGGCATCGACGTGGTGCTGGCCAATTCCGCCGCCGAATGGGATGCCGCGCTGAATGGCGAGTATTTCGCCGTGTTGGCCCAGTACCCCGCCACCAGCGGCCGCATTGACGACCTGCGCGCCGATGTGGAGAAGGCCCACGCCAAACAGGCCGCCTTCATCGCAGCGGCCGACCTGCTGGCCCTCACGTTGATCACCGCACCCGGCGAGTGGGGCGCCGACATTGTGGTGGGCACCACCCAGCGATTTGGCATGCCCATGGGCGCCGGTGGTCCGCACGCAGCCTACATGGCCTGCCGCGACGAGTTCAAGCGCAGCCTGCCCGGCCGCCTGGTGGGCGTGAGCGTGGATGTGCATGGCAAGCCCGCCTACCGCCTGGCCCTGCAGACGCGCGAACAGCACATCCGCCGCGAAAAGGCCACGTCCAACATCTGCACTGCGCAGGTGCTGCCCGCCGTGATTGCCAGCATGTACGCCGTCTACCACGGACCCCAAGGCCTCAAGCGCATTGCACAGCGTGTGGCCAGCTACACCGCCATCCTGGCCAAGGGGCTCACCCAGCTGGGCGCGCCGGTGCGCCCCCAGGCTTGCTTCGACACGTTGTCGCTCAAAACCGATGGCGCTACCAAATCCATAGCTTCTCGCGCAGTACAGATGGGCGCCAACCTGCGAATTTACTTCGAAAACTACCTGTGCATCTCGTTGGACGAGACCACCACGCGCGCCGACATCGAGTTGCTGTGGAAGGTTTTCGCCAAAGATGGCCAGGCGCTGCCCACTTTTGACGCATTCGAAAAAGGCGTGGAGCCATTGATTCCCGCCGAGCTGCGCCGCACCAGCAGCTACCTTACGCACCCGGTGTTCAACACCCACCATTCCGAGACCGGCATGCTGCGCTACATCCGCCAGCTGTCCGACAAGGACCTGGCGCTGGACCGCAGCATGATTCCGCTGGGCAGCTGCACCATGAAGCTCAACGCCACGAGCGAGATGATCCCCATCACCTGGCCCGAATTTGCCAACGTGCACCCGTTTGCTCCCGCCCACCAGCTACAGGGCTACCAGGAACTGGACGAACAGCTGCGCGCCTGGCTGTGCCAGGCCACGGGCTACGCCGGCATCAGCCTGCAACCCAACGCCGGCAGCCAGGGTGAATACGCAGGCCTGCTGGCCATCAAGGCCTACCACGAGGCCCAGGGCCACGGCCACCGCAACATCTGCCTGATCCCCAGCAGCGCACACGGTACCAACCCGGCCAGCGCGCAAATGGTGGGCATGCAGGTGGTGGTGACCGCCTGCGACGCCAACGGCAATGTGGACATGGCCGACCTGCAAGCCAAATGCGAACAGCACAGCGCCAACCTGGCCGCCGTGATGATCACCTACCCCAGCACACACGGCGTGTTCGAAACCCAGGTCAAGGAGCTGTGCGCCCTGGTGCACCAGCATGGTGGCCGGGTGTACGTGGACGGTGCCAACATGAACGCCCTGGTGGGCGTGGCAGCCCCCGGGGAGTTCGGCGGCGACGTGAGCCACCTGAACCTGCACAAGACCTTCTGCATCCCCCACGGCGGTGGCGGTCCCGGCGTGGGCCCCGTGTGCGTGGTGGCCGATCTGGTGCCCTACCTGCCAGGCCATGCCACGGCCGGAGTGCCCGGCGGCGTGGGCGCCGTCTCGGCCGCGCCTCTGGGCAATGCCGCCGTGCTGCCCATCAGCTGGATGTACTGCCGCATGATGGGTGCCGAGGGCCTGCAGGCCGCGACCGAGACGGCCATCCTCTCGGCCAACTACATCAGCGCGCGCCTCAAGGACCACTACCCCACGCTGTACGCGAGCGCCAATGGCCATGTGGCGCACGAATGCATCCTGGATCTGCGCCAGTTGAAGGACACCAGCGGCGTGATGGCCGAGGACGTGGCCAAGCGCCTGATCGACTATGGCTTCCACGCGCCCACGCTGAGCTTCCCCGTGCCCAACACGCTGATGGTGGAACCCACCGAAAGCGAGACGCTGTTCGAGATCGACCGCTTCATCGACGCGATGATCGCCATCCGCGAAGAGATCCGTCAGATCGAGGCGGGCGCCTGGCCGCAGGACAACAACCCGCTCAAGAATGCGCCGCATACAGCCGAGAGCCTGCTGGGCAACGAATGGGCCCGCCCCTACGCCCGCGAAGCCGCTGCCTACCCCGTGGCCGCCTTGCGCAGCAACAAGTACTGGTCGCCCGTGGGCCGCGTGGACAACGTGTGGGGTGACCGCAATTTGAGCTGCAGCTGCATCCCGGTGAGCGACTACGCCTGACCCGCATCGGCTCGGCCTGCAAAGCCTGCATGGAGCCCCGGCTGCGTGCAGGCTTTTTCACGGCAAGCCTGTTACCGGCGTGGCCTGGAACCGGACTAAGATCGCGCCTGTTTGAAATCCCATCCTCCAAGGAGAACCCTTTGCGCAACATCCTGTGCGTGCTGCTTGCCAGCCTTGTGATCGCCCCCGTCGCCATGGCACAACAAGCCAAGCCCGTGACCACGGCCAGCGGCCTGGTCTATGAATCGATCAAGGAAGGCACGGGCGATTCGCCCAAGGCCACCGACACCGTCAAGGTGCACTACAAAGGCATGTTTCTGGACGGCAAGGAATTCGACAGTTCCTACAAGCGCGGTGAACCCACCGCGTTCCCGCTCAACGGCGTGATCCCCTGCTGGACCGAAGGCGTGCAGCGCATGAAGCCGGGCGGTAAGGCCAAGCTGACCTGCCCCCCCTCCATCGCTTACGGCGCCCGGGGTGCGGGCGGCGTGATTCCACCCAATGCCACGCTGAACTTCGAGATCGAGCTGATTTCAGTCGGTCGCTGAAATGAAATCTCCCCCTGAGTCGCCTGCGGCGCCTTCCCCCCAGGGGGGACGCAGCCCTCACTGCGGGGCAGCCCTTGCCCGGCTGCCCTGGCCTGAGGAGCGCCAGTTGCATCGTTCAGTGGGAGCGCAAGATGCGTCGTGGAGTCGCTCGTGCTGCTGAAGGTCGGTGATCTTGCGCGGCGTACCGGCCTCACGGTGCGCACGCTGCACCACTATGACGAGATCGGTCTGCTCAAGCCTTCGGGCCGGTCCGAGGCGGGCTATCGCCTGTACAGCCAAGCCGACGTGCAGCGGCTGCACGGCATCCAGACCATGCGCCAGATGGGCCTTGCGCTCAGCGATATCGGCGCACTGCTGGCGGGCGAAGGCATGGCCCCCGAGCGCATCATCGGGCAACAAATCCGCTCGCTGGACCAGCAGATCACGCAGGCCACGGAACTGCGCGGGCGCCTGACCATGCTGCGCGACGGCCTGATGGCCGGTGCCGATCCCGACATGGGCAACTGGCTGGAGGCTCTGGCGCTGATGACGACCTACGGCAAGTACTTCAGCTCGGCCGAACTCAAGCACATCTTTCAGAACTGGAACCTCATCGAGGCCGACTGGCTGGTCGTCAAGGACCTGGTGCGCAGCGCCATGGACCGCCAATTGGCACCCGACACGCCCGAGGTGCAGGCGCTGGCCTACCGCTGGATGGCGCTCATGCTGCACTGGATGAATGGCGACCTCGATCTGCTGGAGCGCTGGGGCCACATGTTCCGCACCGAGCCCACGACCCAAGGGCGCAACCACGCCCCGCCGGGCGACATGATCGAGTTCATTGAAACGGCCATCAAGCTGCGCATGGCACTGCTCGAAAAGTACCTGACCCGCGACGACCTGCGGGCGCTGGGCCATGTGCCCTACACCCAATGGGCGGCGCTGGAAGAGGACGTCCAGCAGCTTCTGGGCCGCGCCGTGCCACCCCACCACCCCAACGCGCGGGCCGCTGCACTGCGTTGGAACGCGCTGTTCGACCAGTTGACCCGCGGCAACCCCCCTCTGCGCCAAAAACTGGTCGCGGCCTCTGCCAACGAACCTCTGCTGCAGGCAGGGTCCCCCCTGAGCGCGCCCGTGCGCGCCTATCTGCACGCGGCGCTCGCCCATGCTGCGCCAGTGACAAAACCGACATCCGCCAAAACAACGTTGTCGCCCACACATTGATGAAAAAGTGCTGAAAAGCGCTTGACCCTCACGCAACGTGAGGGCTCACAGTCGGTCCCTATGAATGGATCGACCCGCCCCCCAGAACCCGCCGCCCCGGGCCGACGGCTGCATGCCCTGGACAATTTGCGCGCCACCATGATGTGGCTGGGCATCGTGCTGCACGTCTCGGTCATCTACATGAGCCGGCCGTCCCCCCTGCCCTGGCACGACGAGCAGTCCACATCGGTGGCCGACTTGCTGGTCGCCGTGATCCACGCGTTCCGCATGCCCCTGTTTTTTATCCTGGCCGGATTTTTTGTGTCGGCGCTGGTGCAGCGCCGCGGACTGGCGGGCATGGTGCACAACCGGTTGCGCCGCCTGGGCCTGCCCTTCGTGGTGTTCTGGCCGCCTCTGTTTGTGGTCAGCGCCCTGCTGGGCCTGATGTTCCTGCACCGCATGGCCTATGGCACCTGGGGCGTGGACCGCAGCCTGCTGCCTCAGGGCCCAAACGTGCCCCAAGGCCCCGCCACCATGCATCTGTGGTTCCTGTGGATGCTGTTGTGGCTGGCTGTGTTCACGCCCGTGGTGTGGGCGGCGGCAAATGCGCTGCCCAGCGGCGTGCAGAAAGCCCTGGGGCGCACCACGGCCTGGCTGGGCGGTTCGTCGCTTGGCGTGGTGGCGCTGACATTGCCACTGGCCTGGATCGGCGCCCACTATGACCACGGCATCGTCACGCCCAGCGGGTCCTTTTTGCCGCCGCTGGCGGAATGGCTCCACAACGGGCTGTTCTACGGATTCGGGTTGTGCCTGCATGCACAGCGCAAGGACCTGATGGCGCGCTCCGAAAGGCACTGGCCGGTACTGGCGGGCCTGGGGCTCGCGTGTTTCCTGATCACTGCATTCTTGTCGGAAGTGCTGGCCCAGCCTGAGGCTTCGGCCTTCGCGCTGGTACTGCTCACCGGTGCCTTCACCGAGATCCTCGCCGAACCCGTTTCTGCCACCCGGCATCTGCAGTTCTGGATGGCACTGGCTTACAACGCCGCGTCCTGGTTGTGGAGCTTTGCGCTGATGGGACTCTTTCTGCGCCACGTCGGCCAGCCTCGCGCCTGGTTGGCCTACCTGGCCGACAGCTCGTACTGGGTGTACCTCGTGCACCTGCCGCTGACGATTGGTTTTGGCGCTCTGCTGTACGGCGTGCCGATCCCCGTCCTGACCAAGATGGCCCTCAACGTGCTGGCCACCACGGCCCTGTGCCTGGCCAGCTACCACCTGTGCGTGCGATTCACCGCCGTGGGCCAGTGGCTCAACGGGCGTCGGCACACCCGCAAATCTTTTGGAGACCCTGTTCATGCGACCTGAAACGCCCCCTCACCCTTCGCCCCGCCCCCCAACGAGCCCTCCCCAGGACCCGCGCGCCGCGCTGTTCAAGGACCCCAACTTTCGCTGGATGACGGTCGGCGCCTTCCTGTCCATGCTGGGGGACCAGTTCACGCTGATTGCACTGCCCTGGCTGGTGCTGCAGATGACAGGCGACACCCTGGTGCTGGGCACCGTGCTGGCCCTCATCAGCATTCCCCGTGCGCTGTTCATCCTGGTGGGGGGAGCGCTGGTGGACCGCCACTCGCCGAAACAGGTACTGATGGTCACCAAATACATCAACCTGGTGCTGCTGGCCGTGCTGGCTGGGCTGGTGCTTGCAGGCACCCTGACACTGTGGATGGTGTACGCGCTGTCGCTGGGTATTGGCCTGGCCACGGCCTTCAGCATCCCCGCAGGCACGGCCATGATGCCCCACGTGGTGGCACGCTCGCAATTGCAGGCCGCCAACGGCATCAGCCTGGGCCTGCGGCAGCTGACCATGTTCCTCGGGCCCCTGCTGGCGGGGTTGCTCATTGCACTGTTTGGTGCGGGCGACGCGGCCACAGGAGCCGCCGATGCACCGGCCCACGCCAATGCCACCGGCATCGGCATCGCTTTTGCGCTCGATGCCCTGAGCTTCGCCGTGTCGGCCTGGACGCTGTCGAAGGTGCAGACCCACGCAGCCAACCCAGCCCCTGCAGCAGCACCCCAGGCGGTGCTGGCATCGGTGGCGCAGGGCCTGGTTCACTTCTGGCGCGATGGCGAACTGCGCACCTGCTTTCTCTACTGGAGTGCCATTGCCCTGTTCATCATGGGCCCCATCCACATCGCCATCCCGGTGCTGGCCAGCAGCACGCCCCAGCTGGGCGCGGCCGCTTTCGGCATCATGGTGGGCGCCCATGGCGCGGGCACGCTGCTGGGCATGGTGGTGTCGGGCATGGTGCCGCGGCTGCGCATTGGCAGCCTGGGCATGACCATCCTGGCGTTCGACGCCATCATCGGCGCGCTGTTCATGCCCCTGGGGCTGATCACGGCAGTGTGGCAGGGCGCAGCACTGATGCTGGTCATCGGCCTGCTCGGCGGCTTCATGCAGGTAAGCGTGTTCACCTGGATCCAGCAACGTGTGCCGCCGGCCCTGATTGGCCGGGCAATGAGCCTGTTCATGTTCATCTTCATGGGCCTGGCTCCCATCTCTGCAGCGGTGACGGGCTGGGTGATGAAGAGCGTCACACTCCCTCAGTTGTTTGCAGCCAGTGGCGGCACGCTGGTGGTGCTGGCAGCGCTGGCCTTTGTGCTGACACCCATGCGCCGTGTGAACGACGCACCGAAAGCCGTGCGCTGAAACGCCAAAGCCCGGCCGCACGTTGAACGCGCGGCCGGGCTTCAGATACCGGCAAGACCCGCCGGGGCCTGCCTGCTATCAGGCACTACGGCGGCAGGCAGGCAAAGAAAGGTCTCAGACCTCGGTGATGAACTGCTCGCGAGGGCGGCGCACCTTCTTCAGATTGACCAGCCAGTCGCCTTCATCGGCACGGTAGCCCAGCGGCAGGATCGACACGCTGCGCAGGCCACGGGAGCGCAGGTCCAGGATTTCGTCCAGTGCGTTGGGGTCAAAACCTTCCATGGGGGTGGAGTCCACCTCTTCAAACGCAGCGGCGATCAGTGCGGCGCTCATGCCGATGTAGGCTTGGCGGGCGGCATGCTGGAAATTCACCTCGGCATCGCGCTGGGGGTAGCTCCCGAGCAGCATCTGGCGATAGTTTTCCCAGCCTTCGTTCTTGAAACCGCGTTGGTCATTGGTCAGGTCGAACATCATGTTGATGCGGTCGGCCGTGTAGTTGTCCCATGCGGCGAACACCAGCAGGTGCGAGCCGTCGGTGATCTGCGCCTGGTTCCAGGCGATGGGCTGGATCTTGGCGCGCACAGCGGGGTCCGTCACCACGATGATCTCGAACGGCTGCAGGCCGCTGGAGGTGGGGGCCAGGCGTGCGGCTTCCAGAATACGCTCTACCTTGTCCTGTGGAACCACCTTGGCGGGGTTCATCTTCTTGGCGGCGTACCGCCATTGCAGCTTGTTCAGCAGCGGTTGGGCAAGGGAGGTGTCGATGGGGTTCATGGCAAGAATTCCTGAAGATGGCTGAAAGGTTGATCGGCAAATGGGCGATGGTGGAACTGTAGAGAGCCGTTTCCCCATCGGTAAGCCCCACCACAGAAAAGGATTGTTCGCAATCGATCAACAATCGCCCATTGAATGGGGGCCGGGAGCCACCAGCATGCGGCACCACGCGGGTTCTGCTCCGTTGCCTTGCACAGGCAGGCACCCGCCAGACCGCATGGACAAAGACTGCAGGCGTACACTCGTAGCCATGCTTTCTGGCCCACAGCATTGCGCGGCGCGCGCACTTTCCCCGCGCCAAAACCCCTGGCCGCGCCTTACCCATGAGTGAACCCGACCTGTCGTTTCTGGACCCTGAGGGGCGGCGGCCCGCCCCCGCAGAGCACCCACCCGGTAGTGCCACCCCGCATGCCCGTGCCCCTGGCACCCCGGCCGAAGGCCTCGTGGCCGAGTTGCGCGCCTACCAGGCAGAGCTGGAGAGCCAGAACAAGGTCCTGCGCTACAGCCAGACCGTGGCCGAAAGCGCCTACGAACGCTTCGAAACCCTGTTTGCCAGCGTACCGCTGGCCCTCATGGTGGTGGACGAGCACGACATGGTGGTGCAGGCCAACTCGATGGCCCACCGATCTTTCCAGCCCACCGAACGCGACCGCCCGCTCACGGCACTGATGCCCTTTGTGCGCCCGCAGGACGCCCGGCGTGTGCGCGAGGCCTTCGCACTGGCGCAGGACCTGGGCCGCAGCGAGGTCAAGGAGGTCGTTTTTTCCATCAATGCAGACACACCCATCACGGGCGACCTGCACATTGCGCACATCGAGGCCCCGCAAAGCAATGGCCCCCCGCTGCCGCAGTTTCTGTGTGCCGTGATCGACCAGGGCCCGCTGCTGGCCGAGCGCCAGGCGTTGCAGCACAGCGCCATTACCCTGCAGCAGCGCAACGAGCAGATCCGCGCCAGCGAGAAGCGGCTGGAGGCCATCATCAACTCCGCGCTGGACGCCATCATTTGCGTGGACCAGCACCAGCGCATCACCGTGTTCAACCCCACAGCGGCAGCGCTGTTCCAGTGCAGCGCCAGCGACGCGCTCGGCAGCACGCTCGACCGTTTTTTGCCCGACGCGGCGCAGGGGCTGGCGTTTGCGCAGCTCACCACCCAGGCCCTGCTGGGCGAGATGACGGCGCTGACCGCCAGCGGCAAGGAACTGGCCGTGGAGGTGAGCGTGTCGTTCGAGCGCCATGCCGAGGGCGAAACCACCACCGTGTTCGCACGCGACCTGACCGGCCGCAAGAAGGCCGAGGCGCACCGAAGCGAGCTGGAAGCCCAGCTGCGCGAGTCGCACAAGATGCAGGCGGTGGGCACCATGGCGGGCGGCATTGCGCACGACTTCAACAACATCCTGGGCGCCATCCTGGGCAACGTCGAGCTGGCCAAGGCCGACTGTGCATCGGGCTCACCTGTGCTGGAAAGCCTGATGGAGATCGACAAGGCTGGGCGGCGCGCGCGCGACCTGGTGCGCCAGATCCTCACCTTCAGCCGCAACGAGCCACCGCAGCGCTCGGCCGTATCGCTGGCAGAGGTAGTGCACGACACCGAACGCCTGCTGCGCGTCACCCTGCCCCCGGCCATCGAGCTGCACATGCAGCTGCAGGCCGGCCTGCCTCCCGTGCTGGCCGACGCCACGCAGGTCGAGCAGGCCCTGCTCAACCTGTGCACCAATGCTGTCCATGCCATTGGCTCCGAGCGCGGCAGCATCCATGTGGAAGCCACCGCCGTGCAGCCCGACCAGCGCCTGAGCGAACGGCTGGGCCTCGCACCCGTGGACTACGTCGCCCTGACGGTGCGCGACAGTGGTCCGGGCATGGACGCTGCCACGCTGGAACGCATCTTCGAGCCCTTCTTCACCACCAAGCCCGTGGGCCAAGGCACGGGCCTCGGCCTCGCGGTCGTGCACGGCGTGATGCGCACGCACGAAGGCGGCGTTGACGTGCAAAGTGCACCCGGCCAGGGCAGCCGGTTCACGTTGTACTTTCCGGTCGCCCACATCGCCACGCAGAGCATCCTGGATGCGCAGCCCCCCCAAGCCTTGCAGGCCGCACCGGCATCCGCCGCACCCTCGACGCCTGCCGCCACCGATGCCCCCGGCAGCGCGCCGCGCAAGAAGCACCATGTGATGTACGTGGACGATGACCAGGCCCTGGTGTTTCTGGTGCAGCGCCTCCTGCGCCGCCGGGGCTATGAGGTCAGCGGCTACACCGATCCGCACGAGGCCACGGCCGCGCTGCGTGCTGCCCCACAGGCCTTTGACCTGCTGGTGACCGACTACAACATGCCCGGCTTCTGTGGAGTGGACCTGGTGCGCGAGGCCCGCCTGATCCGCCCCGACCTGCCTGTGGCTCTGGCCTCGGGCTATGTCACGGCGGAAATCGAGCAGGCCGCGCTGGCTGAAGGCGCACAGGCACTGATCCACAAGCCCAACGACGTGGAAGAGCTTTGCGCCACCGTGCAACGCCTGGTGGGTGGCGACAACCATGCCCCGGGCTGAAGCCGATACGGTAGCGGCCCCAAGGCGTCCGTGGATTCGAGGGTGCCCATGACCCCCACAGTGGCCGAAGGCACGGCAGGCACTGCAAGACACCCGGCCCCGATGGCACTGTATGAGGACGCTGACCTGCTGGTGCTCAACAAACCTTCGGGCCTGCTGTGCGTGCCGGGGCGCGGCCCCGACAAACAGGACTGCCTGAGTGCCCGCGCCCAGTTGTATTGGCCAGGCGCACTCATCGTTCACCGGCTGGATCAGGCCACTTCGGGTCTTGTGCTGATGGCCCGGCATGCCGACGCACAACGTCGCCTGAGCCTGGCGTTCGAGCAGCGGCAGGTCCACAAGCGTTACCTCGCCGTCGTGCAAGGCCTGGTGGCCGAACCACCCGGCACCTGGGCTGACATCCACCTGCCCATCGCCGCCGATTGGGAGCGACGCCCCCTGCGGATCATCGATGCGCTGCAAGGCAAGCCCAGCCATACCCGCTGGCGCGCCCTGGCGCACAACACTGCGGCCGGAACCACCCGTGTCGAGCTGGAACCCGTCACCGGCCGCACGCACCAACTTCGCGTGCACCTGGCCGCCCTGGGCCACCCGATCCTGGGAGACGCGCTGTATGCCGATGCAGCCACCCAGGCACAGGCCCCGCGCCTGCTGCTGCATGCCGGAGAACTGGCCCTGACCCACCCAGCTACCGGCCAGGCCATGCGGTGGGAGCTGGCAGCTGATTTTTGAAGTGCTTTCTGCGGCCTAGCGCCAGATAGACGCCATTTTTTGCTATACATTCAATAGCAAACTCACACTCCGTGTGTTCACGCTTCCATTCCGCAAAGCGCCAAGGCCTTGCTCAATGGCTTGGCAGCAGGGCCGTCACCGATTGGCTCAACTGCTCCTGCCAGGGCAAGGCGTCCACCACCGTGGACAGCAGCTCGAGGTTCTTCTGCCACCCCGTATCGTTGCCTGTGGAGTACACCAGCATGACGTTGCTGCGAGGCTGGCCCAGTCGCGCCCAGGCGAAGGGCCGCTGCGCGGTCCAGAGGCGGATATGCCAGTCCCAGCCGATGGACACCGCCGGGCGGGAAGCACTTACCCACTCGGTGTAGCCGCTGATGGTGGTTTCGCACCCGCACACTGCCCTTCGGGGCACCACCAGGTCCACATCCACCGCCGACATCAGGTGATGGATGGGCAGGGACAGCAATTCGTCAATCGACAGGCGCAGCAGGCCATCCGGCGAAACCCGCATGGTGTTCACACCCGCCCCCCACCGGTCGCCCCTGTTGCTTCCATCCCTGCACTGACGCAACCCGGCTTGGCGCAAGGGGTTGCAGCGCCAGCAGGCCGCGACATCAGCCCAGCAACCCCAGCATGGCGGCACGCACGGTGGCGGCCGTCTTGTTGGTGGTTTGCAGTTTGGTCACGGCATTCTTGACATGGAAGTTCACGGTGTTTTCCGACACATCCAGCAGCGAGGAGATGTCGGCAGAGGTCTTGCCGTCGGCGGTCCATTTGAGCACCTCGATTTCTCTGGCTGTCAGATGCGGCTGCATCAGTTCGGCCTGGCGGGTCGTAAAGATGCGCGACAGGATCAGGTGCGCAATGTGCGCCAGCCAGCGCATCTTCATCTCACTGTGGGCGATCTCTTCGGGTGTCAGGGCCTCGGACGGACGCGCCAGCGTCAGCATGCCACGCACCCCGCCGCCGTCAATGCACGATTGCGCCCAACCAAAACGCAATCCGAACGATCGTGCGTCTTCCCAGAAATTCTGGGCCGATGCAAACACATCGTCCGACCAGACCAGCGGGGTCTGCTTGCGGCATCCGTGGAGCACCGTCGGATCGATCTGCACATAGCCCTGTTGCGCATACCGTTCCTGCCAGGCCAAGGGGTAGTTGTTCAACAAAATGGTCTTTGGGTTGGACAAGGGCATGGGTACCCGCAGGCCATAGGCGCAGTACTCAAACCCCAGAGCGTGCGCAGCGAGCTCGATTTTGCAAAAAACCTCTTGCTCTGACTGCGCGCGGTCCATCACCCCCAAAAGATCTTCTTGCCAGCTTGTCATAGGACTCCAACACCGAGCACCACCCCACAGAGACTGACCATCCGCACGCGAATTACGCGCCATCAACCGCCGTTACGTTTTTTTCACATTCTGGCGGCATTGAAGCCCTTTGGCGAGTTGATTTTGACCAGAAAGGCCGACGGAAACACCTACCAGAGTTGGTAGTTACAAATATCTTTCCGTGATTTTCTAATCGACGAAACTCACGAGGGCACCTCCAATGCGCATCACCTCCGGCTGCTCTGCTGAACTGCACCCACCATTGATGACCCGCATGGCCCGGTACCGGCACCGTGTTTTTGTGGAAAAACTGGGCTGGCAACTTCATTGCCGCGATGCCCTGGAGCTGGACCAGTTTGACCGGGACGACACCGTCTACGTCATCGCACAAAACGAAGACGGCGAGGTCATCGGCACCGCCCGGCTGCTGCCCACCACCCGCCCCTACCTGCTGGCCGAGGTGTTCCCGCAACTGCTCAACGGCGCCCCGGCACCGAACGCACCCGAGGTGTGGGAACTGTCCCGCTTTGCCTCGATGGACCTTTCGGGGCCTACGGGCTCCGCGCTTGACCAGTTCTCCTCGCCCCTCACCACCGGCCTGCTGCAGGCGGCCAGCCGCTGCGCCATGGCGCGCGGTGCCCAGCGCATGGTCACCGTCTCACCGCTGGGGGTGGAACGCCTGCTGCGCCGCACGGGTTTTGAATCCTACCGCCTGGGGCCACCGACCGTGGTCCAGGGCCATCCGCTTTTTGCGTGCGCCATCCGGTGCCAGTGAACGCGCTTGCCGCACGCCCCAACCGCCCCCTGGACTGACCATGCCGCTTCCCGCCTCACTCCAACCCTCGGCCAAGGACCCTGCCGCTGCAGCGAAAGGCCTGACGCCCCACGGCCTGCGGGTGGTGATCCCGCACATGGGCCGGGTCACAGCCCCCCTGCGCGAGCAGCTGCTGCAGCAGCGCCCCGTCACGTTATGGCTCACAGGCTTGAGCGGTGCGGGCAAGTCCACCCTGGCCTACGCGCTGGAAGAGCAGCTGCACACCCTCGGGTTTGCCAGCTTCGTGCTGGACGGAGACAACCTTCGGCACCGGCTCAACCGGGACCTGGGCTTTAGCGCGGCCGAACGCTCGGAAAACATCCGGCGCGTGGCCGAAGTCGCCGCCCTCATGAACGACGCCGGGCTGATGGTCTTCACCGCCCTTATCTCGCCCCAGTGCAGCGACCGCGCCATGGCCCGTGCGCTCATCGGCGAGCACCGTTTTCTGGAGGTGCATGTGAGCACCCCGCTGGACGTGTGCGAGGGCCGCGATCCCAAAGGCCTGTACACCATGGCGCGCGCGGGGCACATTCCGCAGTTCACAGGGGTTTCCGCCCCCTACGAGGCGCCTGAATCGCCCGATTTCAGCATCGACACCGCCCACCTGAGCCTGGCCGACGCCTGCGCGCAGGTGCTCGCGCTCCTGCGCCAGCGCGGGTACATCCGCTAATGCCACCCGACCAGTTCCGCCCCTTTTTGCAAGACCTTTTCCATGTTCACTGATCGCTTCTCAGCCGCAGCCGCGCCCCCCGCCTCCGCACCCGCCGACCGTGGGTTGCAGGCCTACGACCTCTTCAATGGCGACGCCGACGGGCTGTGCGCGCTGCACCAATTGCGCCTGGTAGAGCCCCGCGACAACTTTCTCATCAGCGGCGCGAAGCGGGACATTGCCCTGTTCGACCAGCTGCCCTCCGGGCGGCCGCTGCAGGTGACCGCGCTGGACATCTCGTGGGACCGCAATGCACAGGGTGTGTGCCGAGTGCTCAACGGAGGCGGCCAGGTGACTTATTTCGACCACCACAGCGCAAAAACCCTCTTTCGCCACCCGCGGCTCACGGCCCACATCGACACAAGCCTCGACGTATGCACCAGCATCCTGGTGGACCGCCACCTGGGTGGTGTATTGCACCAGTGGGCCATCGTGGCGGCCTACGGCGACAACCTGGACGCCGTCGCCGATCGCATGGCGCGGGAACATGGCTGCACAGCTGGCACGCGCGGGGCGCTGGCGCAGCTGGGTTACCTGCTCAACTACAACGCCTACGGCGAAAGCCGCGAAGACCTGCACTTTTGCCCCGTGCAGCTGTACCGGTCACTCCACCGCTTCGAGAGCCCGCTCGATTTCATGGCCAAGGCCTACGAATTCCGACGCCTGCAAGAGGGCCACGCCAGCGACCTGCAGGCCGTGCAGGACCTGGCCCCCTACACCACCAACGACAGGGCCAGCGTGTATGTGCTGCCCGACCGCGCCTGGGCCCGGCGCCTGTGCGGCACCCTGGCCAACCAGCTCGTGGCACGCAACAACGGGCGCTCGGTCGCCGTGCTCACCCCGCGTTCGGACGGCGACTTTCTGGTCAACCTGCGCATTGGCAGCGCCAGCGCCAGCCGTGCAGACATCTTCTGCAGCCGCTACCCGGCGGGTGGCGGGCGGCATCGCGCGGGTGGCATCGACCGCCTGCCCGACCAAGACATGGACCGCTTCATCAACGAGTTCTTTGCGCACCTGGAGGCAGACACACCATGAACCAGCCACCCCACACCCCGCGCCCGCTTCCGCTGCTGATGATTCCGCTGCGGCGCTGCGGCAGCCACGCGCTGCGCCTGCGTCTCAATGCCAGCCCTCAGTTTCATTCGCCGTATCCCCTGCACATCGTGGATTTCATGCCGATGGTGCCGCTGTATGGCGACCTGCGCGACGACAGCGCGTACCGGCAGATGGTCAAGGACGTGGTGGGCCTGCAGGCGGCCAGCATGGTGAAGTGGCCGGGGGTGCACTTCGACGCCGAAGAGATTTTCAGCGCCCTTCAGGGCAAACCCCGCAGCGTGCACCGCATCGTGTGGGAGCTGCTGCTGCGCAGCGCCGAGCTGCACGGGGCCAGCGTGGCCATGGACAAGTCGTTGGACAGCGTCCACTACGCCCACGAACTGATGGAGCTGTTTCCCGACATGCGGTTCCTGAACGTGGTGCGCGACCCCCGGGCGCAGGTGGCGTCGATGAACCGCGCGATCATCCATGACTTCGATACCACGCTCAACGCCCAGGCCTGGGTCAAGGCCCACACTGCTGGCCGTGCACTGGCGCTGCGCTACCCGGACCGCGTGCTCACCATCCGCTACGAGGACTTCCTGAGCGACCAGGAGCACACGCTGCGGCGCATCTGCCAGTTCATCGGCATCGAGTTTTTGCCGCAGATGCTGGACATCGCCGCATCGCAGGAGGCGCAAGACCTCTCCCGCAGGTCCGCCCTGTGGGAGTCCAACTGCTTTGCCCCCCTGCCGGCCCACAAGGACAAGTTCAAGACCCAGCTGCAGCCGCACGAAATCGAGACCATCGAGAGCCTGGCGTGGGAGTTCATGCACTACTACGGCTACGAATGCATGACCGATGCCCAGGCCCCCCACCCCACGCCCGTGGTGGTGGCCCAGTGCCAGCAGCAGTCAGAGCGGCACCGCCGCGAGGCGTGGGAGCAGCTGCTGCGCAGCGCGCCACGCGACTACGCAGCCCGCCGCGTGCGGGCGGACTACCTGGCACGCGTGGGCCAGCGCCTGCAAAGCACCAGCTCTCTCGAAACCGGCGCGGCGGCCCTTTCCTGACACGCGCCTGCCTGCCCCACAAGACACCCGGACCGCCCCAGCCACCGGACGCCAGCACCCCTTTCACCCCCACTTCGCCACTGCATCCCCAAGGAGCCGCCATGCGCATCAAAGACCTGAAACTGGGCATTCGACTCGGAGTGGCATTTGGAATGCTGCTGCTGATCACCGTGGTCATCGCCACACTCGGTGTCTTGAGCGTGACGGCGCTGCAGCGCAGCAATGAACACATCGCCACCTCGGAGCTCAAGCGCCAGGGCCTCATGCACCAGTGGCAGACCGACATCCAGATGAACTGGCTGCGCACCGAGGCTTTGCTCAAGGCCAACGACGCGCCCTACACCAGCAAGCTCAAGAAGGACATGTCTGCAGTGGTCGAGGTGCAAAGCAAACGCATGCAGGAAGTGAGTGGCTACCTGTTGCCCGGCAAGGAAACCCAGCTGTACGACCAGGCCATTGCCGCGCGCGACGCCTACCGCGTCAAGCGCACCGAACTCGTCAAGGCCAAGGAAGCCGGGCAAGACGTGGTCGCGCAGACCGACACCGTGCTGGCCCCCGTCTTCCAGAACTACGCGGCCGTGCTGCAAGAGCTGACCCATACGCTCGATGAAGGCGTGGCCACCACGTTGAAGGAAACCACCCGCAAGGCCGAGGCCAGCACCGCCTGGGTGAGCGGCAGCACCGTGCTGGCCATCCTGGTGGGCCTGTTCCTGGCCTGGTGGACCACACGCTCCATCACCGCCCCGGTGCGGCAGGCGGTCCAGGCCACCACTGCCATCGCCGCGGGGGACCTGGCAACCCCCATTCCCCAGGGTGCCAAGGACGAGCCGGGCCAGCTGCTCACAGAACTGGCCCACATGCGCGACAAGCTGGCCGAAATCGTGGCCAACGTACGGCAAAGCGCCGAAAGCGTCTCTACCGCCAGCGCAGAAATCTCGCAGGGCAACCACGACCTTTCAGCCCGCACCGAACGCCAGGCCAGCGCGCTGGAGCAGACCGCCGCCTCCATGGAGGAGCTGGGCTCGACCGTGAAACAGAACTCCGACAGCGCCCAGCAGGCCAACAAACTCGCCCTGAGTGCCAACAATGTGGCCGTGGAGGGCGGCAAAGTGGTGGCCCAGGTGGTGGAGACCATGAAGGGCATCAACGACAGCTCCAAGAGGATCTCCGACATCATCAGCGTGATCGACGGCATCGCCTTCCAGACCAACATCCTGGCCCTGAATGCTGCCGTGGAAGCCGCGCGCGCGGGCGACCAGGGCCGGGGCTTTGCCGTGGTGGCCAGTGAAGTGCGGGGGCTTGCGGGCCGGTCCGCCGAGGCCGCCAAGGAGATCAAGGAACTCATCTCCGCCAGCGTCAACCGTGTCGAGCAAGGCACTGCACTGGTGGACAAGGCGGGGCAGACGATGACAGACGTCGTCCAGTCGATCCGGCGCGTCACAGACATCATGAGCGAGATCAGCGCCGCCAGCGCCGAGCAGAGCGATGGCGTAGGCCAAGTGGGTGAAGCCGTCATGCAGATGGACCAGGCCACCCAGCAGAACGCCGCCCTGGTCGAAGAAATGGCCGCTGCCGCCAGCAGCATGAAGAGCCAGGCCCTTGATCTCGTCAAAGTGGTCTCGGTGTTCCGTCTGGATACGGCGTGCAGCGGAGCCCCCCTGCACGCCGCCGGCCGGGCGCCCTCCCCACAGGCCCTCAGCGCCATGGCGCCAGTTGCTCGGGTAGGCGGCCCCCGTGCCATAGCGGCAGCCTGATGGCCGTGTGGGCAACGTTTTTTTGGGTCTTTTGAGGGCCTGGCGCTTGAAGGGTCTCATAGTTTGCTACACAAAACATAGCAAACACACTACCATCCAGCCAGGATGTGCGGCCCCTTAAACCGGCTTCGGCCTCGACATGGCCCACTGCACGGCCAGGATACTGCCCAGCACCACCAGCATGCCCACCAGCGCCACGCCCGTCATGGCCTGTCCCAGCATCAACCAGCCCAGCAGCACGGCCGTGACGGGGCTCAGCAGCCCCAGCGATGACACCGCCACCGACGGCAGGCGCGCAATGCCACGAAACCACAGGGCATAGGCCAGCAAGGCCCCCGCCAGGCTCAGGTAGACATAACCGCCCACCTGGGTGGCCGAGAGCGCAGGCAGCGGCGGGTCCACCAGCCAGGCCACCGGTGCCAGCATGATGCCGCCCGCCAGCAGCTGCCAGCCGGTGAACGCCAGCACCGGCAGGTCTGACCGCCAGCGCCGCGACCAGAACGTGCCCGCCGCCATGCACACCGTGCCCACCAGCGCGGCGGCCACGCCCACCATGTCCCACCGCGCGCCCGGCGACAACAGCAGCGCGGCCATGCCCAGCACGCCCAAGGCCCCTGCCGCCAGCGCCAACCCAGGCGGGCGCCGATGGTCCATGCCCCAGACCAGGCCCATCACCACCAGCGGCCCGATGGCGCCCACCACGGCGGCCACACCACCCGGCAAGCGGTAGGCCGCCACAAACAGCAGGGCCTGAAAGACTCCGATGTTGAGCGCCGACAGCACCATCAGCCGCCACCAGCCCTGCCAGTCGCCCCATGCGGGCCAGCGGCGGCACCACAACACCAGCAACAGCCCCGCAGGCAGCGTGCGCAGCAACGCGGCGGTGAAGGGCCGGTCGGGCGGCAGCAGCTCGGTAGTGACGATGTAGGTGGAGCCCCAGATGACCGGGCCCACAGCCGTGGTCAGCGCATCGAGCCAGGGGGAAGAACGTGTAGCAGTCATGTAGCGGCCATGCAGAGATCGATTAAAAACCAAAAACCTATTATTTATCTTCAATTCAAGACAAAAACTCTAACATACAATCTCGAATTCAAGATAAATTTACCCGACAAACAATCCATGGCCACCCAACGCCAACCCGACGCCGTGGACGCCATCCTGGCCCAGTGGCACCGCGAGCGCCCCGACCTGGATGTGGGCCCCATGGGCCCTATCGGCCGCATCAAACGCTGTGCCGCGCTGCTACAGCGGCGGCTCGACGAGACCTTTGCCGAGTTCAACCTGAGCTTCTGGGAGTTCGACATGCTGGCCACGCTGCGCCGCAGTGGCGCCCCCTACTGCCTGGCGCCCACCACGCTGTTTTCGACGCTCATGGTCACCTCCGGCACCATGACACACCGCATGGGCAAGCTCGAGGCCCAGGGCTGGATCACCCGCCTGCCCAACCCCGACGACGCGCGCAGCTCGCTGGTGCAGCTTACGGCCGAGGGACTGGCGCTGATCGACCGCGCGGTCGAGGCGCACGTGGCCAACGAACACCGCATCCTCGCCCCCCTCAAGGCCGCTGACCTGGCGGCGCTGGATGCGCGGCTGGCACTGCTGCTGGCGGCGCTGGAGTCGCCTGCGGATCAGTAGCGGCGCATGGACATGCGTACTGCGCAGTAACATGGCGGGATGCCACAAAATCACCTTTACATCCTCACCGGGGCCTCACGCGGCATGGGCCTGGCCATGGCCCAGCAGCTTTTGAAGAGCGGCAACACCCTGGTCTGCATTGCACGCAGTGCCAATGCCGACCTGACCACCGAGGCCAAGGCGGCAGGTGTCTCCATAGAGCAATGGCAACAAGACCTGTCGCAAGGGGAGCAGGCTGCACACAAGCTGCAGGCCTGGCTCAGCGCCGAGGGCCCACAGGCGTTTGCCAGCGCCACGCTGATCAACAACGCGGGCGTGATACCCCGCATAGCGCCCCTGTCGCACAGCGATGCCGCCGATCTGGCCCATGCCCTGCGCGTCGGCCTGGAAGCGCCCATGCAGCTCACCGCCGCTTTTCTGGGCGCCACAGACGCCTGGACGGTGCCACGCAAGGTGCTCAACATCTCCTCCGGCCTGGGCCGCCGCGCCATGGCCTCGCAGGCCGCGTACTGCGCCGCCAAGGCGGGCATGGACCATTTCACGCGCTGCGTGGCGCTGGACGAAGCCCTCAAGCCGCACGGCGCCAAGGTGTGTTCGCTGGCGCCGGGCGTGATCGACACCGACATGCAGGTGCAACTGCGGGGCGCCGCACCCGAAGCGTTTCCGGACCAGCAGAACTTTGCCAACCTCAAGACGGGCGGGCAGCTCACGTCGCCCGCCGACGCCGCCACTCGCGTGCTGGCCTGGCTGGACCGTGCCGATTTCGGTGCAAACCCCGTTGCCGACGTGCGGGACGCGTGAACCGAAAGCTCCTATTTTGATAGCATTCAGCGCTTGATAGACAAGCGGCAGCGACCCATTTGATTCGAAACCTCTCTGAAAGGACCTCCCCATGACCCGTGAAGTCGTCGTCGTCAGCGCAGTGCGCACCGCCATTGGCACCTTTGGCGGCAGCCTGAAGGACGTGCCCCCCACCGAACTGGGCGCCCTCGTGGTGCGCGAATCGCTTGCGCGTGCCAACGTGGAAGGCAAGGATGTGGGCCATGTGGTGTTCGGCCATGTGGTGAACACCGAGCCCAAGGACATGTACCTGTCGCGCGTGGCGGCCATCCACGGCGGCTGCGGCGAGGGCACGCCCGCCTACAACGTGAACCGCCTGTGCGGCTCGGGCCTACAGGCCATCGTCAACGCCAGCCAGTCCATTTTGCTGGGCGACACCGACGTGGCGATTGGCGCTGGCGCCGAGAACATGAGCCGCGTGCCCTTTGCCAGCCTGAACATGCGCTGGGGCGCCCGCATGGGTGACACCAAGATGGTGGACATGATGATCGGCGCACTGCACGACCCCTTCCACAACATCCACATGGGTGTGACGGCCGAGAACATCGCCGCCAAGTGGGGCATCAGCCGCGAAGACCAGGACAAACTGGCCGTGGAAAGCCACAACAGGGCCGAACGCGCCACGCAGGCCGGCGTGTTCAAGGACCAGATCGTGCCCGTCACGTTGAAGAGCAAGAAGGGCGATGTGCAATACGCCACCGACGAGCACTTCCGCCCCGGCGCCACCATGGACGACCTGGCCAAGCTCAAGCCCGTCTTCCTCAAGGAAAACGGCACGGTGACCGCTGGCAACGCCTCGGGCATCAACGACGCCGCCGCCGCCGTGGTGCTGATGGAAGCCGGTGCCGCCAAGGCCCGTGGCGCCAAGCCCCTGGCGCGCCTGGTGGCCTATGCCCACGCAGGAGTGGACCCCAAGTACATGGGCATTGGCCCGGTGCCAGCCACGCAGCTGGCATTGAAGAAGGCGGGCCTCACTGTCAACGATCTCGACGTGATCGAAGCCAACGAGGCCTTCGCGGCACAGGCCTGCGCCGTGACCAAGGACCTGGGCCTGGACCCGGCAAAGGTCAACCCCAATGGCTCGGGCATCTCGCTGGGCCATCCCATTGGCGCGACCGGCGCGCTCATCACCGTGAAGGCCATCCATGAGCTGCAGCGCATCCAGGGCCGTTACGCGCTGGTGACGATGTGCATTGGCGGCGGCCAGGGCATTGCAGCGATTTTTGAACGTATCTGACCGCACGCAGGGCATGGCGGCATCGCCACCGGCGATGCTGCCATCCTGTATCGGCAAGGTCTGCGCTGCGGAGGATCGGCGATCATCCGCGGCTGGCACCAAGACCAGGGCAGCGCACCCGCGCAGCCGCCCCATCGATTGAACCGACGGAGACATCTCTCACCATGATTCGCACCCTGCTTCCCCTCACCGCACTTGCTTTTGCCGTGGGCACCACCGCGCACGCCCAGACTCCCGCACCGGCTGCGGCCTACCCCACCAAGCCCATCCGACTGATCGTGCCCTTCCCGCCCGGCGGCGGCACCGACATCCTCTCGCGCCTGGTGGCCACCAAACTCACTGAAAGCGCCAAGTGGACCGTGGTGGCCGACAACAAGGCCGGCGCGGGCGGCACCATCGGCATCGGCGAGGCCGTCAAGGCAGCACCCACGGGCTATGACCTCGTGATGGGCCAGAAGGACAACCTCGTGATCGGCCCCTGGCTCTACAAGAACCTGCCCTGGGACCCCACCAAGGACCTGACCGCCGTCGCCCACGTGGCCTACACGCCCGTCGTCATCGCCACCAGCGTCAACTCCAAGTACAAGACCCTGGCCGACGTGGTGGCCGCCGCCAAGGCCGCGCCCGGCACCATCACCTATGGCTCGCCCGGCAACGGCACGTCGATCCACCTGGCGGGCGACCTGTTCGAGAAGGCCGCTGGCGTGAAGCTCAGCCACATCCCCTACAAGGGTTCCAACCCCGCGCTCATGGACGCGCTGGCAGGCAACGTGGACCTGCTGGTCTCGTCCCTGCCGTCGGCCATGGGCCAGATCAAGTCCGGCAAGCTGCGCCCCCTGGCCGTGACCTCGGCCAAGCGCAGCTCGTCCCTGCCTGAAGTGCCCACCGTGGCCGAATCGGGCTTCAAGGACTTCGACGTGAGCACCTGGTACGGCGTGTTTGCCCCCGCCGGTACGCCCGCCGCCGTGGTGAGCGCCGTGAACGCCGAAATCAACAAGCTGCTGGCCACGCCCGACATGAAGGCCGCCATCCAGGCCCAGGGCGCCGAACCCGAAGCCATGTCGGCGGCACAGCTGGGCACCCTGCTCAAGACGGACTACGCCAAGTGGAAGGGCATCGTGGAAGCCTCGGGCGCAAAGATTGAGTAGCCCCCTGAGTCGCCTGAGGCGCCCTCCCCCAAGGGGGACGCACCCGGTAGCCTGGCAGAGCCAGATCCACGGGTGCACTGGCGGGGGTGTGTGCCTGCTCCACGAGCTGTGGAATGTGGGATGCGCGGAGGCGCGGCGTCATCGAGAACTGAAATGAAAAACGGCTCCTTTCGGAGCCGTTTTTCATCGGGATGGCGCTCAGTCCCTCACGACCAGAACCGGGATGTGCACCACGCCCAGCACGCGCTGCGTGACACTGCCCAGCACCAGCTTTTCAAGGCCTCGGCGGCCGTGTGAACCCATCACGATGAGGTCGGCGCCCGTGCTCTCCAGCGCGCGCAGAATGCCGTCGTGCACGGCATGGCCCTCGCCCACCAAGGTGGTCACGTTCACGCCGGCTTCGGCCATGGCTTTGCGCGTGGCTTCCAGGGCTGCATTGGCTTCCGCCGTGGCGGCATTGATGTACTGGGCTTGGCCGTAGGCAAAATCGGCCCCCACGCCGGTGAAGGGATAGGGGTCTACCACGTAGACCGCGGTCACGGCGCTGCCAAAGGTCTTGGCCAGCGCGGCCGCCTTGGACACGGCCAGCATCGAGGTGTTGGAGCCATCGACTGGAACCAGAATGTGCTTGAACATGGTGCTTCTCCTTGGGTTGAATGGTGGACCCGGCTTGTGGCCCGGTTTCTATAACGCCAGTGTGAACGCCCACCATACCGCGCATCTTGATTCGCATCAAATCGGGCGCAGTCAATCACCCACGTTCAGCCCACTGCTGCGGCCTGCCCCACCACATCCGCCCCCTGGAAGTTGCCACGCCGACAGGTCACCACCAAGGTGTCGCGGTACCCGCCTTCGGACACGGGCTGGATGGGGGTGGACTCGTGAATCATGCGGGCATCGTCCAGCAGCAGCAAGGACCAGGGCTCGGTCAGCGTAAAGCGCTGGCCGCTGGGGCCTGCCGCCTCGAACACGCGTGTCTCTCCGCCCTTGACGCCTTCGCGCCCTACCAGGAAGACCGCCACCAGGTCCACGCCATCGCGGTGGGCGCCCTCAGGTGTAGGCCGGCCAATGCCGTCGGTGGTGTCGATGCGGAACTGGTGCGCCTCGATGAACCAGGGCACGGGCGCACCGGGGGGCGCAAACACGGCATCCGACACCCCGGCCAACGCGGCCAGCAGCTGCTGCCACACGGGCTGGGCCACAGTGCCAGGCTCCATGGGCGCAAACCAGCGCTCCATGCCGCCATGCAGCGCGTTGTATTCCACAGGCTGCCAGTGGGCCCGGTGCGATACCTGCTGCAGGCTCCCGCCCTGCGCCACAAAACACGCATGGCGGCGACGGCGGTAGCGGCCGCCATCCTTGAGAAAATCGTCCGGCGGCAATGCCGCCCAGTCGCCGTTCAAAGCCATCAAAGCCGCAAGATCGCAGCCTACCCAGCGGGCTACGTCGGCGGGCGACAACACGGCGTAGCCTGCCTGGCGCAGCTGGCTGGCGACTTCGGAGGGGGCCGTGAACGGGGGAGAAAAAGTGACTTGGGCCATAAGGGCCCGAGCTTAACCGCTGGTGCCAGGGTGCCTGCGGGGATGGCGCCCGCAAAGTGCAGCCGGGCCTGCACCAGCTTTGCACGGCGCCATGCTGCGAGCAGCTGGCTGGCCGGTCCCGCCGTCAGCCAACGCCAGCGATCGATCCATCAATCGCGGTTGCCGTGGCCCTTGCCGTTGCCATGGCCGCGCCCCCGGTCATGGTCACGGTCGTGTTTGCCACCGTGGCGGTGGTCGTCGTCCCAACGGCGGTCATCGCGGCCGTGGCCACGGTGTGCGGGGCCACGGCGTGGTGGTGGCTCCTGCACAAAGTACACCGGCTGGTTGCAGGCGTTGTAGCGGCCGCAATGTTTGCCCCAGTTCTTGGCGTGGCCTGGCGGCACATACAGGTAGATCGGCGCGCGTGGCACCACCACCGCCGGGCGGTGGATGATGACGGGCTCTGCATAGATCAGCGGTGGTGGTGGTGCATTGCCGATGTTGATGCGGCCATACACGCCGGGCGCCAGTTCGCCCCCCACGGTGGCATTGACATACGCCTGGGCGTGGGCCCCACCGGCCGCAGCCAGCAGCAGCGCGGCCATCGCGCCAGACAATAGAAGACGGATTGAGAGCATCGTGGTCATGGTGGTGTTTTTCATCGGGAACTCCTTGTTTTTTCCGCCCCTACCGGCCACAAGGTGGACGGTTGCGGGGACAGGCCCTGGTTTGTCGCAAGGCCTGCCACACCCTACTCCGCCTGGCGTGCAAAAGATGTCAGCGAATGGCGACAAAAACCGCACGCCCCAGCGTCGGGGGCATCGCATTTTACAAGCCCAAATGGCCGCCACCGCATATCAATAAAGCGCCTTATGCAATCAAAATGATAGCAAACATCCCATCCACCTGACCACTGCGGGCTTCACCCCCCTGTGCCGGCCAAGGCGTCCTGCAGCGCGCTGGCAGGCCCCGGCCGTCCAAACAGGTAGCCCTGCCACATGTGGCACCCCAGGCTGGCCAGCATGTCGCGCTGTTCGAAGGTTTCCACGCCTTCGGCAATCACGCCCAGGTCCAGGCTCTGGGCCAGGGTGACGATGGTGCGGGCAATGCTGGCGTCGTTGGCGTTGGTGAGCAGATCGCGCACAAAGCTCTGGTCGATCTTGAGCTGGTCGAGCGGCAGGCGCTTGAGGTAGCTCAAGGACGAATACCCGGTGCCGAAATCGTCGAGCGAAAACCCCAGGCCCAACGCCCGCAGCGTGGTCATGCGCTCGATCGTCTCCTCCACGTCGTCGAGCAGCAGGGTCTCGGTCAGCTCCAGCTTCAGGCGCAGGGGGTTGGCACCCGTTTCTTCGAGCATCCCCAGAACCTCGTCCACAAAATGCGGGTGGCGGAACTGGCGCGCACTCACATTGACGGCCACGGTCCAGCGTGCGGTGTGTGCATCGTTCGCCCACGCCACCAGTTGCAGGCAGGCCGTGCGCAATATCCACGCCCCCAGCGGCACGATGAGGCCTGAAGCCTCAGCCACCGGAATGAATTCGGCAGGCGACACCAGCCCGCGCTGCGGATGCTGCCAGCGCACCAGTGCCTCGGCCCCCACCATCCCGTGGGCCTGGCTGATCTGGGCCTGGTAGTGCAACAGGAACTGGCCGTCGCGCAGGGCCTCGCGCATCCCGGACTCCAGTGCCGTGCGCGCCGTGACCGCCGCCTGGGTGCGCGGGTCGAAGAACCGCAGCGTGTTGCGCCCGGCCCCCTTGGCCTGGTACATGGCCATGTCGCCCCGCTTGAGCAGCTCGTCCACCGAGCCCTGCGCATCGGCATACAAGGCCACGCCAATGCTGCACGAGCTGTGGTACGCGTGGCCACTGAGCGGATAGGCTTGGGCCAGCGCCTGCAGCACCGCGCGCCCCACGGCTTCCGCCTGGGTGGCGGCCTCGTTGGCCTGCGGGCTCAGCCCTTCGATCAGCAACACAAACTCATCGCCCCCCAGCCGCGCCACGGTGTCGCCACTGCGCACGCAGCCGCCCAGGCGGGCGGCCACCTGGCGCAGGAGCTGGTCGCCCACCTCATGGCCCTGCGTGTCGTTCAGATCCTTGAAGTTGTCGAGATCCACAAACAGCAGCGCCCCACCCGCGCCAGAGCGCTCGGAAGCTGCCAGGCCATGCTGCAGGCGGTCGGTCATGAGGCGGCGGTTGGGCAGGCCCGTGAGCGGGTCATAGAACGCGAGCAGGCGGATCTCTTCCTCCGCAGCCTTGCGGTGGGAGATGTCAGTCTGCGTGCCCACATAGTGGGTGACCTCGCCCTGCGGAGAACACACAGCCGTCACCGTGATCCAGGCGGGGTACACCTCGCCGTTCTTGCGCCGGTTCCACACTTCGCCCTGCCAGGCGCCACTGCTTCGCAGTGCACTGTGCATGGCCTCGTAGAACTGCGCATCGTGGCGGCCAGACTGCAGCACACCCGGCGTCTGGCCCACCAGCTCCTCCACGGTGTAGCCGGTGAGGCGCGCATACGACCGGTTGGCCTTCAGGATGCGCTGGTCCGGCCCCGTGACCACCATGCCCTCGAACGACTCGAACACCGACGCCGCGATCCGCAGCGATTCCTCGGCCTTGCGCCGCTCGGTAATGTCGGTGGAGATGCCGCACAGCGCATGGATGCTGCCATCGGGCAGGCGAAGGGGAATCTTGACCGACAGGTAGGCGCGGGTCACGCCATCGGCCAGGTGGGTGTTGACCTCCTCCACTTCCAGCCGCTCGCCATGCTCCAGCACGCGCCGGTCGTTCGCCTGAAGCTGCGCGGCGGTGGCCGGGTCAAAAAAAGCGGCATCGTCCTGCCCGACCACGTCGCTCGCAGGCCGCCCGAACAGCTCCAGGATGTGGCGGTTCGCATACTGGTAGCGGTAGTCCTGCCCCTTGATGTAGATGAAGGCGCCCACGCTGTCCAGGATGGCGGCCAGCTTCTGCTCGCTGGCCTGAAGGTGGCGCGTGCGCTCCTGCACCTTGCGCTGCAGGACCACGGCCAGGAGCGCGGCCAGCAGCCCGAACAGCGCCAGCCCCGCCACGCCCCACCACACCAGGGGCGAGATGTGCAAACCCGGCTCCTGCCCACCCCAGCGGCGCAGGACGTCGGTGTATTGCGCGTCCGCGCCGCTGCGCCAGTCCTGCACCGACCGGTCGATGGCCTCCAGCACATCGGCATTGCGCCCGCGGCCCGTGGCAAAGTACAAGGAGGCGGGCTGAAACACGATGCCCGAATCCACCAGCCCGAACCGGGCTGCATGGAAGTTGCCGAACAGGTGGTTGGCAATCACCGCGTCAGCATCGCCATTTTGTACAAATGCGAAGGCCTCGGCCAACGTGGATGCGTCAATCAGCAGCACCGCGATGCCAAAACTGTCCATCATGCTCAGGAAGGTTGCGCGCTGCACCGAGCCCTTGAGCACCGCCACGCGCTTGCCCGTCAGATCGAACATCGACTGGATGGAACTGCCACGCGCGCGGTAGACCTGCGACCAGCTGTGCAGCACCGGCGAGGCATGGAAGTCGTAAAGCCCCTCGCGCTCGCGGGTGCGGGCCACATCGGGCATCAGATCGAGCTGCCCGGCCGCCAGGGCACCTAGGCAGTCCTGCCAATCGCAAGGGACGTAGCGCAACGTCCACTGCTCACGGGTCGCAACCAGCTGCAGCAGGTCCACAAAGATGCCCGCGGGCTTGCCGTCGGCATCCACAAACACCTTGGGCTCGTTGGAGTACACCCCCACACGCAGTTCGCGCGGAGCCGCCAGCGCAAAGGCGCAGGCCCACAGCAAAGGCAACACCACGGCCCATCGCAACCAGCCGACACGGGGACGACCCAACCGGTACACGCATGGACTCACAGCTTGGCCCTGACCAAATAAAGCCCATGGTAACGAAAGCTTGCAAAAACATCCAAATGCAATCTGCGTTCGTCGGGCTTGGAGTAGCATGTGCCCACCCACCGCTTCGCCCAGGAGACAGCGATGCCCCACGAACGCCGCCACTTTGTCCGCGTCGGCTTTGACGCACCGGCCCTGCTGACCACGTCGACCGATGCATTCAGCGTGCATGTGCTGGACCTGTCCCTCAAAGGTGCCCTGCTCATGGCGCCGGCCCAGGCGAACCTGGAGGCCGGCATGCTGTGCCAGCTCACCATCCCCCTGGCCGAAACTGGCAACCACATCGCCATGTCCACCGAAGTCGCGCATGTCGAAGGCCTGCACACCGGCCTGTTGTGCCGCGGCATTGACCTGGACAGCGTGACCCACCTGCGCCGCCTGATCGAGTTGCAGCTGGGCGACCCAGCGTTGCTGGAGCGCGACCTGGGCGAATTGACGCTGGCAACCTCATCGCACTGACTCCTCCCATAGAAAAAGGGCTGCCGAGGGCAGCCCTTGATGTCGCGCAAGAAGGCCAACATGCCGCTGTGCCTACTGCGCCTCCTGCTCCTGCAGCGCCCGCCACATGACCTTGCCGCTGCCGCTCTTGGGCAGCGCGCTCACCAGCTGCACGATGCGCGGCACCTTGTACACCGCCATGTTCTCGCGGCACCAATCGATGATCTGCTGCTCGGTCGTGTCCTGGTGCGTGGCGCGCAGCACCACCACGGCCTTGACGGTTTCGCCCCGGTAGCTGTCCTTGGCGGCAATGATGCAGGCCTCCTGGATAGCGGGGTGGCGGAACATCAGCGCCTCGACCTCCGCCGGCCAGACCTTGAAGCCGCTCGCGTTGATCATTCGCTTCAAGCGGTCGGTCAGGAAGAAATAGCCGTCCTCGTCCATGCGCCCCAGATCGCCCGAGCGGAAGAAACGCTTGCCTTCGAACTCGATGAAAGACGAAGCCGTGGCATCGGGCCGCTTCCAGTAGCCCTCAAACACCTCGGGGCCATGGATGATGATCTCACCTTGCTCGCCCACCGGCACTTCCTGGAGCGTGTCGGGGTCGATCACACGCGCATCGGTGCTCATGAAAGGGATACCCAGGCACTGCTGCTTGGGATGGTCGGGCGGGTTGGAATGCGAGGGTGCCGCCGTTTCGGTCAGGCCATAGCCTTCCGAATAGCGGAGGCCATATTGGTCCAGCAGGCGCTGCGCCACGGCCTGCGGCATGGCCGCGCCACCGCCGCCGATATAGACCAGGCTCGACAGGTCATAGCTTGCAAAATTCGGACTGCCCAGCAGGTCGATGACCATGGTGGGGATGTTCGTCCAGTTCGTGACCTGGTAGCGCGAGATGAGGCGCCCGGCCAGGTCCCGGTCCCAGCGGGGCATGATCACCAGCGTAGCCGCACAGTAGATAGAGGTGTGCATCACGCTCACCATGCCGGTGATGTGGAACATGGGTACCACCGCCAGGGTGACGTTGTCCACCGAGCCCGTGCCCCACAGGGCCCCGGCCGCAGCGTTGTGCATGATGCTCTTGTGCAGGTGCATGCAGCCCTTGGGCAGGCCGGTGGTGCCGCTGGTGTAGGGCAGCAGCGCCATGTCGTTGGGGCCCACCACCAGCTCCGGGGGCGCATCCTTGCAGGCCACGGCATCCGTCCAGGCATGGGCCTGGCCGCCCTCCAGTGCGGGCAGCGGGTGGCGTGTGCCCAGCCATTCCCGCCAGGCCTCGGGCGGTGCATCGGCACCCGCCACATCCACATCGAATGCATCGCTGAACTGCGCCACCACCAGGTGCGCCAGGCGCTCGGCCTGCGGCAGCGCATTGCTGGCCTTGGCCATCTCGGCAGCCAGGTCGCCCGTGGTGAAGGCCACCTTGGTATCAGGGTCGGTGATGTAGTGTTTGAGCTCTTCCGCACGGTTCATGGGGTTGACCGGCACCACCACCGCGTTGGCCCGCAGGATCGCAAAGTGCGCCATCACCAGCTGGGGGCAGTTCTGCATGCACAACACCACACGGTCGCCGCGCCGCACGCCCAGGCCCACCAGCCGCGCCGCCAGGCGCTCGGCGCCTTCCATCAACTGCCGATAGCTGAGCGACTGGCCAAAGAACACCAGCGCCGTTTTGTCGGGATAGCGGCGGGCACTGATGGCCAGGTTGTCCCACAGCGAGGTGGACGGCAGGGTGATGGACTTGGGCAGGCGGCGGGGCCAGAACTTGTAGTGAGGGCGCATGGAGCAGGGATTCCTTTGAAGAACACAGCCTAGTTCGCATGGTGCCCCACGGCATTGGGGATGGCACTGATGGTGCGTCGCGAATGTGACGCCGAGGTACCGGTCGAACGCGGCGCAGTGGCCACAGGCTGGCGGCGCAGCGCCAGCGCCTCCTGGGCAACTGTGATCGAGATGCGTCGGCTACCATCGTCGCCACGCCGCTTGTTCCTCCTACCTACCAAGACTCGACGACATGCTGACCCTCGTCTACTACGCCCTGATGCTCCTGGTCGGATACTTCTTTTACCGGTACGGACAGAGGTTGCTCAACCAGGGCTTGCGCGGCGAAAACGATGAGTTCACCAAACCACCTGTCGGGCCCATCGGCTTCTTGCTCGTTGCCGGTTTGGGTTGCTACCTTTTGTTCGAAGCCCTGCGCGCAGTGGTGCTGCGCGAAATTCCGTGCGTTGGAAAGGGCTGCACCGGGCAGGTCTACACCCTGGCAGAGCATTCCGGCCAGTACTGGGCCAACCTGTTTTTTGTGGTGTGGATGGTGCTCGCCCTGGGCTACACGATGTACGTGACGATCAAGATCTGGACCAGGGGGTAAGGCGCAGGCCGCCACCCGGGCCATCAACTATTGACCTGCGCCCACAGCTTGTCCAGCCGCTTCACGCTCACCGGCTGCGGCGTGCGCAGCTCTTGCGCGAAGAAGCTCACGCGCAACTCTTCCAGCAGCCAGCGCAGCTCTTGCATGCGCGCATCCACCGCCCCCTTGCGCTCGGCCACCAGGCGCCAGTAGCGCTGCTCTTGCGGGCGCAGTTCGGCCAGTTTGGCGGCGTCGCGGGCGGGGTCGGCGCGGTATTTTTCCAGGCGCAGCGTGATGGCCTTGAGGTAGCGGGCGTAATGCGCCAGTTGGGTCCACGGGGCGGCGGCGATGAAGTTCTTGGGCACCAGGCGTTGCAGCTGCTGCTGCGCATCCTGCGTGGCCTCGGGGGCGTTTTTGGTGTCCTTGATCTTGCGGGCGGCAGCTGCGTATTCGGTGAGGATGGTGGCAGCCAGGCGTGCGACCTCGTTGGCGATCAGCGTGAGGCGGCCCCGGCCCTCTTCCACGCGGCGTTTGAAGGCAAACTCGTCGGTGGGCAGCGGGTCGAGCAAAAAGGCGCGGTCCAGCGCCACATCGATGATCTGGGTGCGCAGCTCTTCCTGTGTGCCCAGGGGCATGAAGGCCACAGCCATCTTCTGCAGGTCGGGGATGTTCTTTTCCAGGTACTTGAGCGCATCCTTGATCTGCAGCGCAAACAGGCGGCGCAGGCCTGCGCGGTGTTTGGCGGCTGCGACCTCGGGCTCGTCGAAGACTTCGATCGTCACGGCGTCGCCACCATCAATGAGTGCCGGAAAGCCGATCAGCGTCTGCCCAGCCTTCCTGATCTCCATGAGCTCGGGCAGCTCGCCGAATGTCCAGGTGGTGTAGCGCTGGCCTGCGGGGGCCGATGGCGTGGCGTTGGCTGGCTTCGTGGGCTGGGCGGGCTGCACCGCGCGTTTTACTCCTGATTTAATAGCTGCTTGCGCTTTACTATCAAGCGCTGGAGACATATTTGAATCAGATTTTTCGCCCTCTGCCGCCGCACCACCAAGCTTGAGCCCCGCCAGCGCCTGGAACGCACCGCGCGCCTTGGCGCCCCACTCGGCCTTGAGGGCACCCAGGTTGCGGCCATGGCCGAGCTGGCGGCCATGTTCATCGACCACGCGGAAGTTCATGAACAGGTGCGGGCTGAGCATGTCGAGCTTGAAGTCGGCGCGCTTCACATCCAGCGAGGTCTCGTCGCGCACCTGCTTGAGCAGCACATCGGTCAGGCTGCCGGTGCCAAACCGCTCGGGCGCGCCCAGCAATTCAGCCAGGCGCGTGGCGCTGTCGGGCAGCGGCACGAAGCGGCTGCGCGGGCGCTGGGGCAGGCTCTTGAGCAGGGCCTGGATCTTGTCCTTGAGCATGCCGGGCACCAGCCATTCACAGCGTTCGTCGCTCACCTGGTTGAGCACGAAGAGCGGGATGGTCACGGTGATGCCGTCGCGCGCGTCGCCGGGTTCGTGCAGGTAACTGGCGGCGCAGTCCACACCGCCCAGGCGCACCGTCTTAGGAAACGCGTTGGTGGTGATGCCTGCGGCCTCGTGGCGCATCAGCTCATCACGGGTGAGCTTGAGCAGATCGGGCTGCTTTTTGCTTTCCTCGCGGTACCACGCCTCAAAGCTGTGGCCGCTGCACACCTCCGGCGGCAGCTGCTGGTCGTAGAAGGCGTAGATGAGTTCGTCGTCCACCAGCACGTCCTGGCGGCGCGACTTGTGCTCCAGCTCTTCGACCTTGGCGATGAGCTTCTGGTTGGCGGCCAGAAACGGCAGCTTGGTCTCCCAGTTGCCGCCCACCAGCGCTTCGCGGATGAACACCTCGCGCGCGGCGTGGGGGTCTACCTTGCCGAAGTTCACGCGGCGGTTGTTGTAGACCACGATGCCGTAGAGCGTGGCGCGCTCCAGCGCCACCACCTCGGCAGATTTCTTCTCCCAATGCGGGTCGAGCAGCTGCTTGCGCAGCACATGCCCGCCAATCTGCTCCAGCCACTGCGGCTCAATCGCCGCAATGCCCCGGCCAAACAGGCGCGTGGTCTCCACCAGTTCCGACGCCACGATCCAGCGGCCGGGCTTCTTGTTCAGGTGCGCGCCCGGGTGTTTGTAGAACTTGATGCCACGTGCGCCCAGGTACCAGTCTTCCTCGTCGCTTTTGGCGCCCACGTTGCCCAGCAAACCGGCCAGCATCGACAAATGCAGTTGCTCATAGCTCGCAGGCTGGGTGTTGATCTGCCACTTGTGCTCGGTGACCACGGTGAGCAGTTGGGTGTGGATGTCGCGCCACTCGCGCAGGCGGCGGATGCTGATGAAGTTCTGGCGCAGCAACTGCTCGTACTGGCGGTTGCTGAGCTTGTGGGTGGCAACTGGGGCGGCAGAGGATGCAGCAGGCGCTGTCGCAGGGCTGCCACCACCGCTGCGCTGCGCCACCGGCAGGTAGGCCTGCGAAGGTGCCTTCTGCGCGGCCATGGCTTTCTGGGCACGGGCCGATGGCAGGCTGGGCGCCCCGCCCCGGGCCTCGTTGATCCATTTCCACAGCTTGAGGTAGCCGCTGAATTCGCTCTTGTCGTCGTCGAACTTGGCGTGTGCCTGGTCGGCCTGCTGCTGCGCCTCCATGGGGCGGTCGCGCACGTCCTGCACGCTGAGCGCACTGGCAATCACCAGCACCTCATCGAGCGCCTTGCGGTCGCGCGCCTCGATGATCATGCGGCCCACGCGCGGGTCCAGCGGCAGGCGCGACAGTTCCACACCCATGGGGGTCAGCTGGTTGGCCTCGTCCACCGCGCCCAGTTCGGCCAGCAGCTGGTAGCCGTCGGCAATCGCGCGGCCCGAGGGCGCCTCGATGAACGGGAACTGCGTCACATCGCCCAGGTGCAGCGACTTCATGCGCAGGATCACGCCTGCGAGCGATGACCGCAGGATTTCGGGGTCGGTAAAACGGGGGCGGCCATTGAAACCGGCCTCGTCGTACAGGCGGATGCAGATGCCGTTGGCCACGCGCCCGCAGCGGCCAGCCCGCTGGTTGGCGGCGGCCTGACTGACGGGTTCGACCAGCAGTTGCTCCACTTTGCTACGAAAACTGTAGCGCTTGACGCGTGCTGTGCCTGCGTCAATGACGTATCGGACCCCTGGCACGGTGAGCGAGGTCTCGGCCACGTTGGTGGCCAGCACGATGCGGCGGCCCGTGTGTCCATCAAAAATGCGGTCCTGCTCGGCCTGGGAGAGGCGTGCAAACAGCGGCAGCACCTCGGCATTGCGCATCACGGGCTGGTGCGACAGGTGCTTGCGCAGGTGGTCGGCGGCCTCGCGGATCTCGCGCTCGCCGGGCAGAAAGACCAGGATGTCGCCCGCTGCATTGCCCTGCCAGAGTTCGTCCACGCCATCGGCAATGGCTTCGTTAAGGCCGTAATCGCGGCTCTCCTCAAACGGGCGGTAGCGCTGCTCCACCGGAAAGGTGCGGCCCGACACCATGATGACCGGCGCTGGGCCCTTGGCGCTCTCGAAATGCTTGGCAAACCGGTCGGCATCAATCGTGGCGGACGTGACGACGACCTTGAGGTCCGGCCGACGCGGCAGGAGCTGGCGCAGGTAGCCCAGCAGGAAGTCGATGTTCAGGCTGCGTTCGTGCGCCTCGTCAATGATGATGGTGTCGTAGGCCTTGAGCAGCGGGTCGGTCTGCGTCTCGGCCAGCAAGATGCCGTCGGTCATCAGCTTGACGGAGGCATCCCGGCTCAGGCGGTCCTGGAACCGCACCTTGAAGCCCACCACATCCCCCAGCGGCGTGTTCAGCTCTTCGGCAATGCGCTTGGCCACGCTGCTGGCGGCAATACGGCGTGGCTGGGTGTGGCCGATGAGCTGGCCTTTTTGTCCAGGCTTTGCGTTGCACTTGCCCCGGCCCAGCGCCAGCGCAATCTTGGGCAGCTGTGTGGTCTTGCCCGAGCCGGTTTCACCACACACGATGATGACCTGGTGCTTGCTGATGGCCTCCATGATCTCTTCGCGCTTGCCCGAGACCGGCAGGGACTCGGGAAAAGTAATACGCAGCGGCGCAGTGCGCGGGGCGGTTGGCAAGGTATGGGGAGGCGCGGATTCGGTCATGAAGGGCTGCATTATCCGAGCCGGGCGTTGGCCGCGTGCAACACGGGCCATGCGCACGGTTGCCAGCCCTGGCGGGCAGCTTCCACAATCGCGCCTCTTGACCATCGCCCGACGATGTCTCCGGCCCCCCAGGAATGACCGAATGCCCCCGCAGACATCTGCCCAGAAACGCTTTGACGACAGCCGCTCCGTCCCGCCCACATCGCAACCACGCCGTGACTGGCTGGCATGGGCTGGCACCGCAGCGCTGACGCCCCTGGTGCCCCTGCTGCCGGGTTGTGGCGGCAGCGGCAATGCCTCTCCCACCATGACGGCAACCATTGCCTGGGGACGCACCGAAATACGCCAGGCCATGCAAGGCAGCGAGGTGCGGGCCGCGTCCATCGCACTGATGCACGGCGACCGTATCGTCTGGCAAGAGGCCTTTGGGGCGCTGGATGAGACCTCGGCCACGCCCGCAACACCGGATACACGCTTCAACGTCGGCTCCGTCAGCAAGGTGCTCGCTGCGCTGGCCATCATGGTGCTGGTGGACCGCAGGCTGGTGCAGCTGGATGCGCCCGTGGTGCGCTACCTGCCACAGTTCACGATGCTGTCGGAGGGCTACCGGGACATCACGGTCCGGCACCTGCTGAGCCACGCTTCAGGGCTGCCGGGCACCTATTCCCACAACCTGTTCGCCTTTGCGCCGCTGCCAGGGTATGCGGCGGAACTGGAGGCGGCCATGGCCAACGTGCACCTCAAGCACACGCCCGGGGCCATGGCGGTCTACTGCAATGACGGCTTCACGCTGGTCGAGCGCATCGTGCTCTCGGTCACCGGGCAGGCCTACCCGGCGTTCGTGCAGTCCGCCATCCTCAACCCGCTGGGCATGGCCCGCTCGGGCTACACACTGCAGCCCTTGCCCAAAGGCAGCTTCGCCCACGGCTCCATCCGCAACGCTCAGCAGGGCCAGGAATTCGTGATGGGTTACGCCACGGGCGGGCTGTGCACCACGCCCGGCGACATGATGAAACTGGCCTCCATGCTCATCCATGGCGGCGAACACGATGGCCAGCGCATCGTGTCCAAAGCCGGCGTTCTGGAGATGGGCAGCGAGCAGAACCAGGGCCTGCGCATCAATCTCAACCCCGACTGGCGCTGGGGCCTGGGCTGGGACAGCACACGACAGCAGGGCCTGGGCGCCGCGGGTGTCCTTGCGTGGCAAAAGAGTGGCGACACCATGTTCTACGCCAGCGACTTCTACGTGTTGCCGCAGGCGGGCATGGCCCTGCTGCTCACCGGCAATGCGCCCGGCTTCAAGCCCGGGCCCATTGCCGAGGGTATTCTGCTGCGCGCCTTGCGGGAAACCGGCCAGCTGCCCGCGCTGCCATCCAAGGTATCCACCGCCATCCCGGCGGCGGCAACCTCTTCTTCAAGCGCTGTGGACGCCATGCTGGGCATCTATGGCCGCTCATCCAAGCCGCTGAAAGCCCTCTCACCCGACAGCCAGCAGATCGACCTGTGGGTCTGGTCGGCACAGGCGAAGGACTGGACCCCGCTCTGCGCGGGGCTGCGCCTGCGAAGCGACGGCTGGTGGTGGTCGGAGGCCCAGCCCGGCACCCAGTACCGGTGGGAACAGGCCGAAGGCCGCCGCTACCTGCTCTCGCGCGAACCCGCCGCAGCGGGGCACTACTGGGTCACCATGCCCATGGGGCAGCAGATGCCTGCCGCTGCCGCCCCGCTGCCCCCGCAATGGGTCGCGCGGATGGACAGCACCTGGCTGCTGGCGAACGAAGCGCCCGAGTCCATTCCACGGGCCCTGGGTGTGGGGGCGGTCGCCCTCCGTGAGCTGCCCGAACTGCCCGGTTATCTCTTCTGGGACGACAGCCAGTTCCTGCTGCCCCTGTCGTCGGACCGGGCCGGCATGACGGTGCAGGTGCCGCTCAACGACGGCCGCGATCTGGTGGAACTGGTCGTGGAGACGCGCGACAAGGAAGAGTGGATGCACGCGGCTGGCTGGACCTACCGCCGCCAGGGCTGAGCACAGCCCGCCCCGCCCTTCCACAGGGTTCGGCGAGGCGCTCGCCCGTCCACTGTTCTTTTCATGCGACACATGCAGGCTTTTGCGGGCCCCTCGGCTTGCCAAGCCCCAGGCACCTCGCCACAATTCGCGCTTCTTTCAGGCCTGTGCCCGCCGCAACGGCAGCCCCTGAAAACACTGGAGGTCACCGCTATGTTTGTTCCCTTGTTCGCTCCCGCCTGACCACAGTCCACCGCCCCGGCTGGACTGTGTACGCACTGTCCAGCCTTGGCCCCCCGGCGCCCACACGCGCTCCGCAAGCCCTGGCTCCATTGCCGGGGTTTTTTGTTTGTGGAGTGCACATGAGTGCCAAAAAATTGTCTCGGGCCTACGCCCAGGGTGAAATCAAAAAGCTGCGCCGCATGAAGCAGCCCCTGGTCCTGCTGCTCGAAGCCTCGGGCCCGCCCCGAAACCCTGTGGCCGCCGCGCTGGCCCAACGCAGCCTGTCGAGTGCGGCAGGCAAGCACATCCGAACCCGTGGGGCCCAGCGCCGCGCGGACAACGTCGCCCTGCGCAAGGCGATCCGGAACCCCTTTTTGAACGATTGAGATGAATCCCTTCAACAACCCTGTGCCGCCACACCTGCGGCATCCCGTCCCGCACGCGGCCCCGGCCGGTGTGCGCCCCCTGGCTTCCACACCGCAGCCCGCCCCCGTGCGGGCGCAACAGGGCGAGCCGGCCAGAGCCCCAGCCAGCCGAGCCGAGCTCGCCCAGCGCCAGCAGGCGTTGACCGACGCGGCGCTGCAACTGAAGGCCGAGCTTTTTGGCATCGACGACGTGATCGACCGCGTGATCGATGCCATCCGCGCCTGGTACGTGTTGCCCCAGCTCATCACCCGTCCCGTCATCGTCTGCCTGTGGGGCCTCACGGGCACGGGCAAGACGCAGCTCACGCGGCGCCTGGCGCAGCTGCTGGGCTTTTACGACCGTTTTGTGGAAGTGCAGATGGACGGCTTCAGCCACGGCGCGAGCTACCGCAGCTCGTCCATCTCCGGCATGCTGGGCGACTCCGGCATCCACGAGGGCGCGCCGGGCATGCTGGTGCTGGACGAGTTCCAGCGCTTTCGCACGGTGAGCACCAAGGGCGAGGAGGTCAAGGTGGAGCGCTACCAGGATGTCTGGACGCTGCTGTCCGACGGACGCCTGCCGCCCGCGCTAAGTGCCCTCACCAACATCGAGCGCAAGCTGGCCGACGCGCACTATGAAGCCGAGCGGGCCGACGACAACGAAGATGAGCGCGCTGGCAAGAAACCCTACCGCTTCCAACTCGACGCCTGGGATGCGCAGGAGCTCAAGCGCATGCTCAAGCTCTCGGAGCCCCTGGCCGAGATCATGCAGTGGCCGCCCACACAGGTGCAGGCGCTGTTCACACGGTTTCAGCAATCGCTTTCGTCCTGGGAGACCGACTACAGCAAGCTGCTGGTGTTCGTCTGCGGCAACCTCGACGAGATGTACCACGAGACCGCCCAGCGCGTGGAAGACTGCGACACCGACGCCGATATCTTCCACCGCCTCACGCGCAAGCTCTCGCTCATCGACGTGAAGAAGGCGCTCAGCGAACGCTTCAAGCCTGAGCAGATCGCGCGGCTGGGCAACGAGCATGTGATCTACCCCTCGTTCAACAAGGCCACCTACGAGCAACTCATCCGCAACCTGTGCACGCGGTACTGCGACGACATTGCCGCCCAGTGCGGCGTGCGCTTTGCCATCGGGCAGGACGTGCTGGATGAGCTGTATGCCAACGCGGTGTTTCCGGCGCAGGGCACGCGGCCGCTGTTCTCGTCGGTGCACGCGATCCTGAGCGCCAACCTGGTCAACGCCGCGCTGTGGGTGCTGGAGCAGCAGCTGCCCCTGGCGCAGGACTTTGTCATCGCGCTGGCAGCGGACAAGCGCCATCTGGTGGTGCATGGTCTCGGTGGCCAGGGCGATGTGCAGCAGGCGCAGTTTGGGGTGACTCTGGAGCTCAACCGGCTCAAGCAGCGCGCCAATGCCGACTTCCGCGCCTTGCTGGCGGTGCATGAAGCGGGCCACGGACTGGTCTACTGCCTGCTGTTCGGCCAGGCCCCGCAGGAGGTGAAGATCAACATCGCCTCGTTCGAGGGCGGCTACAACAGCTTCGCGGGCCTCAAGGTCACCACCCGGCAGAACGCACTGGACATGATGTGCGTGGGCCTGGCGGGCCGCGTGGCCGAGGAGCTGGTGTTTGGCGAAATGGCCTGCACGACGGGCGCCGAGCAGGACTACAAGCAGGTCACGGCCGAAGCGGCGCGGTTCATCCGCCACCATGGCTTTGGCACGCGCCTGTCCCGAACCGACGTGACGGTGGAGCTGGACAACCACCTCAACACCGACGTGGAACCCAGCAACGCCGCCATCGAGGAACTGCTGCAGTCCCAATACCAGCGTGCCAGCACCCTGCTGGGCCAGCACCGGGGTGCCCTCACCCGCCTGGTAGAGGCACTGATGGACCACGGGATGATCGCCCAGCCCGAGATGCAGGCGCTGATGGCCCAGAGTGGCGTGGCCATTGCGGTGGCAGCCCACACGGGGCCTGACGAAGCCCTGATCCTGGAGCCCTTTGCGGCCCGGCTGGCCGCGTTTCAGCAAAAAACCGGAGGGCAGCCGGCACATGCCCCAGACAGCGAAAGCCCTGCATGCTTATGATGCGCGACTTGGCGGCCACACCGGGCCGCCTGTTGTTGCCGGTTTTTCCTTCGTTTCAAGGCCCGCCCCACCGCCCCCTCCGCCATGTCCGCTGTCTTCAACTTCACCTTCGTCCCCTGGTTCCGCTCGGTGGCGCCCTACATCCACAAGTTCCGCAACCAGACCTTCGTGATCGGGCTCACGGGGGAAGGCATTGCGGCGGGCAAGCTGCACAACATCGCGCAGGATCTGGCGCTGATCCAGGCCATGGGCGTGCGCATCGTGCTGGTGCACGGCTTTCGCCCGCAGGTGAACGAGCAACTGGCGGCCAAGGGCCATGCGGCGAAGTACTCGCACGGCATCCGCATCACGGATTCGGTGGCGCTGGACTGTGCCCAGGAGGCTGCGGGTCAGCTGCGCTATGAGATCGAGGCGGCCTTCAGCCAGGGCCTGCCCAACACGCCCATGGCGGGCGCCACGGTGCGGGTGATTTCGGGCAACTTCCTCACCGCGCGTCCCGTGGGCATCATGGACGGGGTGGATTTTCAGCACTCGGGCCTGGTGCGCAAGGTGGATGTGGCAGGCATCCAGCGCACGCTGGACATGGGTGCACTGGTGCTGCTGTCGCCGTTTGGCTTCTCGCCCACGGGCGAGGCTTTCAACCTGAGCATGGAAGAAGTGGCCACCAGTGTGGCCATTGAGATGCGCGCGGACAAGCTGATCTTCTTGAGCGAGGTGCAAGGCATCCGCATGAAACCGGAAGAGCCCGAGAGCGAAGACAACCCCATCGACACCGAGCTGCCACTGGCCGCCGCACAGGCCCTGCTGGCCACGCTGCCCACGGCGCAGACGCCCACCGACACGGGCTTTTACCTGCAGCACTGCGTAAAGGCCTGCAAGGCTGGCGTGGAGCGCAGCCACATCCTGCCGTTTGCGGTGGACGGGTCGCTGCTGCTCGAGGTGTATGTGCACGACGGCATCGGCACCATGGTCATCGACGAAAAACTGGAAGAACTGCGCGAGGCCACCATCGACGACGTGGGCGGCATCCTGCAGCTCATCGAGCCCTTCGAGAAAGACGGCACCCTGGTCAAGCGCGACCGCACCGAGATCGAGCGCGACATCGCCGCCTACACCATCATCGAACACGACGGCGTGATCTTTGGCTGCGCGGCGCTGTACCCCTACCCCGAGGCCAAGACGGCCGAGATGGCTGCCGTCACCGTCTCACCGCAAAGCCAGGGCACGGGTGATGGTGAAAAACTGCTCAAGCGCATCGAGCAGCGCGCCCGCGCCGCCGGGCTGGACAGCATCTTCGTGCTGACCACCCGCACCATGCACTGGTTCCTCAAGCGTGGTTTTCAGAGCGTGGACCCGGACTGGCTGCCCGAAGCCCGCAAGCGTAAGTACAACTGGGACCGCAAGAGCCAGGTGCTGGTCAAGAAGCTCTGAACGTTTCGCGCGCTGCAGCCACGGCGCGCGCCACTTGCGCAATCGCCGCATCGCGCTGTTCCGGCTTGGCCTTAGACCGCGTGAGGTAACACGTCACCAGCACCGGTGCGCCACCAGCCGGGGGCCACAAAACCGCCACATCGTTGGCCGTGCCACTGTCGCCCGCCGTGCCCGTCTTGTCCCCGACTTTCCAGCCTGGCACACCCGCGCGCAGGCGCTTGTCGCCCGTGCTTGTCTCCACCAGCCAGCGCTGCAGCCAGGCGCGTGACGGGGCGGTGAGCACATCGCCCAGCACCAGTTTCTGCAAGGTCTGCAGCATGGCCAGCGGCGTGGTGGTATCGCGCGGGTCGCCCACCTTGGCTTCGTTCAGCGTGGGCTCGGTGCGGTCCAGGCGCGTGGTGCCGTCGCCCAGTGACCGCACAAAGGCCGTGAACCCGGCTGGACCGCCGTGGCGGGCCAGCAGCAGGTTGGCGGCGGTGTTGTCGCTCAGGCTCACGGTGGCGGCGCACAGTTCGCCCACCGTCAGGCCGCCGCCGCCGTCGCCCGCACGGGGGCCGCTGACGGGCGAATACGCCACCACATCGGCCGCCGCGTAGTGCACGCGGGCATCCAGCCGCTCCTTGCCCTGGTCCACCAGCGCCAGCATCCAGCCCGCCAGCACCGCCTTGAAGGTGCTGGCCATGGCAAAACGCTCGTCCTGGCGCCAGCCGAGCGCCAGGCCCGAACCAGTGTCCAGCATGGCCACGCCCAGGCGGCCCTGGGCGAAGTGTTCGATGCCGGCGAGGGTGTCATTCCATTGGCGGGCCGTTGCGTCCTGGTTCGCCGCATTGCTGGCAGCCGCGCAACCCCAAAGAGGCATGGCGGTGGCGGCCATCAAGCCCAAGGAAAACTGTCGTCTTTGCATATGAAATTGAGGGGTAAGTTGAAGCAAGGCTCCAACGATACGGATATCTGCCCCCCGGTACCATCGACAATAATTGCCGCCAGCCCCCAGAAAAACTTATGCATCTACCTCTCAATGCCCTGCGCGCATTCGAAGCCTCGGCGCGCCACCTGAACCTCACGCGGGCGGCCCAGGAGCTGCACGTGACCCAGACCGCCGTGAGCCAGCACATCCGCAAGCTCGAAGAGCGCCTGGGCAAGCCGCTGTTCCGCCGCCTGCCGCGTGGGCTGGCGCTGACGGACGAGGGGCAGGCGCTGCTGCCGGTGGTGACGGAATCGTTCTCTAGCCTGGAGCGCGCCCTGGAAAAACTGGGCGACACCCGCCCGCGCGAGGTGTTGACCGTGGGCGCCGTGGGCACCTTTGCCGTGGGCTGGCTGCTGCCCCGGCTGCGCGACTTTCAACAGGCCTGCCCCTTTGTGGATCTGCGCCTGCTCACACACAACAACCGGGTGGACATGGCGGGCGAAGGGCTGGACTGCGCGATCCGCTTTGGCGACGGCGCCTGGCATGGCACGCATGCCGAACGCATCATGGACGCGCCCATGTCCGTGATGTGTTCGCCCGCGCTGGCCCACGGCCTGCGCTCGTCGGCCGACCTGGCACGGCAACCACTGCTGCGCAGCTACCGCACCGATGAATGGGCGGCGTGGTTCGAGGCCGCTGGCGCCCCCTGCCCCGTGGTGCGCGGCGCGGTGTTCGACTCGTCCCTCACCCTGGCAGAAGCAGCGGCACAAGGCGCCGGCATGGCATTGCTGCCGGTGAAGATGTTCACGCGCGAACTGCAGCAAGGCCGGCTGGTGCAGCCCTTTGCCCAAGAACTGCACCAGGGCGCCTACTGGCTCACGCGGCTGCAGTCGCGCCCAGCCACGGACGCCCTGGTGGCGTTCAGCGACTGGCTCAGGGCCCAGGCCCGCATGGCGTCGGAAGAAATATGAAGGAAATTGGCCTCCAGCGCTTGTTCATCAAGCGCAAATAGCTCTCAAACTAATAGCAACCGTATCCCATCAGGCCACACGACGCCGAGGCCCCGCCGCCACCATCAACGCCGCCGCCAGCACCAGTGCGCCACTCAGGATGTAAAGGCTCAGGCTGAAGCCGCCCGTGGCCGACTTGATGGCCCCCACCATCACTGGCGCCACCACACCTGCCGTGCCGCCCAGCGTGGTGATGAGCGCAATGCCCACCGCTGCAGCATCCTTGGCCAGCAGGCTGGCGGGCACAGCCCACAGCACCGCGAAGGCGCTGGACACCCCCATGGCCGACAGCGACAGGCAGGCCACGGCCGCCCAGGGGCTGTGCATGAACAGGGTCGTCAGCGACAGCCCCACGGCCCCTAGCACCGCGCCCACGGCAAAGTGCCAGCGCCGCTCTTGGGTGCGGTCCGAATGCCGCGCCACCACCAGCGTGGCAGCGATGCCCAGCGCCGCCGGAACCACCGAGTAGAACCCGATCTGCAGCACCGACAGCCCCATGGACTGCAGCAGGGTTGGCTGCCAGAACGACATGGCGTAGATGCCCAGGATCACCAGGAACGAGATGAACCCCAGCAGCCACACCTGCGGGTTGCGCAATGCGCTGCCAAAGGACTGCGGCGCGCCGCCGCCGATGGCTTGCTCCTGCGCCAGATCGCGCCGCACCTGGGCCTTTTCTTGCGATGTGAGCCAGCCTGCCTCCTCGGAGCGGTTGTCGAGCCAGCGATAGGCCAGCACGCCCAGCAACACGCACGGCAACCCCTCCACCACGAAGAGCCACTGCCAGCCGCGCAGCGACAGCGCGCCGTCCAGGTACGTCATGGTCAGCCCCGCCAGCGGGCCCGCCACAATGGGTGCCGCTCCGTAGGCCATGAAGAACAGCGCCGTGGCCCGCGCACGCTGCTGCGCCGGGAACCACAGCGTGAGGTAGAACAGCACGCCGGGTGCAAAGCCTGCCTCGAAAACCCCCACCAGAAACCGCAGCACATAGAACTGCGTGGGCGTGGTGACGAACAAGGTGGCCGCCGATGCCAGACCCCACAGCGCCATGATGCGCAGCAGCGTGGCCCGCATGCCCACACGCGCCAGCATCACATTGCTGGGGATCTCGAACAGCGCGTAGCCGATGAAGAACACCCCGGCCCCGAGGCCGAAGACCGCATCGCCGAAGCCCAGGTCGGCCTTCATCTGCAGCTGCGCGTAGCCGATGTTGGTGCGGTCCAGGTAGTTGAAGATGTAGCAGACGAACAGCAGCGGTATGAGCCGCCAGCTGATCTTGCGGTAGAGCGCGTGGGTGCTGGTGTTCTCGGTGGCAGCGGATGCCGCCGCAGCCGCGCCATAGGTGGCCGTGTTCATGGGTTGTCTCCTGGGTTTGTTCTTGTCGCTTGGTGCACCGGCAGTGCGCAGGCGTCACACGCGCTGCAGCTGTCCCGACTCGGTGGCGCCCCAGAGGTGGCCCGTGGGCGCGCCCGGGAACAGCCAGTGCGGCGAACATTCGCTCGACGGCACCACGTTGCTGAAGCCGTGCGACGCCGAGGTGCCCGCGATGGTCTTCTCCAGCACCATCGAGAGGTACTGGTCGTTGCTGTTTTCCTGCGTGTTGCCGTTCAGGACCACCTCGGCCCCGGTCGCCTTGGCGAAGCGGCGGATGGCGTTGTGGCGCGAGACCTCGGGCGCCCAGCTGTCGGCCGAGACGCCGTTTTCACTGCTCACACGCAGGCCGTCCGGCACCCGGTAGACCAGCGAATGGTTGCCCTCGGTGTGCCCGGGTGTGTGCACCAGCGCCACGCCCCGGCCCAGCTGCACGCTGCCGTCGAACGGCACGATGCGGTCACCGGCCACGCCGCGCAGGCCGTCGGGGCAGTACCAGTCGGCCTGGGTGGGCAAGAGGCCCGCCACGCTCGCCAGCTCTTGCCGGTGCACCAGCAGGCGCGCGTTGGGCAGCAGGCCGGGCCCGCCGCCCGTGCCCAGCCAGCGCCGCAGGTTCTGCGTGTGCAGGTGGTCATAAGTGATGTAGTCGATGCACTCGGGCGCCACGCCCACGCTGGCCAGGGCATCCAGCACGGTGCCATAGATGGGCGCGATGGTGCTGTGCAGGAAGGCCGGCGTCTGCTCGCTCAGGCGGCGGAAGTACGGCGTATCGCGCCCCGTCTCGTGGTCTGCCGGCGTGAACAGCAGGTGGCGCAGCTGCCCTCCGAAATCCTCGAACTGGATGAGTACCGTGCGCGCCAGCAGATGCACCATGTGCGGCTTGAGCAGCTGCTGCGAATACACACCGCTGAACGCATACCAGGCCGGATAGGGAATGCGCAGCAGGTCGAAGCTGCGGGCGTAGCGCACGGCCGGCTCGTCGAGGAACCACTCGCGGAACTGCGCGCCGCTGCGGCGCAGCGCGCGCAGGCGGTCCTGCGGCGACGGCGCGCTGCGGGCGCCGTCGAAGTCCGTGACCGCCACCAGGGCGGAAGGGACGTTGTCTCTTTTCATGGAGTTCTCCTGGAGAAGTAGGCAGGTCAGTAGAGCGAGCGCCCGCCCGAGATGTCGAACACCGCGCCGGTGCTGAACGAGCAGTCGGCCGAGGCCAGCCAGGCCGCCATCGCAGCCACTTCATCGGGCAACACGAAGCGGCCCATGGGCACGCGCGCAAGCAGGTTCTGGCGCAGCGCGGCCTGGTGCTCCGCCGGTACGGCATCGAACACCGCCGTGTCGGCCGCCGAGGGGGTGATGGCATTGACCAGGATGCCCGGCGCCGCCAGCTCCTTGCCCAGCGACTTGGTGAGTGCGATGAGCCCGGCCTTGGACGCGGAGTACGCCGCGTTCAGGCCGTTGCCTTCCTTGCCCGCCACCGACGCGATGTTGACAATGCGCCGCCCCAGGCCGGGCGGCTGGGTGCCAGCCAGGTCCCGCAGCATGCGTGGCACCACGGCCCGGCAGCACAGAAAGGCGCCCGTGAGGTTCACCTCCATCACCTGGCGCCACTGCGCCGGGGTGTGTTCCCACAACGGCGCCAGCGGGCCCAGCACGCCGGCGTTGTTCACCAGCACGGTGATAGGCCCGAGCGCCGCCTCGCTGGCCTGGGCGGCCGATTCGACATCGGCCTCATGGGCCACATCCACCCGGGCCGTGTGGATGCGGGCGCTGGCATCCAGCGGGGCCCTGGCGACCTGGAGCGCCTCTGTGTCGCGGTCCCACAGGGACACACTGGCGCCCTCGGCCAGAAAGCGCCGGGCAATGGCCAGGCCGATGCCCTGTGCGCCGCCGGTGATGACCGCGTGGCGACCCGAGAGCGCCGAGCCCGCCGTCATGCGGCAGCCGCAGTGGTTTCTGGTTGGCGCCCTGAAGCTGCGGGCGCGCTGGTGGGCCCCGCCGCCAGGAGCGAGCCCACAATGGCCGGCAGCTGCGCGGGCGGCACGCCGGCCAGCAACTGGCGCAGCATGGTCATCGAGTCGAAGTACACGCGCTCGCAGACCAGGCGCTCGCCCTCGAAGATGAAGAGCGCAATCATGCGGCAGCGGAAGCTGTTGCCCGTGGGCGGCAGGTTGCCCAGCGGGCCCCGGTGGGTGCCCAGCAGCCAGAACTCCACGATCACTGCGTCGTCGGTGTGGCGCAGCTGGATGATCTCGTGCCGCTGGTCCGGGAAGGCCTTGCGCGAGGCCAGGTAGTAGGCACGCACCGCCTCGTTGCCGTCGTGCACCTCGCCGGTCGGAATCAGTTCGTAGTGCGGGTGCGGAAAGGTGTCCAGCACCGCGTCGAAGTCCTGGCGGGTCTCGTCGGCAAAATGGTCCAGCACGGTCTTCTCCCGCAGGGCCTGCAGGGCGGTCTGTGGGGCTGGGGAGGTGGTGGCAGTCGTCATCGTGGGTTCCTTGGTCTAGGTGGTGATCTGCGCGTTGCATCGCAGTACAGCCATCGACTATCCGCAGCCCTCCCTTCGCAGACTGTCTGTTGTTGGCAATTGCGGCCCCGGACAAACCCGCACAGGCCTTCCGCCCCGCCCCCGCATGCGGTACACCGTGCCACCCACCTTGATCGCTCGTCTCAGCTCGCCACCACGCACAAGCCCGCCGTCCACCCCATGCCCCTGCGCACGCCCCCGCCCCGCTCTCCCACCTTGTCCCCCGACGCGCCCCACGCGCTCACCGCCCCCGACGCGGCCAACAGATTGCGCCTGCCGGACGATGTGCAGCTGCAACTGCTGCAGGTGGCGCACCACAAGCAGCTGCAGCGCGGCGATTCGCTGTTCCTCAAGGGCTCGGCGCCCGATGCGCTGTTCGGCGTGGTCAGCGGCTCGCTGCGCGTGAGCGTGGTGGCCCCCGGCGGGCGCGAGGCCGTGATCGCCGTGCTGGAGCCCGGCCACTGGTTCGGCGAGGTGTCGCTGTTCGTAGGCCGCGAGCGCGTGTACGACACCTGTGCGGTCGATGCGGCCGAGATCGCCGTGGTCTATGCCGACGACTTCCACCACCTGGTGAACACGCAGCCTCAGGTGCACATGGCGTTTACCAGGCTGGTGTGCATGCGGCTGCGCCAGGCGTTGGCCTGGATCGATGACGCCATCCTGCAGCCGCTGCCCGTACGGCTGGCGCACCGGCTGCTGACGCTGGACGCGCGGCCCGAGGCTTCGGACGGGGCGACCACGCTGGCGGTGTCGCAGGAAGACCTGGCCTTCATGCTGGGGGTGTCACGGCAGAGCGTGAACCGGCAGTTGAAGCTGTGGGAAGACGAGGGGATCTTGCGGGTGGGGTATCGGGTGGTGGAGGTGATGGATCGGGGAAAGCTGGAGGGGTGTGTGCAGGATGGGGGGTGATTTGATCCATATGGACCGCCAGCGCCCATTCAGCATGCGCTGGCAGCTATTAAAACAATAGCTACCAGCCCTGCTAAACAAACCCCAGCGCTGCAATATCAACCCCGTCCACCTGCCCCGCATCCAGAAACTCCTGCCCATACCGCAGATACACCCCCTCGCGCACGAACACCTCGAACAGGTCTGGGTCGATGTGCCCGTTGTCCCGCATCCTGCGCATGATGGCCAGCGCCTCTGACAGGGTCATGCCACTTTTATAGGGCCGGTCTGCCGCTGTCAGCGCCTCGAAGATGTCGGCAATGCCCATCATGCGGGCCTGCAGCGACATCTGCTCGCGCGTGAGGCCACGCGGGTAGCCCTTGCCGTCCATGCGCTCGTGGTGGCCGCCCGCGTACTCGGGCACGTTCTTCAGGTGCCGGGGCCAGGGCAGCGTCTCCAGCATCTTGATGGTGGCGACGATGTGGTAATTGATGGTGTCGCGCTCCGCCTGGTTCAAGGTACCCGCACGGATGGTGAGGTTCTCGACCTCTTCGGCCGTCAAAAAGCTGGTCTGCACGCCCTGCGGGTTGCGCCAGTGGCGGATGGCGGCGATGTCGCGCACGCGCTGCTGGTCTTCGGGCCGCATGGCTTCGCTGCCGGTGTTGCAGTGGCGCAGAAATTTGCGCTCCTCTTCCAGCGTGTGGATCTCCTGCTGCAGGCCCTGCAGTTCCTGGCCTTCGGCCCGCGCATCCACCACGGGGCGCAGCGCCAGCTGGCGGCGCAGCGCGGCCAGTTCGGCGTCGCGCTTGAGCACTTCAAAGCGCGTGTCCACCAGGCCGATGCGGTCGTAAATCGTCTGCAGCTTGGTCGCCTTGTCCACCACGTGCACGGGCGTGGTGATCTTGCCGCAGTCGTGCAGCAGGCCCGCCATCTTGAGTTCGTAGCGGTCCCGCTCGGTCATCTTGAAGGCTGCCAGCGGGCCTTGCGCCGTGCGATCCACGGCCTCGGCCAGCATCATGGTGAGAGCTGGCACACGCTGGCAATGGCCGCCGGTGTACGGCGATTTTTCGTCAATGGCCAGGTTGATGAGGTTCACAAACGACTCGAACAACCGTTCGAGCTGGGTGATGAGCAGCCGGTTGGTCAGCGCAATGGCGGCCTGCGAGGCCAGCGATTCGGCCAGGCTCTGGTCGGCCTGCGAAAAGGTGATGACCTCCCCCGTCTGCGCATCGCGCGGATTGATGAGTTGCAACACGCCGATCAGCTCCCGGTCATGGTTCTTCATCGGCACCGTGAGGAAGGATTGCGAGTGGTAGCCGGTGCGCAGGTCAAACGCACGGGTCCCCGAGAAGTCAAACCCCGCCGCGCTGTAGGCATCTGCGATGTTCACGGTGCGGTCGTGAATGGCGGCATGCGCGGCCACCAGAGAGTCGTTGGGCGCACCATCGGCTGTACGCAGGGGCAGCAGCGGAAGGTCGATGGGTTTGCCCGTGGTGCCCCCGAGGCGGATGCCCAGGGAGTCCGTGCGCAGGATCTCAAACTTGAGGGCCGACTGGTCCTCCGTCACGCTGTAGAGCGTGCCACCGTCGGCGCCGGTGATGGCCTTGGCCGCCTCCAGGATGTTCTCCAGCAGCCGGTCGATATCCCGCTCGCGCGAAAGCGCCGCGCCGATGCCGTTGAGCTGCTCCAGCCGGCGAAACAGGTCGATCGTGGATTCCTTGCTCATACAACCACCTTGGTGCAGCGTTGGCGACACCACATCGTAACGAAAGGTGACCGCTATCATCACCCCCTTCCCTCCACAAGTCGCTGCTTCAGGCACCCCATTCGTGCACTCGGTCACACCCCGCTTTCTCACCGTCGCCCTCTACCAGTTTGCCGATCTGCCCGACTGCGCCGCATTGCGTGCGCCGCTGCAGGCCCTGTGCGACGAGCGCGGCGTGCGCGGCATGCTGTTGCTGGCGCCCGAGGGCATCAACGGCACCATCGCGGGCGAGCCAGCGGATGTGCTGGCCGTACTGGCCTGGCTGCGCAACGACCCGCGCTTTGCCAACCTGCAGCACAAAGAGGCGCCTACCGAGCGCCAGCCGTTCTACCGCATGCGCGTGCGGCTCAAGCGCGAGATCGTGACCCTGGGGGTACCCGGCCTGAACCCCGCCCGCAACGCTGGCACCTATGTGAAGCCCGAGGACTGGAACGCGCTCATCGACGACCCCGGTGTGGTGGTCGTGGACACGCGCAACGACTACGAGGTGGGCATCGGCAGTTTTGAGCGCGCCATCAACCCGCACACGAAGAGTTTTGCGGAGTTTCCGGCGTGGGTGGCCGCGCAATCGCAGCCTGGCGGCGTGCTGGCTGGGAAACCCCGCGTGGCCATGTTCTGCACGGGCGGCATCCGCTGCGAGAAGTCCACCGCCCTGCTCAAATCGCAGGGGTTCGAGGAGGTCTTTCACCTCGAAGGCGGCATTCTCAAGTACCTCGAAACGGTGCCCGAAGAGGCCAGCCGCTGGCATGGCGACTGTTTTGTGTTTGACGAACGTGTGTCGGTAGGCCACGGCCTGGCACCCGGCCACCACCAGCTTTGCCGCTCGTGCCGCATGCCACTGGGCGAGGCCGAATTGCACTCGCCACATTACGTGCGCGGCGTGAGCTGCCCCTACTGCCACGGCACGCGCACACCCGAGCAGGAACGCGCGCTGGCAGAGCGGCAACGCCAGATGGACCTGGCAAACCAACGCGGACAGGCGCACATCGGCGCGCGGCAACCGGGCAACCCGGCGCGATCCAGCTTCAGAGACGACGAGAGTGATCACGAGGACGAATCCGCGTGAGCGCCCTGCCCGTCCTTTATTCCTTTCGCCGCTGCCCGTATGCCATGCGCGCCCGGCTGGCGCTGGCCGTGAGTGGCCAAGTGTGCGAGTTGCGCGAGGTGGTGCTGAGGAACAAGCCACAAGGTTTGCTGCAGGCGTCGCCCAAGGCGACGGTGCCTGTGCTGGTGCTGCCCGACGGCAAGGTGCTGGAGCAGAGCCTGGACATCATGCAATGGGCATTGGCCCGAAACGACCCTGCCGGCTGGCTGGCCCCGAGCCACGGCGACGTGGAAGACATGCTGGCATTGGTGGCTGAATGCGACGGCCCCTTCAAGCAAGCACTGGACCGCTGCAAATACCCCAGCCGCTACCCCGAGGCCGACACCGCCCTGGCCCGCACACAGGCCGTGGAATGGCTGCACGGCCTGGATACACGGCTTGCCCAACGCCCCTTCCTGTTTGGCGACCACGCCGCCCTGGCGGACATGGCCATTGCCCCCTTCGTTCGGCAGTTTGCGGGCATTGACGCCGCATGGTGGGATGCCCAACCCTGGCCACACCTTCAGACCTGGCTGGCGCAGTGGCAGGTGAACGGCCTGTTCGAGAGCGTGATGCACAAGCTGCCGGGATGGGTGGATGGAACGAAGGGGGTGCCTTTCCCATTCCTGGAGGATGGTAGATAACCAGACAGGGACACCCGATGTGCAAACGCGCCCCTTGCACTGCAACGTCCCGTTGTCCTACCCGTGCCACTGTGTTCTCGGACAAGGATGGGTATCCACCACTGAAAGTACGAGATGACCGATCCCCGCAACATTGCGCACGACAAGAAGGTTCAGCAAGCGAAGCAGCACAACAACGAGGAGATCGCCCCGGGCGCTGACAAGACACCTCAGCCGGGGAAGAAGACTCCCATGGAGCACCATGCCTCTGACATCCCCAAGGTGCCCGACGAGGCTGCACCCGTGCCCACGGAAGAAAAGCCATTGAAATGAGGCACCGGGACGTCAGGCCGCACCGCCCGACACCTTGGTTCAGCAAATGAAAAAGGCGCTCCAACGAGCGCCTTTTTTAGTCCATGGCGAGCCAGGGGCATCACGCCATTGAATAACCCGAGCCCCCCCGGCTCCCACCATTCTTCAAGGCACGCACCAGCAGCACCAACAGCACCAGGCCAAAACCCACAAAACAGATAAAGGACCAGTTGGCAATCGAGCCACCGAGGAACGTCCAGTCAATCGCTGTGCAATCGCCCGAGCCCCGGAAGATCATCGGAATGGCGCGGCTGATGGGGTAGTTTTCGATCATTCCGTAGAAGTCACGGCCGCAGGTGGCGATTTCGGGGGGATACCACTGCAGCCAGCTCTGGCGGGCCGCTACAAAGGCGCCGAACCCGGCCGCGATCACCGCCAACACCGCCCAGGTCATCCACCAGCCTTTTTGGCCCCTGACGCTTGCCAGACCAGTAAAGATTGCTATCCCAATGAGAGCATAGCGCTGCACGATGCACATGGGACAAGGCTCCAGGCCCACCACATGCTGCAGGTACATGCCAAAAGCCAGCATCGCCACACAAGCCACGCTGATCAGTGCCAGCACGCGGCGCGGGGCCTGATCGATCCAGTTCAACACCATCATTCTTATCCCTCATCCAATAGCCATTGCAAACGGTGCCGCCTCCGAAACGGGCGCGGCCCATGCCAGTGCACCCGTGGATCTGGCTCCGCCAGTCCACCGGGTGCGCCCCCTCAGGGGGAAGACGCGCAGCGGCTCAGGGGGAGTCAGATTCCAGCGGCGTGATCCAAGAACACTCGGGCGCGGCGCGGTGTCACCACCAGCGTTTCACCCTCCTTGAAACCCATTTCCTTGAACTGCTGCGCAGGGATCTGCGCTTCGATCAAGTGGTCTGGGGACGCATTGTCCGCTGGTTTGTGATCGTCGGAGGGAATAAGTTCCAGCCGCGCAATCGGGCCCACCACAATGGCGCGGCTCAGTTGGGCCACGATGCCGCGCGGGCGACCTTGGGCGTCGAGTCCGGCGCCGGGCGAATAGCGCTCCACATCCAGGTCGTGCGGCCGCACGTAGGCAAAGGCCTTGGCGTTCTGCGCCTGGCTATGTTCGGGCGAGTCGATCTGCATGCCGTCGAGGTGCACCAGCCCCTCATGCGCGCGGCCATGGAACAGGTTCACGTCGCCCAGAAAGCCGTAGACGAACGGGCTGGCGGGCTGGTCCCACACCTGCTGGGGCGAGCCACTTTGCTCGATGCGGCCCTGGTTGATGACCACCACCCGGTCGGCCACTTCCAGCGCTTCTTCCTGGTCATGGGTCACAAAAATTGAGGTGACGTGCAGTTCGTCGTGCAGGCGGCGCAGCCAGCGGCGCAGTTCCTTGCGCACCTTGGCGTCCAGCGCGCCAAACGGCTCATCCAGCAGCAGCACCTTGGGCTCCACCGCCAGTGCGCGGGCCAGGGCGATACGTTGGCGCTGCCCGCCGGACAGCTGCGAGGGGTAGCGGTCGGCCAGCCAGTCGAGCTGCACGAGCTTGAGCAGGTCGGTCACCTTCTGCTTGATCTGCGCGTCGCTCGGGCGCTCGCTGCGAGGCTTGACGCGCAGGCCGAAGGCCACGTTCTCGAACACCGTCATGTGGCGAAACAGCGCGTAGTGCTGGAACACGAAGCCCACGTTGCGCTCGCGCACGTGCACATCGGTGGTGTCTTCGCCGCTGAAATGGATGGTGCCCACATCGGCCGTCTCCAGGCCCGCGATGATGCGCAGCAGCGTGGTCTTGCCGCAGCCCGAGGGGCCCAGCAGCGCGATGAGTTCGCCCGACGCGATATCGAGGCTCACATCGCGCAGCGCCTGGAAGTCGCCGAATTGCTTGCTGACGTTACGGATTTCAATGCTCATGGTCTTCTTCCTTCAGCGGGCGGTTGGCAAAGGCGCGGGCCGCTCGGGGGGCAATTCGGCAGCCGCCTTCAGCGCCTGCTCGTTGCGGTGCTCTGCAATGGTCTTGATCACCAGGGTGACGAGCGCCAGCAGCGCCAGCAGCGAAGCCGCCGCAAACGCAGCCACCGACTGGTATTCGTTGTAGAGAATCTCGACGTGCAGCGGGATGGTGTTGGTCTGCCCACGGATGTGGCCCGACACCACGGATACCGCGCCAAACTCGCCCATGGCCCGCGCATTGCACAGGATCACGCCGTACAGCAGGCCCCACTTGATGTTGGGCAGGGTCACGTACCAGAAGGTCTGCCAGCCGGTGGCGCCCAGCACGATGGCGGCCTGCTCCTCGTCGTTGCCCTGCGCCTGCATCAGCGGGATTAGCTCGCGCGCGATGAACGGGAAGGTCACAAAGACCGTGGCCAGCACGATGCCCGGCACGGCAAAGATGATCTTGATGTCGTGCGCCTGCAGCCACGGGCCGAACCAGCCCTGCGCGCCGAACATCAGCACGTAGATCAGGCCCGCCACCACGGGCGATACCGAAAACGGCAGGTCCACGAGCGTCGTCAGGAACGCCTTGCCCTTGAACTCGTACTTGGCAATGCACCAGGCGGCTGCCACGCCGAACACGAGGTTCAGCGGCACGGCAATCAGCGCGGTGATCAGCGTGAGCTTGATGGCCGACCAGGCATCGGGCTCGCGCAGGCCTTCCAGGTACGCGCCAAAGCCTTTGCGCAGCGCCTCTGCAAACACGGCGGCCAGTGGCAACACCAGGAACAGCAGCATGAAAGCCAAGGCGATGGCGATCAGCGTGTAGCGGACCCAGGGCGCTTCGGTCGTGCCCGCCTGGGCGCGGCGAATTGTTCGGGAGTTGTTGCCGCTCATGCTGGAGCCCCCGCGTGGCGGCGCTGCCAGGCTTGCAGCGCGTTGATGATGAGCAGCAGGATGAAGGAGATGACCAGCATCACCACAGCCACGGCGGTGGCGCCGGCGTAGTCATACTGCTCCAGCTTGCCGATGATGATGAGCGGCGTGATCTCCGACACCATGGGCATGTTGCCCGCGATGAAGATCACCGAGCCGTATTCCCCCACCGCCCGCGCAAACGCCATGGCAAAGCCGGTGAGCAGCGCAGGCGTGATGGAGGGCAGGATGACCTTGGTGAAAGTCTGCAGGCGCGTGGCGCCCAGGCAGGTGGCGGCTTCTTCCAGCTCCTTTTCGGCGTCTTCCAGCACGGGCTGCACGGTACGCACCACAAATGGCAAGCCGATGAAGATGAGCGCAATCACAATGCCCGCAGGCTTGAACGCGAGCTGGATGCCCATGGGCTCCAGAATGCTGCCCACCCAGCCGTTACCTGCCAGCAGGGCCGTGAGCGAGATACCTGCCACGGCGGTGGGCAGCGCAAACGGCAGGTCCACCAGTGCATCCACGATCTTCTTGGCCGGGAACTTGTAGCGCACCAGCACCCACGCGATCAGCAGGCCAAAAACCAGATTGACCAGCGCCGCGAGAAACGATGCGCCAAAGGTCAGCCGGTACGACGCCATCACACGCGGCGCGCTGATGGCCGCCCAGAACTGGTCCCACGTGAGTGTGAAGGTCTTGAAGATCAGTGCCGACAGCGGGATCAGCACGATGATGCTCAGATAGAAAAGCGTGTAGCCCAGGGTCAGTCCAAAGCCGGGCAGCACGCGTTTGGGCGCGCGCCGTCCGGCCGGGGCTGCGGCCACTGCAGTCGCGGTGGTCATAAATGAGAAAGTAGAAACGAAACGCGCTGGCTTACTTGGCGCCGGGCGTGTAGAGCTTGTCGAACTGGCCGCCATCATTGAAGTGCACCTTCTGCGCTTCGGTCAGCGAGCCGAAGTACTTGGCCACCGTGAACTGCTTGAGCGGCTTGAAGGTGTCGGCGTACTTCTTGAGCACGGTCTCCGAACGGGGGCGGATGGCGTGCTTGGCCGCGATCTCTTGCGCTTCTTCCGAGTACAGGTAGTCCAGGTAGGCCTTGGCCAGCTGGGCCGTGCCCTTCTTGGCCACGGTGCGTTCCACCACGGCCACGGGGTTTTCAGCCACCACGCTCACCGAGGGGTAGATGGCATCGACCTTGCCCGAGCCGAACTCGCGGTCGATGGAGACCACCTCGGATTCGAACGTGATCAGCACATCGCCCTGGTTGCGCTGCAGGAAGGTGGCCGTGGCATCGCGGCCGCCCTTGGCCAGGATAGGCACGTTCTTGTACAGCTTGCCGACAAACTCGGCGGCCTGCGCCTCGGTGCCGCCCTTTTCGCGCACGGCGCCCCAGGCGGCCAGGTAGGCATAGCGGCCGTTGCCGCCGGTCTTGGGGTTGACCACGATCACCTGCACGCCGGGCTTGATCAGGTCGTCCCAGTCTTTGATGTTCTTGGGGTTGCCGTTGCGCACCAGGAACAGCATGGTCGAGGTGGTAGGCGATGCGTCGTGCGGGAACTTCTTGGCCCAGTCCTTGGCAACCACGCCGTTGTCCGCCAGAAACTGTACGTCGGTGGTGGTGTTCATGGTGACCACGTCAGCAGCCAAACCGTCGTTCACGGCACGGGCCTGGGCGCTGGAGCCGGCGTGCGACTGGTCGATCTTCACGTCCTGGCCGGTGGTCTTCTTGTAGTGCGCAGCGAAGGCCACGTTGTAGTCCTTGTAGAACTCGCGGGCCACGTCATACGATACGTTGAGCAGCGAATTTTGAGCGGCAGCCAGGCCGCTCGCGGCCAGGGCCAGAGAGGCCAGGAGGGTCTTGAGTTTCAAAGAAGTCATGGTGAAGTCGCCCAAAAAATACTGGAGATGACGCATTGTGCGGAGGCGTCCTTAAAACTCAAAAGAATATATTCTTGTTAATTAATCGTATATTGGCATATGGATTTTTCATCGACCGCCGCGGGTCGATTGCATGCCTGCCCGGGTAGCCACCCCGTACGCGGCGCTCCAAGCAAAACAAGCCGCTAGCGCTTTAATATCAAGCGCCAATAGCTATTAAAATTATAGCAATCAGGCCGCTGCAGACGATACGTGTGTTGGGGCGGCAGGCTGCTGCGGCACGGCGTGGTCGCCTTCCAGCGATTGCAGCAATGCCCAGCCCAGGGGCCATTCGCCATGGCCCGAGTCGATGTTGATGTGCCCGGCGTTTTGCATGCGCACGAACTCGCTGCCCCAGGCCCGGGCATAGGCACCCGCCAGCCGGATGGGGCAAAAAGGGTCGTTGCTGCTGGCCACCACGATGCTGCGGTAGGGCAGCGCGGCGTAGGGCACGGGCGCAAAGTCGCTCAGGATGGCCCGGCGCTCGGGGTCGGCCGGGGCCACCAGCAGCGCACCACATACGCGGGCCGCCGCCTCGGGGCCGATGTGACTGGTGGCAATGCAGCCCAGGCTGTGCGCCACGATCACCACCGGGTGGGGCGCAGCGAGCACGGTTTTTTCAAGCTGGCCCACCCAGGCCGAGCGGGTGGGGGTGACCCAGTCGTCCTGCACCACGCGGCGGGCGTGCGGCAGGCGCTCAGCCCACAGGCTTTGCCAGTGGCCGGGGCCCGAGTCACGCCAGCCGGGAACGATGATGATGGAGGTGGTGGTCACAGAAATCAGAGGGCCGGCCACGACCTTGCGCCGCAGCCCCGCCCTGTTGTTGTGCTTTTGTCTTCTTACTTGTTGGGCTGGGGCGTGATGCGCAGGTAGGGGCGCACGGCCTTGAAGCCCTTGGGGAAGCGCTGCGCGATCTCGGCCGGGTCCTGCAGGCTGGGCACGATGATCACGTCGTCGCCGTCCCTCCAATTGGCGGGCGTGGCCACCTTGTGGCTGTCGGTCAGTTGCAGCGAGTCGATCACGCGCAGGATTTCGTCGAAATTGCGGCCCGTGCTGGCGGGGTAGGTGAAGGTGGTGCGGATGACCTTCTTCGGGTCGATGATGAACACGCTGCGCACCGTGACCGTGGTCGATGCGTTGGGGTGGATCATGTCGTAGAGGTCGGCCACCTGCTTGTCCGCATCAGCCAGGATGGGGAAGTTGACGGTGGTGTTCTGCGTCTCGTTGATGTCGCCCACCCAACGGTTGTGCGAATCGACGGGGTCCACGCTCACGGCGATAGGCTTGACGTTGCGCTTGGCGAACTCACCCGACAACGCTGCGGTTTTGCCCAGTTCGGTGGTGCAGACGGGCGTGAAATCGGCGGGATGCGAGAACAGCACGACCCACGAGTCACCGGCCCATTCGTGAAAACGGATGGTGCCGGCAGTGGATTCCTGGGTGAAGTCGGGGGCGGTGTCGCCGAGTCGCAAAGTGGCCATGTAAAACGCTCCTTCAATGTCTGAGGGGGCATTCTGCGATCCGGCCTTTAAAACCCAAACGAATATATTGCTCTTACTTAATCGCCAAAACGTCTATAAAACAAGACGATCCATCACCCTTCCAAGAGGCGTTTCAGCCGCTCCGGGTAGTTGTTGAGGAAATCGTGCGTCACGACATAGTGCTCGGTGTCCTCGAACGCCACTTCGGACAATCCGCCACCGTCGAACTGGATGATCTTGGCGTTCGGGTAAGACAGCAGAATGGGCGAGTGCGTGGCGATGATGAACTGCGACTTGTCCTCGACCAACTGGTGAATGGCCGCCAGCGCAGCCAGCTGCCGATTGGGGGACAGCGCGGATTCGGGTTCGTCCAGCAGGTACAGGCCCTTGCCCTGGAATTTGTGCGTGAGCAGGGCCATGAACGCTTCGCCATGCGAGCGGGCATGGAGCGATTTGCCGCCATAGGAGTCCAGGTAGCCCACCTCGTCCATGTAGGTCGCCACGTTGAAGAAGCTCTCGGCCCGCAGAAAGTAGCCATCGCGCGGCGAGCGGTAGCTGCGCGCCAGCCGCAGCACCTCGTGCAGGGACGATTCCGACCCTGCCGTAGCCAATTGGAAATTACGGGTGCCACCCGCGGGGCTGTAGCCAAGGGCCAGGGCAATGCCTTCCAACAGTGTGGACTTTCCAGATCCGTTCTCGCCCACGAAGAACGTCACGTCCGGGTGAAACTCCAGCCGGCCCAACTCGCGGATGGCAGGGATGTTGTACGGGTAGGTGTCGTAGTCGATCTCCGCATCCGGACGGATGCAAGCGCTCTGAAGGTAGGGTTTGGCAGACAGCATGTGCGCCATGCTAACGGGCAGCATGGCCAATCGGCAGACTGCTAAAGCGCCGCAAGCGGCGCTCTATCCGGCGGTCCCGGCAGGCCGAGTCGGCCCTGCAACCCGTTGCAGAAATGGGTCTCTAGATATCTCCAAAAATATTTCCATTATTTTTGCTGCGCTTCAACCCCATTCACCCGCCCCGTTCGTTTCACTCAGCACCAACAACACTTTGATGGAGCTGCCATGAAACCCGGTTCATTTACCCTTCCCGCAGTCACTGCATTGGCCGCCTTGCTAGCACTGGCCAGCCTGCCTGCCCAGGCCATTGGCCGCCTGGCCGATGTCACCATCGTGGACCGCGATACCGGGGCCACCCTGCCGGTGCATTACGCCAAGGGCGAATACTGGGTGGCTGGGTGCCCCGGCGCGCGCTACGCCATCACGGTGCGCAACCGCTCGGGAGAACGGGTGCTGGCCGTGCCTTCGGTGGATGGCGTCAATGTGCTCAGCGGTGAAACCGCCGCCTGGGACCAGCGTGGTTATGTGTTCTCGCCCTACGAGCGCTACCAGATCACCGGCTGGCGCAAGAGCGACAGCCAGGTCGCTGCCTTCGAGTTCTCCAGCATTGCCAACTCCTACGCCAGCCGCACAGGCCGCCCGGCCCACGTGGGCGTGATCGGCGTGGCGCTGTTCCGCGAACAGCCGCCGGTGCCTTCGCCCGCCGTCACCCCCGAGCCCTACAGCCAGAGCCAGCGCCGTGAAAACAGCGGTGGAAACGGCAATAGCCTGGGGCGCTTGCGCGAGGAGCCTGCCCCCCACCAGCCCTTGCCATCGGCAGCGCCCGCCGCTGCAGCACCCGCCCCTTCCTCGGAAGCCGAATCCTCCGCACGGTCGATGGCTGCGGACAGTGTGGCCAGGGCGGCGCCCATGCCGTCTGCGAAGCTGGGTACGGCCCACGGCCAGCGCGAGACCTCGGTCGTCTCGCACACCACCTTCACGCGCCTGCAGGACCAGCCCAACGAGGTGATCAGCATCCGGTATGACAGCCGCGAAAACCTGGTCGCCAGCGGCGTGATCCGCGAGCCATTGGCGCGGCCGCATGTGCCCCGCGCATTTCCGCAGTCGGACAACCCGTCGTATGTTCCCGACCCGAGGTAGGCCTTGAGGGCTTCTGCTCTGCAGAGGCCCGCCGGTGCATGAGGGCCTCGCATAATGCGCCGGTGCCAACAGCCCCTTCCCCCGCCCACACGGACGAACCCGACGAGACGCTCATGCTGCGTTATGCCGGGGGCGATATGGGCGCATTCGACACGCTGTACGGCCGGCACGAACTGGCGGTATGGCGGTTTGTGTTTCGCAGCGTCAAGGTCCAGGCCGTGGCCGACGACCTGCTGCAGGATGTCTGGTTTTCCGTGGCGCGCCACGCCAGCAGCTACGAGGTCAAGGCGAAATTTCGCACCTGGCTGTTCACGCTGGCGCACAACCGGCTGGTGGACCATCTGCGCACCGCCAAACACCACACCAGCCTGGACGCGAGCGACGAGGACGCGCGCAGCCTGGCCGACACGCTGGTGGCCGACTCCGGCTTCGGGCCGGTGCGGCAATTGCAGTCCCGCGAGCAGGCGGCGGCACTGATCGCCGCCGTGGAACAACTGCCCCTTGAGCAGCGGGAGGCCTTTCTGCTGCAGGCCGAAGGTGACCTCAGCGTGCAGGAGATTGCACAGGCTACCGGTGTGAATTTTGAAACCGCCAAGAGCCGCCTGCGTTATGCGCGGGCCAGCCTTCGCCAGCATCTCGAGGAGTTTGCATCATGAGCGCGCCAGACGACGACCTGGTCCGGCGATACCGCGAAGCCAGCGCACAGGAAGATGCCCGCCCCGGCGCGCAGGTGCGCGAGGCGGTGCGAGCGCATGCGCAGATGCTGGCGGCAGCAGCTGCCATGGCCCCATCGCCCACGGCAGCCGCCCCAAGCCGTACTGCTGCCAACCAGTCACGCTGGCAGATCTCTGCCCTGGCCACCGTGGCCGTGGTGGGGCTGGCCGGCTTGCTGATGTTGCAATTCGAGCGCGGGACGCCCGAAGAACAAGAAATCGCCTACGGCCGCCGCCGGGCCGAGGCGCCAGCCCCTGCCGCGTTACCGGCCCCCACGCCAGCACCGTCCACCACCCCGGCCGCAGAAACAAGCTCGGCGGCAGCCGCGGCGCCATCGGCCGCTGCAGCTTTGCCAGACCGTGCCCGCGACACGGCGATCCCACCGGCCATGTCCACAGCGCAAAAACCTGTGGCGCCAGGCCATGCCAGGCCGCTGGCCAAGACTGCACCGGGACCTTCACCAGCACCGGCAACCGCAGCCCCCGAAGCCGAGTCCTCATCGGGCCGCAGCGCAGCCGGGGCCGTTTCAGGCTTTCCCGCATCGCCGCCCATTACCGCCGAAAAGGCCATGACGCCCCGTCCCGCACCGCCACCCGCGCCCTCCGCTGCGCCAGCCCCCCGCGCTGAAATGCGCGAGCGCTCCGCGGTGCAAGATGGTGCCGCTTCGAGGGAAGTGGTGCCACAGCCCCAGGCCATGCCATCCGCTGCGGCACCTGCCGCCGCTGCTGCGGCCCGCAGCCCACAAGGGGGCAACGCTGCGAGCGGCAAACTCGCGGCCACCACACCCAGCGCCGATGTGGGTTCCAGCGTCTTGTTGTTGCAGCACTTGTGGGAAGCCGCCCGTACAGGCGACCCCCTCCAGGTGGAAAGCCTCGTTCGCCAGGGCGCGCCCATCGACGCCCGCGACAGTGGTGGCAGGACGGCACTGATGCTTGCGGCCACCCACGGCCAGACCACCGCCGTCCAGAAACTCCTGGCGCTGGGCGCCAACCGAACCCTGGTGGACCGTGAAGGACTGAACGCGGCGCAGCAAGCCCGGCAACGGGGACATACGCGCATTGCGGACCTGATCGACGCTGAACAACGCTAGTCGCGAAGCCGCCAGCTCAGGCGATGTCCAGTGTCAGAACGTGTCTACGTTCTCAGAACCGCACGGCCTCAAAGGCCGGGTGCAGTGCGTCGATCCAGTGGTCCAGCTCATCCTGCGTCACGTGCAGATGCTGCATGCAGGCCTGGCCGTGTTGCAGCCATTCGCGCGTGGGGGCCAGGTTGTCGTGGTGGTTCACCAGGTACTCGGCCAGCAGGCCCAGCGCCACAAGGTGCCGCACCGTGGGGTTGAAGCGCTCATCGCCCAGGCACGCAAAGTCGTGGTGCAGCCAGATGGCCTGCGCCACATCCCCCGGCAGGTGCCAGGTGCGGGCCACGATGGCGCCCATCACGGCGTGGTCGGTGCGGTGGCTGGCGTTTTCGGTCTGGGTGAAGGTGCGGTCCTTGCGGGCCAGGGCCTCGGTCACGGTGCTGGCATAGCCCCGCACGGCCTTCACCAGCACAGGCATGCCCACATGGCAGAACAGCCCGAAGCTGTAGCCCAGGCCCGGGTCAAAGCTGTAGAGCTGGTGGCCGATGTGCTCGCACGCAATGGCGCGGCGCTGCGAGCTTTCCCAGAAATGCTCCAGCAGCGGGGACCGCACCTGCAGGGCATTGCGCGTGATGAAGGCCGACAGCAGCTCCACCGCAGGCTGGAGCCCCAGCACCGTGAGCGCCATGCCCACGGTCTGCACCGGCTGGGCCAGGCCATACAGCGGGCTGTTGGCCAGCCGCATCACGGCAGCGGCCAGGGCCACGTCCGAGGACGCCAGTTGATCCAGGGCGGCAGAGTCCAGCTCGGGCGCGGCCATGATCTGCTGCAGGCGCAGCAGCGACTCGGGGCATGGCGGCACCACGATGGCCCGCACCGCAGGGTGCACGCGGGCTTGCCGGATATCTTGATCGATGGGGTGTGGAGCGGTCACAAGGAATCCCGGACGGCCCCAGTGCGGTAAACACAGGAGCTGCCCGCACAGTTGCAATTCGTTGCATTGTGGCGCCAAAAAGCGGTGTGCCAACGCAGCCCGTGGCGGCATACGGTCTTTGTCGCAGTCTGCGGATTTGGCGCGGACGCCAGTCCGGTCGGGGCGCGCTTTCGCCCAGCCTCAGATATCCGCCCCGTCCACCCCCTGCAAGGCCTGGCGGGTGCTCAGGCTGCTGCGCCCGGGCATGGCCTCGCCCAGGTAGTCCAGAAAACGCCGCACCGCAGGCGACAGCCCCCGGCGCGACGGAAACACCGCGTGCACGATGGCGGGTGCGGGCGCCCAGTCGGGCAGCACACGCACCAGCTTGCGCTCGCGCATTTCTTCCTGGCACATGTAGTCGGGCATCCAGCACACCCCCGTGCCCGCCACAGCGGCGTACTTGAGCGTGAGCAGGTCATCGGCCACATAACGCGGGGTGTGCTGCACCATCTGGTGCACGCCGCCAGGACCGATGAGGTTCCAGATGGACCGGCCCTCGGGCGCGGACATGGCAATGCTGTCGAGCTTGGCAAGATCGTCCAGCGTCTTGGGGGTGCCCTGGCGGATCAGCAGCTCGGGGCTGGCCACCAGGATCTGCGTGGTGTGGTCCAGGCGCTTGACGACCATGCTGCCGCTGTCGTCCACCGACGGGCGCACGCGCAGCGCCACATCAATACCCTCTTCCACCAGGTTCACCGCGCGGTTGCTCACCAGCATGTCGATGCGCACCTCCGGGTAGTTGGCCAGAAACTGCGGCATCAGCTCGGCCAGCACGGTCTGCGCCAGCGTCACGGGACAGCTCACGCGGATGGTGCCGCGTGGGGTGGTCTGCACCTGGGCCACCGTGTCGGCGGCGGCCTGGGCCGATTCGCGCATGGCCTGACAGTGGCGCAAGTACGCCTCGCCCACCTCGGTCAACGAGAGCTTGCGGGTGGTGCGCTGCAGCAGGCGCACGCCCAGTTGTGTCTCCAGGTCCGACACACGCCGGGACAGGCGCGACTTGGGAATGCCTAGGGCTCGGCCCGCAGCGGCAAAACCGCCCCGCTCCACCACTTCGGCGAAATACAGCATGTCGTTGAGATCTTGCATCGCAGTCATCGTCCTATGGATAGAACAATCTATCGCAAGTTCCCCACCTTATCAACAGAAGAACGAACAACCACAATTCATCCCATGGCCACACGCTGTGGCTCCACCCACAGACCTCCCAGGAGTTTTCCATGCAACTGCTTCACATCGACTCTGCCATCACCGGCGAACAATCCGTGTCCCGCCAACTGACCGCCCGCACCGTGGCCGCCTGGCAAGCCGCCCACCCCGGCACCACAGTGGACTACCTGGACCTGGCCACGCAGGCCCCCTCCCACCTGTCGGTGGAATCGCTCGGCTTCCGCACGGGCCAGGCCGCTGCCACGGATGTGGAGCGCCGTGAAAACGCGTTGTCTGAGGCGCTGGTGAGCCAGTTCCTGGCGGCCGACGTGATCGTGATTGGCGCGCCGCTGTACAACTTCTCGGTGCCCAGCCAGCTCAAGGCCTGGATCGACCGCATCGCCCAAACCGGCCGCACCTTCAAGTACACCGACAAGGGCCCCGTGGGCCTGGCCGGTGGCAAGACCGTGATCGTGGCGTCCAGCCGTGGCGGCGTGTATTCGACCAGCGAAGGCGGCCAGGCCATGGAACACCAGGAGAGCTATCTGAAGGTGGTGTTTGGTTTCTTCGGCATCACCGACGTGCGTTTTGTGCGCGCCGAAGGGGTGGGCATGGGCCCGGACGCCAAGGCCGCCGCCCTGGCTTTGGCCGAGCAGGCGATCACCAGCAACACCAGCGTGGCCGCCAACCAGGCCCGCGTGTCGCAGGCTGCGTAGTCACAGCCCCACCGCCACAGGGCGCCAGCCCTGCGGCGCCCCCCCAGAACCCGGCCCTGCACCGGGTTTTTTCATTTTCACCAATAAAAATGGCCTCTGGCGCTTATAAATAAAGCGCAAGTAGCTATCATTTTTGAATCTCCGGCGCTTCTGCGCTTCGGCGCTTTCAGTGGACCGCCAGCGGCACCTGCCGCTGCAGCCAGTGCCGGGCCAGTTGCTCCGGCGCCAGGGCCGGGGCAAAAAGCCAGCCCTGAAAACGCTCGCAGCCCATCTTGATCAGGAGCTGGAGCTGTTCCTCGGTTTCCACCCCTTCTGCCACCACCTCCAGGCCCAGGGTGCGGGCCAGCGCGTTGATGGTGGCGCAGATCTCGCGGTCGTTCACGTCCACCACGATGTCGCGCACAAAGACCTTGTCGATTTTCAGCTCGCCCACGGGCAGCCGCTTGAGCTTGATGAGCGACGAGTGCCCGGTGCCAAAGTCGTCGATCGACAGCGCAAACCCTGCGTTCTTCAGGTCGAGCGCAATGGCATACAGCGACTCGTCCAGCAGCTGCGACTCGGTGATCTCCAGCACCAGAACGGCGGGGCTCACCCCTGCCCGCTGCGTCACGCCCAGCAGGGTCTGGGTGAACCCGGGCTCGCGCAGCTGGATGGTGGAGACGTTGACCGACACCACCGGCACCTGCCAGCCTTCGGCCCGCCACTGCGCCACCTGGCGGCAGGCGGTCTCGAACACCCACAGGCCAATCGGCACGATGAGCCCGCTTTCTTCGGCCAGCGGGATGAATTCGTCGGGCGACACCGCCTTGCCATCCACCGACCAGCGCAGCAGCGCCTCAGCGCCCACGGTCTGGCGCTGCTGGTTGAGCTGCGGCTGGTACACCAGCGTGAACTCACCGCCCTGCAGCGCACTGTGCAGGCGGCGGCGCAGCTCCAGCCGGCCCCGCGTGATCTGCGTGAACTCTTCAATGTAGAAGCGGTACGAACCGCGCCCGGCGCTTTTGGTGGCATGCAGTGCCGAATGCGCGTGCCGCACCAGTTCGGCGCTGTTGCTGGCGTCGTCCGGGAACAGGCTGATGCCGATGCTGGCGCCCATGTATTGCGCGCCCACCTCCGACAGCTCCCAGGGCCGCGACAGCCCCTCGACCAGCGAAGCTGCCCGCTGCGCCAGCACCGTGCGCGACGCGGGCCGCAGCAGCATCACGGTGAACTGGTCATTGGCCAGCCGCGACACCAGCCCCTGCCCCGCCAGCAACTGGGTGATGCGCTGTGCCACCTCGCTCAGCAACGCATCGCCCACGCGGTGGCCGTAGGTTTCGTTGACGCTCTTGAAGTGGTCCAGGTCGATCAGCAGCAGCGCCACACGCCGGTCGGGCGCGTGCGCGTAGCGCGACGCATCGGCCACGGCGCGCTCCAGCGCATCTTCAAAATAGCGGCGATTGGGCAGGCCCGTGAGGGCATCAAAGTGCGCCACCTGGTATAGCTGCTCTTCGTTGCGCAGCACCGCGGCCTCCGCCGTGCGCAGGCGGTTGAGCAGGCCCACCACGATGGTCTGGCGCAGGGCCGCCAGCAGCAGCACCAGCAGGCAGCACCCCAGGATCAGTGCCTGCACGCCGACACGTCCGTCGGGAGCGATGAACAGCAACACCAGCGTGATGGCCGCCAGCGTCATCGACACCAGCGGCACGTAGTTCATGAGCTGATCGCACTGGCGCCGGTAGTCCTGGTCTGCCGACACCTCAAAACGCAGCCAGCGCGCGCCCCAGCCAAAGGCCAGCGCCGACAGGCTGAAACTGGCGTTGAACCAGAGGCCGGGCTGCACCGTGCCGTGGATCACCATCAGATTCCACTGCATCCAGCTCAGGCCGTAGCCCAGCATGCCCAGCAGCACCAACAGATGCGAGCGTGTGATGCGCACCCCGACCGTGGGAATGGCCAGAGCCCCGACACCCGCAGCGGTCAGAAACGTGGCGGGGTACAGCACCAGCACCGCCCCCTCTGCCAGCGAACGCATCTCACCCGTAGGGAGGTAGATCACCAGGGTGAAGGCCAGCAGCGCCAGCACGGCGCCCCCAAAATCGAGCGATGCCGGGTAAGTGCGGTCCTTGGCCAGGCGCGCAAACGTGGCGCGGATCACGGTGGCCGCCCACACCGGGCCCACGGCCAGAAAGAACAGGTCGGCCGGCGCAGGGAACGGGTTCCAGTCCAGGGCCACCTGCAGGTTCCACACCATCTGCCCGGTGGCCATGAGCAAGGTGCCGACGAACAAACCCGTGTGCAGCAAACGCTCGACCGGCGGCACCTGCATGCGGCCGCGCCAGGCCCAGAAGGCCGACAGGCACAGGGCCAGCGTCCACGACGCGTTGTCGAGAAACACCCGCACGCTTTGGTGCGGCACCCACAGCGATGCGGCGAACAACAGCGCCGCCGCGACGGCCCAGGCCACTGTGAGGTTTCGTTCCGCGAGAGGCATGGGCAGGGGTCGCAGGGCTGAGGGTGTGTTACCGAACGTTAACCCTCATTGTGGCCCCAGGCCACGCCCCGCCAGTTCCCCACGGAACTGCTGGGGTACTAGGCTCTGCCAATAGCTACAAATAAAATAGCACCTGGCGCTTAACCAATAAGCGCCAGGTGCCAATTTGAATGAATATTTTGTAGCTCCAGCAGCCTTCTCAGCTCCTCTCCCCTCGCGGAAGAAGGTTGGGGTGCGGGGAAGCCAGCAGGGCATACCGGCGAAGGACCACGGTGCGCGCCCCTGCGCGCCACCGGAAAGACGGTCAGAAGCCCGGCAGCACCGAACCCTTGAACTCGGTCTGGATGAACTTCTTCACCTCTTCCGAGTGGTAGGCCTTCACCAGCTTGGCGACCCAGGGCTTGTCCTTGTCGGCATCGCGCACGGCGATCAGGTTGACGTAGGGGCTCTTGGCGTTTTCCTGGGCAATGGCATCCTTGCCAGGGTTCAGGCCTGCCGACAGCGCAAAGTTGGTGTTGATGGCCGAAGCGTCCAGGTCGTCCAGCGAACGGGGCAATTGGGCGGCATCAAGCTCGACGAACTTGATCTTCTTGGGGTTGCCCACCACGTCCAGCGGCGTGGCCTTGAGGCCAGCGCCGTCACGCAGCTTGATCAGGCCCTTGTCCTGCAGCACCAGCAGCACGCGGCCGCCATTGGTGGGGTCGTTCGGGATGCCGAACTTGGCGCCTTCCTTCAGGTCTTCGAGCTTCTTGACCTTCTTGGAGTACAGGCCGATGGGGAAGTTGACGGTGTAGCCCACTGCGGCAAACTTGTAGCCCCGATCGGCAATCTGCGCGTCCAGGTAGGGCTTGTGCTGGTAGCTGTTGGCGTCCAGGTCGCCAGCGGCGAGCGCAGCGTTGGGCTGCACATAGTCGCTGAACTCGATGACCTGGATCTTGAGGCCGTCCTTCTCGGCAACCTTCTTCACCTGCTCGAAGATTTGCGCGTGGGGGCCGCCCGTCACGCCGATCTTGAGGGGCTTGTCCTGGGCGATCGCGCCGGTAGAGAAAGCGGCGGCCGCAGCCAAAGCCAGGGCAGATTGCAGGAGGAGGCGCTTGTTGTTGTTCACAGGAAAAACCTTTCGTAAAGAGATGGCTCGCATCCTAGGGTTTCCCCGATAAAACAGGAACGAATAAGTTTTTATTTCATTAAAACTCATTCGAATAAGAAGACAAGACCCGTGCACCTCACCCCCCACCTCATGAGACTGGCGCGCGCCCGGCGAGGGCAGCCGAGCAAGGGCCGCCCCGCAGCGAGGGCTGCGTCCCCCTTCCCGAATCGCGCAGCGATTCGAGAGAAGGGGGAAGTGGCGCAGCCACTCAGGGGGATGTTCCAAGTCAGCCGCGCAGCGCAACGTTGTTGAGCTTGTCCAGCCGCTCCGGCCAGGTGCCCTCCACAGTCGCGCCCTGCAGCAGGATGCGCGTCCAGGCCACCCAGGCGTCCCATTGCACGCGTTTGTCCCACGAGTTGCCCCAGGCGCTGAACAGGTGCAACGCGCTCTCGGCGGCGGCCTTGGCGTCGTCCTGGCGGCCGGCCGACAGATACAGCTGGGCCAGCACCATCTGCGGCTCGCCCACCCAGGGGTTGTGGCGCACAGCGCTTTCCAGCACACCGGTGGCCACGTCCAGGTCCACCAGCGGCTGGTCTTGCTGGATCACCGACCAGTACAGCGAGGCGGCCGCCGCCTCGTTGGCGGCCGACAGGTGCTGCGTGCAATGGCCAAACACCGGTGGCACGGGCAACAGGCCCTTCAGGCCCGGGTGCTGCAGCGCCTTGGCCAGCCCGTTGATCTGGTGCACCATGCGCCCCGATGGCCGCATGGGCCCGGGCCAGAGCGATGCCGCCCAGTGGGCCTTCTGGTGGCGGTGCTGCACCTCCGGGAAGCGCGAGAAGATGTCGTCCTGCCAGCTGAACCACTGCTCGATGGTGTCGGCCATGCTGACGATGATGAAGGTGGCTACCTCGTACGGCGTGAGCACATGGTCCTGGCCGTCCTTTTGCAGCACCAGGCTGCCATCGGCCTCCAGCGCATGGGTCAGCACCTTCTGCACAAACTGCGTGCGCGACTGGGTGCAGAACACATAGACCAGGTGCTCGGCCGATTCACCCACCAGGTCGCGCACGCGGGCGCGCTCCTGGGCCGGGTCGAACTTCACCAGATCCACGAATGCATTGCCGTACACGCTGTGCAACAGCCCCAGCAGGCGCACATCGCGCGGCTGCTGCCACACGGTGAGCGAGCGCGCCACGCCCACCAGATGGTGGCGGAAGGTGCCCGCCTTGTGCCAGTCCTGCCCCACATTGCGCGCCAGCACTGTGGGCAACACGGGGGCCAGGTCCGGGTCACGCGCCAGCCACTCCTCGTCCAGCAAGGTCTGGGCACGGGCGAACAGGTCAGCATCGAGGGAATGAAACGGCAGGGTCATGGTTTTTGTCTCCGGCGGTCGAAGGTGCGTGAAATGCAAAGTACACACAGTATCAGCATCGCCGGGACCTGTGCCACTCGCCATGGCGCGATCAAATCACAAGAAAAATAGTGGCTTGTCGCTTATCCACATTGGATTTTTAGCTATTTAAATAATAGCAATCTACCCGCCAATCCTGTGCCATGGCCGGTCCGTGCACCAATCTGTGGCGCCATCATTTCAGACAATTTCCAATTTTATGGATTTTATTTCCATTAAACTGACCTCATGGACATCCACACCCGCATCGCCGGCAGGCTGCGCGAACTGCGCGACGCCCGGGGCTATTCGCTCGACACCCTGGCCGAACGCAGCGGCGTGAGCCGCTCCAACATCTCGCTCATCGAACGCGGACAAAGCAGCCCCACGGCGGCTGTGCTGGACAAGCTGGCCATCGGCCTCGGGGTGGCCCTGGCCTCGTTTTTTGACGACAGTGCCCGCAGTGGTCAGGCGCCCTCCCCGTTCATCCGCGCGGCCGACCAGCCGCTGTGGCAAGACCCGGCGTCGGGCTATGTGCGCCGCCAGCTCTCGCCGCCAGCGCGCTCGCCGCTGCAGCTGGTGGAAGTGGAGTTTCCGCCCGGCCAGCGCGTGGCCCTGGACACTGCCGTGCACGACGCCAACATCCACCAGCAGGTCTGGGTCATCGAAGGCCGCATGGACCTCACCGTGGGCGGCACCACCTGGCCGCTGGAGGCAGGCGACTGCCTGGCCATGCAACTGAGCCAGCCGATCGTGTTCCACAACCCCACGCGCAAGGCCGCGCGCTACCTCGTGGCCCTGGTCACGCTCGCGCCGCAGGGTTTTGCGCCGCGCGTGGCCTCCCCCGCGCCACCACCCCCCTCCTCCAACACCACAACACGGAGAAAATCCCCATGACCGCCCCGCTGGCCCTTTCATCGCCCTGCGTGGATGCCCCCCACGCATCCACCACCGTGCGCCGCCTCGGCCCCAACGAAGCCGCCGCCAGCGTGCCAGCCCTGGCCGACGTGCTGATCGACTGCGTGCACGGCGGCGCCTCCGTCAGCTTCATGGCGCCCCTGCCGCGCGAAAAGGCCCTGGCCTTCTGGCACAACGTGGCCGAAGGCGTGGCGCGCAACGAGCGCGTGCTGCTGGTGGCCGAAGACGCGCAAGGCGCCGTTGTGGGCACCGTGCAGCTCGTCACCGCGATGCCCGACAACCAGCCCCACCGCGCCGACGTGGCCAAGATGCTGGTGCACCGCAAGGCCCGCCGCCAGGGCATCGCCCAGCAGCTCATGGCCGCCGTGGACGACGCCGCACGCGCAGAGGGAAAAACCGTGCTGGTGCTCGACACCGTCACCGGCGGCGACGCCGAGCGCCTGTACGAACGCGCAGGCTGGCAGCGCGTGGGCGTGGTGCCCGGCTACGCGTTGATGCCGGATGGCGCGTTGTGCGGCACCACGTTTTTCTTCAAGCACCTGTGATGGCGCGGCCATCGGCCATGCTGGTGCGCCAGGTCAGGAAGACCAGCAAAGCGGCCAGCAACAACAAGGCGGCGCTCACGGCAAAGGTGCTCTGGTAGCCGCTGCTGTCGAACAGCAGGCCACCCACCGTGGAGCCCAGGCCAATGGCCAGCTGAACCACCGCCACCATGAGGCCACCTCCGGCTTCGGCGTCCTCCGGCATCGATCGGGCGACCCACGTCCACCAGCCTACGGGCGCAGCGGTGGCCACCAGGCCCCACAGGCCCAGCAATGCCGTCACAGCGGTCAACCGGTCGCCCAGGCAGATCAGCGCAACGGCGATGAGCGCCATCAGGAGTGGTGCCATGAAAAGGGTTCGGTAGAAGCCCCTGGCCAGCACCGCACTGACGAGTGTGGTGCCCAAAAAACCCGCCACCCCGATCACCAACAGCACGAATGACAGGGTGAACCCGCCTACATGCGTCACGGTTTCCAGAAACGGCCGCAAGTAGGTAAACAGCACAAACTGCCCCAGGAAGAAACTGCCCACGGCCAGCATGCCGACCGCAATCACCCGGCGCTGGAGCAGCCTCAAAACAGCGCCAGAGCCCCCAGCACGCTGCGGCCCTGCAGGCATTGGCGGCAGGCTCACCCACTGCCAGACGAAGGCAACCACCGCCACCGGCACCAGGCACAAGAAGGCCCCGCGCCAGCCGATCACGGCCCCCAGATAGCTGCCCAGCGGCGCCGCCACCACCGTGGCGAGTGCGTTGCCGCCATTGAAGATGGCCAGCGCCCGTGGCACCTGCTGGACAGACACCAGCCGCATGGCCGTGGCTGCCGACAAGGACCAGAACCCGCCCACCACCACCCCGATGAGCGCGCGCCCCACCATGTACACCGCGTAATTTGGTGCGAGCGCGATGACCGCCCCGGAGAGGCACATCAGCGCCGTCAGTCCCAGCAGCAGGGTCTTGCGGTCCATCCTGCCTGCGAGCGCCGCAATGCTCAGGCTGGTGAGCACCGCAAAGACGCCGGATGCCGCAATGCCCTGCCCAGCCCAACCTTCGCTGACACCCAGGTCGTCGGCCATCGGCGTGAGCAGGCTGACCGGCATGAACTCCGAGGCGATCAGCGCAAACACGCAGAGCGTCATCGCGAATACCCCGCTCCAGCGCGCAGGGTCCACCGCCGCACCACGTGCATCACCGGCGTCGCCCCGTGGTGGCGCGCCGCAAACCTGAGTCGTCACCGTTTACGCCAGGTGTTTGCCGAAGAACGCCGTCAGCTTGTCCCACGGAATCAGGGTCACGCGGTCGTACAGATCCACATGGCCCGCACCGGGGACGATGTACAGCTCCTTGGGCTCGGCTGCGCGCTTGAATGCGTCTTCGCTGAACTCCTTGGAATGCGCCTGGTCGCCCGTGATGAAGAGCATGGGGCGCGGAGAAATAGTCTCGATGTCATTGAACGGGTAGAAGTTCATGAACTTGACGTTGCTGGTCAGCGTGGGGTGGGTGGTGGTTTTGGGTGAACCGCCCTTGGGCGTGACCTCTCCACGCGGGGTGCGGTAGAAGTCATAGAACTCCCGCTGAATGGGGTGTGTGTCTGCCGTCAGCGCGTGCACCGTGCCACCGGTGTACTGGATGGCCCCGCCGGTGAATTCCACGTAGCGCTGCTCGGCAGCGGCGGCAATGATCTGCTTGCGCTGCTCCACAGTCTGCGAGTGGTTCAGCGCATCACGGTTGGCAGCGCCCATGTCGTACATGCTGACCGTGGCGATGGCCTTCATGCGCGGGTCAATCTTGGCGGCACTGACGACAAAGCTGCCACTGCCGCACACGCCAATGGCACCGATGCGCTCGCGGTCCACCATCGCCTGCGTGCCCAGAAAATCCACCGCCGCGCTGAAAGCCTCGGCATAGATGTCTGGCGCCACGGCGTTGCGCGGCTGGCCGTCGCTCTCGCCCCAGAAAGGCAGGTCCAGCGACAGTGCGATGAAACCCTGCTCCGCCATCTTGGTGGCATACAGGTTGGCGCTTTGTTCCTTGACCGCGCCCATGGGGTGGCCCACCAGAATGGCCGGGCTTTTCTTGCTGCGGTCCAGGCTCTTGGGCACAAACAGGTTCCCGGCCACCGCCATGCGGTACTGGTTCTTGAAGGTCACCTTGCGCACCACCACCCGGTCGCTCTTGTAGAAATTGTCGGCACCACTGACCTTGCCGGGTGCTGGCTGCGGCCCCGCCGCCATGGCGCTGCCGCCCACAGCAGACAACCCGCCCAGGGCTGCGGCTCCGAAACCCGCCCGGATGAGAAAGTCGCGACGGTCCGAAGTGGGGTGATCTGTGCCGGGTGTTGTGTTCAATGCGCGGAATGCGCCCAACGTGCTGAGGGTGTTGTCCATGTTCGATGGTCCTGTGAATGGGGGAAATGAATGGGAGAAATGACGAAAAGCGGGCGTTGAGGCCGCTGGGCGGCAAAGACGGCGGCCGGGAATGCGCTGGCGTTCCGCCCGCTTGCTTCTTTATGTCGGGCGGCCGTTCAATCGCTGGCACGCTCGATGCGCACAGTGAATGGCGCAGGCCGCTGCAAGGCCGACAGGCCGCTGTCCACCTTGCCGAGGCGCACCAGGCCTCGGTCGTAAACGGTGCCACTCAGATAGATCGCCAGGTTGCCCCATGGCGCGTAGTAAGCAATGTCACCGGTCACGGGGGTCATGCCCATGGACGCCTGCGCGGTGGGCAGCTTGCGCGGCAAGTCGGTGATGCGTTCAATCGCTGCGTAGTCCTTCAGCGTCACCGACAGCGGCAGCATGGCCGCGAAATCGCGGGCGACCACGGAATCTTCCAACGTGGCAGTGGCAATGGCGTCGTCGAGGTGCAGGCGGATTTTCATGGGCTTTTGTTGTGCAAAGGCTGGTGCGGGCGCCATGCTGGCGGCCAGGCACCACGCAACGGAAAAACCCGCCAGCGAGCGGCGATGGAGGAGAGGCGGAAGGTTGCGCAAGGTCATGAAAAAGGAGTTTGCCTTCCTTCCAGAGCCACGACTAGATAATGAATACCGAATGGCTTTATAAGCCTGGCTAACCAATCAAGTGGGAAAATCGAACATGGCGCGACGCAACCTGAATGACCTGCTGGCCTTCGTCACCGTGGCGCGCGAGGGCAGCTTCACCCGGGCTGCCGCCACTCTAGGCGTCACGCAGTCCGCGCTGAGCCAGACCATCCGTGGCCTCGAAGAGCGCCTGCAGATCCGGCTGCTCACGCGCACCACACGCAGCGTCTCGCCCACGCCAGCGGGCGAACGCCTGATGCACGCCATCGGCCACCGCTTTGACGACATCGAGGCCGAGCTCGATGCCCTGACCGCACTGCGCGACAAACCCGCAGGCACCGTGCGCATCACCTGCGGCGACCATGTCATGCACACCACGCTGCTGCCCAAGCTCATGCCGCTGCTGCACGAGAACCCCGACATCACGCTGGAGTTCGACATGAACTACGGCTTTCGCGACATCGTGGCCGACCGCTTTGACGCCGGGGTGCGCCTGGGCAACACCATCGACAAGGACATGATTGCCGTGCCCATCGGCCCGTCCTTGCGCATGGCCGTGGTGGCCTCCCCCGGCTATTTTGCTGCCCATCCCATTCCGAAGACCCCCCACGACCTGACGGCGCACCGTTGCATCAACCAGCGCATGCCTACCTCGGGTGGCTTGTATGTGTGGGATTTCTCGCGCAAGGGCAAACAGGTCAATGTGCGGGTGGACGGCCCGCTGATCTTCAACACCGCCCCGCCCCAGGTCGATGCGGCACTGGCGGGGCTGGGCATCGCGCTGCTGCCCGAGGATGAACTGGCCTCCCACATCGAAGACGGCCACCTGGTACGTGTGCTGGAAGATTGGTGCCCCCCGTTTGCGGGCTACCACCTGTACTACCCCAGCCGGCGCCAGCCATCACCCGCTTTTTCGCTGGTGCTGAAGGCGTTGCAACTGGGGGAGAAAGGCCGTCGGTAGGGTACCTCGTGGCCGGGTTGGCGGCCTGGGGCAATGGCGCGCTCACCAGGCCCCACGGGCGCCCTTTGCACAGATCCCTCCATGGCGCGGGCCTGCATGGGACGAAAAAAAACCGGCTCCGCAGAGCCGGTCTTTCGCAGAAGGTTGCTGAGCTCAGTAACGACCGCCGCCATAGCCACCCGTGCCATAGCCAACGTCCGAGCGCTTGCTGGCTGTGTAGCCACCCGCGCCGCCCGAACGAACACCACCTTCTTCACGGGGGCGGGCCAGGTTCACGACGATCGAGCGGCCGTCGACGGACATGCCGTGCAGGGCGCTGATCGCGGCCTGGGCGACTTCAGCGGAAGCCATTTCCACGAAGCCGAAGCCCTTGGAGCGACCGGTTTCGCGGTCCATCATGACCTTGGCCGAAGTGACATTGCCGAACTCGGAGAAATTGCTTTCCAGCACGGAGTCGGTCACGGAGTAAGGCAGGTTGCCCACGTAGATTTTGCTGCTCATGAAAAGAGCCTTTCTGAAGGAGGGTGCGCAACGAATGACGCACCGTTGGGGATACGGGGTGTGCAGACTGGGAGTCCGCCACGACGAGGAAGGTTGGATGGGGTCTGCGGTCAGCAGATCATCAACACGCCGGAGGGTGCAACATGCACGTTTGCAGCCAGCCCTGGGTGACTGCAAAGAGCCGGGCGGCTTCGCGCGAGGCAAAGGCTTTGTCAAAACGGAACACGCGGCAGTAGCTGCCGTTGCCCTGGGAACGATGGACCGAGAAGGAGGCACGAAAGCGGCCGCAGTCGGTCGGGTGTGTCGCGGGCGAAACGACGTACTTGCCCATGGAAATGGCGGTCTGTGAAATCTGATTCATTCAGGATCGCAGGCTTGGAAATCGACCTGCGTGAGCATCGAAGGACTCGGTCGGCTGCAGCTCTACAGACCAACTGGGCGACAAGGTCGCAAAAGGCGGCCTGCGTGGGCGGCTTGACGCCGCTGAGCAGGCGTTGCGGTGACGGCACGCGTCAAGAGCCGTGACTGCAACTAAGCCAAGTATATACCAATCAGCATTTAATTGGCAATTAATATTATTTTTAGTTTTAAAAAGCGCCGCGCCGCGTGCACCTAGCCCCCTTTCGTCGCGGCGAGAGCAGTGTTTAGCGCCGCAGCGATGGCGATCAGCCCAAGTTCACCAGATCTATTGAGTGATCCGTCCGCAAGATCTCTCGAAGGATCTGCGCCAGTTGGCAGCGCTCCTCTTCTCTTATCCACGCGCCAAGCCGCGGCGCCGAGGGAGAGGCCTGGCGTGGGAAATCACTTCAGCGTTCTGCAGGGCCCGGCAGCAGCAGAATCTTGCCAACACTGGTGCCGGACTCCATGTGCAGATGCGCCTGCGCAGCGTCTGCCAGCGGGTAGGTGCTGTCTATATAGGATCTTGGTATCTGGACTGTGCGTGCACAATAAAATTTGGATCCATCACAAGAAGACGCGCAATTCATCATGGTCGATCTAGACGCACTCAAAGGGGCGACCATCGCATTCGACCTCGACGGAACTTTGGTCGAATCAGCCCCGGATTTGATTGCAGCTATTAATGCGGTTCTTGTGGCAGAGAACTTGAAGCCGCTGAGCCTGGAAGAGGCCCGCCCTTTTGTCAGTCGGGGGGCTCGCTGGCTCTTGCAATGGGGAATCACGAGTAGCGAAGTGCCAGTTTCTGCCGCTCGGACCTCCGAACTCTTCCATCGGTTTCTTCTCCACTACAGCGTCCACATAGCGGTGGATAGCCACCCGTTTCCCGGTGCGATTGACGCACTGACCGTCTTGAGAAACGCGGGTGCGAAGCTCGTAGTCTGCACCAACAAACCCACCGCTCTGGCTCACAGCCTGTTGTCAAAGCTGGTGATGGTCGATTTTTTCGACGCGATCGTCGGCCTTGACGTTGTGACGGCAGCAAAACCAGACCCCGCTCACCTCATCGAAGCTGTGCAGACCGTGGGGGGTGACTTGAAACAAGCCATCATGGTGGGTGACGCAGACACCGATGCGGGCGCTGCACGTGGAGCAGGGACTCACTTGATTCTGGTTGACTTTGGGTACACCGAAGTCCCTGCAGCTGAACTCGCTCCAGACATCCTTCTGTCCCATTTTGACGACTTGGTGGATGCATGCATCCAACTGCTCAAATAGGCGTGCCCTGCTTCTCGCAACGTAAAGACTGAAGTCTCCGGGCGTCATTTATTTGCCCGCGCGTGGCCGCCTGCCTACGGTCAAAACCACCTCTTCCAAGCTCCCAGCTTGCTGGTGCCCCATCACATCGACGGATCAATCAGCACCTTGGCGCCGGTATTGCGCGGGCCATAAAACGCGATGGCGTCAGCACTGAGCGCGCCCGCCAGCGACACCGTGCGTGCGTAGTGGCTGGCAAACGTGGTCTTCAACTCGGCGGCCACGCGTGCGCGCAGTGCCTGGGCGGCAACATCGCCTATCTTGTTCAGGAACGGGAACAGCAGCCACCCACCCACGCCCCAGGCCATGCCGAAGGTACGCTGGATCTCGGTGGGGCGGGTGTCCAGGTGGCCATACAGGTAGACCTGCTTGTGCACGGCCGAGCCGTAGCGGCTGTATTCCTTGGCGCTGCGGTTGATGGCGCTTTCCATGCACTGCAGGATCTGCCCGGCCAGCGTGCCACCGCCCGTGGCGTCAAAGGCGATGGTGGCGCCAGTGGCCGCGAGCGCGTCGGTCAGGTCGGCCATGAATCCAGGCGAACTGCTATCGCAGACGTACTGGGCGCCGGCCTCGCGCAGCAGCGCCGCCTGTTCGGGTTTGCGCACGATGTTGACCAGGCCAATGCCGTCTTTCTGGCAAACCTTGTTGAGCATCTGGCCCAGGTTGCTGGCCGCCGCCGTGTGGACCAGCGCGGTGTGGCCCTCGCGCTTCATGGTCTCGACCATGCCCAGTGCGGTCAGCGGGTTGACGAAACACGATGCTCCTTCGGCGGCCGTGGTGCCTTCTGGCAATGGAAGGCACTGCGCAGCCGGCATGGCGCGGTACTGCGCATACATGGCGCCGCCAATCACGGCCACCGTGCGGCCCAGCAGCGCCTGCGCGGCGGGAGAGGCTCCTGCGGCCACCACCAGCCCCGCGCCCTCGTTGCCCACGGGCATGCTTTGACCGAGGCGTGCAGCCATGCCCGGCATCGCGCGCTCGGGGATGCGGGCAGTCGCCACGGGCAGATTGGCACTGCCAGCGACCTGCACGGTGGACAAATCGGCAGGGCCCAGCAGCAGGCCGATGTCCGACGGGTTGATGGGCGTGGCTTGCACCTGGATCAACACCTCGTCGGGCCCCGGGGTGGGCACGGGCACGGATTCCAGGCTGATCTGCAAGGTGCCGTCGGCTTGAACCAGCGAGCGCAGTTGGAGTGCGGTAGTCGGGATGGAGGGGTTCATGGGTGACTCGCGGTAGGGGTGTGGAAATGGGGCCGTGCGCTCGGCAGACCGTGTGGAGGGAGGCGCGGGACCGAGCTGGCCAGAGCCTCTTCGCTATCAGCCGTCATTCTTGATCAAGTGGGCTGGCTTTGCTGTCCCCCACGTTTTTCGCCGCACACAACACGCGCCGGTCGGTGGCCCCGGAATCCGCTCCGGCTGCTACTGCCCTGCCTCACCCACCGGCTTTGGCCTCACCAGCCGGACGGGCAGTTTGCTGGCCCTTGCGGCATCGCCCCGCGCCTCGCCGGTGGAAAGGTTCACCGCCCAGCCGTTGATCATGGCAGCCTGCCGCGCACCGTCGCCCGCACGGCCTTGCGCGATGTTGCCGTAGGTGTAGGGGTTGACGTTGGGTGCGCTCACGTTGCTGGTGGCGGACCAGTGCCACTCGCCGGGGGCGGCCGGGAACAGGATGGGGTGGAGGCCCGGGGGAGACAACGATTTGTCCACCAAGCGCTGCAGCTCCGCCGCGCGGGGCAGGCGCCAGCCCACGCCCTCAGCCTTCCAGCGGTCGGCGGCCAGGGTGGTGGCTTCGGCGCGATCCAGCAGCAGGGGCTTGCCGGTGCAGGTCTTGCCATTCCATTGCATGCCTTCCGCGCAGCGCGGCCAGGCAAGCCCGGCGCGGTGGTCCAGCACATAGGCACCGTCGTCCGACAGCGCCCAGTCGGCCGATGCCGTGGGGTCGGCGGCCAGCACCGGCAGGGCTGCGAGGGCGCAGGCCAACAAGGTCGAAAGTTGCGAAAGTGGTTTCATGGGCAAAAACGGACTCGAACGCTGACACCCTACCCGCACAGCGACACCAGCGCCACCCTTCCGATCAAGAAACCGTCACCGCGCGTTTGCCCACCCTGCCCGCCACTCCTGCCGGTGCCCCCGACGCTGTCAGCGCCTCGGCCAGAAAACCCACAAAAGCCTGCACCCGCGTGGAGAACTGGTGGCGCTGGGGGTACACCGCATAGATGTCGGCCGCCGGGGTCTGGTACTGCGGCAGCACGGGCTCCAGCAGGCCCTGCGCCAGGTGGCGGTTCACGTCCCACTCCGCGCGCATCACGATGCCATGGCCCTGCAAGGCCCACAACACGGCAATCTCGCCGTCGTTGGTGGTGAGATTGCCGGTGATCTTGATCGACTCGGTGTGTGCCTTGCTGCCGCGCCCGGTGGTCAGGCGCCACAGGCCATAGGCCTCATCGCCCTGGCGGATGCCGATGCAGTGATGCTCCATCAAGTCGCGCGGCACGCGGGGCCTGCCATGGCGGTCCAGGTAGGCGGGCGCGGCGCACAGCACGCGCCGGTTGGGAGCGATGCGGCGGGCGATCACGCGGCCATCGGGCGGCTCACCAAAACGCACGCACACGTCGTAGGCGTCGTCGGTGATCGGCGGCGGGTGCACCGACAGTTGCAGCTGCACATCCACCTCGGGGTACTGACGCACAAAGTCCGAGATCACGGGGGCGATGTGCATGCGGCCAAAGCCCAGGGTGGCGTTCACGCGCAGCAGGCCCTTTGGGCTGGCTTTGGACTGCACGATGAGTTCATCGAGCGCATCAATCTCGCGCAGGATGCGGCGCGCGTGCTCCAGCAGCAGCTCGCCCTCGGGCGTGAGGCTCATGCGGCGCGTGGTGCGGTTGACCAGCACCACGCCCAGGCGCTTTTCCATCTGCGTGAGGTGCTTGCTGACCGCCGCCGTGGAGACCCCCATTTCGCGCCCGGCGGCGCTCAGGCTGGGGCTGGCGGCCAGCGCAGAGAAGAAGCCCAGTTCTGCGGGCTGGATGGTGGAACTCATCGGCGATACCTTAACTGCAAGTTAACGATGGATTCACTTTAGTGGCGTTTTGCAAGAGCGTCCAGGCCTACAGTCCTTCTCACCGTTTGCTTCTCGTTTGGCTTTTCTCGTGTCTCGTTTTCCACGCCCGGCCATCGCGGCACGGGCATTCCCAGACCTTTCCACCAAGGCATCCGCATGACCACCTATCAAATCGCCACCATCCCCGGAGACGGCATCGGCAAGGAAGTGATTCCCGCCGGCCAGCGTGTGCTCGAAGCCCTGACCGCCCGCCACCCCGGCCTGCAATTCGAGTTTGAAAACTTTGGCTGGGGCGGCGACTGGTACCGCGCCCACGGCGTGATGATGCCAGCCGATGGGCTGGATGCCCTGCGCGGCAAGGACGCCATCCTGTTCGGTTCTGCCGGTGACCCGGACATCCCCGACCACATCACGCTGTGGGGCCTGCGCCTGAAGATCTGCCAGGGCTTCGACCAGTACGCCAACGTGCGGCCCACGCGCATCCTGCCGGGCATTGATGCGCCCCTGAAGCGCTGTACGCCCAAGGACCTGGACTGGGTCATCGTGCGCGAAAACTCCGAGGGCGAATACTCTGGCGTGGGCGGCCGCGTGCACCAGGGCCACCCCATCGAGGCGGCCACTGATGTGTCCATCATGACCCGCGTGGGCGTGGAGCGCATCCTGCGCTTTGCCTTCCGCCTGGCGCAATCGCGGCCCCGCAAGCTGCTTACCGTCATCACCAAGAGCAATGCCCAGCGCCATGCGATGGTGATGTGGGACGAGATCGCCGCGCAAGTGGCGGCCGAGTTCCCCGATGTGAAATGGGACAAGGAGCTGGTGGACGCCGCCACCGCCCGCATGGTCAACCGCCCCGCCACGCTCGACACCATCGTCGCCACCAACCTGCATGCCGACATCCTCAGCGACCTGGCCGCCGCGCTGGCGGGCAGCCTGGGCATTGCACCCACCGGCAACATCGACCCCGAGCGCCGCTACCCCAGCATGTTCGAGCCCATCCACGGCTCGGCGTTCGACATCATGGGCAAGGGCCTGGCCAACCCCATCGGCACCTTCTGGTCGGTGGTGATGTTGCTGGAGCACCTGGGCGAGACCGATGCGGCCCGCGACGTGATGCAGGCCATCGAACAGGTCACCGCCAACCCGGCCCTGCACACCCGCGACCTGGGCGGCACGGCCACCACGGCGCAGGTGACGGACGCCGTGTGCGCGCTGGTCAGCGGCACACAGGCCGCACGCAAGGCCGCCTGACCGCCCCCCACGGCCCGCCAAGGCGGGCTTGTGAAAGCCAGGCGGACAGAACCACAAGGCCGCACAGGCCACGCACCCGCCGCACCACCATCCTTCAGGAGACAAACCATGCACCGCCCCAACCCCGGCCCCACCCACATTGCTCCCCCGCTGCGCCGTCAACACCTGATGGCCCTGGCGGCGCTGGCCGCAGCCGCCTGCCTGCTGCCCGGCAAAGCTGTCCACGCGCAGGTCTGGCCCAGCAAACCCGTCACCCTCGTCGTGCCGTTTGCAGCAGGTGGCACCACCGACGTGCTGGCGCGTGCGCTGGGTGAAAAACTCAGCACGGCCCTGGGCCAGCCCGTGATCGTGGAAAACCGGGGCGGCGCGGGCGCCACCATTGGTGCCGACTATGTGGCCAAGGCACCGGCCGACGGCTACACGCTGCTGATGGGCGCAGTGCACCACACCATTGCCACCAGCGTGTACAAGAAGCTCAGCTACGACTTCCAAAAGAGCTTTGCGCCCATCACCACCGTGGCCCTGGTACCCAACGTGCTCGCGGTCAGCGCCACCACGCCCGCCAAGGATGTGAAGGAACTCGTGGCCCTGATCAAGGCAGCGCCCGACAAGTTTTCATATGGCTCCAACGGCGCGGGCACGGCGCAGCACCTGATCGGCACGCAGTTCTCCACCGCCATCGGCCAGCCGCTGCTGCACGTGCCCTACAAAGGCAGCGGGCCGCTCACCACCGACCTGCTGGGCGGGCAGGTATCCATGTCGTTCGACACCATCACGCCCGTGCTGCCCCACATCAAGGCCGGCAAGCTGCGCGCGCTGGCTGTGACCACGGCCAAGCGGTCCTCGTCGCTGCCCGACGTGCCCACGCTGCAGGAGAGCGGTTTTGCGGGCTTTGACATCGGCACCTGGTTTGGCGTGCTGGCACCGGCACGCACACCCGCCGATGTGGTGTCCCGGCTGAACGCCGAGATGGTCAAGGTGATCCAGTCGCCCGACTTCAAGAAGCGCATGCAGGACATCGGCGCCGAGCCCATCGGCAACACGCCCGCGCAGATGGCCGAGCAGATAGCCAGCGACACCACACGCTTTGGCAAGCTGGTGGTCGACCACAAGATCACGACCGACTGACCGTGTGCCCGAGGGGCGGGTTGGTATAACCCCAGCCATGACGCCCACCACCATCGAGCCCACCGTTCCCGTCGCCCTCATCCGCGCCCTTGAAGAACGCTCCTTCAACGCCTGGCCGGCGCGGCAGACGGTGTTTCACCGGGGCTGGGTGTTCCGGTTGTCGGGGGGCTATACCAAGCGCGCCAACTCGGTCAATACGCTCGTGCCCGGCGCGCCGTTTGATGGGGTGCGCGAAGCGGCTGCGGCGCTGTACGCGCGGCATGGGCTGCCCGCAGTGTTCCGCATCTCGCCCCTGGCCCCGGACGGGGCCGACCAGGAGCTGGCCGAGGCGGGCTACCAGCACTTCGACACTTCCCTCGTCCTGCATCGGCCGCTGACACTCGGTACGGTCGGAAAGCCCGATGGCAGCACCCACATCAGTACCACGCCCACAGCCGCATGGCTGGAGGGTTTTGCCGCTGCCAACAGCGTGCCCCTGCACCACCGCGCCCTGCACAACAGCATGCTGGACCACATCGCCCACCCTGCCGCGTTTGCACTGCAGCACGACGCACAGGGCCAGCCCGTGGGCTTTGGGCTGGCGGTGCTGGAGCGCGGCGCCGTGGGCCTGTACGACCTGGCCGTGGCGCCCGAGCACCGGGGCGGCGGGCGCGGGCGCGCGCTGGTGACGGCCCTGCTGCACTGGGCCGCCGAGGCCGGGGCGACCAGTGCCTACCTGCAGGTGCGCGCGCAGAACGCTCCCGCGCTGCGGCTGTATGAGTCGATGGGGTTCAAGACGGCATATGGCTACCACTACCGGGTGCCGGGTTGAGGGGGTTTTTTCCAGACTCCCTCTCCCCTTGCGGAAGAGGGTTGGGGAGAGGGGTAGGTCAGCGCAGCACACGCCGTTGCCCCCTCTCCCCCGTCCTCTTCCGCAAGGGGAGAGGGAGTGAAGACCAGCGCCGTTACTGGCTCAGAGGTTTGAGGTCGAAAATTTGAATGAAATTGGCCCCTGGCGCTTGACCATAAAGCGCTAAAAGCTATTAATTTCATAGCAAACAATGCCTGGGCCCAATACCCAGATCACCGGTGGCTCAGCCTGCGCACAGCCCAGTCGCCCAGGCTCTGCACCGCCTGCACAAAGAAGATCAGCACCAGCACCACGGCCAGCATGATCTCGGGCAGAAAGCGCTGGTAGCCGTAGCGGATGCCCAGATCACCCAAACCACCACCGCCAATGGCTCCGGCCATGGCCGAGTAGCCGGTGAGGCTGACGAAGGTGATGGTCAGGCCCGCCACGATGCCTGGCAGCGCCTCGGGCAGCAGCACCTTCCAGACGATCTGGCTGGTGGTGGCGCCCATGGCCTGGGCGGCCTCGACCAGGCCGTGGTCCACCTCGCGCAGCGCGGCTTCGACCAGGCGCGCCACGAAGGGCGCGGCCGCAATCGTCAGCGGCACCACGGCAGCAGCCGTCCCGATGGACGAGCCCGTGATGAAGCGCGTGAACGGGATGATGGCCACCAGCAGGATGATGAACGGCGTGGAGCGCACAGCGTTGACCAGCCAGCCCACCAGCTTGTTGGTGGGCCCGTTTTCGAGCACACCGCCGTGGTCGGTCAGGCGCAGGAAGACGCCCAGCGGCACGCCCAGCAGGCCACCCACCAGGCCGGAGATGCCGACCATGATGAGCGTTTCCCACAGCGAAGAGGCAAACAGATCCAGCATGGCCGGAGTGAAGTTGTTGAACATGGTTATCTATCCTTCTCAGCCTGCCACGGCCACTTCTTGCACCTCGACACCGCCCGCACGCAGGTGCGCCACGGCGCCGCGCAGGCGCTCGGCCTCGCCGCTGGCGTACACCGCCAGCGAGCCAAAGGTTTCGTCCTGGATCTCGTCCACCTGGCCATGCAGGATGCTCATGTCCACGCCGAACTCGCGGATCAGCTGCGACAGGATGGGCTGGTAGGCGCTGTCACCCGCATACGACAAGCGCAGCAGTTGGCCGGTGCGGCCTGTACTGAGCTGGCCTGCGAGCTTGCGCACATGGCCGAGCACACTGGCGGGCAGCTCTTGCGGCAGGATCTCGTCGATCAGACTCTTGGTGATGGCCTGCTGCGGGCGCGTGAAGACCTCCAGCACACGGCCATGCTCCACGATGCGGCCCGCTTCGATCACGGCCACACGGTCGGCCACCTGCTTGATGACCTGCATCTGGTGCGTGATGAGCACCACCGTCAGGCCCAGCTCTCGGTTGACCTGGCGCAGCAGGTCGAGGATGGAGCGCGTGGTCTCCGGGTCCAGCGCCGACGTGGCTTCGTCGCTCAGCAACACCTTGGGCCGGCTGGCCAGCGCGCGCGCAATGCCCACACGCTGCTTTTGCCCGCCGCTGATCTGCGCGGGGTAACGGTCGGCCAAGGCTGACAGGCCCACCAGCTCCAGCAGCGGGTTCACGCGCTCGCGAATGGCGGCTTTGCTCATGCCCGCCAGTTCCAGCGGCAGCGCGGCATTGTCGAACACCGTGCGCGAAGACAGCAGGTTGAAGTGCTGGAAGACCATGCCGATCTCGCGGCGGGCCTCGCGCAACTGCGCGTCGTTCAGCTGGGTGAGGTCGCGGCCATTGACGAAAACCTCGCCCCGGGTGGGCCGGTTGAGCAGGTTGATGACACGCACCAGCGAGCTTTTGCCCGCGCCGCTCTTGCCGATGATGCCGAACACTTCGCCCGGGTTGATGTGCAGATCGATGCCGCGCAGGGCCTCGACCGGGCCTTGTGGGCCCTGGTAGGTTTGGGTGATACCCCGTAAGTCGATCATGAAAAGCAGTGGCACAGCACAGGCCACAGGTCGTAGCCAATGCCGCGCGGGTCAGGAATGGGATGGGCGACTGTATCGGCGAATCGTAAGTTCACAAACGATTGAAAAATCGGGTGGTTAGATCGTCGGGTTATGAAGACCGTGATAGACACACTTCAAACGCTATTAAATACATAGCATATAGTGCAATAACACCATGCGCTAGGCGCCAATTCCACCTGTTATTGCATAGAGACTTTTCAACGATCTTCATGCTTATATTTCTACATTTCAACTTTTGTTGTATTATCGAATCATGCAAGAAACCGAAGTCATCCGATCCCTCGCCGCCCTGGCCCAGGAAGTGCGGCTGCGTGTGTTCCGTGCCCTGGTGGTTGCGGGCCAGGAGGGGCTCACGCCTGGGGCGCTGTCCGAGCAGTTGGGAATTGCGCCCAACACGCTGTCGTTCCACCTCAAGGAGCTGACCCACGCGGGCCTGGTGAGCCAGGAGCGCCAGGGCCGCAACCTGATTTACCGCGCCTCGTTTGCCACCATGAACGACCTGCTGGCCTACCTGACCGAGAACTGCTGCCAGGGCGCAGCCTGCCTGACCGACGAGGCCACCGCCGCCTGCAAGTGCTGATCGCCTCCCCAACAACTTCCACCCCACGACCCACAGCCGAAAGGAAACCACCATGAAGCGATTCCACGTCCACATGCATGTCGATGACCTTGCCAAGAGCATCGCGTTCTATTCCCGGCTGTTCGCGGCCGAGCCTGCGCGGGTAGAGGGCGACTACGCCAAGTGGATGCTCGAAGACCCGCGCGTGAACTTCGCCATCTCCACCCGTGGCGACAAGCCGGGCGTGGACCACCTGGGTTTCCAGGTGGATGAGGCCGACGAACTGGCCGAGCTCAAGGCCCGCGCCGAAGGTGCCGACATGGCCCTGCTCGACGAAGGCGCCACCACCTGCTGCTATGCCCGCAGCGACAAGCACTGGATCACCGACCCGCAGGGCGTGGCCTGGGAACACTTCCACACGCTGGGCAACATCCCCGTGTTCAACGAAGCCGCTGCGCAGCAGCCAGTCAAGACCACGCAGCAGCCAGCCAAGGCCACCTGCTGCCCCACGGGCGCCCCATCCGCCCCCGAGCCAGGCAAGGCCGCCTGCTGCGGCCCCACTTCTACCAACTCCAACAAATGCTGCTGAGCCGAGCAGAGCCCGCATGAGCACCCCACGCCCCCCTTTGAACGTGCTGTTTCTCTGCACGCACAACTCCGCGCGCAGCATCCTGGCCGAAGCCCTGCTCAACGCCATGGGCCAGGGCCGCTTCAAGGCCTATTCAGCGGGCAGCAGCCCGCGCGACAACCAGCAACCCCACCCGCTGGGCCTGCAGGCGCTGGCCCACGCGGGCATCCCCACCGAAGGGCTGCGCAGCAAAAGCTGGGATGAGTTTGCCGCCCCCGGTGCGCCGCACATGGACCTGATCATCACCGTGTGCGACAACGCAGCGGGCGAGGTCTGCCCCTTCTGGCCCGGCCACCCGGCCACGGCGCACTGGGGCTATGCCGACCCGTCAGCAGGCGATGGCTCGGACGCCGACAAGGCCGAAGCCTTCCGCAAAACCCTGCATGCCATCCAGCGGCGCCTGGAGCTGCTGATGAACCTGCCCGACGACAAGCTGGCCGCCACCGCGCTGCAAGCCACGGCCCGCAACCTGCCCAAGCAATGATGAAACACCCCCTGAGTCGCTTCGCGCCTTCCCCCTCTCTCGCCTCGCTGCGCGAGCCGGGAGGGGGACGCCCCCAGCGCGGCGGGGCGGCCCTTGCGCGGGGGCGCTGGTTTAGAGCGCGCCAGTTGCATGCATCGCGGGTGGCGCGCAGCGCAAGGGATAACTGAATGGACCACTGAAATGACCCTGCCACCAAGCCCTTTACAACGTGCTGCTGTCAGTGCGCTGCCCCCCTCCCCGGCCGCCGGCATGGCGGTGTTCGAGCGTTATCTCACCGTGTGGGTGCTGCTGTGCATCGTCGCGGGCATTGCGCTGGGCCAGTGGTTGCCCGGCGCGGCCCGCGCGGTGGGCGCGCTGGAGGTGGCGCGGGTCAACCTGCCGGTGGGCCTGCTCATCTGGGTGATGGTCATCCCCATGCTGCTGAAGGTGGACTTTGGCGCGCTGGCCGAGGTGCGCCAGCATGTGCGCGGCATTGGCGTGACGCTGTTCGTCAACTGGCTGGTCAAGCCGTTTTCGATGGCGCTGCTGGGCTGGCTGTTCATCCGCCACTGGTTTGCGCCGTACCTGCCCGCCGACCAGCTCGACAGCTACATAGCAGGGCTCATCCTGCTGGCCGCCGCACCCTGCACGGCGATGGTGTTTGTGTGGAGCCGCCTCACGGGCGGCGACCCGCTGTTCACGCTGTCGCAGGTGGCCCTCAACGACAGCATCATGATCGTGGCGTTTGCGCCGCTGGTGGCCTTTTTGCTCGGCCTGTCGGCCATCACCGTGCCGTGGGACACGCTGCTCACCTCGGTGGTGCTGTACATCCTGATCCCGGTGGTGATTGCGCAATGGCTACGCAAGCGGCTGCTGCGCAAGGGCCAGGCCGCCTTCGACGCCGCCGTGGCACGCACCGGCCCGTGGTCCATCGCCGCACTACTGGCCACGCTGGTGCTGCTGTTTGCCTTTCAGGGTGAGGCCATCCTGCAGCAGCCGCTGGTGATCGCCCTGCTGGCCGTGCCCATCCTGATCCAGGTGCTGTTCAACTCCGCCCTGGCCTATGGCCTGAACCGCGCCGTGGGCGAAAAGCACAGCATTGCCTGCCCCTCGGCGCTGATCGGCGCGTCCAACTTCTTCGAGCTGGCCGTGGCCACGGCCATCAGCCTGTTTGGTTTTCACTCCGGCGCAGCGCTGGCCACCGTGGTGGGCGTGCTGATCGAGGTGCCCGTGATGCTGCTGGTGGTGGCCGTGGTCAACCGCAGCAAGGGCTGGTACGAAGCGCGGGGCTGACAGGCACGCCACCTGGGGCGGTCAGGTGCCTGCCGCCACCGCCCCCCGCGCCTGCACCCGGCGCGAGATCAGCAGGCCCAGCCCAAAAATACCCACCGCCGCCACCGTGAACACCGGTGGCAGCCAGCCCCGGTCCACACTGAAAGCCACCATCAGCACGCCTGTGGACTGCCCCAGAAACAGCAGGCACGCAAACAGCGTCACCGCCGTGCCCCGGGCCTGGGGCGCCATCTGCGTGGCCTGCACCTGCAGCGTGTTGTGCAACATGTAAAAGCCGATGCCCGCCAAAAAGCAGCCCAGCATGGCCCAGCCCACTGCGGGCGCCCACGCCAGCGAGAGCAGGCCTATGGCAATGAAGCTGGCACCCAGCAAGGCCAGCCCCCGCTCGCCCAGCGCCGCCAGCCAGCGCCGCGCAAACACGCTGTAGATCAACCCGCCCACGCCATACAGCACCATCACGCCGCCAGCGGCCGAGGCCGACAGGCCAAACCCATCGACCATGCGCGCGGGCACAAAGGCCAGCGTGCCAAACGCGAGCGCGCCCTCAATCGTGACCACTGTGAGCACCCAGCGCACACGCGGGATGCGCAGCAGCGCCATGGTGCCCGCGAGGTAGTTGGCCAGCGAGAACGCCGGTGCGCCTGGCACCACCACCGGGCGCAGCGCCCCGCTGGCACGCGCATGGCGCAGCAGCAGCGTGGCCGCCGTGAAGAACAGCACGGCCAGCACACCCAGCGCCGCACGCCAGCCCAGCGTTTCGGTGGCAAAGCCGCCAAACCACTGGCCCGCCATCATCCCGGTCACCGTGGCCACCATCAGGCGCGCCAGGGTCTCTTGCCGCTGCTCGTAGGCCACCTCATCGCCAATCCACGCCATCGACAGCGGAATGATCCCGGCCGCCGCCGCCCCCATGGCCGCACGCGCCACCACCAGCAGGCTGAAGCTGGGCGCCAGCGCCGTCATGGCGCTGAACACCGCACACGCCGCCGTGGCGCCGATGATCACGCGCACCTTGCCCACCCGGTCACCCAGCGGGCCATACACCAGCTGCAGCACGCCATAGGCCACGGCAAACGCCGCAATCACCGCCGAGGCATCGCCCGTGGTGATCTTGTATTCAAGGGACAGTGCCACCAGCATCGGGTCGCACACACGCATGGAGGCCATGCTGCAAAAGGCCGCCAGGCTGATCAGCCGCAGCATCGTCGAGGAAGAGGTCATATGACCCGATTGTGGTGCCCACCGCGCCCGGCCGCTGGCGCGGTGTCGCATGCACCCTGGCTGCAGAAGGTTGGGCACGCCCCACACGGGCGTCTGCCATTTTTTGCGTGGCACCACGCGATCTTGCGCTTACCATGCGCCCCTTATTTGAACGAGGAGCCATGATGAACAAACGCAACTTTGTCGCCGCCAGCGTTGGCCTGGCAGGCCTGTGGACCGCCACCAGCAGCCACGCCGCCCCGCCGGCAACGGCATCCGCCAACCCTGCCCTGCTCACCATCAGCGGCGCCATCACCAAGCCCAACCGGGGCGCGCTGGACCCCACCATCGACCAGATGATGGGCAAACACGGCATCCAGTTTGCCAACGCCCACACGCTCGACGCCGCTGCGCTGCAGCGCATGGCCGCCGTCACCATCAAACCCACGCTGGAATACGACAGCAAGCCCCACACGCTCAAAGGCCCCCTGCTCACCACCGTGCTGGCCGCTGCCGGTGTGGCCTCCGGCAGCCCCGTGCAGCTGGTGCTGCGCGCGGTGGATGGCTACAACGTGACCATCAGCATGGCCGACGTGCAGGCCTACCGCATGATCGTCGCCACCCACATCGACGGCCAGCCCATGGCCCTGGGTGGCCTGGGCCCGCAGTGGGCGGTGTACGACGCGGATGTGCTGCCCGCCTTCAAGGACAAGCCGGTGAAGGAACGCTTTGGTTTGTGCCCCTGGGGGCTGTACCACATTGAGGTGAAAAAGGCCTAAGCGGACACGTGTCATCTCCCACCTGCTTCAACTGCCGCGCCAGCGTCCCGCCAGGTACATCCAGGTGCCTCAGATGCGGCCGCTGGGCAGGCGGTAGCCCTTCCGCGTCACGAGATGACCTCAGCCCAAGGGAAGCGGGCTGGGGTCTGCCTCCCTATGTTCTGGAAAGCGCTTCATTTCGCTGGACGTCGCTGCTGGCCCCTTTGTGGGTGCCGCCTTTGGTGATGATCTGGCTTGGGGCCACTCCCCCGGCAGTGGCAGCCATACTGGCTCTGTTCATCTTCATCCCCGGGCTGTATGTCATCACCAACCTGCCACGCTACTCGCGGTGGGCCAAACTGGTCGCCTCGCTGGGATATGTGACGCTGTCTGGCCCCTTGGGTCTGGCTTGCCTGGTTTGGGTGGACCGCTTGCTGCAAAAAGCGTAACCCTTGCCTTGCGCGGATTTCGCTCTCATTTGTATAGCTGCTAGCGCAATATCCACTTGCGCTACAGCCATATTTCGCCCCAAATCAGCCCCGGCATCGCCCCATGCGCACCGCCAGCGCCGCCAGCGACCCCACGGTGGCCAGCCCCACGACCCCCAGCCATCCCCACTGCGCCAGCGCCAGGCTGCCCAGTGCGGCCCCGGCCGACATGCCGATGAACATGCCCGTGAACAGCAGCGCATTGAGCCGGCTGCGCGCCGCAGGGTCGATGCCGTACACGATGGTCTGGTGCGCCACCAGCGTGGCCTGCACGCCAAAGTCAAAACCGATGGCACTCACCACGATCAACGCCAGCTGCGCCTGGGCGGGCAGCAAGGGCGCCAGCGCCATCGCAGCAAACGATGCTGCAGCCAACCCGGCGCCATAGCGGGTTACGACCTCGGGCCCGCGCTTGTCGGCCAGGCGCCCGGCCAGCGGTGCAGCCAGGGCACCCGCCGCCCCCGCCAAGCCAAACGCCCCGGCTGCGGCCGTACCCAGCTGGAACTGGCTGTGCAGCATCACCGCCAGCGTGGACCAGAACGCGCTGAAACCCACCGCCAGCAACCCCTGCGCCCAGGCCGCGCGGCGCAGCGCACTGTGCTGGCGCCACAGGGCCACCATCGAGCCGATCAGCGCGCCATAACCGAGCTGCGTGGTGGGCGCAAAGCGCGGCAGCCCACGCCACACCGCCACCGTCAGCAGCGCAATGGCCACCGCCGCCGCCACATACACCGTGCGCCAGCCCCACTGTTGCGCCACAAAGCCGCTGACCACGCGCGACAGCAAAATGCCCAGCAGCAGCCCCGTCATCACCGTGCCCACCATGCGCCCGCGCTGCGCGGCCGGAGCCAGCGTGGCAGCGGCGGGCACCACATCCTGCGCCACCGTGGCCGCCAGGCCCACGGCCAGGCTGGCCGCCAGCAGCGCCCCCATGCCCGGCGCCAGGCCGCTGAGCAGCAGTGCCAGCATCAGCGCCACCGATTTGATGACGATGATGCGGCGCCGGTCGTACCGATCGCCCAACGGGGCCAACAGCAAGATGCCCAGCGCATACCCCAGCTGCGTGAGCGTGGGCACCAGGCCCACCACGCGGCTGTCGGCCTGCATGTCGGGCCCCAGCACGCCCAGCATGGGCTGGCTGTAGTACAGCGACGCCACGCTCAGCCCCGCCGTGGTGGCCAGCAGCAGCAACAGCGGCGCACTCACCGCCCGCTCGGCAGGCAACGCTGGGGCCACGCCCATCGCGTTGTTTGCATGCAAATTTTGAATGAAAGACATCGCATCAACACCCGTTCAGCCAAAGAATGGGGTGATTGTTCCCAGGCAAGCGCACGCTGGGTAGTGGGCTGGGTTGCAGATTTGTTATACGCTTCACGCATGACCATTGCCCTACCACCCGGCGCCGACCGCATCGAGCTGATGCAGACCTTCATCCGCATCGTGGAGGCAGGCAGCCTGTCTGCCGCCGCCCAGCAGCTGGGCACCAGCCAGCCCACCGTGAGCCGCCGCCTGCAGGCGCTGGAGCGCACCTTGGGCATCAAGCTGCTGCAGCGCTCCACCCACGTGATGAAACTGACGGAAGACGGTGAACGCTGCTTTGCCCACGCCAAGGCCCTGCTGGAAGATTGGCGCACCATGGAAGACGACCTGCGCGGCACGGCCGACACACCCCGCGGCACCTTGCGCGTGCTGGCGCCCCACGCCTTCGGGCAAAACCAGCTCATCCCCCCGTTGATGGACTACCTGCACCGCTACCCCGATGTGTCGGTGGAATGGATGCTGCATGACCGCCGCCCCGACTTCATCGCCGAAGGCATCGACTGCGCCATCCAGGTGGGCGCGGTGGAAGACCCCTCCGTGGTCGCCATCCGTCTGGCCGAGGTGCCACGCATCGTGCTGGCATCGCCCGCCCTCATGGCAGGCCGCCCCACACCCCAGCACGCGCAGGACCTGAAAGATTTACCGTGGCTGGCGCTGAGCACCTTCTACCAGCGCGAAGTCACCTTGACCCACCAGCACAGCAGCGAGGCCAGCACCTTCGCCATCACCCCCCGACTGGCCACCGACAGCCTGTACGCCCTGCGCAGCGCCGCCCTGGCCGGGCTCGGCGCGTGTATCGCATCGGCATGGATCGTGGATGTGGATCTGCACGCAGGCGACCTGCTGCACTTGGTGCCCACCTGGCAGGCCCCCTCGCTGCCGGTGTATCTGGTGTACCCGCATGCACGGTTTTATCCAGCGCGGTTAAGGTTGTTTTTGGAGGGGATGCGGGGGGCGATGCCGGGGTTGGCGGGGATGCGAGGGGTGGAGGTTGGGTCTTGAGCGAACGACGGCTGCCGGCCAGGAGCAGCCTGTGGAAGCGAATGGAAGCAGACGCTCAACGTTTGAATTCAGCGGACCAGCCAGCGTAGCTGGCGCAGGTCCGCTGCAATGAATGGTTAAGCATCGGCGCACCACTTATGAAGCGCCTCTTCGAGTGCGAAATCCCAGCACTCCTGTGCAAATAGAGTGCCGCGTTCTTTTGCTTGCCACTTCAGGTACTTGGCGATGAGCGCTCGCTGTTCGCGACTCAACAAGGAAAACTGTGTGTTGGACGGACCTGACGATAGAAAGTTTATAACCCGCATCAGGAAAAGTTCCCCGTCTCTGTCCCGTGCGGACGTTTCCGCCAACTCGATGAGTCGTGGTAGCAGATATCCCGTTGCGGCCGGAGATAGGTACAGCAGCGGGCTCCAAGAAACCAACCCAAAATCCAAGGCAGTTATTTCGTCGCGCGGCTTCCCGCCAAGCATTTCCTCGTAATCGAGCCGTTCAGGCTCGTACAGATCCTCAGCAACATAGGCTGAGGGTTTCGAAAATCCAGAGAAAGCTTCCGCGATCTCGGGGAGCAACGGTGCAGGACTCACGATGCTTAACGTAATTTAGACCGCAAAACCTGCGGGATATACTGGGCCGTGCGGGATATTCTGGACACTGATTTCTCCTGGAAGTGGCTTGCAGCATAGGTTTGCAAGGGACGAGCTGTTCAAACGTCCAGGTATAAAAATTCCGTGAAACCCGGCAGGCGCCAACTCAGCAAACTATAGCTTGCCGTAGGCAGACAACGAAATTTCCAACGGCCGCGTGCAGCAAGTCAAAGGCAGCTTCCGGGCGGCGCTTCTGAACGGCTGCTCAGGGCCCTAAGGCGACAGTGGTAATGATGGCTCAGAGGCGTCAGCGGTACTCAGCGCTGGTCAGAGCTAGAAATAGATGTTGTGTGTTTCTTGAGCAAGTTTTCTGGACTTCGCGGACTATCTTGCTTTGCCGGTACATTGGCAGCGATTCCTGATTGCGAAAGACGAATCATGCACATGCGATACGCG
>NZ_LMJH01000001.1:837704-837867 GCF_001428965.1 Acidovorax sp. Root275 | reverse complement strand
ATGAAGTTGGCATCGTCTACAGCAGCGGCCGAGTGGTTCACGTGGCTGCCGATGCGACCTATCGGGTTACTGCCGTCACCGTTTCGACTATCCGAAAACTGTTTGGAGTGTCTTTCGGGTGAGGCGCTAGTCTTTTAACGGAGCCCCGCCACTTGATTCACAT
>NZ_LMJH01000001.1:671732-837604 GCF_001428965.1 Acidovorax sp. Root275 | reverse complement strand
GGGCCGCTAGCTCATTTCTCTGAGCGGCCGCTCTCACGACTCACCACCGGCAGCTTGTGGCCGGCTTCAGCCCTTGAACTCCAGCCAGGCATCTGCATGGCGCCGCGACGATGGGCCAAGTGCGGCAAGAAACTGCGGGAGCACGCCCAGTTCACTGGCTGAGGCGACTAGCCCTTCGATGAACCCTGTGGCCACTATCGTCACCAAAGCAATATCCCCGCTCTCCATCGCGGTCTCAACCAGCAAGATCGCTCGCCGTGTCTCAGCGGCAGCTGGATTCTTTGAGACGTCCAACAACCGATCGACGAAGCTCGACAACAGCGTCGTCTCCGGCGGCTCTTGCGGCGTCCAACTCTCATCAGCCTCGTACAAGACTGGCTTCAGAACTGGTGAGTTGGCCAGCACCTCGATGAATGCGCGAGTGGATTTCTTCATACATTTAACGGGTCGTGCGAACGGCCGGTTGTGGCCGATAGTACGCGTTCAACGACGAAGCGCGGATGACAACAACCGCTGCTGGGAAATCATCGGCCGGATTTCCTCCATGGGCCGTTGCGGGCCGAAAGCGCCCCACTACAACCCCTCGTCAGAGAGCCCCCTCACCCCGCCACCACCCGATTCCGCCCCGCGTTCTTCGCCTGGTACAGCGCCGCATCTGCACGCGCCAGCAGTTTGTCCATGGAGTCGTTCTGCGGCAGGCTCAGGGTTACGCCGATGCTGACGGTGCAGCCCACCTCCTTGCCGTGGGGTGCGCAAGCGGCCCGGATGCGCTCGGCCACTTGAAGGGCTGCGTCCAGAGGGGTGTTGGGCAGCAGCAGCGCAAATTCCTCCCCGCCAAAGCGGCCCAGCAGGTCCTTGTTGCGCAGGCAGCGCTGTACCTTGGCGGCGAACTCCACCAGTACGCGGTCGCCGGCCTGGTGGCCGTGGGTGTCGTTGATGGACTTGAAGTGGTCGAGGTCCATCATCAGCAGGGCCAGGGGTTGGCCGGTGCGGTGGCTGCGCTCCAGCTCGATGGCGCAGGCCTCGTCCATGTAGCGCCGGGTCAGGGTGTTGGTGAGCGAGTCGCGGGTGGCCAGCAACTCCAGCTCGGCCCGCAGGCGGTCGCCGGCCATCAGCACGGCGCCCACCGAAAACAGCAGGATGGACACGGAAAAGCTGGCGATGAACAGCGCATGCTGGGGCGTGGCGTTCAGGATGGTGTCGCCCGTGGGCAGAAAGAACGTGGTGGCAAGCCGCACCAGTTGAATCGCGGCGATGTAGGCCAGCACCCCCACCGTGAGCCAGCGCGAAAAGCTGCCCATGCCCTGCCGCACGATGAACCAGGCGTGCACCGCAAACATCACGGCCATGAGTGCGGTGATGAGACGCAGGCGCGCGGCGTAGTTGGGGTCGCCCCAGGTAAACCACATGGTGCCCAGCACCACGGCGGCAATGGTGCCCAGCCAGCGCCACGTGGCCGGGCGCACCCCATGAAAACGCTGGGTGCCTGCGTACAAGCCATACACGCCCCAGCTCAGCAGAAAATTGGGTACGGCCGTGGTGAGGATTTCAGGCAGCTGGCCGCGCGATGCCGCCAGGACGCCGCCCACCACGATGATCAGCAGCGCCTGCGCCCAGCGGCCTGGGCCCTGGATGCTGGGCGGGTAGCTGCGCTTGAGGGCCCACAGCACCAGGGCCATCAGCGCGCTCATGGCACTGATCAACACGATGGCGGTACGCGGGTCTAGCACGTTCATGGTGGTGCCAGTTTGCCGGAATCGTTCCGGTTTGGGGACGGGGTGCGCAGGCCAGGGCGTTAAAGCATGAAGGGACGCCATGCACCGTCACCTGCAAACTACGCGCTGCAAAGGATGACGTTGAGGGTATGGGCAGGCTCAATGGGCAGCAAGCGGTTGAACCACGGGCCGGGGCCACCCGGGGTTCTGCATTTATTTGCCCAGGGTTGTTTGCTCACCATTTAATAGCAAATAGCGCTTATTCTTCAAGCGCTAGAGCCATATTCCACTCAAAACGATGGCCATCTGCGGCGTGCGCCCTGCCCTTCAAGGCGTGAAGGCGCGCACGCACCGCATCTGCAGGTTTTGGGTCTTGGGAAGTGTCACCGGATTGCCGATGGAAAAATCATTGATCCATGCGTCGGTCGTGGGCGAGGCCGAACCCTCGGTGGAGCTCCAATAGAGGGCGTTGGTGAAGCCGCCTACCTCCACCCTGTTGGTATACAGCGCCGCGAGCTGGTTGCGGGCGGGCAGGAACCAGTCGCTGTAGCAGATGTTGCCCGGCTGGCAGGGCGTATTGCCTTGCGAATCGACCTGGTAGGTGCTGCACAGTTGTGCGGCATAAACACCCGCACCCAGGGTCGCTCCGACGGCGGCGGTGTTGCTGGCGCCGTCGGTGTCGCTTTGCGCACCCGGCCCCACGGCCGTGCCGAAGCCACCCCACCCGATCCCGGTGTTGTTGTCTGCCGTGGCCGCAATCAGGTTGTTCAACCCGCCGTTGATCACCGCGATCACGCCGCCCCCGCTGCTTTGCCCCACAGCGGTGGCAAGGTAGGTATAGCCGTTGGTCAGCTGGGCGGCCCCGGCGGGGGTATTAACCACCACGTCCACCACACCCACCGCGTGTGCGGGTGTGACGGCTGTAATGGTGCTGGAGTTGATCACGTTGACCGACGTTGCTGGCACCCCGTCAAACGTGACGCTGGTGGCGCCGGTCAGCCCGGTACCGGTCAGCGTGACGCCAACCCCGCCCGATGCGGTGCCGGAGTTGGGGCCGATGGCGGTCAGTGTGCTCGGCACGACTGCAGTGAGATAGGTATAGCCGTTGACCAGCGAGGCGGCCCCGGCGGGGGTGGTGACCACCACGTCCACCACACCCACGGCGTGCGCGGGCGTGACGGCCGTGATGGTGGTGGCGTTGACCACGGTGACCGAGTTTGCAGGCACGCCGCCAAAGGTGACGCTGGTGGCGCCGGTCAGCCCGGTTCCGGTCAGCGTCACCGCAGTCCCGCCCAATTCGGTGCCGGAGCTGGGGCTGCTGCTGGTCAGAACGGCTGCGGTGAGATAGGTATAGCCACCAGCCAGCTGGGCGGCCCCGCCCGGGGTGATGACCACCACATTGACGGTACCGGCTGCGTGCGCTGGTGTGACGGCGGTGATGGTGGTGGCGTTGACCACGTTGACCGAGGTTGCAGGCATCCCGTCAAACGTGACGCTGGTGGCGCCGGTGAACCCGGTGCCAGTCAGCGTGACGCCGGCCCCGCCCGATGCGGTGCCGGAGCTGGGGCTGAGGGCGGTCAGCGTGGCGCCAGAGGCATAGAGGCTGCGGCAGATGGCCTCGACATCCACCCGGCAGGTGGCGCCGTTGGCCAGCATGGCCCCCACGCCGCAGGCGGGATGGGGCGATGGCGTGGGCGGCCCGGGGGGCAGCAAGGTGTTGGCCGGGTTGGTGGCAAAACACTGGGCCAGATTGGGAGGGGCGATGGCTGCAATCCGCAGCGCAGCGCCTGAGCTATTGCTGAAGTCCGCAGGCTGAAAGCCCGTGAAGCCGCCGGCCGTGATCGGGCTGACGGTGATGGGCAGGGTCTCGCCAGCAGGATGGGTGAACGCGCTGACAACCTGCGCCATCAGGCCCGACCCCTGCCCCGCCAGGCCCGCCACCGCAGCCACCAGCAGCAGCGACACCACACGCCGCACACCGTGGCTGTGGCGCAGCGACCACCACCCGGCCAGTGCAACCGCCACCAGCAAGGCGACCAGCGCCAGCGGGTTGTCCACCGGTACATTGGCCACGGCAGGGGCACCACTGGAGATCGTTTGGGCCGAGGCGGCAAAGGGCAGCGCGGCCACCAGCATTGCCAGCAGTGCCAACAGGCCAGTGCTTCCGGGTTTGGTGTTCATCAGTGGATGCCTCTGGGGTGGTTGGGATGGCGGCGAGATAGTTGCAAATTATCACAATCGCTGAAGCGGGAGCGGATGTGGCGCGTGGAGGTGGCCCGGAGCACCGCCCAAGCCATACAGCGCCTGGGCATGAAGCCCCATGCTGAACACGCTTGCAGCACGCTCCTAACCATGTCTGGCTGGCATCATTGCGTCCCGACGCCGCCATTTGCCAGCCCATCCGCATCACCCCAGGGAGTTGCCCATGCCCAGCCGCCATCCAGACGCCACCCTTGCCACCCAACGCCTGCTGCACGCCAGCCCAAGCCAGGTGTTTGCCGCCTTCCGGCAGCCAGAGCTGCTGGCACGCTGGTGGGGGCCGGCGGGGTTTACCAACACGTTCGAGCGGTTTGACTTTGCGCCGGGCGGGCGGTGGGTGTTTGTGATGCACGGCCCGGACGGCACGCACTACCCCAACGAGAACGTGTTCCGCGCCATCGAGCCCGACACGCGGATCGTGATCGAGCATGTGATGGCGCCGCTGTTCACGCTGACGGTGGAGCTGGCCCCCCACGGCGAACACCACACCCACCTGGCCTGGGCACAGGAATTTGCCAGCACTGAACTGGCGGCCAGGCTGCGCGAGCTGGTCATCCCCGCCAATGAGCAGAATCTGGACCGGCTGGAGGCGGTGCTGGCCACATTGACCGACAAGGAGACCCCATGAGCATCGCGAAACCCCCCGAAGGCCCGCCCGCATCGGTGCTGATCGACGAGCGCATCGCCCACCTTCAGGACTGGCGCGGGCCCGTGCTGGGCCGCATGCGCCAGCTGATCCACGAGGCGGCGCCCGAAGTGGTGGAGGAGTGGAAGTGGAAAGGCACGCCCGTGTGGTCGCTGGGCGGCATTCTGTGCACGGGCGAGTCGTACAAGACCGCGGTGAAGCTGACCTTTCTGAAAGGTGCTTCATTGCCAGACCCGGCAAAACTCTTCAACGCCAGCCTGGATGGCAACGCCCGGCGCGCGATTGATATCCACGAAGGGGACACCGTGGACGCGGAGGCCTTCAAGGCGCTGATCCGTGCAGCGGTGGCCTTGAATGCCGAGGGTGCCAAGGCCAAGGCAAAACCAGCGCGGGCTGCAGGGGCAGCCCATTAGTCAGGTCCGTTAGTCAGGCCCGAAAGGTCTGCGCGAAATGGCCTGGCTTGATTGCTACTTTTTCAATAGCAATCAAACGTTACCCATCAAGCGCCAGGGCCGATTTTTATCAAAATCTACTGACCCGAACCCGCTGCCCCCGCGCCGCTGCGGTAGCGCCACTGCACCTTCAGTGCCGTCGCCTCCCCCTGCGCCAGGGTGCGCAGGCCGGGCTGCCCGGGCTGGTGGAAAGCGTCGATGGGCTGGGTGATGGGTTCAAAACAGAAGGCGGAGCCCTGGGGTGGGCGGTAGATCAGGCAGTAGTGCCGGGCGGTGCCACCGTCTTGCGCAAAGTCGGGCATGTGGGCGGTCAGGTGCAGTCCGCGCTCGGGCCAGTCGATTTGCGCCGTGCCGCCCCAGCCCGTGTAGGCGTTGTCGATCAGGCCGCCATGGGCCGAAGCACCGGCATTCAGGTCCCAACCTGGGGGGAAATGCTGCGTCAGTTCGGTGGGCAGCGGGTCGTTGCCGCACAGCCAGACGGCCTGCACCGGGGCCGTGATGCGCGTGGCGGGCGTGCGCGGAAACCAGGGGTGCAGGCCCAGGCCGTAGGGCAGCGGCTCTGGCCCCAGGTGGCGCACCTGCACCGACTGGTCGAGGCCGCCATCCACCAGGCGGAAGGTCTGCACACATTCGTAGTCGTACGGGTTGCCGTCGAAGTGCTGCGAGCGCAAGGTCATCTGCAGCGTGTCGGCCGCTGGCTGGGTGATCTGCCAGGGCTGCAGCCAGCCGTCGCCATGGATGGGATAGGGCTCGCCCGCGCGGTTGGGCTGCATGGGGTGGAACTGCCCGGCGTGCTCAAACCCGCCGCCGCTGATGCGGTTGGACCAGGGTACCATGGCAAAGGACGCCATCTGGTACAGGTCCGGCGTCTTGCCGTCCCACGGCCGCCACAGGTCGATGCGGGCCTGCGAACCCTCCGGGTCGTCGATCTGCCAGGCAGCCACGCTGCCGCCCAGCGAGGGCACCAGGCCAAGATGCTGGCCGGCGTGGTGCAGCCAGACGATGGGGTGGGAGGCCTCGGTCATGGGTGGGCTTTCTGAAAAGGGTTGAAAAAAGGAATGGCAGGATGGGCGGGGGCTGTCCGGCACGCTGACGGGCCTGCAGGAACACAGGCAATGCCAGGTGCAGGGCTCTCAGCCGCCAAACGGATGGGCCGGCAGGCCCAGGCTGTCGGTGTCCACCGCAAACAGCGCGCCGGCCAGGGGCTCGGCAGCGAGCTGCTCGGGGGTGAGGCCCACCCGCGCCGAAGTGATGAACAGCGTGCGCAGGTCGGCGCCGCCAAAGGCACAGGTGGTGACCTGGCTCACCGGCAAGGTCACGCGGCCCAGCTCGGCGGCGGTGACGGGGTCGTGGCAGGTGACGCACCAGCCGCCCCAGTGCGCAATCCACACGCGGCCCTGGGCGTCGGTCGTCATGCCATCGGGCAGGCCGTCTTCGGGCAGCCAGTGTTTCCACAGCGTTTTGTTCGACACCGTGCCGGTGGCGGGGTCGCTGTCGTAGCGGTAGGTGTTGCCTTCGATGGTGGCGTTGAAATACATGGCCGTGCCCTGCCCCGTGCCAGACCAGGTGGGGCCATTGGTCACGGCAAAACCGTCGTCGTGGCGCGTGCAGCGTCCATCGGGGTCGTAGCGGTAGAGCGCGCCGGTGGGGGCCTCGCAGGCAAAGTCCATGGAGCCCGCCCAGAACCGGCCCTGCGCATCGCACTTGCCGTCGTTGAAGCGGTTGCCCGGGCGCTCGGGCTCGGGCTGGTGCAGGTAGCGGGGGGCGGCATCGGTGGCTGGGTCGAACAGGGCAAAACCCCGGCGCAGGGTCACGATGAGGCCCGGTGCCTGGGCGCGTTCGGCCAGGGCAGAGATTTCTTCGGCAAAGGTCCAGCGCTGCAGCGCGCCGCTGGCGGGGTCCCACCGGTGCAGGTGGCATGCAAGGATGTCCACCCAGTACAGGGCCTGTTCGCGCACAGACCACAGCAGGCCTTCGCCCAGTTCGCAGCCCAACGCCTGCACACAGCGCACGGCCCCGGCCACGGGGGTAGCAAAGGCAGCGCCCGCAAGCGGTTGGAGGGGGTTATCCAGGTGGTGCACGCTTGTCTCCGGTAGTTTTTTTGCACTTGCCTGCTGCCAGGCACTTGACGGACGGCATCTTATCAACGCCAATTGATGCCTGTAATGAATATTTTTACCATCAATTGATATATATATTGATATGTCACATTCTTCCGACACGTATCTCCCCTCCTCTTCCTCCTCCAGCACCACCACGGCGGCAGGGTCGCAGGGCTTGTCGCGCTTTCCCAGCCTGCGCGGGCGCTCGGTGTTCATCACCGGCGGCGGCAGCGGCATTGGCGCCGCCATCGTGGCCGCGTTTGCAGAACAAGGCGCCCGCGTAGCCTTTGTGGACGTGGCCCGCGAGGCCAGCGAGGCCCTGGCGCAGCAACTGGCCGACGCCGGCATGGAGCGCCCCTGGTGGCGCACCTGCGATGTGCGCGATATCGGGGCACTGCAGGCCTGCATTGCCGAGGCCGCCGCCGAGCTGGGCGACTTTTCGGTGCTGGTGAACAACGTGGCCAGCGACGACCGCCACACGCTGGAATCCGTCACGCCCGCCTACTACGACGAGCGCATGGCCATCAACGAACGCCCGGCCTTCTTCGCCATCCAGTCCGTGGTGCCCGGCATGCGCAAGCTGGGCGGCGGCTCGGTGGTCAACCTGGGCTCCACCGGCTGGCAGGGCAAGGGCACGGGCTACCCCTGCTATGCGATCGCCAAGTCTTCGGTGAACGGCCTCACGCGCGGGCTGGCCAAGACGCTGGGGCAGGACCGCATCCGCATCAACACCGTGTCGCCCGGCTGGGTGATGACGGAGCGGCAGATCAAGCTGTGGCTCGATGCGGCGGGGGAGGAAGAGATTGCGCGCAATCAGTGCTTGCCGGACAAGCTGAGGCCGCATGACATTGCGCGGATGGTGCTGTTTTTGGCGTCGGATGATGGGGCGATGTGTACGGCGCAGGAGTTCAAGGTGGATGCGGGGTGGGTTTGAGGTTTTTGAATTGAAATGGGCTGTAGCGCTTGTCTGAATTGCGCTGATAGCTATTGTTTTTGTAGTGTTTGCGGCTTCTCTATCCGGTCGGGCTGAAGTGATCGAAGCCTGAGCACTACCCCACTTATGAGCCTGAGCTTGTTGAAGCCTGAGCTCCACTTCACCCGTTCGGGCTGAGCTTGTCGAAGCCGGGGCACGTGCGCTGGGTTGGTTGCATGCCTGTGCCGAGGGCGGGAGCCGGGGTGTGCGCCCGGCGGCGCAGTAACTTTCTTTTGGGTCGCCAAAAGAAAGTCACCAAAGAAAAGGCGACCCTACAGCCTGCGTCCCCACCCGCCCTGCGTGCGGGCGGGGAAACCTGCGGTGCTCGCGTCCAGCGGGGTCTCGCTCGAACTCGCTTCACTGCGTTGCGCTCAGACAATCGCGAGCCCTGATCCGCTGGCCGCTGCGCTCCTCGGCGCATCCTGAAGGGAACCCGGAAGCGGACATCCGCACGGGCCGTTGCTTCGCTCGGCCCCGAACGCGCGAGCGCTTCGCGCCGCGACCGCGAGGCCGAGCGAAGCAATGGCCCGTGTGGCTGTTCGGCTGCCCAACCCCCTGCTGGCTGCGCCTGCGGCGGGGCGGTTGCGGGGTGAGCATGGGCGTCGGAGCGCCAATGCCTCGTTAACTGACTCGCCGTGGCTGTCCGAGCGGCGCGCGCCAGCGCAAAGCGAGTTCCACGGCGCACCCCGCAACCGCCCCGCCGCAGGTCGCCCCTTCGCAACGCGAAGGGGTCGCAGACTGGGGGTCGCCCTTTCTTTGGTGACTTTCTTTCGGCGACGCGAAAGAAAGTTACTCGCATGCCGGGCGACTCCCGGCCTCCGCCCTCAACACAAGCACGCCTTTCAAACCAGCACGCCTAGGCTTCGACAAGCTCAGCCCGAACGGGTGGAGGGCAGTTCACCTTGGCTTTGACGGGCTCGAACGGCAGGTAAAAACTCAGCCACTACAAAAACAATAGCTACCAGCGATTACCAGACAAGCGCTATAGCCCATTTTTACCTAAACCCCACCCCTCAATCTCCCGCCTCTAACCTCCGCCCATACTGCACCAGACTCGACTGCTTCAACGCCTTCATCATCACCTTCGCAGCCGGCGACAACAGCCTGTCCGACCGCGTGATGATCCCGAACGCGTCCATATGGCACGGCATCTCCAGCGGCAACACGGTCACGATCCCGTGTGCCGCGTAGTAGTGGGACACATCTGCGCCCAGCACCGCGATCATGTCGCTCTGCTGCAGCATCCGCGTGATGAACAACAGCGCCGAGGTCTCCACCGTGTGGATCGGCGGCGCCAGGCCGTCTTGCTGGAACATCAGGTCAAACCGGTGCCGCAGCACGCTGCCCGCGGGCGGCACGATCCAGCTGGCCGACAGCACGTCGCGCAGCGTCAACCCACCCATGCTCGACAACGGGTGGCCCGGGCGCGTGACGGCGCACACCATTTCTTCCGTCAGCGATTCATAGCGCAGGTTGCTCTTGTCGTGCTCGGCAAACAGGCGGCCGATCACGATGTCGAGCTTGCCCTGGTCCAGCCGCTCCAGCAGCACCGGGCTGGTTTCGATATCGAGGGAAATGCGCAGCGTGGGGTGCTCTTGCTTGACCAGGGCCACCGCTGCGGGCAACAGGGTCAGGCCGGGCGACGTGATGGCGCCGATGCCCACCTGGCCATAGTGCCCGGTCTTGAGCGCGCCGATCTCGTCGTGCGCCTGGTTCAGGCTGGCCAGGGCCATGCGGGCGTGGCGGATCATGGTCTCGCCGTACCAGGTGGGCCGCATGCCGCGCGGCAGGCGCTCGAACAGCGGGACCTCCAGCACATCCTCCAGATCCTTGAGCAGCTTGGACGCCGCGGGCTGGGTCATGCTGAGCACCTGGGCCGCGCGGTGGATGTTGCCCTCCTCGGCCAAGGCCACCAACAGGAGCAGTTGGCGCGTCTTGAGGCGGGCGCGGATGAACCAGTGGTTGTAGGTGCTCATGGGGTTTTCCAGAATGCAGGGATAGATATGTATTTTGTCTAAAAAATGATTGGATTGATATCAAAATCATCCATAGACTTCGCCGCAATAGTTACAAAGGCCTCCATGAAGTTCGGCGACATGCAGCAGAACCCCCGGCACCTGATCAATGGCCGCTGGGAGATCGGCACCACCACAGGCGTCAGCACCAATCCTTCGGACACCCGTGAAGTGGTGGCCGAATACGCCCGGGCCGACCGCAACCAGACCGAACTGGCCGTGCGCGCCGCCACGGACGCCCTGCCCTACTGGAGCCAAAGCACGCCACAGCGCCGCGCCGATGTGCTGGACATGATCGGAACCGAGCTGCTGGCCCGCAAGGACGAGCTGGGCATGCTGCTGGCTCGCGAAGAAGGCAAGACCCTGCCCGAAGCCGTGGCCGAAGTTGCCCGCAGCGGGCAGATCTTCAAGTTCTTTGCTGGTGAGGCGCTGCGCATCCCGGGCGAACTGATGGCATCGGTGCGCCAGGGCGTGCAGGTGGACGTGACCCGCGAACCCGTGGGCGTGGTGGGCATCATCGCGCCGTGGAACTTCCCCTTTGCCATCCCGGCCTGGAAGATCGCCCCGGCGCTGGCCTACGGCAACACGGTGGTCTTCAAGCCCGCCGAGCTGGTACCCGCCTGTGGCTGGGCGCTGGCCGAGATCATCAGCCGCAGCGGCCTGCCCGCTGGCGCATTCAACCTCATCATGGGCAGTGGCCGCGAGGTGGGGCAGACGCTGGTGGACCACCCGCTGGTCAACGCGCTGAGCTTCACGGGCTCGGTGGCCACGGGCGACCGCATCCTGCGCGCCGCCAGTCAACGCCGCGCCAAGGTGCAGCTGGAGATGGGGGGCAAGAACCCGCTCATCGTGCTGGCCGACGCCGACATGGACCAGGCCATCGACTGCGCACTGCAGGGCTCGTACTTCTCCACCGGCCAGCGCTGCACGGCATCGAGCCGCCTGATTGTGGAATCCAGCGTGCACGACGCTTTTGTGGCCCGGCTGCGCCAGCGGCTGGTCAGCCTGAAGGTGGGCCACGCGCTGGAGCGTGGCACCGAAATGGGCCCGGTGGTGGACAGCAGCCAGCTGGAGCAGAACCTGGGTTACGTGGAGATTGCTCGCAATGAAGGCGCCGAGCACGTATGGGGCGGCGAGCGCCTGGAGCGCGCCACACCCGGCCACTACATGAGCCCGGCGCTGTTCCTGGCCCGCCCCGAGCACCGCATTGCGCGCGAAGAAGTTTTTGGCCCGGTGGCCTGCGTGCTGCGCGCGGACGACTACGAACACGCGCTGGCCCTGGCCAACGACACGCCGTTTGGCCTGTGTGCAGGCATCTGCACCACATCGCTCAAGCACGCCATGCACTTCAAGCGCCACGCCGTGGTGGGCATGACCATGGTGAACCTGCCCACGGCGGGTGTGGACTTCCACGTGCCCTTTGGCGGCCGCAAGGAGTCGAGCCATGGCCCGCGCGAACAGGGCCGCTACGCTGCCGAGTTCTACACCACCGTCAAGACAGGCTACATGCTGGCCTGAGCCCCAGCCTCTCCCCAGTCACCGATCCCGCAACCCATCGTCAACCAACCATTAAAGACAGGAGACAAGATGATGAAATTGAACCGCCGCACTGTTGCCGCAGCCCTTGCTTGCGCGCCCGTGGCCGCACTGCTCCCCGCAGCTGCATGGGCCCAAAAGCCCATCGTGCTGGGTTTCAGCCAGGTGGGGGCCGAGAGCGAGTGGCGCACCGCCAATACCGAGTCGATCAAGTCCGCCGCCAAGGAGGCCGGGATTGAGTTGAAATTCTCGGACGCCCAGCAAAAGCAGGAAAACCAGATCAAGGCCATCCGCTCGTTCATCGCCCAGAAGGTGGACGTGATTGCGTTCTCGCCGGTAGTCGAGTCGGGCTGGGAGCCCGTGCTGCGCGAAGCTAAGGCCGCCAAGATCCCCGTGGTGCTGACCGACCGTGCGGTGAACACCAAGGACACCTCGCTGTACGTCACCTTCATGGGATCGGACTTTGTGGAAGAAGGCCGCAAGGCCGGCCGCTGGCTGGTTGAGAAGATGAAGGACCAAAAGGGCGAGGTCAACATCGTCGAACTGCAAGGCACCGTGGGCTCCGCCCCCGCCATCGACCGCAAGAAGGGCTTTGAAGAAGTCATCAAGGCCGACCCCAAGTTCAAGATCCTGCGCTCGCAGACCGGCGACTTCACCCGCGCCAAGGGCAAGGAAGTGATGGAAGCCTTCCTGAAGGCCGAGGGCAAGAAGATCAACGTGCTGTACGCGCACAACGACGACATGGCCATCGGCGCGATCCAGGCCATCGAGGAAGCGGGCCTCAAGCCCGCCAAGGACATCACCATCATCTCCATCGATGCGGTCAAGGGCGCCTTCGAAGCCATGATCGCCGGCAAGCTCAACGTGAGCGTGGAGTGCAGCCCCCTGCTGGGCCCGCAACTGATGAGCGCGGTCAAGGACATCAAGGCCGGCAAGGCGGTGCAAAAGCGCATCGTGACCGAAGAAGGCATCTTCCCGATGGAAGTGGCTGCCAAAGAGTTTCCGAACCGGAAGTACTAACAGCCATTGAGCCGCCAGCGCGTGCAGAAGGAAAGCCCACTTCGCTGCCTGGCGGCTCTGGTTGGATGAGCGTCAGTTTCAAAAAAAAACCCTGGCGCGCGCAAGCGCAAAAACACAACAACACCTGGAGACACTTCAATGAAGCGTGCAATTTTCAAGACCGTGCTGGCCACTGTGGCCCTTTCCGCCATGGGCGCATCGCCCCTGCTACTGGCGCAGGACAAGGGCAGCATCGGCATCTCGATGCCCACCAAGTCCTCGTCGCGCTGGATCGCCGACGGCGACAACATGGTCAAGGTGCTCAAGGAGCGCGGCTACAAGACCGATCTGCAGTACGCCGACGACGACATCCCGAACCAGCTCGCACAGATCGAGAACATGATCACCAAGGGCGCCAAGGTGCTGGTGATTGCTTCCATCGACGGCACCACCCTCTCGCGCGTGCTGCAAAGTGCTGCGGACAAGGGCGTCAAGGTCATCGCCTATGACCGCCTGATCAAGGGCTCCAAGAACGTGGACTACTACGCCACGTTCGACAACTTCCAGGTGGGTGTGCTCCAGGCCACTTCCATCGTCGACAAGCTCGGCCTCAAGCAAGGCAAGGGCCCGTTCAACATCGAACTCTTCGGCGGCTCGCCCGACGACAACAACGCCTTCTTCTTCTACGACGGCGCCATGAGCGTGCTGCAACCGTACATCGACAGCGGCAAGCTTGTGGTGCGCAGCAAGCAGACCGGCATGAACAAGGTGGGCACGCTGCGCTGGGATGGCTCGGTGGCCCAGGCGCGCATGGACAACCTGCTGTCAGCCTACTACGGCAAGGACAAGGTCCACGCGGTGCTGTCGCCGTATGACGGTCTGTCCATCGGCATCCTGTCGTCCCTGAAGGGCGTCGGTTACTGCACGGCCCAGCAGCCCTGCCCCGTGGTCAGCGGCCAGGACGCCGAAGTGCCCTCGGTCAAGTCCATCTTGAAGGGCGAGCAGTACTCCACCGTGTTCAAGGACACGCGCGAGCTGGCCAAGGTCGCCGCCAACATGGTGGACGCCACCTTGTCGGGCAAGCAGCCCGAAATCAACGACACCAAGACCTACAACAACGGCGTGAAGGTGGTGCCCTCGTACCTGCTCAAACCCGTGTCGGTGGATGCCTCCAACTGGAACTCCATCCTGGTAGGCAGCGGCTACTACAAGGAATCGCAGGTCAAGTAAGTAGGTAGGTAAGAAGCTCCAAGCCGCTCCCGAAGCGGCGTGGGACTGGCCGCCTGCAAGTGCACCCCACAGGCCTTGCAGGCGGCCGTGCAACAGACGCGACGATGGGCCGATGGCCCGCCAAGAGACTCCGAGACCATGCTTCTTGAAATGCGGAATATCCGCAAAACATTCCCTGGTGTGGTGGCACTGAACCAAGTGAACCTGCGCGTGAAGGCGGGTGAAATCCACGCAATTGTCGGCGAGAACGGCGCGGGCAAGTCCACGCTGATGAAGGTGCTCTCCGGCGTGTACCCGCACGGCAGCTACAGCGGCGAGATCGTCTATGACGGCGAGGAACGCCAGTTCGGCGGCATCCGCGACAGCGAGCACCTGGGTGTGATCATCATCCACCAGGAGCTGGCCCTGGTGCCTCTGCTCTCCATCGCCGAAAACATCTTCCTGGGCAACGAGACCGCGCAGTACGGCGTCATCGACTGGATGGCGGCGCACAGCAAAACGCAAGCACTGCTGCACAAGGTGGGCCTGCGCGAATCGCCCGAAACACTGATCACCCACCTGGGCGTGGGCAAGCAGCAACTGGTGGAGATCGCCAAGGCGCTGTCACGCCAGGTGCGCCTGTTGATCCTGGACGAGCCCACCGCCAGCCTGAACGAAAACGACAGCCAGGCGCTGTTGGATTTGCTGCTGGAGCTCAAGGCCCAGGGAATCACCTGCATCCTGATCTCGCACAAGCTCAACGAGATCTCGCGCGTAGCGGACTCCATCACCGTGTTGCGCGACGGCAGCACCGTCGAGACGATGGACTGCCGCGCAGCGCCCGTGAGCGAAGACCGCGTGATCAAGGCCATGGTCGGCCGCGAGATGGCCGACCGCTACCCCCCGCGCGAGCCGTGCATCGGCGAGACGGTGTTTGAGGTGCGCGACTGGAACGCATACCACCCGCAGCGCCCCGAGCGCGCCTTTATCAAAAACATCAACCTGCAGGTCCGCAAAGGCGAGATCGTGGGCATTGCCGGGCTGATGGGCGCAGGCCGCACCGAGCTGGCCATGAGCATCTTTGGCCGCTCCTGGGGCGAGCGCATCGGTGGCCAGGTGCTGCTGCACGGCCGCCCCATCGACGTGGGCACGGTAGAGAAGGCCGTGGCCCATGGCTTGGCCTACGTGACTGAAGACCGCAAGGGCAACGGGTTGGTGCTGAGCGAAGACATCCAGTTCAATGTGTCGCTGGCCAACCTGGGTGGCGTCTCCACGGCCGCCGTGATCGACAGCGGCCGCGAGCACCGCGTGGCGCAGGACTACCGCGAGAAGCTGCGCATCCGCTGCTCGGGCGTGGACCAGAAAACGCTGAACCTCTCGGGCGGCAACCAGCAAAAAGTGGTGCTGAGCAAATGGCTCTTTACCAACCCCGAGGTGCTGATCCTCGACGAGCCTACGCGCGGCATTGACGTGGGCGCCAAGTACGAGATCTACACCCTCATAGCCCAGCTGGCGGCCGAGGGCAAGTGCGTGATCGTGATCTCTTCAGAAATGCCCGAGCTGCTGGGCATCACCGACCGCCTGTACGTGATGAACGAAGGCCGCTTTGTCGCCGAGATGCCCACCGCCGAGGCAACGCAGGAAAAGATCATGCGCGTCATAGTAAATGCCCCCCCTGAGGCGCTTCGCGCCATCCCCCCCAAGGGGAACGCCGCCCGTGCGGCGGGGCGGCCCTTGCACGGCGGCCCTGGTCTGGGCAGCGCCAGTGTGGACGCATCGAACAGCAACCAGCGCAACGCATAACAACCATGAGCCAGATGACCAATCCCTCCCCCACGGCCTCGGCTGCGCCTGCAATGGGTGCAGCGGCCCGCCCCACCCGTTCGTTGCTGGACCACGCCAAGCACAACCTGCGCGAGTACGGCATGTTGATCACGCTGGTCGCCATCATGGGCTTCTTCCAGTACATGACGGACGGCACGCTGATGCAGCCGCTCAACCTCACCAACCTGGTGCTGCAAAACAGCTACATCGTCATCATGGCGCTGGGCATGCTGCTGGTGATCGTGGCCGGGCACATCGACCTGTCGGTGGGGTCCGTGTGCGGCTTCATCGGCGCGCTGGCCGCGGTGCTGATGGTGCAGTACCAGTGGCACTTCGTGCCCGCCACGCTGGCTTGCCTGCTGTGCGGCGGCCTCATTGGCGCGGTGCAGGGCTGGTTTGTGGCGTTCTCGCGGATTCCTTCGTTCATCGTCACGCTGGCCGGCATGCTGGTGTTCAAGGGTCTGGCGCTGGCGCTGCTGGCCGGGCAATCGGTCGGCCCCTTCCCAGAGGCGTTTCAGATGCTGAGCTCGGGCTTCATGCCCGACCTGTTCAGCGTGGAAGGCATCAAGCTCACGTCGCTGCTGCTGGGCGTGGCCGTGGCCGCAGCGCTGGTGGTGGCAGGCATCCGGGCCCGGGCCAACCGGCTGCGCCACGGTGTGCACGTGGAGCCCACCGCCTTCTTCGTGGCGCGCAACGCAGTATTTGCAGCGCTGCTCATCTACTTCAGCTATCTGCTCGCTTCGTACAAGGGCCTGCCCAACGTGCTCATCGTGATGGCGCTGCTGATCGTGCTGTTCGACTTCATCACCAGCCGCACCACCATCGGCCGGCGCATCTACGCCATGGGCGGCAACGAAAAGGCGGCCAAGCTCTCGGGCATCAAGACCGAACGACTGTCGTTCTATGCCTTCGTCAACATGGGCGTGTTGGCCGCGCTGGCAGGCTTGGTGTTTGCAGCGCGCCTGAACACCGCCACGCCCAAGGCGGGCCTGGGCTTCGAGCTCGATGTCATCGCGGCCTGCTTCATCGGCGGCGCCTCGGCCTCGGGCGGTGTGGGCAAGGTGATGGGTGCTGTCATCGGCGCCTTTGTGATGGGCGTGATGAACAACGGCATGTCGATCCTGGGCATCGGCATCGACTACCAGCAAGTCATCAAGGGCGTGGTGCTGCTGGCTGCCGTGCTGGTCGACGTTTACAACAAGAACAAAGCCTGATCCCATGGACGCGGCCACCGCTCACACCCCTGCCCCCGTGCTCGAACTCGCGGGCATTCACAAGCAGTTTGCGGGCATCCCCGTGCTGCGCGATGTGCAGCTGCGCCTGTACCCCGGCGAGATCCATGCGCTGATGGGGCAGAACGGCGCGGGCAAGTCCACGCTCATCAAGGTGCTCACGGGTGTGATCAAGCCCAGCGGCGGCCAGATGCAACTGGGCGGCGAGCCGGTGTGGCCCGATTCGCCCCTGGCCGCGCAGCGCCTTGGCATCAGCACCGTGTACCAGGAGGTCAACCTCTGCCCCAACCTCTCGGTGGCCGAGAACATCTTTGCAGGCCGCTATCCGCGTTGCGGCATCGCGCAGGGCTTTCGCATCGACTGGGCGCAGATGCACCAGCGCTCGCGCGAGCTGGTGGAGCGCATCGGCCTGTCCATTGATGTGACGCGCCTGCTGTCGGACTACCCCGTGGCCGTGCAGCAGCTGGTGGCCATTGCCCGCGCACTCAGCATCGAAGCGCGCGTGCTGATCCTGGACGAGCCCACCTCCAGCCTGGACGACGACGAGGTGCAAAAACTCTTCGAGGTGCTGCGCCGTCTGCGTGGCGAGGGCTTGTCCATCGTTTTCGTGACGCACTTTTTGAACCAGGTGTATGCCGTGTCGGACCGCATCACCGTGCTGCGCAACGGCAGCTGGGTGGGCGAATGGCCTGTCAAAGACCTGGGGCCCCAAGCCTTGATCGCCGCCATGCTGGGCCGCGACCTGGCCGCACAGGCCGCGCAGACATCGCCGCCGCCCCCGGCGAACGCGTCGGATACCGCGCTGCTGCAAACCGAAGGCCTGGGGCAGACCGGACAGTTGCAACCGCTGGACCTACAGATCCGAGCAGGCGAAGTCGTTGGACTCGCAGGCCTGCTGGGCGCGGGCCGCACCGAACTGGCGCGCCTGCTCTTCGGGCTGGAGCAGCCTGACCGCGGCATGCTGCGCATCGACGGCAAAGCTGTGAGCTTCTCCAACCCCATGGATGCGATTCGCCAGGGCCTGGCCCTGTGCCCCGAAGAGCGCAAGACCGACGGCATCGTCGCCGAACTGTCGGTGCGCGAGAACATTGCGCTGGCGCTGCAGGCGCGCATGGGCGTGGGCAAGTTCCTCTCCCGCGCCGAGCAGACGGCCATTGCCGACCGCTACGTGCAGCTGCTGGGCATCAAGACCGCCAGCGTGGACACCCCCATCGGCCTGCTGTCGGGCGGCAACCAGCAAAAGGCCATCCTCGCGCGCTGGATGGCCATCGAGCCGCGCCTGTTGATCCTGGACGAGCCCACCCGGGGCATCGACGTGGCGGCCAAGCAGGAAATCATGGAGCAGATCCTGCGACTGGCCCAGGCCGGCATGGCCGTGCTGTTCATCTCATCCGAGATGAGCGAGGTGGTGCGCGTATCCCACCGCATCGTCGTGCTCCGCGACCGCCGCAAGGTCGGCGAGCTGCCCGCTGGCAGTACCGAAGACGCCGTCTACGAACTGATCGCCGCTGAACAACATGCTTGAAATAGAGAACACCCCCCTGAGCCGCTTCGCGTCTTCCCCCCGCTCTCGCATCGCTACGCGCTGCGGACAGGGGGACGCAGCCAGCGCGGCGGGGCGGCCCTTGCGCGGCCGCCCTGGCCTAGGCCGCGCCAGTGTCGTGCGCTACGCCATGAATGACTTGTATGTCTGACGAACGCAATACCCCTTCCCCTTTTGCAGCGCTGATGCGCCACCGCCTGGCGTGGCCCATCATCACGCTGCTGCTCCTGCTGGCCGTCAACACGGCCTTCAACGCCAGCTTCTTGCACATCGAATGGCGCGACGGGCACCTGTACGGCAGTCTGATCGACATCCTCAACCGCGCCGCGCCGCTGGTGCTGGTGTCGCTGGGCATGACGATGGTGATCGCCACGCGCGGCATCGATATCTCGGTAGGTGCCGTCGTGGCCATTGCCGCTGCCGTGGCGGCCTGGATGATCGGCGGCTCGGTATCGGGCACAGAAAGCCGCTTTCCGCTGCCCGTGGCCATCCTTGGCGCCCTTGGTGTGGCCCTGCTCTGCGGGTTGTGGAACGGCGTGCTGGTGGCGCGCGTGGGCATGCAACCCATCATTGCCACGCTGATCCTCATGGTGGCTGGCCGGGGCATCGCCCAGCTGATCACCGACGGGCAGATCATCACCATCTACTACACGCCCTACTTCTTCATCGGCGGCGGGTACCTGGCCGGTCTGCCGTTCTCGCTGTTCATCGTGGCGGCCGTGTTTGCCGTGCTGTACCTGGCCGTCACGCGCACGGCGCTGGGCCTGTTCGTGCAGGCGGTGGGCATCAACCCCACGGCGGCGCGCGTGGCGGGCGTGCAGGCGGGCCGCCTGACCGTAGCGGCCTACGTCTTCTGCGGCGTGTGCGCGGGCATCGCGGGGCTGTTGATCAGCTCCAACGTGAAAAGCGCCGACGGCAACAACGCCGGCCAGCTGCTGGAGCTTGACGCCATCCTGGCCGTGACACTGGGCGGCACCGCCCTGACCGGCGGGCGATTCAGCCTAGTCGGCAGCGTGATCGGTGCGCTCATCATCCAGACGCTGACGTACGCCATCTATTCGCTGGGCGTACCGCCCGAGGTCAACCTGGTGGTCAAGGCGGTGGTGGTGTTCATCGTGATGCTGCTGCAGTCGCCAGAGTTCCGCGCGCAGATTGGCGCCATCGCACGCCGCCCGGGCGCAGGAGCCGTGTCATGAGCGCCGTGCCCAAGACTTCTTTCGGCGCTGCCGCCGAGGTGGCGCCTCAGCCGGGCGCAGCGCGCGCCCGGTGGAACCCCAAGTACCTGCCGCTCGCCGCCACCATTTCGCTCTTTGTGGCCATGGCCACGCTGGGCTCGGTGATGTACACCGGTTTCTTCTCGGCCCAGGTGTTCCTCAACCTGCTGATTGACAACGCCTTCCTCATCATCGTGGCGGTGGGCATGACGTTTGTCATCCTGTCGGGTGGCATCGACCTGTCGGTGGGCTCGGTGGTGGCGCTGACCACCATGGTGCTCGCCGCGCTGGTGGAGCACAAAGGCTGGAGCCCGCTGGTGGCCGTGCCGGTCGTGCTGCTGATGGGCACGCTGTTCGGCGCGTTCATGGGCGTCCTGATCGAGCGCTTCAAGCTGCAGCCCTTCATCGTGACGCTGGCCGGCATGTTCCTTGCACGCGGGCTGTGCTACCTCATCAGCATCGACTCGATCAGCATCACCAACGAAGCGTATTCCGAGCTGTCGCAATGGCGGCTGGAGTTGTGGGAAGGCGCTTCGCTGTCCCTCGGCGCGCTGATCGCAATCGCGGTGCTGTTGGCCGCCCTGTTCATCGCGCACTGCACGCCGTTTGGCCGCGCGGTGTATGCCGTGGGCGGCAGCGAGAACTCCGCCGTGCTCATGGGCCTGCCCGTGCGCGCCACGGTCATCGGCGTGTACACGCTCTCGGGCTTTTGCTCTGCCCTGGCGGGCGTGGTGTTTACGTTCTACATGCTCTCGGGCTACGGCCTGCACGCCGTGGGCATGGAGCTCGACGCCATCGCCGCCGTGGTGATCGGCGGCACGTTGCTCACGGGCGGCGTGGGCTATGTGGCCGGCACGCTGTTTGGCGTGCTCATGCTCGGAATCATCCAGACCCTGATCTCGTTCGACGGAACGCTCAGCTCGTGGTGGACGCGCATCGTCGTCGGCGTGCTGCTGTTTGTTTTTTGCCTGCTGCAGCGCCTGCTCACACGCCGCGCCGCCAAGCGGTCCTGACCTTCTTTCCATCATCTCTCTGACCCATCATCACAATGACCACCACCCCGCGCAAACTCCGCTCCACTGCCTGGTTCGGCACGGCCGACAAGAACGGCTTCATGTACCGCAGCTGGATGAAGAACCAGGGCATCCCCGACCATGAATTTGATGGCCGCCCCATCATCGGCATCTGCAACACCTGGTCCGAGCTCACGCCCTGCAACGCCCACTTTCGCAAGATCGCCGAGCATGTCAAGCGCGGCATCTACGAGGCGGGCGGCTTTCCGGTCGAGTTCCCGGTGTTCTCCAACGGCGAATCCAACCTGCGCCCCACGGCCATGCTCACGCGCAATCTGGCCAGCATGGACGTGGAGGAAGCCATTCGCGGCAACCCCATCGATGCGGTGGTGCTGCTGGTGGGCTGCGACAAGACCACGCCCGCGCTGTTGATGGGCGCGGCCAGCTGCGACGTGCCTGCCATCGTGGTCACCGGCGGCCCCATGCTCAACGGCAAGCTCGAAGGCAAGAACATCGGTTCGGGCACGGCCGTGTGGCAGCTGCACGAATCGCTGAAGGCCGGCGAAATCAACGAGCACCAGTTCTTCGCGGCCGAAGCGGGCATGTCCCGCTCCGCCGGCACCTGCAACACCATGGGCACGGCCAGCACCATGGCCTGCATGGCCGAGGCGCTGGGCACCTCGCTGCCGCACAACGCGGCCATCCCGGCCGTGGATTCACGCCGCTATGTGCTGGCCCACATGTCGGGCAAACGCATTGTGGAGATGGCGCACGAAGGCCTGACGCTGTCCAAGATCCTGACCCGCGAAGCTTTCGAGAACGCCATCCGCACCAACGCGGCCATCGGCGGTTCGACCAATGCGGTCATTCACCTCAAGGCCATCGCGGGCCGCATCGGCGTGCAGCTGGACCTGGAGGACTGGACGCGCATCGGCCGCGGCACGCCCACCCTGGTGGACCTGCAGCCCTCCGGCCGCTTCCTGATGGAAGAGTTCTACTACGCTGGCGGCTTGCCTGCCGTGCTCCGCCGACTGGGCGAGAACAACCTGCTGCCCCACCCCAACGCGCTGACCGTCAACGGCAAGAGTTTGTGGGACAACGTGCGCGAGGCGCCCCAGTACAACGACGAGGTCATCCGCACGATCGACAACCCGCTCATCGCCGACGGTGGCATCTGCATCCTGCGCGGCAACCTGTCCCCCCGCGGTGCGGTGCTCAAGCCGTCCGCCGCATCGCCCGAGCTGCTCAAGCACCGCGGCCGCGCTGTGGTGTTCGAGAACCTGGAGCACTACAAGGAGCGCATCGTCGATGAGAACCTGGACATCGACGCCAGCTGCGTGATGGTGATGAAGAACTGCGGCCCCAAGGGCTACCCCGGCATGGCCGAGGTGGGCAACATGGGCCTGCCCCCCAAGCTGCTGCGCCAGGGCGTGAAGGACATGGTGCGCATCTCCGACGCGCGCATGAGCGGTACCGCCTACGGCACCGTCGTGCTGCACGTGGCGCCCGAGGCCGCTGACGGTGGCCCGCTGGCCGCCGTGCGAGATGGTGACTTCATCGAGCTCGACTGCGAACAAGGTCGCTTGCACCTCGACATCAGCGACGAAGAGCTGGCCGCTCGCCTGGATGCGCTGTCCACCACCGACCAGGGTGGCCGCGGTGGTTACCAGCGCCTGTATGTAGACCATGTGCTGCAGGCGGACGAGGGCTGCGACTTCGACTTTCTGGTGGGCTGCCGCGGCTCGGCTGTGCCGCGCCATTCGCACTGATCACGCCCACTTGAAACAAGAACAAGGAGACTCCATGCGGTCCCCCTCCCGACGCACCATTCTCACCGCGGCAGCCGGCAGTGCCTTGTCCGCGCTGGGCGCCACATCTGCCGTGGCCGCTGCACCGGCCTGGCCCTCCAAACCCGTCTCGCTGCTTGTCGGCTACCCGCCCGGCGGCTTGACCGACGCTGGCGCGCGCTTCATCACCAACGGCCTTGCCAGCGCGCTGGGCCAACCGGTGGTGGTGGAGAACAAACCCGGCGCCTCCGGTAACCTGGCAGCGGCCGAGGCCCTGCGCCTGAACGACAGCCACAAGCTGCTGGTGGCCAACACCAGCCTCACCATCAACCCGCACACCTATGCGACACCGTCGCCCAATCCGCTGGACTTCACGCCCATCGGTCTGGTGCTGGAATCACAGCTGGTGCTGTGCGTGCACCCATCCGCACCGGTGAAGACGCTCGAAGACTTCCGTACCTGGGTGCGGGCTGGCGTCAAGGCTGGTGGCTTCAGCTATGCCTCTGCGGGCAGTGGCGGCAACACCCATCTGGCGATGGAGCACCTGCGCGAGCGCGCCGGCCTGCCACCGATGAACCAGGTGCCCTACAAAGGCAGCGCCCCCGCCATCCAGGACGTGGTGGGCAACCAGGTGCCGTGCATCGTGGATGCCGCGTCGCTGCTCATCCCCTTCATTGCATCCGGCCGGCTGCGCGCCATTGTGGTCACTGGTGCCGAGCGCCTTCCCGCGCTGCCCGACGTGCCCACCGCGGCCGAAGCGGGTCTGAAGGACTTCCTCGTGACCGTGTTCGTCGGCCTGTGGGGGCCACCCAGCCTCACCCCGGACATCGTCAGCAAGACCAATGCCGCGCTCAACGCGGCGCTCGCCAACCCGGCGGTCAGCGGCACCGTCACCAAGAACGGTGACATGGTGGGCGGCGGCACACCGGAACGGCTGGCCAAACTGACCCGCGACAACTATCGCCTGTGGGGCGAAATCGCCAAGAAGAACGACATCAAAGCCACCTGACCCATGACATCTACCGCTGCCCTCGCCCGCTACCGCGGCATCTTCCCCGTCGTGCCCACCACCTTCCATGAAGACGGCACCCTCGACATCGACAGCCAGAAGCGCTGCCTCGACTTCATGATCGACGCCGGCGTGGATGGCCTCTGCATCCTGGCCAACTTCTCCGAGCAGTTCTCGCTGTCCGATGCCGAGCGCGAGACACTGACCCGCGTCTCCCTGGAACATGTGGCCGGCCGCGTGCCGGTCATCGTCACCACCACCCACTACGGCACCCGGGTCTGCGCCGAGCGCAGCCGCGCCGCACAGGACATGGGCGCCGCTATGGTGATGGTGATGCCGCCCTACCACGGTGCCACCTTTCGCGTGCCCGAAGCGCAGATCTATGAGTTCTACGCCCGTGTGTCCGATGCGATCAGCATCCCGATCATGGTGCAGGACGCCCCCGCCAGCGGCACCGTGCTGTCGGCCCCGTTCCTCGCCCGCATGGCGCAGGAGATCGAGCACCTGGCTTACTTCAAGATCGAAGTGCCGGGTGCCGCCAGCAAGCTGCGCGAGCTGATCCGCCTGGGCGGCGCGGCCATCGAAGGCCCGTGGGATGGCGAAGAGGCCATCACCCTGCTGGCCGACCTGGATGCGGGTGCCACCGGCGCGATGACGGGCGGCGCCTTCCCCGATGGCATTCGCCCCATCATTGAGGCCCACCGCCAGGGCGATATGGACCAGGCCTTTGCGCTCTACCAGCGCTGGCTGCCGCTCATCAACCACGAGAACCGTCAGGGCGGCATCCTGACGGCCAAGGCCTTGATGAAGGAAGGCGGCGTGATTGCCTGCGAGGCGGGGCGCCACCCCTTCCCGGCCATGCACCCCGAGGTTCGCCGGGGCCTCATTGACATCGCGCGCCGGCTGGACCCGCTGGTGCTGCGCTGGGGCAAATAAGCACGCCATGGCAGATATCACCGCCAACCTCGCTGGCACCCACCTGGTGGCCCTGGACTGGGGCACCAGCTCGCTGCGCGCCTTCCGCCTGGGTGCCAGCGGGCAGGTGCTGGAGCAACGCAGCCGCCCCTGGGGCATCATGAATCTGCCGCCGGCTCCCGCGGACCAAACTGGCGCAGAGCCCGGGGCAGCCTTCGAGCGTGCACTGCAAGACACTTGCGGCGACTGGCTGGCCACCCTGCCCTCGGTGCCCCTGCTGGCCTGTGGCATGGTCGGCAGCGCCCAGGGCTGGCGCGAAGCCAAATACCTCGACGCACCCACCTCGCTCGACGACCTGGCGCGCGGGCTGACGGTGGTGGGCCGTGGCAGTGCCACACCCCTGCACATCGTGCCCGGGCTGCTGCAGCGCACGGGCCTGCCCAACGTGATGCGCGGAGAAGAAACGCAGGTGCTGGGCGTGCTAGGCGATGCCGCGTTGGTGGGCCAAGGCCCGTTGCTGGTAGGCCTGCCCGGAACACACAGCAAGTGGGTGGTGGCGCAAAAGGATGGCACCCGGTGCAGCATCCAGCGGTTCCACACCTTCATGACAGGCGAAGTGTTTGCCGCACTGCGCGGGCACACCATCCTGGGCAAGACCATGCAGCCGCCAGCCGAGCCCGACGACGCCGGATTCGCTCAGGGCTTGCAGGTGGCGCGCGGCAGCGATGCCGACCTGGGCCTGCTGTCGCACATCTTCAGCACCCGCACGCTGGGCCTCACGGGCGCGCTGCCCGCCGCCGCGCAGGCGGACTACCTCTCGGGCATCCTCATCGGCCATGAGATCGCAGGCTTGGCACGCGTGCACCCGCCCACGAGCGCCGCGCCGCACCAGCTGGTGCTGTGTGGCGAGCCCGATCTGTGCCGCAGATACACGCTCGCGCTGCAAGCCTACGGATTTGCGCCGCCCACCATTGCGGCGCAGGCCACCGTCACCGGCCTGTGGCAGATCGCGCAGGCCGCCGGGCTGGTGACGACAGCCACCCACGCGCAGCCCACCCCATCCACCAGGAGCCTCGCCGCATGAACCCGATCGACAAGAATCTGTACAAGACCATGCAGCAGTGCGGCCTGATCGCCATCCTGCGTGGCGTGCGGCCGCACGAAGTCGCGGCCATTGGCCACGCGCTGTACGACGCGGGTTTTCGCATCATCGAGGTGCCGCTCAACTCCCCCGAGCCGCTGGCCAGCATCCGTGCGCTGCGAGACGCGTTGCCTGCCGACTGCCTAATCGGCGCGGGCACCGTGCTGTCGGCCGAGGCGTGTGCCGATGTACAGGCCGCTGGCGGGCAGATCATCGTCATGCCCCACAGCGACCCCACTGTGATCCGCGCCGCGCGCGCTGCCGGCATGGCCTGCGCACCCGGCGTGGCCACGCTGACCGAAGCCTATGCCGCGCTGGCCGCTGGCGCCAACATGCTCAAGCTCTTCCCGGCCGAGGCCCTGCCACCGCATGTGCTCAAGGCCTGGCGCGCCGTCATCACCCCGCCCATGGCCCTGGTGCCGGTGGGCGGCATCGCACCCGAAAACATTGCCACCTATGCCGCAGCAGGCGCCAGCGGTTTCGGCTTGGGCTCGGCCCTGTACCGCCCTGGCGACAGCGCCACCGACGTGGCCGGCAAGGCCGCCGCGTTTGTGGCCGCATGGCACACCTCCTACGGCGCGGCACGCGCTGCAGCGGCCGCCACCGCACCCGGCCAGGCCACCGCCAGCGCCTAGTCCAGTTCTTTTTCTTCAACGTCCTCTCTCGCCCCCTTCCCCCGCCCTCCCATGAAGATCACCCGACTGACCACGTTCATCGTTCCCCCGCGCTGGTGCTTTCTGAAAATCGAAACCGACGAAGGCATCGTCGGCTGGGGCGAACCCATCCTGGAAGGCCGCGCGCAGACCGTTGCTGCCGCAGTTGAAGAGCTGGGCGACTACCTCATTGGCAAGGATCCGCGCCACATCGAGGACCACTGGACGGTGCTGTACCGCGGCGGCTTCTACCGCGGCGGCGGCGTGCACATGAGCGCGCTGGCCGGCATTGACCAGGCGCTGTGGGACATCAAGGGCAAGGCCCTGGGCGTGCCCGTGTCCGAACTGCTGGGCGGCAACGTGCGCGACCGCATTCGCGTGTACAGCTGGATCGGCGGCGACCGCCCCAGCGAAACCGCGCAGCAAGCCCGCGACGCCGTGGCCCGCGGCTTTACTGCCGTCAAGATGAACGGCACCGAAGAAATGCAGTTTGTGGACACCTTCGACAAGGTGGAGCGCTGCCTGCAAAACGTGGCCGCCGTGCGCGAGGCAGTGGGCCCGAACGTGGGCATCGGCGTAGATTTTCACGGCCGCGTGCACCGCCCCATGGCCAAGGTGCTGATCAAGGAACTGGAGCCCTACAAGCTCATGTTCATTGAAGAGCCCGTTCTCAGCGAGCACGAAGAGGCCCTGAAGGAGATCGCCCGCATCTCGTCCACCCCCATCGCCCTGGGTGAGCGCCTGTACTCGCGCTGGGACTTCAAGCGCGTGCTGCAGGAGGGGTATGCCGACATCATCCAGCCCGACCCCTCGCACTCCGGCGGCATCACCGAAACCCGCAAGATCGCCACCATGGCCGAGGCCTACGACGTGGCCCTGGCACTGCACTGCCCCCTGGGCCCCATCGCGCTGGCCGCCAATTTGCAGCTGGACGCGGTCTGCTACAACGCCTTCATCCAGGAGCAAAGCCTGGGCATCCACTACAACCAGGACAACGACCTGATGGACTACGTGTCCAACCCGGAAGTGTTCAAGTACGAGGACGGGATGGTGGCCATCCCGAGCGGGCCGGGTTTGGGGATTGAGGTCAACGAGGAGTACGTGCGGGAGCGCGCGCAGCAGGGGCACCGGTGGAGGAATCCGGTGTGGCGGCATCGGGACGGGAGTTTTGCGGAGTGGTGAGGGTGTTTGGGGTGCTGCGCCGCGTCTACATCCGGCCAGGGGCATCAACACGTCCATGCGGAGCTCAATTCACCCGTCTCAAGCACACTGAGGACCGCAGCGGCGGCGCCCTCATCGGCAGGATGGCTGCGCCAGGCTGAATGCTGCCGCTTCACTTCGGCAAGCCCGTGACCATAAACCCTTGATACCGAACATTGCCAACAGTCCGAAGAACCTGTCCACGATCTTCTGACGGACGGTGTCAAAAAAATGCAAGGTGGATCCATTGCAGGCAGGCGTTGGGTAGCCTCTGGCAGTTCTTCCACAGCCGTTTTTCTTCTACATCCATACAAAACCACGCTCCACGTCCCGGAGCTTGCGCACCACCTTGGACGCATGTAGCTCGCTGCGCCAGGTACTACGCAGCAGTAGATTGATTTGAACAATCTCCGACTACTGGTGTAGCTGGCTTACGCCTTATTTTCTACTGCCTACCGCCTGCCTCTAGGAGCTAGAAAACGGGTGCCAGGACCAAGTGGTCAGACTGTCGAGAAATACAGATTCAAGAATTTGGACGGTACTTCTGCAGATCGCAAATGTCATCGCATCGACAGTCATGAGCGGTATCAATGCCTAGCATTCCGGCATGAGCAGTTCGTACACGCCTCCAACAAGGTCCACAGGCCGTTTGCACGTTCAAGCGCTCGGCACCACACTCCAAAGTAGCGAGGCGGTGGACTGGGCCATCGTATCGCGGCGCAGCATTCGCGCTTTCATGCCTACGCAGGTCCCCCGCGAAGAGGTTCATGCCATCCTGGACGTAGCGCGCCACGCAGCCTCAGGCATGAACACCCAGCCCTGGCGCGTGCATGTGCTAACGGGCAGCGCCAAGGAACGGCTGAGTTCAGCCATCGCTACGGCGGACAACGATGGGGAAGCGTCCACGGAACTCACAGAGCCCTACCACTATTACCCACTCGAATGGGTATCACCTTATGTGGATCGACGCCGCAAAGTGGGCTGGGACCTGTATGGCCTGCTTGGCATTGCCAAGGGTGACAAGGCGCGCATGCACGCGCAACACGGCCGCAACTATCGTTTCTTTGATGCGCCGGTAGGGCTGATCTTCACGGTGGACCGTGTCATGCAGGCCGGCAGCCTCATGGACTACGGCATGTTCCTTCAGAGCGTGATGGTGGCAGCCCGTGCACGCGGGCTTGATACCTGCCCTCAGGTAGCGTTCACCAAGTTTCACCAGATCATCCATGCCGAGCTGGGCATACCCGACACCCACATGGTGGTCTGCGGCATGAGCTTGGGCCATGCCGACCCAGCCCGCATCGAGAACACGTTGGTGACCGAGCGCGAGAGCGTCGAATCCTTCACCACCTACCACGAATAGCAGCTATGGAGACAACAGCATGACCCCCACTACGGCAAGCAGCCCATCCCGCAGTCCCTACCAGAACGGCCTGGAACGTACACCCGCCAACCACCTGCCGCTCACGCCTCTCGGTTTCCTGGACCGCAGCGCACTGGTCCACCCTGAGGGAATTGCAGTGGTGCATGCGGGTACCAAGCAAACCTGGGCGCTAACGCGCGATCGTGCCTACCGCCTAGCCAGTGCACTCGCACAGCGCGGCGTGCGGCGCGGCGACACCGTGGCCATCCTGGCGCCCAACACGCCCGCCATGCTGGAGGCGCACCTGGGCATCCCCCTGTGCGGCGCGGTCATTAACGCCATCAATTGCCGGCTCGATGCCGAGGGCATCGCCTTCATCCTGCAGCACGGCGAGGCGCGCATCCTGTTGGTGGACAGCGAATTCGCAGCGCTGGCAGACAAGGCCGTTGCGGGCCTGGACCAGCCGCCGCTGGTGGTCGCCGTCCACGATGCGGGCCTGCCCGCGCAGCCGGCCTTCGGTGCAATGGACTACGAAGCCCTGCTGGCCGAAGGCGACCCGGCCTTCGAAGGCCTGTGGCCCGAGGATGAGTGGGACCCCATCGCGCTGAACTACACGTCGGGCACCACGGGCGACCCCAAGGGCGTGGTGCCCAGCCACCGCGGCACTTACCTCATGAGCCTGCTGCAGATGACAGACTGGGCCATGCCGCGTCGCCCGGTGTACCTGTGGACGCTGCCCATGTTCCACGCCAACGGCTGGTGCTTCACCTGGGCCATCACGGCGGCGGCGGGCACGCACGTGTGCCTGCGCAAGGTCACGGCCAAGGCCATCTTCGAGGCCATTGCCGAGCATGGTGTGGACCATTTCTGTGCCGCGCCCACGGTGTTGGCCATGCTGGCCAATGCACCGGCGCACGAGCGCATCGCGCTGCCGCGCCCGGTGCGCGTGCTCACAGCGGGCTCGCCACCGCCCGCAGCCATCCTGCAGGCGATTGCGGCCATGGGTTTCGACGTGGACCATGTGTACGGCATCACCGAGGTCTCGGGCACACCCGTGAGCTGCGTGCACCAGCCGGTCTGGGCCACCTTGCCCGAAGCCGGGCGCGCGCAGTTGCAGGCGCGCCAGGGCGTGCGCGCCGCCGCGCTGGAACACCTGCGCGTGCTCCACCCCGACACCCTGCAGTCCGTGCCGGCCGATGGCGTGACGGCTGGTGAAATCATGCTGCGCGGCAATACTGTGATGAAGGGCTACCTCAAGAACCCCGGCGCCACGGCCAAGGCCTTTGCGGGCGGCTGGTTCCACACCGGCGACATCGCAGTGCTGCACCCTGATGGCTATGTGCAGATCACTGACCGCTCCAAGGACGTGATCATCTCGGGCGGCGAGAACATCTCCTCGGTGGAGGTAGAGGACGTGCTGCACCGCCACCCCGCCGTGCTGCTGGCCGCCGTGGTGGCGCAGCCCGACGAGCGGTGGGGCGAGGTGCCCTGCGCCTTCGTGGAGCTCAAGCCCGATGCGGTGGGCACGGTCAGCGCCGACGAACTGATCGCGTTTTGCCGCGAGCATCTGGCGCGCTTCAAGTGCCCGCGCCGGATCGTATTCGAGGTCTTGCCCAAGACCGCCACCGGCAAGATCCAGAAGTTCCGCCTGCGCGAGATCGCGGGCAGCCGCGAGGCCATCACAAAGCTGGCGCAGGTTCAGGCCGAGCCTGCAGGCTGAGCATTCAGCCTTCGCGGGCAATCGACTGCAGTACCTTCAGGTCGATCACCTCGATCGACCCATAGCCCAGGCGAATGGCGCCCCGGTCCTGCAGCTCCTGCAGCGCCCGGTTGGCCACCTGGCGCGACACGCCCGACAGGCGCCCCAGCTCTTCCTGCGACAGCGTGATGCGCCGGGCAGTGTTGGGGAACAGCGCATCGTTGAACAGCCCCGACAGGCTGTAGGCCACCTGCGCCGTGGTGTCACCCAGCCGGTCGGTCTGCACCTGCGCCACGTAGTGGGCCAGGCGCGCGTTGAGCTGCCCGATCAGCCACAGCGCAAACGGATGGCTCTCGTGCAGTAGCCGCAAAAACTCGCTGCGAGGCAGCAGCGCCACCACGCTGTCGGTCAGCGCCGTCACCGCATAGGGCCGGGGCTCATCCTTGAGCACCGAGCCCTCGCCGAACCATGCGCCCGATGGCACGCCTGCGAACGTGCTGATCCGACCTTCTTCGGTAATGTTGTCGAGCTTGAGCATGCCCTCCATCACGCCGGCCCAATGCGCAGGGGGCATACCGCGTGCAAATACGGCGCTGCCAGCAGCAAAGCTGCGCACCGTGATGGCACTGCGCACGCGTTTAGCTTCTTCGCCGGTCAGAGAGGACATCCAGGACGACTGGGAAAGAAACGAGTCAAGCGGGTCTGGAGTCATGTTTATTCAAGCGCACGGTGCTTCGCGCAGATTTTGCGAGAGATCACGGCTTGTGCCAATGGGGGCGATGCCTGCCGCGGGCAAAGGGAGATAAGCACCGGTCCGTCAGACTACCCATAACGGCGACCCAACCAGCGAAACCACACTCAAACGAAATGCTGCTTCAGGCTGGCTGCGGGCACTCGCTTCGTCTTTACGAGTGCGTACCATTGGCCAGAAGCCGCCTGTTGCGGCTAACGAAAGGGGCGCAACAGACAAAGTATGAGGCCCGCAGCATGCGGGCCTGCTTGACTGCTGGGGTTAGACAGTCCGCTGGGCGCGAACAAAGCCGCCGAACAAGCCAGACAAGGTGGCAACGACAAAGTAAATAGCCGCGCTCCAGGTCAGAACAGACGTGCTCGCTGGGTTAAGAGCCATGACGAAGAAAAAAGATGTGCTTAGGACTCCCGCTATGAGGCCCTGAATGAGGTCACGTCCTTTTCCGTAAAGTGCGGACACATAGCCACCGAAAACAGTGGCAATTGCGAGAGTAGCGAGTGATAAAAGCTCAACTGTTGATGTGAGTCCGCGTCCCATTTGCGCATACGCTTGCTCAGGGGAAAACCCTTTAGCTAGGTGCAGCCAGAGATATGCGTTTGCGACGACCGTTCCAAGAAAAGCAGACCCGCCAATGGCTGCCGCGCTTCCCACCAATGCAGACCACCAGTTGACCTTAGTGTTTGGCGAGAAAGCTTGATTTGTGGGTGACTGCATTCGGAATCTCTACATGATGTAACCCGCAGCGTCTGCGGAATGAACCGGATCGTGCGGGATATTCTGGACACTGCTCCTCCTGGAAGTGGTTTGCAACTTAGGTGTGCAAGCACAGGGATGTTCAACGTCCAAGTCGAAATTCCGCGAGACCTAGCAAGAGCAACTGGGCAAACTATAGCTTGCGAGCAGGCAAGGGCCTGGCTTTCAATCGGCATATTTTCGGACAGCGAGCAAGCCGGGTTATGACAAATGCCAGTTTTGGGGTAATGCTGTCCACCGGCTGCTCAGGGCCCAATGCTGCAGCACAGTCAGCCGAACCATAAGGCTGCCCCAACCACGGACATTGCTTCTCGGAGTGAACATGAGTTTGTCTATTTTGTTGCGGTGCTTTGACATCGAGCAGACGAGGAACTCCTACGAATCTGTGCTTGGTTTCAGCACGGCATCAACTGCCGGCAGCACGATCACCGTCTCAAAGAATGGAGCCCGCCTCATTTTCACGGACCGAGATTTGTGGCGCACGCATCCCATCATTTCAGGGACGATTTACCTCACCGTTGCGGATGTGGACCGGTATTTTTCTGCCTTCAAAGACAAGACGTCCGTTGCCTAGCCTCTACAGGATATGCCCTATGGAAGCAGAGAATTTTCCGTCGCCGATTGCAACGGGTATCTGCTTGCGTTCCAACAGGCTCTGGGCGGGCAGTAGGCCGCAATTTCACTACGGGCCCGTTGCAGCCGCTGCAATGACTGTGGCTATTGACCAGTAGGCGCCGTCCAAGCGCTAGCGGCAACGGATGCTTAATCTACTGGGGAGCGGGGATATTTTGGTACGTTCGCCGCAATGATGGGCTACGCGAAGCCAGAGCGCCAAGGCTAAAGCACGTTGCTATACCAACCACTGCACACAGCGACCCGAGAGCCACCCAAGAAAAGGATTTGGAGATGAGGATGTGGGCTTGCCAACTCATCAACGCGATCAGCAGAGCCGCGCAAACTTTAAGCTTATGTGAGGGCGCGAGCAACACTGCGGCACAGACAAGAAGTATCGAAACTGCAGCGTAGCTAATCGACCAGATCGAAATTGATACGGGTGGAAAAGCACATAGTCCGGGCGATGAGCGCCACCACCCGTCTGGACAGACAAAACTCCCCCAAAGCGTGACCTGATAAAAAATCAGCATCTTGCCGACAGTGACAATGCCAAAGCACAAAATTGTCAAAGCCAACCAACGAATGGCTGCGATAGCGCTGAGGGGAAATCTTTGCATAGCTCAGTCTATCCCTTCGTACCTGGTGACAGGCTCCATCAATGATCTCGCCGGTAGCAGTAGGCCCTTAGCTGAAGTAAACCTGCAGCCAACAAAAGCGTCGACGGCTGGTGAAGCCCTTCACAATGAAGACCTGCTCCAATTTTTTCGAGATGCCTACTTCTCATGATGGATAAATTTTTGCTGCAGCAGCAGGTGTTGGAACAGCTCGCCGAAGACCTGCTGCAAGCCGAACAGGCAGTGCAGGCGGCCCATGAAACGGCGACCCACGAAGAAAACATCGCCGAAAACAAATACGACACATTGGGACTCGAAGCCGCCTACCTGGCCACCGGTCAAGCCCGGCGCGCCGAAGCCATCCGCCAGGCGATGGCCAATTGGCGCCGATTCCGCCCGCGCCCCTACGACGCCAGCAAAGGTATACAGCTCGGCGCGCTGGTCTGCCTGATCGATTCCGACGACAAGCAGCAACAGATCTTTCTCGGTCCCGACGGGGGCAGCATGAAGTTGTTCAGCGGCGCTCAGCTCGTTCAGGTCATTAGCAGCGAAGCCCCTTTGGGCAGGGCCATGCTAGGGAAATGCGAGGGTGATGAGGTGTCGATGCAGGTCGCTCCCATCCGACAGCAGTTTGAGGTACTGCGGGTTCAATAATCTGCAAGCCAGTTCGCGCCGAATTGGACGAGGTCAGCAGACTTTCAGGCGTCATGAACATACCGGCTGGCTGGCAAGGCCAGCAGTACTTTGAAACCGGTCCATGGGTCCGAGATGGCGCTCGCGCTTGAATGACCGCTGCGTGGCCCAGAACGTGAACTCAGGGGGCCGACATCACCGGCAGCAACTGCTGCGAAGTCGCCATCTGCATGCTGAGGACTGCTGCAGGTGAGTTCGTACATGAGGCGCCTGCAAACGGATACGCACTGTCGGCTGCAAAAGGTCCGGATTGCCGTCCGTAAAAAAGGCCGCGAGTGTTTTTGCGATAAATCTACGCCGCTCGCTGGCGTCTAGCCTACTTTCCTCGTAGCACGATCAATCAGCCGATGTTGTTGAGCAGTTGCTGGACATGGCCAGCGCCACGCGCGAAGAGGTCCCACGTCCCAATGCAGAGCTGATGTACAGCCCCGCCTGGATAAGCTTGGGCAGATCGATACCGGTCTCATGCCCCAGGCCGTGAAGCAGGTACACCACGTCCTCAGTAGCGACGTTGCCGGAAGCGCCAGTGGCGTAGGGGCAGCCTCCCAGCCCCGAAACGGAGCTGTCGAAGGTACGGAGACCCAGTTCCAGAGACGCAACAATGTTGGCAATGGCCATCCCGTAGGTATCGTGGTAGTGACCTGCCAACTGCGATGCTGGAATCACACGAATACAGGCCTCCAGCATGCGTCGTGTGGAGTTGGGGTTTCCGCGACCAATGGTGTCTCCAAGTGAGATCTCGTGGCACCCCATCTCGCTCAGCATGAGCGCCACTTCGGAGACCCTCTCGGGTGCGATGTCTCCTTTATATGGACACCCCAAGACACAAGAAACATAACCGCGTACCCGCAGCTTACTTTCAAGCGCGACCTCAATTACAGAGCGAAAGCGCTCCAAGCTCTCGCGTATCGAGCAGTTAATATTTCGCTGCGAAAACGTTTCCGAGGCAGCGCCAAAGACCGCCACTTCCTCACAGCCGGCCGCGATGGCGGCCTCCAGTCCTTTAAGGTTAGGCGTGAGCGCGCTGTAGTACAAGTTAGCCGTGCGCGGCACGCGGTGCATGACCTCCGCGCTGCCAGCCATTTGCGGCACCCATTTTGGAGATACGAAAGACGCTGCCTCGATGTGCCTGACGCCTGCATCAACCAGCCGTTCGACCAGTCCGACCTTGGTGTCCACGCTAATGGGCTGCTTCTCGTTCTGCAGACCATCTCGGGGCCCGACTTCAACAATCTTGATGTGCTCGCTCATGGGGTTTGCTGGTGCTGAAGTGGCTTGATCTACAACGGACTGCAACCGGCTTGGGGCGCCGCCCTCAAAACGGGCGTTCGCCCCGCCGAGGCGCATGCGGCACAGGTCCCCGGGGTTGTCTACCTGTGCCTTTACGCAACGGGGATGCGATCACTCGATCGCTACCTTGGCCGTTTTGACGTACTGACCCCAGCGATCGATCTCGCTGAAATAGAAATTCTGGTACGTGCGCTGGTCCATGTGCTCGACGACGAAGAACATCTTCTTGGTCTGCTCAACGATGGCAGGCTCCTTGAGGGTGGCGTCGACCGCCTGATGCACGCGCGAAATGACGTCTTCCGGCATGCCTGCCGGGCCAAAAATTCCCACCCACGGTCCTCTTTCGACATTGAGACCGATCTCTTTCAGGGTCGGAACGTCCGGAAACTCCGGCAGGCGTTGGGGCATTGAAACTGCCAGCAAGCGCAGTGTGCCGCTGCGGATGTGGGGTTCAACGGTCGACAAGACGTTGATGGAGCAGTCGACCTGTTGAGACAGTTGGGCATTGAGCAGGGGCGCGGTGCCGTTATACGGCACATGCAGGAGATCGACACTCTTCGCCACCTTGAGGGCCTCCATCATGAGGTGTCCGGAAGTGGCAGTGCTCCACGAGCCGAAGCTCATCGGGGTCTTGGCATCCTTGGCCATCTGCAGGAACTGGCTCAGGTTCTTGGCTGGGTGTGAAGCGCTCACGACCAAGGCTGCGGGGAAGAAGCCCAGCGGTGCAATGGCAACAAATTCCTTCTTGGGGTCGTATGGTGCCCTCTTCATTGCATGGGGCGCGATGGTGTGCGACTCCATTCCGCCATACACGAGCGTATAACCATCGGCCGGACTGCGCGCAGCCGCGACGCTGCCGATCGTGCCGACAGCGCCGGGGCGGTTGTCAACCACGATGGCCTGGCCGAGCCGCTTCTGAAGACTCGTGCCCATGAGACGCACGATCACATCACCGCCGCCCCCCGCTGCCCAGGGGACAATGATCTTGATCGGACGGTTGGGGAACGCAGCACTCTGGGCTAGCGTGGGAGACGCCAACGTTGACAACATTGTGGCGCCGAGGGAGCTGAGCACCGTGCGGCGCTTGAGCTGAGTTTGTGTCATTTCGATAGTCTCCAAGTTATTAGATGGGCGAAAGGTCTCACTGGCTTCGAGGTCGGCTGAATCAGCCACCCAGTCGGGAACGGTGGCTGCCTTACTTGCGGCGCAGCTCTTCGAGCAAGGCGAGCGCTCGGTCGGTGCGTACGTCATGTTCATCTGCCATGTGCTTGGCAACGATCTCGATTTCGTCACCCGCTGCCCCTGCAACCATTGCAATGTTGCGGGCGTGCAGAGCCATATGGCCGCGCTGGATCCCTTCGGTGGCCAGGGCTCGCAACGCTCCTAAGTTCTGGGCCAGGCCCACGGCGACGGCCACCTCGCCCAGCTCCTGCGCCGACTTGACGCCCATGATCTTGAGTGACAACCGGGCCAAAGGGTGTGTCTTGGTCGCGCCCCCCACCAGGCCCACTGACATGGGCATTTCAATGGTGCCGACCAGCGCGCCCTGGGTGTCTTTCTCCCAGGTCGTCAGCGAGGTGTAGCGGCCGCTTCGGCAAGCGTAGGCATGGGCGCCGGCCTCGACCGCACGCCAGTCGTTGCCGGTGGCGACGATGACAGGATCAATACCGTTCATGATGCCTTTGTTGTGTGTGGCCGCACGGTAGGGATCGATGGCAGCGAACGTGTAGGCATCGAGCACGCCTTCGATGATCTCTTCGCCGCTGCGCTCCTTGGTTTTGAGCGTCTCGGGCGTAAGCCGCACGCGGGCACGTGACAGACGCAGGTCTGCCAGGTTGGACAGGATGCGCAGCCGCACGATGCCGCCCGTGAGCTTCTCGACCAGAGGTGAAACCGACTCGGCCATGGTGTTGACGGTGTTGGCACCCATCGCGTCGCGCACGTCGACGATCAGGTGCATGACGATCATCGGACCGCGGGCCGTGTCAGGGAACACGTGGATCTCAATGTCGCGGCAGCCGCCGCCCAGGCCAATGAGCACCTTATCGCGGCTGTTGGCGACCTCCAAGATTTCATCGCGATGCTTCAGGAGCGCCAGACGGGCGCCATAGGGGTCGGTGATGCCGATGACCTGCACCTGGGCGCGCATCAGCGGCCCCGTGCTGGAGGTTTCGAAGCCGCCGCAGTCGCGGGCCAACTTGGCCATGAACGAAGCTGCGGCCACGACAGAAGGCTCTTCGACCACCATCGGCACCAGGACATCGCGACCGTTGATCTGGAAATTGCCGCCGATGCCGAACGGGAGTTCGAACGTTCCGATGACGTTCTCCACCATGCCGTTGGCGCGCTCTACGCTGAGCGCTCCGGGCTGGGTGATGAGCGCGATGTCTCCCTCGGACAGGTTGGCGATACGTGCGACATGCTCCAGTCGCTGTGCAGGGGTGAGGGAACGAAAATTCGGGAGTCGTGAATCGACCATTAGTTGCCTGCTCAGTGGTGGTTACGGTATGGGTAAACTTTAAAACCACCGTACCAAACAAGAAAGGTACAGTTTGGCCAAACAGTCTCTCTTCTGGCAAAGTTCAGCGATGTGCCATAGTTGACAAATGACAGTTGAAGGACACTCCCCGACACATCGCTCCAGATCAGCCACATTGCCCGTCTCGGTTGCAGACGGCATCGAGAGGCAGATACGCGACGGGGCCTACAAGGTCGGCGATAAATTGCCCTCGCTGCGCGAGATGGCCGAACTCCACAAGTACGCCAAGAACACGGTGGTCACGGCTTTCGAACTACTCGTTTCGCGCGGGCTGATTGAACCTCGTCGAGGTGCCGGGTACTTTGTGGTCGACAAGCCTCCATCCAAGGCGGCCGACGACGAGGCGGGAAGCTTGGGGCGAGCAAAAGACATCGTTTGGCTGATGCGTGAGCAGCTCAAGACCGAGCCTGGCGCGCTGGCAATAGCTGATGGCTTCCCGCCAGTCGAATGGCTTTCGGATGTGAGGCTGGACAAGTACCACCAGAAAGTCGTGCGCACGGGACTGGGCTCCCTGTTCCGCTATGGCAGCCGCTTCGGGTACGCGCCACTGCGAAAGCATTTGGTGCGCAAGCTCGCGGACTTTGGGATCGGTGCCGAACCCCGGCAGATCGTTTTGACGCACGGTGCCAACGAGGCGATGGACATCGTCATTCGCTATTTCGTGCCGCCCGGTGGCAAGGTTCTGGTGGACGACCCCGGCTACTACCCTTTGTTCGGCAAGTTGAAGATGGCCAGTGCTGAGGTTCTAGGCGTGCCGCGCCTGCACGATGGGCCGGACCTGGAAGCCTTGGAGCAGTTGTTGATCACCCAGCGGCCCAGGCTCTTCTTTACGCAGTCGCTTGCACACAACCCGACAGGCTCGGACCTGTCCGCAGCAAAAGCCTTTCGCGTGCTGCAACTGGCACAGAAATACGATCTACTGATCGTTGAGAACGATCCGCTTGCGGACTTCAAACCGACATCGTCGCCACGTTTGGCTTCTCTGGACCAACTTGAGCGCACGATCTACATCGGCAGCTTCTCAAAGTCGTTCTCGGCCGCGCTGCGTGTGGGTTTCATTGCTTGTGGCGCAGATTTAGCCAGTGATCTTGCCGACCTGAAAGCGCTGATCCACGTAAGTAGTTCGGAGCTTTGCGAAAGGACGGTCGATGTCATGTTGAGCGAAGGCCACTATCAGCGGCATCTGACCCGGTTGCGTAGTCGGCTCGGGGAAGCCACAGAAGGAGCACGAGCACTGTTCGAATCCGTCGGAGCGAACATCTTCGCGAAGAACGCCCAGTCCCTCTACCTGTGGGCATCCATGCCAGGGGTGGATGATTCGATGACTCTTGCAGACTCCCTGCTGCCGCACAACATACGACTGGCTCCGGGCAGGATTTTTGGCGTCGACGCCTCAGCGGCCTCCCCATGGTCGCGCTACAACGTGGGGGCAGTGATGGATCCGAGGTTTAGAAATGCCCTCCAGCGCGTGTTGATGCAATTGGGCTCACCTTAGCATCTCACGACACTGACAAGCTTTGCTGTAGTTTTTCAGTGGTTGTGAGCTCAGGGAAATGTCCCTCGCGGGTGCCGCGTGCAGGGTCGCTTGAGGCTGCATGCAGCCGCTCAGCCCGCCGTCGGCGAGCGGCTGCTCATTGCGGGAGCAGTCATTGAACGTCACCGTCGAGCGAATCTCTAAATTCAAGGCCTATCACGGCCAGCGTGGTGTGGACAACTGCAATCGAAAGGCGCATCGTCTCTGGTCCCTCAACTCAGTGGGACACCATCATGGAATCCGCCAGTGTCGCTGTACATCGCGAGCCCTGGACCAAAGGCACGATTGTTAGTCAAAAAGCACCGTTCAAGCCCAGAGACATCTGAGCGCTCCGCGTGAGATTGCAGATGGAAAACCGGGTGCGGGAGTTGGCGCTCTTCCATTTGGGAATTGACAGCAAGCTTCGCGGATGCGGCTGGGTGGCCCTCAACCTCCTTGACGTCTGCTGTGGCGATCAGGTCGGATCGCGAGCGCTGGTCATGCAACATAAGTGAATCGCCCCCGGGACGATTCAGGCCGGAGTGATTGCTGCATCTTTCATTCCCTCTTCCAGCATATCCAGAAAGCAGCGACCCGCGAGCGTGAGGTGGCGGCGCGACGGATACAGGGCGTAGATGTGCATCGCGGGGGGAACCCAGTCGGGCGCCACCTGAAGCAGTTGTCCGCTCGCGACAAAGCTGGCCGCCATGATCCTTGGAAGCTGCACAACCCCTAGCCCCTGAAGCGCCGCGTCCCGGTTCAATAGCAGGTTGTCGCTCACGAAGCGCACGTCCAGTTCGACGTCCGCGCTTTGGTTCTGGGGGCCGATTAGCGTCCAGCGCGCCGGTGACGCAGTAATGCTCCAGCCGACAGCAGCGCAGCGGGATAGTGCCAATGGCGTCTCCGGGGTGTTGAGAGCTGCAACGAGTGCTGGATTTGCGTACAAGGCATAGGGGACCGTTGCAAGCCTTCTGGCGACGAGGCTGGAGTCTGTCAGAGGCTGTGTGGTCGGCTGAATCACGAGATCCACCGTGTCATCCAAAGGGCGCAAACGCCCGTCAGTAGTTTGAAGTGACAGGGTGACGCGAGGATAGCGAGCGCTGAATTGCAGGGCTATTCGGCCAACAAGCGATGCCGCAATGGCTGCTGGGCAAGCCACCCGTAGTTGCCCCCAGGGACTCTCCAGGCTCTCACGTGCGACGGCGATAGCAGTTTGCGTTTCAGCTCGCACCACCTGGCCATGTAGAAAAATGCGTTGCCCTACATCGGTCAATTCAAACCGCCTTGCATTGCGGTGCAGTAGGGCAACCCCAAGGAATGACTCAAGAGCCGCCACGCGCCGACTCAATCGCGACTTCGGTATGCCTGTGCGCCTGCTGGCAGCGGTGAAGCCTCGTGCGTCGGCTACCTCTACAAAACTCAGAAGGTCTTCCACAGCCAGCAACACGTTGTCCATTAGGTCCATCCGTCATCGTCGTTGTGCAAATAACGCGTGCGCCTGAGGTTCAAGCTCTACCGCTGTGCAATTCCCAGCTTGCCATAGGTTGCTGCAGCCCAGACCTGCTTCGATGGGCCTGTTTTTGCAACGGGGTGTTCTATCAGTGAGTCTCGCCACCACAAGGTTGGTTACCTAGCATAAGTTTGTCAGCAACTGACATCTAGACCAACTATTCCAGGAGACATGATGACAACGCGAAGGATCTTTCTACAGGTTTCCTCCGGGGCGCTTGCCGGTTCGTTGATAGGGTGTGGCGGCGGAGGCGATGACAACCCCGTGGTGGACACCACTTCGGGCAAGTTCAGCGGAGCCGTGCTGGGTGGCACTGCGATGTACAAGGGTATCCCCTATGCGCAGCCGCCTGTTGGAGCGCTGCGGTTTCAATCGCCCAAGCCCTATGTGCCCACCACGGCCCAGGTGACCCCTGCCACAGCGTTTGGTCCTGCCAGCTTGCAGACGCTCCCTGCGAACGTGACCTGGATCTACACGCAACCTGAAGCGCAGAGCGAAGACTGTCTCACTCTCAATATCTGGGCACCTCGCGACGTCAGCAAGGCCCCCGTGATGGTGTGGCTCCATGGCGGTGCGTGGCGCACGGGCGCGACCAGCATGCCCCTGATGGACGGGCAGAGACTGGCTGAACAGGGACTGGTTGTCGTCACGGTCAACTACCGCTTGGGTGCAATGTCCAGCCTGGCCCACCCAGATTTCACAGATCCTGAAACCGGACTTGCTGCGAACTGGGGCCTGCAGGATCAGGCAGCCGCGTTGCGTTGGGTGCACGAGAATATTGCCCGGTTCGGCGGAGACCCAGGCAACGTGTGCCTCGCAGGGCAATCAGCGGGCGCAGTCAACACGGCATTGATCGCGCAGCACCCTGTCTGGAGCCAGTGGCTGCACAAAGCTGTTTTGTTCAGTTCTGCCGGCATTGCAGCGCCTGCGGGGTTCACCCTTCAAGACGCGGCCAGCTACACCGAGCTGCTGGCCACGAGCCTCAAGACGACACCTAAGGGGCTGTTGGGCATTCCTGCGGCCACATTGCACGCGGCCGAGTTGGCACTGAACGCTCAACCGCTGCCCTCTACGTTTCGGTCCGGCTTTGGCGTCAAGGCGTCGCCCGTGATGGATGGGAAGACTGTGTTCGCCGATTGGACCCGGGTGGCATGGCCCCAGCGTGTACCGGTGCTGATCACGAACACGCTCACTGAGGGGTCTTTTTTTGTTGACCTGATCGATCCAGTGACGCAGGCTTCGCTCACCGCTCCACTGCCTTCCACCATGGAGGCGCTCACGGCCCTTGTCGCGCCACTTTCTGGTTCTGCGAGTCGGGCTTCCCAGGTGATCACAGCCTACCAGGATGCGGCCCTGACAGAGGGTCGTTCCTCAGCGCCGGGCAACCTGTGGGTTGAAATCAACGGTGACAGGAACCTGCGCAACTTCTGCGTTCGCTATGCAGACAGTCTCGTGAAGCAAGGCGCAAACGTGCGATATGGAACCTTCATGCATGACTTGCCCCCCCCGGGGCGAGGCGTTCCCCATTGTGCAGAGCTGCCGTTCTTGTTCGGCACATATGGGCTTGACTACTACCGTCAAAAAGTCGGATCGGGCGCTGCAGAGCAGCAGCTCAGTCGGCATCTGATGAGCGCAGTGGCCACTTTCGCCCAAAACGGGACGGCGACTTTTGCGGATGGCACAGTCTGGCAAAGCTACGGCAGTGGCAACACAAACTCTGCACTGATTGGCTCCGGAGCGTCTTCATCCATCGCGTTTGGCACGGTGCCGAAGATCGCCCAGATGCGCGTGTGGAATGCCCTTCTGGGGTATCAATAGTTAAAAGTGCCCTAGGTCACTCGGCGGGCATTTCGGCGTGCGCCAAGGGAACCCCGAAATGCCACTCGGCGGATGGCAACGATTGCCTCTTCAGTCTGGCGCAGCGCGAGCGCGAGTGCGCCAATCGGGGCACCTGGAGGGACGCAAGGCCTACAGGCCCTTCGCGCGGCGTGGTCGGTGCGGAATGCGTCCATGTCCGCGATTCCTGAAAACACGACAGTGGGCCTGGGCCGCTCTGCCAAGGACATACCTCACCGGCGACGGCGGTGTTTCGTGGCGGCGGGGCTGCCTGCTATCGTGTGGGGGATTGCATGTCCGCCGCCCCCTTCCGTATTCAGGCCTTGAAGAAATGCGATCGTTGATTTCCTTTCCCCTGCGCGCGCCCATTGCCGTCTTTCTGGCTGGGCTCGCGGCCGCCGTGCACATCGGCAAGATTCCACCCGCCATCGGCGTGTTGCGGGATGCGTTGGGGGTCTCGCTGGTCGAAGCGGGCTTCTTGCTGTCGGCTGTCCAGCTGGCGGGCATGCTGCTCGGCGTTCTGGTGGGGGCGCTGGCCGATGGTTTTGGCCTGCGGCGCAGCATGCTGTATGGGCTGGGCGTGCTGTGTATCGCCAGCCTGGCGGGCGTGTGGGCCCGCCAGGCGGCGGACCTGCTGGCATTGCGGGCGCTGGAGGGGCTGGGTTTCCTGTGGGTTGTGCTGCCGGCGCCCAGCTTGATGCGGCAGTTGGTGCCCGCTGCCAGGCTGCCCGCCTTCATGGGGCTGTGGGGGGCCTACATGCCCGCCGGCGTTGCCCTGGCGCTTCTGGCGGGGCCGGTGGTCATGGGGCTGTGGAACTGGCAGGCTTGGTGGGGGCTGCTGGGTGTGCTGGCGGGCTGCGCGGGGCTCTGGCTGGCCCTGGCCGTTGGCCCGGATGCGCGGCGCGCCACCGTGGCGCGGCCGCGCACCGACCCGCCGCCTCCCGCGGTGGTGCTTCTGACGCGGCGGCTGCGGCTCACCCTGGCCAGTCCCGGGCCCTGGGTGGTGGCGGTGGCGTTTGGCATGTACTCCTGCCAGTGGCTGGCCGTCATCGGGTTTCTGCCCTCCATCTACATGCAGGCGGGCGTCAGCGGCGTGGCTGCGGGTGCGCTGACCGCACTGGCCTGCGCGGCCAACGTGGTGGGGAACCTGGGGGCCGGCGGCTTGATGCGGGCGGGTTGGCGCACGCACCATCTGTTGGTCATCGGTTTCGGCGGCACGGCATTGGCGACGGTGGTGGCCTTCAGCCCCTTCGCGGGCGATGGCCCGGTACTTCGTTTCGCTGCCGTGGTGACGTTTTCGGCCGTGGGCGGGATGATTCCCGCCACCTTGTTTGCCCTGGCGGTACGGCTGGCACCCAGCGAGAGTACGGTGTCCACCACGATGGGTTGGGTGCAGCAGTGCTCGGCCTGTGGCCAGTTCGTGGGGCCACCGCTTGTGGCCTGGGTGGCGGGCCTGGCGGGTGGCTGGCATTTCACCTGGGTGGTCACCGGCGTGGCTTCGGTGGTAGGCCTGGGCCTTTCTTGGTGGGTGTGCCGCCAGCGCCCGGCTTGAGCACCTGCAGCGCTCTATACATCGCTGCCGTACAAGGTGCCGCCAGCACTTGATTGCGCTACGTCACCATCATGTAGCGGTCGGCAATGAAAGCCTGGCTCGGATATACATGCCTTCATTCGGGGCGGTTGCACAGCTAGCTCAGGACTCAGGCGGATCGACAGATCAACGCGTCGGCGTCTTGCACACACGGCTTTTGGCGACAAAGCTGACCCTAGAAAACTGACTGCCAAAGGCGGCAACCGCTGTACGGCAGTCATCGTATGCCTATACGGCTGCCTGCATAAGAATGCTCACTTTTTTATAGCATATTGCGCTTACCCATAAAGCGCTAGAGGCCAATTTCTCTCAATTTTCATCCGTCTGGCGCTGCCCTAGCCGCTTGAGGGACGCGCCCCCATGGACACTGTGATTAAAATCAGTTCCCAGCCACCAGTCCCTCCACCCCATGACGGCGCTGCCCTCCCCCACCCCGTCCTCTCCACCCCCCATCCAACTCACCCGCTTCCACCGCACGCGCCTCATGCAAATCTGGCGCTCTGCGGGGTGGCCGTGCAAGGACGCGCTGGAGATTGACCTGCTGGCCGCGCAGCTGGTGGCGCTGCAGGTGTCGCCCGAGGGGTTCGAGTCGCTGCGGCTCACCGATGAAGGCATTCGCACCCTGGCCGTCGCGCGCCAGCGCAGCGTGCGGGCGCTGAGCACGCACGACCGGCTGGCGGCCAAGTTTGCCGAGCACCTGCTGGCGGCGGGGCGGATCGTGTGGCGGGAGTTATCGCTGCGCGCGGTGGTGGATGGGCCGGCGCCGAAGCCGCCTGCCAACCCGCTGGATACCGCCGCGGCCACCGCGCCCACCGGCAGCAACAGCAACATCAGCAGCACTACCCAGCGCCACAGCACCCCGCTGTGGAGCGAAGACGCCGACACCCCCGCCACCCGCGCCGCGGCCAACGTATGGCGCATGGCGCGGCCCGATCTCTTCTCGGTGCGCAACACCACGGTGCCGGCGTACCTGCAGCCGATGGTGCACGAGGTCAAGGCGAGCCGGGCCGACCTGCTGTCGGACCTGCGGCACGACGCCAAGCGGCAGGCCTACCAGTGGCTGTGCGAGGAGTGCTATTACGTGTTCCCCGCGGGCGTGGCCGAGGCCGATGAGATCCCCGAGCACTTTGGCGTGTGGGTGCTGCACGGCGGGCTGGACGATGGCGATGGGGGCCGCTTTGAGCTGCTGCGGCCCGCGCGGCATGCCAGCTGCGCCCTGCCCTTTGCGGTGTGGATGGCGCTGTGCAAGGCCACGCCAATGCGCAGCGAGGCGGAACTGGCGCAGGCGCACCTGGGTGAGCCCGGCGCGGGCGACTCTGCGGCGGGTGAGCTGCTCCTGCCGCCCGACGACAGCGCCCCGCCCTGCACCGAGGCCCCATGACCTACACCGTGGCGGTGCGGGAGCTGTGCGAGTTCACCGCCAAGCAGGGCGACCTGGACCTGCGCTTTACCCCCGCCCCTACCGCACTCGAAGGCATGGCCGGCCATGGCGTAGTGGCCGCGCGCCGGGGCAAGGGGTACCGCGCCGAAGTGGCGCTGAGCGGCAGCTACCAGACGCTGCAGGTGCGCGGCCGTGCCGACGGCTACGACCCTGCGCTGCAACGCATCGACGAGGTCAAGACCTTCAAGGGGCGGCTCGACCGCCAGCCCGCATCACACCGCCACCTGCACTGGGCGCAGGCCAAGGTGTATGGCTGGCTGCTGTGCCAGCACGAGCAGCTGGCGCACATCGACGTGGCGTTGGTGTACTTTGACATTGGCTCGCAGAAGGAGACGGTGTTTTCCGAGCACTGCACCGCCGACGAACTGCGCGAGCACTTTGAGGCGCAGTGCCAGCGCTTTTTGGCGTGGGCCGAGCAGCAGGTGGCGCACCGCACGGCGCGCGATGCGGCGCTGGGCGCGCTGATGTTTCCGTTTGGCGGCTTTCGTGCGGGGCAGCGCCCGCTGGCCGAGGCCGTGTACAAGGCGGCCACCGGCGGCCGCTGCCTGCTGGCCCAGGCGCCCACGGGCATTGGCAAGACCATGGGCACGCTGTTCCCGCTGCTCAAGGCGGCGCCGGCGCAGCAGCTCGACAAGGTGTTCTTTCTGGCTGCCAAAACCTCGGGCCGGCAGACCGCGCTGGACGCACTGGCGCGCCTGGCCGACAGCGCGCCCACGCTGCCGCTGCGCGTGCTGGAGCTGGTGGCGCGCGACAAGGCCTGCGAGCACCCCGACAAGGCCTGCCACGGCGAGTCGTGCCCGCTGGCGCAAGGCTTTTACGACCGGCTGCCCGGGGCGCGCGCTGCGGCGCTGCAGGCTGCGCGCAGCGGTGCGGCATCGGCGGAAGTGGCCCGGGGTACGGCGGAGGCAGCGGCACCGAATGCCCCGGCCCATCACCACCACAGCGTGCCGCTGCACCAGGCGCAGGTGCGCGATGCGGCGCTGGCCCACCGGGTGTGCCCCTACTACCTCAGCCAGGAGCTGGCCCGCTGGGCCGATGTGGTGGTGGGCGACTACAACTACTACTTTGACTTTGGCGGCCTGCTGCACGGGCTGACGCAGGCCAACCAATGGCGCGCCGCATTGCTGGTGGACGAGGCCCACAACCTGGTGGAGCGCGGCCGCAAGATGTACAGCGCCGAGCTGCGCCCCGACACGCTGGCGGCGGCCCGCACATCGCCCGCTGCCAGCCACCACCCCGTGGTGAAAAAGGCGCTGGACAAGGTGCGCCGCTGCTGGGTGGCGCTCGACAAAGCGCAGGCAGCAGACTATGCCGTGTACGACGCCTTTCCGGAGGCGCTGCAGGGCGCACTGCAGCAGTGCGGCACCACACTGTCAGACCACTTTGCCGACCACCCAGCCGACCTTGATGTGGCGCTGCAGACCTTCTACTTCGAGGCGATGCACATCACGCGCCTGGCCGAGCTGCTGGACTCGAATTCGCTGGTAGACATTGCCCGGCCTGCACCGCACGCATCACATCTGTCGCGCCCGGGCAGCGCCGCCGCCAAGCCCGGCAGCGCCACGGTGTGCATCCGCAACGTCGTGCCCGCGCCCTATCTGCAGCCGCGGCTTGCGGCCGCGCACACCAGCACGCTGTTTTCGGCCACGCTGCAGCCCGCGCGCTACTACGCCGACCTGCTGGGCCTGCCCGATCAGCATGTGTGGGTGGACGTGGAGTCGCCGTTTGAGAGTGCGCAGCTCCACGTGCAGGTGGCGCGCCACATCTCCACCCGGTACGCAGACCGCCACGCATCGCTGGTGCCGATTGCCGACCTGATGGCACAGCAGTTCAACGCGCGGCCGGGCAACTACCTGGCGTTTTTCAGCAGCTACGAATACTTGCAGCAGGTGGCCGATGGGTTTGCGCAGCGACACCCGCATCTGCCGCACTGGCGCCAGTCGCGCCGCATGCTCGAAGCGGAGCAGCGGCAGTTTCTGGAGCGTTTTACCGACACCAGTGAAGGCATAGGCTTTGCCGTGCTGGGCGGCGCGTTTGCCGAGGGTATCGACCTGCCGGGCCGGCGGCTGATTGGTGCGTTTTTGGCCACGCTGGGCCTGCCGCAGGTCAACCCCGTCAACGAGCAGATTCGCCAGCGCATGCAGGCACTGTTTGGGGAAGGGTATGACTACACGTACCTCTACCCCGGGCTGCAAAAGGTGGTGCAGGCCGCAGGCCGGGTGATCCGCACGCCCAGCGACGAAGGCGTGGTGCACCTGATGGACGACCGCTTCGAGCGGGCCGAAGTGCGCATGCTGCTGCCCGGATGGTGGAAGGTGGAGTGATCTACAAAAAAAGCCGCTCGCCCTGGGGCGACCGGCCTTGCAAGACTGCGAAGCAGCCAACGGAGAGTCAATCGTCAGGTTGCGGCGGGCTCTGCCACCACCAGCTGCTTGGCCCTGCCGCGCTGGCGGAAGAACACAAAGGTCTGCCACAGGATGAATGCAACGATCAGGCTGATCAACGTGCCGCTGATGGGCCGGTTGATGAACACATCGAAGCTGCCGCGCGACAGCAGCATGGAGCGGCGGAAGTTCTCCTCCAGCATGGGGCCCAGGATGAAGCCCAGCATCAGCGGTGACGGGTCCATCTCCAGCCGCATGAAGAGGTAGCCCAGCGCCCCGAAGGCCACGGTGATGAACACGTCGTCCAGGTTGTTGTTGATGCTGTAGGTGCCGATGCAGCAGAAGAACAAAATGGCCGGGAACAACACGTTGTACGGGATCTTGAACACCGACAGCCAGTAGCGCACCAGCGGCACGTTCAGTATGAGCAAAAAGCAGTTGCCGATCCACATGCTGGCCACCAGGCCCCAGAACAGCTCAGGGTGGCCGGCGATCATGTTGGGGCCGGGCTGGATGCCCTTGATGATGAACGCGGCCATCATCAGCGCCATCACCGCGTTCTCGGGGATGCCGATGCTCATCAGCGGGATGAAGCTGGTGCGCGCGGCGGCCTCGTCGGCAGCGGCCTGGCCGGCCACGCCTTCGATGGAGCCGTTGCCGATCTCGTGCTTGTACTTGCTGACCTTCTTGTCCAGCGCGTAGGCCGCAAACTGCGCGATCACCGGGCCTCCGCCAGGCAGGATGCCCAGGATGGAGCCCACCACGCTGCCACGCAGGGCGCTGGGGATGATGCGCTTGAACTCGGGCCAGGTGGGGATGAGCTTGATCTTGCCGTTGAAGGGCGAGCGCTCTTCGCGGGCATCCAGGTTCTTGGTGATCTCGGCGATGCCAAAGCAGCCGAGCGCAATGCTCACGATCCCCACACCATCGGCCAGAAACGGCATGTCGAAGGTGAAGCGCGCCAGGCCGCTGTTGACGTCCGTACCGATCGAGCCCAGCAGCACGCCCACCATGCACATGGCCAGGCCGTTGAGCAGGCTGCCCGTGGTCACAAAACTCACGCACACAAAGCCCACCAGCATCAGCGCGCAGTAGTCTGCCGGGCCGAACAGGAAGGCCACCTCACCCAGGCTAGGGGCCAGAAACGCCAGCACCACAATGGCCACGGTGCCACCGATGAAACTGGAGACCCCCGCCGTGAACAGCGCCAGGCCCGTCTTGCCTTTGAGCGTCATCTGGTACCCATCGATACACGCCACGATGCTGCTGGCGTGCGGGATCTTCATGGTGATGGCGCTCACGCTGTCGCCGTATTGCGCCCCGTAGTAGATGCCGGCCAGCATGATGAGTGCGCCGGTGGTGTCGATGGAATACGTCAGCGGCAGCAACAGGCTGATGGTGGCCAGCGGGCCCAGGCCCGGCAGCAGTCCCACCAGGGTGCCCACGGTGCAGCCGAGGGCACAGAACATCAGGTTCTGCAGTGTGAGCGCGTGGCTGAAGCCGAACGCGAGGTTGTGGAGGACGTCCATGGTGATGACCTCAGTACAGCGGCAGGTTGACGCCCAGCAGCTTCTGGAACATGAAGGCAATGCCCACCAGCACCGCCGCGATCTTGAGATTGCGCACCACCGAGTACGACGTGCCTGCAAACCCCGAGCAGAACACCAGGAAGACGATGCCCGCGATCATGTTCACGAAGTGCGACAGCGCGGCAAAGCCGCACAGGCTGCCGAGGATGATGGCGATGTTGCGGTATTGAAAATCCATCGGCACTGGCGCCACCAGGCGCGCGCGCACCACGGTGATGCCCCCGATGGCAAAAAGTATGCAGCTGACGATGAACGGGAACAGCCCCGAGCCGGCGCGGCTGAGCGAGCCCAGCGAGTAGCCCATCGACGGCAGGCCAAAGCCCAGCGCCAGGGCCATGAGGGCAAAGCCTCTGACCAGATTGCGATTGATCATGAAAAGTCTGTCTCCTGAAACGTTATGCTGGTGGACTATCCCCATCGAACCTGATCGCTGGCTGATCTGGGCCATGCGTAATTTCGCGTAGAACGAAGAGCCGACCCATGCGCCTCCTCCTGGTGGAAGACGATCCCGTGTTGAGCCGCACCATGGCGCACGGCCTTGAAAACGCAGGCCACCGCGTCGAGCTGGCCCACACCATCGAAGAAGCCCAGCACTGGTGGGCCGTGCAAGCCTTTGACGCCGTGCTGCTGGACCTCAACCTGCCCCATGCCGCACACGCTCGCAGCGGCCTGGGCAGCGGTTTGACGGCTTTGCGCGGCGCCCGTGCACGTGGCGACCGCACGCCGGTGCTGGTGCTCAGCGCGCGTGACAGCACCGAAGAACGCATTGCCGGGCTGGACGCAGGCGCCGACGACTACCTGGGCAAGCCCTACGAACTCAAGGAGGTCGAAGCCCGCCTGCGCGCGCTGCTGCGGCGCGCCAGCGGCACGGCCGACCTGGTGACCGTGGGCCAACTGGCGCTGGACCGGCAGGCCCGCCGCGTCAGCGTGGCTGGGCAGCCGCTGGAGCTGCCCGCGCGCGAGTTCGACCTGCTGTGGGAGCTGATGACCCCGCCCGGCCGCGTGCTGAGCAAGAGCGATCTGTCGTCGCGCCTGTCCGATTCGGGCGAGGTGCTGGGCGAGAACGCACTGGAGGCCTCGTTTTCACGCCTGCGGCGCAAGATCGCAGGCAGCGGCGCTGCGATCCGCACCCTGCGCGGGCTGGGTTATGTGCTGGAGGACGAGGCAACCAGTGCCTAGCGCCAGCCAGGCACTCGGGCGCCAGCCGCCCGCCCTGCGCCAGCGCATCGGGCGCCGCGTGTTGCTGTCACTGGTGCTGATCTGGGGACTGGGCAGTGCCGTGGTGCTGGGCGTGGGCAACCACTTTGTGGCCCAGGCCTTTGACCGTGCGCTGCTGGACGACGCCCATGCGCTGGCGGCCCACGTGCGCGGCGGGAGCCCAGGGGCCGACGCGCTGCGGCTGGACCTGACCCCGCGCGAGGTGGGCCTGCTGCGCTTTGACCAAAGCGAGACCGTGTGGTTTGCGGTGTATGGGCCCGACGGCATCTTCATCGCGGGCGACCACGACCTGGCGGCGGGCACCGTGGCCCCGGGCAGCACCCACGCGTTTTCGCAGCTCGCGCATCAAGGGCGCGAACTGCGCCGCGTGAGCCTGCACATTGCAGGCACCCCCTCCTTCACGGTGGTCATGGCGCAAACCACGGCCGAGCGCACACAGCTGCTGCGCAGGCTGCTGGTGTATTCAGGCCTGGCCCAGCTGTGGCTGCTGGTGGTGCTGGGCTCATGGCTGTTGCGTGGCATCGAACGCGACCTGCGGCCACTGACCACGCTGCAGGATGCGGTGGACCAGCGCGACGCCGCCGACCTGCAGCCCCTGTCACAGGCGCTGACGCAGCAGGCAGGCACCCGCGATGTTCAACGCCTGGGCATGGCCCTGGACGGCCTGCTGGCGCGGGTGCAACACAGCCTGCATGCGCAGCGCGAGTTCGCTGGCAACGTGGCGCACGAGCTGCGCACGCCCCTGGCGGGTATCCGCGCCCAGGCCGCCCATGCGCTGGCACAGGACGACCCCGCCATCTGGCGCAGCGAACTCGAAGGCATCACGCAGGCCGAACAGCGTGCCAGCCGCACGGTGGACCAGCTTCTCGCACTGGCACGCGCGGCCGAAGGCGGCATTGCGCTGACGCTGCAGACGATCGCGCTCAACGCCCTGGTGCGCGATGTACTTCTGCGCTTTTTATCGCGCGCAGACGCCCTGGGCGTAGACCTGGGGGCCGAAGGCCTGGAGCAGACCGTGGAGGTGCGCGCCAGCGCGGCCCTCATGGAAGGCATCTTGAACAACCTGCTGGACAACTCGCTGCGTTACGGGCGCGGCAACCCGCCCCGCATCACCGTCGCACTGCAGATGCGGGGCGAGCACGTGGTGCTGAGCGTGGCCGACAACGGCCCCGGGGTGGACGCTGCACTGGCGCAGCGCCTGCTGCAGCGCTGGGCACAAGGCGACCAGGGCGTGCGCCTGGGCCAGGGTGCGGGGCTGGGGCTGTCCATCGTGGCGCGCTACGCGCAGCTGATGGGCGGACGGCTGGCACTGGACCCGGCACAAGACGGCCCAGGGCTGGTCGCCAGCGTCTGGCTGCCACACGCCCGGCCGGCAGACTGAGTGGCCGGCGGGAATGGCGGCGGCGGCGGCAGCAGCAGCGACAGACCGGCACTTGACGCACATCAAGACCGCGCACCCCCATGAGCCGCCACAATCACCCCGTGCCCCACATCCCCCGCCCTTCCTCCTCGTCGCCATCCACGGCCCTCCACCACTGGCCACAGTTCGCCAAAGGGCCTGTGGGCCTATCGGTCCTGGTGCTGACAGCCCTGGTACTTTCGGGGTGTGATCGGGCTGGCGAGATCCCTGCAACATCCAGCACTGCCGAGGCTGATTTCGGCACCCTCGTGGCAGCATGTACACAGTTCCTCGCCGCGCGCGAACCCCATGTGCGCCCAGGCGGCAGCGGTGAATGGACCAAGACCGGCCACAGCCCCGCCCTGGTACAGCGCGAAATCAACCGCACCGAATCGCCCGTCACACCCTACGTCGGCAAGATCGTCATCAAGGACAACGAAGCCCAGGCCACGGCCACCACCGAGGCCGCCGCACAGGCCATCACCCTGACCCCCGCGCACCTGCTGTCCAACCGCACCCACACCTTCATCTACAGCTTTGACGGCAAGCTGTGGCGTTGGCAAAACGGACAGCGACTGACCAAGATTCCGGGACAGAACGACAGCACGGTGGCGCTGACGCTGGCGGACGTGGATGCGGCGGGGCCGAAGGGCTTCGCGGGGTGCGTGCCGCGTTGAGTCGCAGAAAGAATACTATTAAATTGATAGCCACTAACGCTTATTGATAAAGCGCCAGAGACTGATTTAATTCATATTTTTCACTTTGAGTTTGCATTGCATTGCAAGTGCTGCGCGCCATTGATCTCCTGGCGTGCTTGCAAAGGTCTCTGTGCTCGATTCGAATCAATAGTGCGTCCAAGCTGACTTCCTTTCAGGAGCCACAATGTTCCAGCCCACCGCCTCCCCACCAATGGCCTCTGCAGGCGCTCATTCAGCGCCTACACAAGCAGGCGCCACAGCCATTCTCCTGCTCGCGCTCACGGTGAAGAGTAGGCACCAAGCAGTGCAGACATTGCCATGAGCGCATCACCTTTTCCGTACGACGGCCCAGAGGAGTTGCGCGCACCGATCCTTGCAGCGCTGCGCCGTGTGGTCGATCCCGAGGTAGCCATGAACGTGGTGGATGTGGGGCTGATCTACGGCGTCACCGTAGCGCAAGGAAAGCTGCATGCCCTGGTCACCATGACCTCTGCAGCGTGCCCCGTGACCGACGTGATCCTGGAAGAAATCGAAACCGAGCTCGACCGCGACATGCCACCGGAGTTGCTGATCCAGGTCGAGCTGGCCTGGGAGCCACCATGGACCACCGACCGCTTGAGCGAAGGCGCCAAGCGCTTCATGGGATGGTGACTCCTTCGGCGGGCTCACCTCCTGCCAGGCAACGCGCTGCATCTACCCGTGCCAGCACCTTGGTCCCCATCCTCTTGATACTGGTGGCACTGGCGCTGCTGAGCGGCATCGCTGGAGGCCTGCTGCGAGCAGGTTGGGTACTCTCTTTGCCCTTTCCGACGGGCCATTGGTTGGGCAACGCAGCGGTGAGCCACGGTGCACTGATGATTTGCGGGTTCATGGGCACCGTCATCGGTATCGAGCGGGCCGTTGCGGTCAAGCGGCACTCTGCCTGGCTGGCGCCGGTAGCCTCTGGTTTGGGTGGACTGTGCCTGCTGGCCGGCCAGACGACTGCGGGTGCCTGGCTGCTCGCTGTGGCCGCAGTGTTTTTCGTGGGGGTCAATGTGGTGGTGGTTCATCGTCAGCGTGCGGCCCATACCATCTTGCTGCTCGCTGGCGCCCTCGCTTGGCTCACGGGTAGCTTGTTGTTCCTGCGCCGGCCGGGGGACGCGTCCAGCGTGCCGTGGTGGTTTGCCTTTCTGGTGATGACGATTGCCGCCGAGCGACTGGAAATGACACGGTTAATGCGCCGACGCCCGGGTGCACAGCTCTCGCTGGGGCTGCTCCTGGGTGCGATGGCTGTGGGTGCAGCGCTGTCAGCGTTCTCGCCGCGGGCGGGCGGGGTGCTCTACGGTTTTTCGTTGTTTTTCCTGGCCCTGTGGCTTGGCATTTTTGACATTGCACGCCGCACCGTGCTGACCCAGGGCTTGGCGCGTTTCATGGCCGTGTGCTTGCTGGGCGGCTACGTTTGGCTGGCGGTTGCCGGGTTGGCCTGGACGGGCACAGCGCTGGGCCTTCCGCTGCGGGATGCCGCACTGCACGCGCTGGGGCTGGGGTTTATCGTGAGCATGATGATGGGGCACGCTCCGGTCATCCTCCCCGCCATTGCCCGCATCAAGCTTCAATTCGGCTCACTGTTCTATGTGCCGCTGGCGGCCCTGCATCTTTCACTGATCGTGCGGTTGGGCATGGGTCTGTACGACCCTGCGTGGCGGGCCACCGGTGCTCTGCTCAACGCCGTAGCCATTGGCTTGTTTGCTGCCACGGTGGTCGGGGCCGCAGTGCTCTGGCATATGCGCCACCGCCCACAACCAGCTGTGTGACGAAGTTGTGGCCATCCCTGGCGGCGCGTGGCCAGGGGGCGAAGGCTGCGGAATGAGCACGTTGGGGACAAGCGCCCCTTTCCTCTATTTGGACGGGATGCGCAAGCGTTTCAACAAGCCGTCCACCATCAGCATCAGCAGCGCCCCCCGCAATGGATCCTGGCTATCTGTGACGTCTGTCAGGGAGCCACGTATGACCCAAATTGCCCGGCCACTGAAGTTGTAGTCGCTGCCTTGCAAGTGCCTCGCCAGAGTCTCGACTTCTTCGAAATCGTCCTCAGAAACGGTGTGATCGACAGTGATGGTGATACTCATGGGGTCCTCAACAAACAAAGCGCTCGATGGAGCACGGAGGACTTTTTTGTGGTCAATAGCTGCAAGCTTGCGCCCGCCAGGGCGCGGGGCGACTCAGCGTTTTATGGAGTCCTCGGGCATTGCCGCCTTGTTAGCTTAGCGAGCCCATGACCGAATCCGTGTCGGCCGTTATCGCCTCTACCACCAATAGATGCAGAAGCTTTTCACGAATCTTGTCCTCCGGGTCGATGACGACCACATCTGCCACCTCACCACGAGCAATTCCAAACTGCTGGTCTTCGAAGTTGGGGTCGGTTTTCTGAAGGAACTGCGTCAATGCCACGATGCGCGTGAATGCGTCATCCGGCACCGTTTGCGCAACGGTGATCTTGATACACATAGCTGACCTTGGTTCTGGAGTTGCTAAAACCGGGGGCGAAGAGACCCAGCTCCAGTGGTCATCGATGCTTTGCCCAGCATGCGCTTATTTCATGGCCGTGGATATGGGCGTGGTCCTACATCGGCAAGTTGCTGGTGGCGCGAAATATGCAACGCGGTAGGGCGTGCTGGAGCCTGAGATTGCCGGCAGCCCCCAACACCAGCATCATGGCCCTTTGCGCCAGCGTGGGCATGGCGGCAAGCCGGTGCGTCGCGTCTAGGGCCGTCGCCGCCGAAGGGCACAGATACCGCCAATCGCCAAGAGTGCAGACATCACCACCGCAGCCCATTCAGACAGGGTGGGAATGGATGCGACGATCACCCCTGGCGGTGCAACCCCGACCCGCAGGGTGTACGAGTCGGAGGACGGCCCGCTGCCCCACGTCCAGGTGTAGTCGCCAGGGGTCAAGCCCAGGGTTGCAAGGGTGGCGGCAGACCAGCTGGCTGACGAACTGAGTGGATCACCTGCAACATAGGCCTGGGGCACAAACAATGCCAGCGCGCCAAAAAGCCCCACCATGTCGCCGCTACCCCCATCTGCATTTGTCAGACCGCCCGGGCCAAAAGATGCGGGCCCGTTCAGCGGACCAAATGCCTGGATGGATGCCCCGGGCGTTCCCACGCGCAATATCGCGCTGACGGGAATGACCAATGGGGTCACGGACAAAGCCCCCAGCGCTCCCAGCGACGTCGTATCGAGTGTCCCTGCTCCACTTGCCACGACGTTACCGCCGCTCTCATAGATATAGATCGTGTAGACAGCATGCGCGTTGCAGCAAGCCAGCAGCAAAGCAGCGGCCAAAGCCTTGAAGATTTTCATTTCCATCCCTTTTGCGCACGTTTGTAACACGCTGTCATGGATTTCACGCATCAAACTTTGCCGCTCAAGACTATGAGCGTATGCGCCCACTGCGCGACCGTTTCCAACACCCTGCGCATGGTCAACCCAGCGTCCCAAAGGCTGTGCACCAGCGTCAGCCGCAAGGCCGCCTTGTGGGGTCTGGCGGTCTTCGACGAGAATGGCAACAGGGTGCACCGCAAAACATGCCGGGCGCACCCGTTGAAGAACGCGTTTCCCCATTCCGTCCAACGCCATTGACCAGCATGTAGGCAGTCACCCGGTGAAGTGCTTCTCCCGGGGGATGTTCGAGCCCAGTTTGTCTTACTCTAAATCCTACCTATGGCGACCAAAACCATGCAATCAAAGGACGCTGCCATCTCTGATGTCCTGAGTCAGAACGTCGAAGCGGCCGAGCAGATCAAAGCTGCTGCAAGCGAATTGGAAGTGGTTCATGCCGTGCTGTCCACCAAAGTGCAGCCCAAGGCTGCTGAGGGCGATCTGCAGGCCGCAGTCGAACGGACGGCGGAGATCGAACAACAGCTCAGTGAGACGGCACAGGCACTGGACAAATCCAACGAGATGCTGCGAGAGATTGATGCAAACCAGGGCGCAACAAGCACGCCCGCCAAGAAATAGCCCCCGGAACCCGTTCCCTTGAATAGGGCCTGCGGGGAGACCGGTCCCCGTCTGTGCCACATCCTCTCGGGCAGGGCAGCCCTAGGTGCACCGTAGCCGCCGGGGAACAGGTCCCCTAAATACCCCTGCCCTCCTCCGCATCTGCAGAGCGATAGCCGCCCTGCTGCACCGCTTTCTCCACCGCCTCCCGCGTCAACGTGGGCACAAAACTTTCGATGAAGTGGTAAGCGTAGCCACGCAGCCAGGCGCCACGGCGCAGGCCCAGGCGGGTCAGGTTGACCTCGAACAGGTGGCCCGCGTCGATCAGACGCAGGTGGCGGTCGCGCTCGGCGTCCACGGCAATCGAAGCGACGATGCCCACGCCCATGTCCAGCTCCACATAGGTCTTGATCACGTCGGCATCCATGGCGGTGAGCACGATGTCGGGGGCGATGCCCTCGCGGGCAAAGGCCTCGTCGATGTGCGCGCGGCCCGTGTAGCCCAGCTCATAGGTGATGATGGGGTACTGCGCCAGCTGCTCCAGCGTCACCGGTCCCTCCAGCTCCAGCAGAGGGTGGCCCGGGGGCACGACGATGCTGTGGGTCCAGCGGTAGCATGGCAGCGTGACCAGTGCGTCATAACCCGCCAGTGCCTCGGTGGCCACGCCGATGTCAGCCTCGCCGCTGAGCAGCATCTCGGCCACCTGGCGCGGGGAGCCCTGGTGCAGGTGCAGCGACACCTGCGGAAACAGCGCCCGGAAGTCGCGCACCACCTGGGGCAGCGCATAACGCGCCTGCGAGTGTGTGGCCGCCACCGACAGCCGGCCTGTGGCGCTGTCGCTGAAATCCTGGCCCGCGCGCTTGAGGTTGTCGGCCTCCAGCAGCAGGCGCTCCACCGTGGGCAGCAGCGCCTCGCCGGGTGGCGTGAGGCCCGTCAGGCGCTTGCCCGCACGCACAAAAATCTCCACGCCCAGTTCTTCTTCCAGTTCGCGGATCTGGCGGCTGACGCCAGGTTGCGAGGTGTGCAGCATGTGGGCCACTTCGGTCAGGTTAAAGCCGCGCCGCACGGCTTCGCGCACGGAGCGCAGTTGCTGAAAGTTCATAGAAGCCCGTCAGAGAGAAAGAAGGTGACCGCCACTGCAGCGCCCGGTGAGGGTGGGTGCGGATGGCGGCCCGAGGGCACACCCGTCATTTGCAGCACGTCAAACACTATATTTTTAATAGCTACTAGCGCTTACCCATCAAGCGCCAGGGCCAATTTTTATTGATTTTTTGCAGGTAGGAATGTTCACATCCCCCGCTGGCTCAGGTCGGGGGCATAGCGGTCGGCCTGGATGTCCGGCGACAGGCCGTGGGTGACGACCTCGTCGGTGATCGGCAGGAACTGCGCGTTCCACTGTTCCCACACCGTGCGCAGGCGCTCGAACACCTCGGGGTGCTTGTGGCGCAGGTTGGCGCGCTCCAGCGTGTCGTCCTCCACGTCGAACAGGAACTCGTTGTCGTTGATCTTGAGGTACTTGAAACGGCCCTCGCGCACCGCGCGCTGGCGTTGCGACTTGTAGCGCCAGAACAAGGTGCGCGGGTGCACACGGGCATGGCCCTCCAGCACGGGCAGGATGTTCTCGCCGTCGGATGGGTAGTCGGCGTCGGGCGCCACGCCAGCCGCCGCCAGCAGTGTGGGCAACCAGTCCATGGTGGCGGTGACCTGGTCGCTCACCTGCGGCGCAATGCGTGCGGGCCAGCGCAGCAGCGTGGGCACACGGATGCCGCCTTCGAGCAGCTCGGTCTTCTGGCCAGTAAAAGGCCAGGTTTTGGAAAATCGCTCGCCACCGTTGTCGCTGGTGAACACCACGATGGTGTTGTCTGCCAGGCCCTGCTCCTGCAGCGCGTGCAGCACTTGGCCCACGGCGCCATCGAGCGACCGCACCATCCTGGCGTAGGTCTGCAGGTTGCCGCCGTCGTAGTGAAAGAGGTCTTTCAGGCCCAGCGAAATTTCCTCATCCTCCGGCCCCACCCAGGGCCAGTGCGGCGCGGTGAAGTGCAGCGACAGGAAGAACGGATTTTGGGTGTCGCGGCTGCGCAGCCAGCTGGATGCCTCGTCGGCCAGCAGCTGCGTGTAGTAGCCCACACGCTCCACCGGCACTTCGCCTTCGTACAAATCGCGCGGCACGGCTTCGCCCACGCCGGGCTTGTGCGTGAAGTAGTCGATGGCACCGCCGTAGTTGCCAAAAAATCGGTTGTAGCCGCTCTTGAGCGGGCCGAACGTGGGCAGGCTGCCCAGGTGCCATTTGCCGATCAGCGCGGTGTCGTAGCCCGCATCGCGCAGCAGCGAGGGCAGCGTGGGGTGCTCGGGCGGCAGGCCGTGCACATGGGCCTTGCGCACCAGGGGTTCCTCCAGCCCGCCGCGCAGCCGGTACTGGTAGCGCCCGGTGATGAGCGCGAACCGCGTGGCCGAGCACACGGCCGAGTTGGCATAGGCCTGCGTGAAGCGCACGCCCTCGCCCGCCAGCGCATCCAGGTGCGGCGTGCTGAAGTCGGCCTGGCCGTACACGCTCAGGTCCGCCCAGCCCAGGTCGTCGGCCAGGATAAAGACGATGTTGGGTGGTTGCACGGGCTTGTTGGTCATGCCGCCCCCTTGGTTTTGCCTTGTGCGTCCTGCGCAGACCAATGGCGCTCCAGCTTCAGGTCGCGCAGCGCCTGTTGCGCAAAACGCGGCTCGAACCAGGCGTTCACATCAAAGCCCTGGCGGATGAGGTTGAGCTTGAGGCCATCGTCCACCACGCCCTGGTAGCCTGCCACCAGCGCCTCGTCGATGAGCGGCGAGAACCGGCTGGCCAACTGCTCGCCCTCGAACTCGGCACGCACGCCGATCTCAGGGGCGCCGCTGTGGTCCACCACCAGCTTGATGTAGGCCTCGCGGTGGGACTCCTGGGAGGCCCAATGGGCACTGCGCACCACCTGGTGCACCAGGCGCTGCGCCAGCTGTGGGCTGCCGGTGATGAAGTCCTGCGTGGCCAGCACACCCGCGTTGATGGTGAACGCAGGCCCACGCCCCTTGGTGCTCAACGGGATGTTCACGCCCTTGTCGCGCAGCAAGAACAGGTCGGAGCCGCCAAAGGTCGCGTCGATCTCGCCCGCCACCACGGCGGCCTTGGAACTGGGCCAGTCCAGGTTGATGAGCTTGACGTCCTTTTCGGTGAGCCCGGCCGTGGCCAGCAGGTTGTCAAAGGGCCGCTGGTAGGCCGTGCCCTTGAGCACCGACACCTTGCGCCCCTTGAGCTCGGCCACCGAACTGATCTTCACGCCCGGCGCGGTGGCCAGATAGCTGTTGGAGCCGCGCCCCGTGGGCAGCAGGTAGCGTGTGGGCAGGCCGCGGGAGCGGCCAATGACCGAGGCCAGATCGCCCAGGAACACCACGTCCAGCTGCTTGGCCGACAGGGCCTCGGCCACAGCCGGGCCCGCCCCCCGGAAGAACTTCCAGTCCACCGTGATGCCGTCCTTGGCGAACTCTTCTTCGAGCCACCGGTTGGCATGCGCCACCGCCAGCGCGCTGCTGCCAGGCGAAGGCTTGTTGGCCGTCCCCAGGTCGGGCGAACCGATGCGCACGACCTTGGCCGGCGTCTGTGCACGCAGCACCATGGGCGCTGCGAGCGCGGCTGCGCCAGTGAGCAGGAGGGATCGGCGGGTGGAGAAAAATCCTGTGGGTTGTTGCGTCATGAAAAACTCTGGAACAAAAGGGGGTTAGAAAAGATGCGTTCAGACGGCAAACTGCCACTGCGAGGCGGGAGCAATCTGCTCGCCGCGCTTGAGCGGTGGCTCTGCCAGGTCGGCGGCGGGATGGGCTGAAAACTCTTTGAGCACGCCGTCCTTGGCGGTAGTGAAGGCAAACGACGTGCGCTCACGCGGATGTGGCAAGTTCACCGGCACGATGCGGCGGATGCGGCCGGGGCGCGGCTCCATGACCACCACCTTGTTGCCCAGGTACACGGCCTCTTCCACGTCGTGGGTCACCAGGATCATGGTGATGCCTTCTTGTTGCCAGATGCGGTGCAGCTCCTGCTGCAGGTGGGCGCGGGTCATCGCGTCGAGCGCACCAAAGGGCTCGTCCAGCAGCAGGATGTCAGGCCGGTTGACCAGCGCCCGCGCAATGGCCACGCGCTGGGACATGCCGCCGGACAACTGGTGCGGGTAGGCCGTTTCAAAGCCTTGCAGGCCCACCAGTTCGATGTGCTCGCGCACCGTGGCGCGCTGCTGGCCTTCGGTCAGGCTGGAGTTGAGCAGGCCCAGCGCCACGTTCTTCTCGACCGTGAGCCAGGGGAACAGCCGGTGCTCCTGGAACACGATGCCCCGGTTGAGGCTGGTGCCCACAATACGCTGGCCACCCAGCAGGATCTCGCCCTGGTAGTCGCCCTCCAGACCGATGACCAGGCGCAGCAGCGTGGACTTGCCGCAGCCGCTGGAGCCCACGATGCTCACGAACTCGCCGGGTTCGATGGTGAGGTGAATGTCCTGCAGCACGGGCAGGGCTTCGCCCTTGACCTCGTACTGCTTGTTCAGGCCGCGGATGGCCAGGGTGCCGGCGTGTGCCATGGTGTATTTCCTATTCGAATGACGTTGTTCTTAGCTATTGGTCGAGACTGGCGCGGCCGAGGCCAGTGCCGCCGGGGAACTGGCTTCGCCAGGCCCCTGGGGGCGTCCCCCTGAGGGGGATGGCGCGCAGCGCCTCAGGGGGCACTAGTACTGCGCCACGGTGCGGTCGCGCCACGCCAGCAGGCGCTTCTCCAGCGCGGCCAGCAGCCAGTTCAGCGCAAAGCCCACCAGGCCCACCACCACCACGCCAAACAGCACCAGGTCCATCCAGAAGTGCTCGCGCCCGTCGATCAGCGTGTTGCCAATACCCTTGCCCGAGGCCAGCAGGTATTCCGCCCCCAGCGTGGCCAGCCAGGTGTAGATGAGCGACAGCTGGATGCCCGTGAACAGCGAGGGCGCGGCCGCTGGCGCCACCACACGGCGCAGCGTCTGCCACACGCTGAATTCGTACACGCGGGCCACCTCCAGGTATTCGCGCGGCACACTGCGCAGGCCCTCGAAGGTGTTGAGCACTACCGGGAAAAACGCGGCCATCGCGACAAAGGCGATCTTGGCCGCGTCGCCCAGGCCAAACCACATCGACAGCATCGGAATCCACGCAAACAGCGAGATCTGCTTGAGCGTGTGAAAAGTTGGGCCTACCAACCGCTCGGCCCAGCGCGACCAGCCCAGCAGCGCCCCCACCGCCAGCCCGATGCTGGATCCGATCACAAACCCCCAGGCCATGCGCCACAGGCTGGCCGACAGCGCAACCCACAGCTCAACACTGGCCACCTGGCCCATGCCGCGCTGCCACACGGCCAGCGGCGACACCAGCAAGGGCGAGGTCGAACCACCCCACTCCACCGCTACCCACCACACCGCCAGGATCAGCGTGGGCAACACCCAGCCTCGCAGGCGCCGGGGCACCCTTTGAAAAACATTCAACGGCACGTTCACAGAAGACATGTGCATACCCCGCTCACAGCCCCGGCTTGCGCCAGCGCAGCAGCCACGCCTCGGAGGTCGCCAGCAGCTTGTCGATCACAAAACCCACGATGCCCACGGCCAGCACGGCGGCCAGCACCACGTCGAGCTGAAAAAGCTGGCGGCCATAGACGATGAGGAAACCAATGCCCTCGGAGGACGCGAGCAGCTCCACCACCACCAGCGCCAGCCATGCATGGGTGAGGCCGTAGCGCACGCCGTTCCAGATGGGCGCCGTGGCCGCAGGGAACACCACCTTGCGCAGCATCTGCCAGCGCGTGAAACCATACACACGCGCCACCTCCACCAGCCGGTTGGGCACGTTCTGAATGCCCTGGCAGGTGTTGATGGCCACCGGCACCAAGGCCGCCTTGGCAATCAGCAAAAACTTCAGCCCCTCGTCAATGCCCACCACCAGGATCAGCAGCGGCAGCCAGCCGATTACCGGCACCTGGCTGAAAGCCTTGAACAGCGGGAAGACATAGTCACGGAACGTGGGCGAGAGGCCCATGGCACTGCCCAGCAACAGGCCCAGGGCCAGGCCAATGCCAAAGCCCGCAAACACGCGGACCATGCTGATGGTGAGGTGGTCCCACAGCTCGCCGCTGGCCAGCAGTTCGCCAAATACCTTGAACACGGCGGCCGGTGACGGCAGCACCTGCTCGGGCACCCAGCCCCAAACGGCCGACAACTGCCACAAGGCCAGCAGCGCCAGCGGGAAGGGCCAGGCCCACAACCAGCGCCATCGCCCGTTGGCGCTCTGCCGAGCCTCGGCCAGCGCCTGAGGCTGCGCCGGGCGCTTGCCTGAAGCCAGCTGCGGCGCCCCCCCTGCCCCACCGCCCTGTGGGGCGGCATTCCACGCCTGGATCGTCATTGCGAACATGTCCTTTCTTGCCCGTGCGCCCCTTGCACTTCCACTCTGGGGTGCAGACAAAGACACACACGCCTTAACAACAAAAAAGAATGTAAAAGAAGTTTGTTATAAAAATAAATAGTTAATGCTTATATGCAATGACAAAGATGTTTGCGGCATGAGCTGCGGCCCGGGCGTTATGTAGCCAGCGTCCAGGGCCTGGCGCGCCGGGAAGAAAAGAACCCGCCGCGCACACCGTGCGGGCGGGTTGTCAAAGGGCCTCTCCCACGCCCATCCCACTCCAAGAAAATCGATCAAAGTGCGGCCAGCTCTCCGTTGCTGCCGTACACGGGCCAGTAACCTTCAAGCTTCAATTCTTTGAGCGCGGCATCCAGGTAGCGGCGGTCAAACCAGCTGTCGATCTCGGGCTTCTTGCGGATGAGCTTGAGCTTGTGGGCCTCATCTGCCGCATCCTTGTAGCGCGCCACCAAGAACGGGTCGAGCAAGGGCGACAAGCGCACCCGCAAGGGCTGGCCGATGAAATCCTCGCGCCAGACCTTCTCGGGGTATTCGGCCTTGCCCCACAGCGCAAACAGCTCGGCGCGGCGGTTCTCGTCGGAATATTTGTGTGCGTACTGCACCACGGTCTTCACCACCCGTGCGACCACCTGGGGGTGGCGGGCGGCAAAGTCATCGCTCACCAGCAGTGCGGTCTGGCGCGTGTACTTGAAGGAGTCTTCCGACGCCGACCAGACCACCTTGGCCAGGCCCTGGTCACGCAGCCGGAACAGGCCCACGTAGCCAAAGGCCGCGTCGACATCCTTGGCGATGAGTGCGGCATCCGCGCTGGGGAAGTCCAGGTTGACCAATTTCACATCGCGCTCGCTCAGGCCCTTGTCGGCCAGGGCGCGCACGGCGGCGAGGTGCAGGTTGGTGCCTTTGAACACCGCCACCTTGCGCCCCTTGAGGTCTTCCAGGCGCCGGATGGTCGAATCCGGCGGCACTGCCAGGTACAGGCCCCCGCGCACCCCGCTGCCCAGGATGATCTTGGTCTTCACGTCGCTGGCGCGGTGCACGATGGAGGGCAAGTCGCCCTGCCAGGCAAAGTCAAGCTGCTTGTTGACCAGGGCTTCGTTCACGGCGGGGCCCGCGCCCTTGAAGAAGGTCCACTGCACCTTCACCCCGTCTTTCCTGAACTCCTCCTCCAGCCCTCCATCGGTATAGGCCAGCGCGGCCGAGGTACCGCCGTGCCGCACCGGGTCGCTGCCCACGCCACCAGTGGCAACGCCGATGCGGATCACCTTCAGTGGCTCGGGTGCCTGCGCGGCGGCACTGCCCAGCCAAAGCCCCAGTGCCGTGGCGGCGACCGCTGCCGCTGCGGCCCTGCGCAGCACTGCGTTCCATCGCGGTTTTCTCATGTGTTGACCTTTCGTGCCTGTTGTCATGAATCGACAGCCACTCTAGGCAGGCCAGGCACCGCAACCAACGACCAAAAACAGATATGCAAATTTGCGCATTGCCAGGCGCGGTGCACCGCTGCAGCGCGCGGATTTCCGACTATGCATATACGAACTGCTTCGTTGATGCGCTGCGCGTGCACTGTCCCAATCCCATGGGCGTTCTCTTTCATCCACCCTCGTTTCAGAAAGCAGCACCATGTCCAACCTCAACGACTTGCACCCCACCTTCACCCGCTTCGCGGTCGAGCCCTACACCCCCACCATCGGCGCCGTGGTCCACGACCTGGACCTGCGCCAGCCGCTCGATGCCACCACGCAGGCCGAGCTGCGCCAGGCCCTGGCCCTGCACGAGGTGCTGTTCTTCCGCAACCAGCACATCACGCCGCAGCAGCAGGTGGACTTCACCCGCAGCTTTGGCAACGTGGCCGAAGTCAAGGCGTTCTTCCCCCGGCTGGAGAACCACCCCGAGATCGAGATCGTGGAGAGCACGGCCGAGCGCCCCAAGGCATCGAGCAACTGGCATGCCGACATCACCTGGCGCGAGCAGCCACCGCTGGGCACCAGCCTCTACGCGCAGGTGATTCCCGCCAGCGGCGGCGACACGCTGTGGGCCAGCCTCACCGCCGCCTACGCCAGCCTGCCGCCCGCGTTCCAGGCCTACCTGGAGACCCTGACGGCCGTGCACACCTGGGAGATCAGCGGCTGGACGGAATACCTGCTGGCCAAGGACGCCACCGGCGACCAACTGCGCGAAGCACGTGCCAAATACCCGCCGGTGGAGCACCCGGTGGTGCGCGTGCACCCCATCACGGGCAAGAAGATCCTGTATGTGAACTCCACCTTCACCAGCCACATCAAGGGCCTGTCGCGCGTGCAGAGCGACACCCTGCTGACCCAGCTGTTCGCCCTGCCCCAGGTGCCCGAATTTCAGGCCCGCCTGCGCTGGCAAGAGGGCACGCTGGCCGTGTGGGACAACCGCTCCACCCAGCACTACGCGGTGGGCGACTTCTTCCAGCAGCACCGCAAGCTGCATCGCATCACTATCACGGAGTAACCCCAAGAGATAGCCCCCCTGAGTCGCCTTCGGCGCCATCCCCCCAAGGGGGGATGCACCCGGAGGCCCGGCGAAGCCGGTTCCACGGGTGCACTGGCCTGGGCCGCGCCGGTTTCAACGCTCGCATGCGCTTCACACACATTTGGACAGCTCCATGACCCAACACCAACCCTCCAGAAAACTGCGCCTCGGCGCCTTCATCATGGCCACGGGCCACCACGTCGCCGCTTGGCGCCACCCCGGCTCGCAGGCCGATTCGGGCGTGAACATCGACCACTACATCGAGGTGGCGCAAACAGCAGAGCGCGGCCTGTTCGACCAGGTGTTCGTGGCCGACAGCCCCGGCGTGTGGCACAAGGGCGACCGCGAGTCCTTCAGCCGCCAGGGCCGCATTTCGCACTTCGAGCCCGTCACGCTGTGGGCCGCACTGTCGGCCGTCACCAAGCACATCGGCTTTGTGGCTACCGCGTCCACCACCTACGAAGACCCGTACCTGCTGGCGCGCAAGTTTGCATCACTCGACCACATCAGCAAGGGCCGCGCCGCCTGGAACGTGGTGACGACCAGCGCCGAAAATGTCTACGGCAACTTTGGCCTCGACACCCACCCCGACCCCGCCACGCGCTACGAGCGCGCCCACGAGTTTGTGGACGTGGTCAAGGGCCTGTGGGACAGCTTTGACGACGACGCCCTGGTGCGCGACCAGGCCTCAGGCATCTACTTCGACCCGGACAAGCTGCACGCACTGAACCATGTGGGCAAGCACCTCAAGGTGCAGGGGCCGCTGAACATCGAACGCTCGGCGCAGGGCCATCCCGTCATCGTGCAGGCTGGCTCGTCCGGGGACGGCAAGGAACTGGCCGCCGCCACGGCCGAAGCCATCTTTACCGCCTGGACCAGCCTTGCCGAAGCGCAGGCCTTCTACAAGGACGTGAAAGGCCGCATGGCCAAATACGGCCGACAGCCCGAAGAGCTGCTGGTGCTGCCCGGCATCTCCCCCGTGATTGGCCGCACCGACGAAGAAGCCCAGGCCAAGTGGGCCGAGCTGCAGGCGCTGATTCACCCCAGCGTGGGCCTGGCCACGCTGACGCCCTTCTGGCCTGGCGAAGACCTGTCGAAGTGGAACCTGGATGCCCCGCCGCCGCACATCCCCGAGCCGCCCAAGGGCATCAACAGCCGCGCCCACGTGGTGCTGGAACTGGCCCGGCGCGAGAAATACACCGTGCGCCAGCTCTATGAATACCTGGCCGGTGCGCGCGGCCACTGGGTGGTGGTGGGCACGCCCGAGACCATTGCCGACCGCATGCAGGAATGGTTTGAAAACGGCGCAGCCGACGGCTTCAACGTGATGCCGCCGGTGCTGCCCCAGTCGCTCAACGAGTTTGTCGAGCTGGTGGTGCCCGAGCTGCAGCGGCGCGGCCTGTTCCGCACGGAGTACGAAGGCAAAACGCTGCGCGAAAACCTGGGGCTGGCACGGCCCGCGAGCCGGTACGCAACGCCGCTGGCCAAGGCGGCGTAGGCCGCAGGCGCCCATTGCAGGAGCCCGAGTCCGCAAGAAAAAGACCCGCCACGTGCGGGTCTTTTTCTGGGTGCGAAGCCCCCGCGCCACGGCTACGGGGCAGCGCAGGGATGCCGAAATGGCAATCGCGCACACCCAAAAAACGTACCCCGATTTACCCTGAACTCCACCGGTTTTGGCCCTGTTTCGGGCAAATCGGGGGCGCCTCGCACGGTATTCTGAACATTCACTTACACGAACGGCAAGAGGGACCGTGCATGAGAAATTTCAAGATATTTACGAGGTTGCTGGTGCTGGTGGGCGTGCTCTCTGCCTTGCTCGTGGCATTGGGGGCCATCGGCCTGTTCGGCATCGCCAGGGCCAACGCCGCCATGGAGTCGATGTACCAGAACCGCATGCAGGCCCAGCGGGCGGTGGCCGACTTTCGCTACCTGACCACACGCAACCGGCAGTTGGTATCCAACGCGCTGCTGTCGCCTGCGCCAGAGAAAGTGGCCAAGGCCATTGAGGAGGCAGAGGCCAACATCGGCAAGAGCGAACAGGCCTGGGAGGCTTTGCTGGCAACCGCCATGAGCCCCGAGCGCCAGAAGTACATCAAGGCCATCGGCGAGCAACGCCAGAAGATCATGAAGGAGGGGCTGGCCCCTGCACTGGCAGCGCTGAAGGACGCAGACGTGGCCACGGCGCGGGTGTTGGTGGTGCGCAAGTTCGACGACCTGTACGACCCCATCAGCACCGATATCGGCGCGCTGCTGGCCCTGACCCAAAAGGAAGCCCGGGACGAATACGACGACGCCGCGCAACGGTTTGGCACCATTCGCTGGATCGTCATCGGTTCGATCGCCCTCGGGGTGCTGTTTGCTGCACTCTTTGGCGCGGCCCTGGTGCGTGGCATCACCCGGCCGCTGCAGCGGGCCGGACAGGTGGCCGATGCAGTGGCCCGTGGCGACCTGAGCCAGCCCATCGACACCAGCGGCAAGGACGAGGTGGCGGCCGTGATGCAGGCCCTGGCGGCGATGCAGGCCAGCCTGTCCACCGTGGTGGCCAGCGTGCGCCAGACCTCCGACAGCGTGGCCAACGCCAGCACCGAGATCGCCCAGGGCAATCTGGACCTGAGCAGCCGCACCGAACACCAGGCCAGCGCGCTGCAGGAGACCGCCGCATCCACCGAACAATTGAGCAGCACGGTGCGGCAAAACGCAGACCACGCCGTTCAGGCCAACCGGCTGGCCTTGAACGCCAGCACGGTGGCGGCCGAAGGCGGCGCCATGGTGGCCGAGGTGGTGGAGACGATGAAGGGCATCAACGAAAGCTCCCAGAAAATCGCCGACATCATTGGCGTGATCGATGGCATTGCCTTCCAGACGAACATCCTGGCGCTGAACGCGGCCGTGGAAGCCGCCCGCGCAGGCGAGCAAGGCCGGGGCTTTGCCGTGGTGGCCAGCGAGGTGCGCAACCTGGCCGGCCGTTCGGCCGACGCGGCCAAGGAAATCAAGCTCTTGATCTCCACCAGCGTGGAGCGTGTGGCGCGTGGCACTGCACAGGTTGACAAAGCCGGCGCCACCATGACCGAGGTGGTCAATGCCATCCGCAGCGTCACCGGCATCGTGGGCGAGATCACCGCCGCCAGCAGCGAACAAAGCACCGGCGTCACCCAGATCGGCGAGGCGGTCAGCCAGATCGACCAGGCCACCCAGCAAAACGCGGCGCTGGTCGAAGAGATGGCCGCCGCCGCCAACAACATGCGCACCCAGGCACAGGATCTGGTGAACGCCGTAGCGGTATTCACACTGCCGGGCCATGGGGGCGGCGGTGGCCTTCGCGGTCACACCCCGGCCTTGGCCCTGAGCTCCGCGTACCGATAACGTCTACCGGCAGCGTCCCACCAGCAGCCCGTTGCCGCCCTGCACTTTTCCTGCGGTGTGGGCAGACCTGCGGCCCGTGACCGGCGCCGCCTGCGGCCAGCCTACGCCAGGCTGGCGATGGGGACTTGGTTTTCGATGTGGCCCATGGCGCGGGCGACGTACTCCTCCTTCTCGCCCACCGGGGCAAAGTAGTGGATGACTTCGCGGGCAGCCTCGGGCCCTTCCAGCCTCGCAATCAGCCAGGCTGCCAGGTACTGCGCCGACAGGCAACCGCCCGCCGTGGCCACATTGCCCCGGGCCACAAAGGGCTGGTTCAGCACAGTGATGCCGGCCTCCTGGACCCAGGGCTTGGTCGTCAGGTCGGTGCAGGACGGCACGCCGTCGAGCAAGCCTAGCCTGGCCAGGATCAAAGCCCCCGAACACTGGGCGCCCAGCAGCTGGCGCGCCGGGTCGAAGTCGAGCTGCGCCATCAGCGCGGTGTCCTGCACCACCTCGCGGGTCTTCATACCGCTGCCCACCAGCACGGCATCGGCCGAACGCGCATACGGCAGCAGCGACTGGGCCTCCACCGTCACACCGTTCATGGAACACACCCGGGCTGTGGGGCAGCACAGCGACACCTCCCACCCCGGTTTCTTCACCCGGTTGAGCAGACCGAGGGCAATCAGGGAGTCGAGTTCGTTGAAACCGTCGAAGGTCAGGATGGCGATGCGCATGGCGGTGGTGTTCCTGTTCAGTAGAGGAAAGAAGAGTGAATGAAGCACGGAATGGCGAAATGCATCCTACCGGTGGCATTCAATACAATCAAAAAATTGTCATAGATACGTTTCAACGCAGGGGCACAACGCCATGGGCCAGGTTCGGTACAAACAGGTGATGGATGCATTGGCGTCAGACATCCGCGCAGGGCAGCTGCGGCCGGGCACCCGCCTGCCCACCCACCGCGCGCTGGCCCAGCGGCACGGCCTTGCGCTGGCCACGGCAAGCCGCGTGTATGCCGAGCTGGAGGCCATCGGCCTGGTGGTGGGAGAAACCGGGCGCGGCACCTTTGTGCGCGACCCGGCCTCCCCGCGCGGTGCCGACGCCGACCTCACCACACCCGCGCCCAGCGCCACCGACCTGTCCTTCAACAACCCCAGCGTGCCGGGCCAGGCAGACCTGCTGCGGGACGCGCTGCGCAAGCTGGCCGCATCGGGCGACCTGGAATCGCTGCTGCACTACCACCCCTATGGCGGCCGGCCGCACGAACGCGCCATCGTGGCCGGGCACCTGAAGGCACGCCAATTGCAGGTGACGGGCGAGCAGGTGCTCATCGTCAACGGCGCGCAGCACGGCATGGCCGTGGCGGCCATGGGCCTGCTCAACCCCGGCGACGTAGTGGCGGTGGATGCCCTCACCTACCCCGGCTTTCGGGTTTTGGCAGAACGCCTGCGGCTGGACCTGGCCCCAGTGCCGGTCGGCCCTGCCGGCACCGACCTGGACGCCCTGCAGCGCCTGTGCGAAACCCGGCCCGTGCGCGCCATCTACACCATGCCCACCCTGCACAACCCGCTGGGCTGCGTGATGGGTGCCCGCGCACGCAAACGCCTGGTGGCCATGGCCCGGACGCATGACCTGCTGGTGATCGAAGACGCACCCTACGCCTACCTCGCGCCCGAGGCGCCGCCCCCCATCGCGGCGCTGGCGCCCGAGCGCACGGTGTACCTCTCCAGCCTGTCCAAGAACGTGGCCACGGGCTTGCGATTTGGCTTTGTGGCCACATCGCGGGAGCTGATCGCCCCCATCGAGCGCGCCGTGCGCGCCACCGCCTGGAACACGGCCGGGGTCATCACCGCCATCGCCTGCAGCTGGATCGAAGACGGCACCGTGGCCCGGCTGGAGGCCGGCAAACGCGCAGACACCGCGCAGCGCCAGGCCATTGCCACCCGGGCGCTGGCGGGGCTGCGGCTGGTGCGGCACCCGCACTCGTACTTCGTCTGGCTGCCGCTGGGCGACGACCAACGGGCCGACCGCATCGCCGCCACCCTGGCAGAACGCGGGGTGTCGGTGTCTACCGCCGAGGGGTTTGCCACCACCACCCATGTGCCCCACGCGCTGCGCATCGCGCTGGGATCGGTGGCCCTCGAAGACCTGCCCCGGGCACTGGCCGTGGTCAAGGAAGTGGTGGTGCAGGACTGTTCGTGAACAGGTGCAGAGGTTCCCGGTGCGCGGCCGGGTTGGGATGGCTCGGCGGGCGCGGCGCGCCCGCCTTCACGCGGCGCACGGGCAGATCGGTGGCAAGGCGCTTCACGGCAGAACCACGGGACGCGGGCTGAAAACCGTGCGGCACCACCAGCACGTCCGTGCGTGCATCGCGCAGGATGCGTTGCGCAACGCTCTCGAACATCAGGTCTGACAACGCGGAAGCCGGGTGCTTGCCCACCACGATCAGATCGGCTGCCGTGTTCTGCTGCGCCACCAGAACCTGCCGCGCAGGGTCGCCCCGCCCGATGGAAGACGAGAGCCGATTGCGCCGTGCGTCGTAAGAATCGGTCAGCGTGAACATCCTGTCTTGCGCGTGGCGCCGGCATTGCTCCTGGTAGATCTGGATGGCGCGTTCAGACACTTCGGCATACCGCAGCTTGCCTTCGTTGGCAGTGCTGATGGCGTGGAACAGCTCCACCCGTGCGGACGGATGCAACGCCAAGCCCAGCTCCACCAGACGGTGCGACACCTGAGAGAAGTCCACCGCCACCATCAAGCTTCGACAGGGCTGGTCTGCGGGATTGCGCACGACGATCACGGGGCGCTGGCAAGTGCGCAGCATCTGGATGGCCGGATGTGTGCCGAACCAGGCGCGCAGCCCACGCACCGGTGCCGTGCCCCACACCACCAGGTCAGCACCCGCTGCCTCGCGGGCGACATCCGCAACCGTGGAGTCAATGCGCGCTGCCGCATGGACGTGAATGTCGTGGCGCTGCCGAAGCTGCAGCGCGTGGTGCGACAGCCGCACGGCAGTGTCCGGCAGGGGGACTTCACCGGGGTGGGCCAGATAGACCAGCGTCAATGGAGCACGGTGCTCGGCGCAGAGCAGCGCTGCGCGCGCAAGCGCGTGGCCTCCCTGCTGGGAAAAATCGGTGACGGCGAGGATGGAGCGAGGGGTCATGGTTGAACGTCTTTCTGATTGAACAGCGCGCACCTGTCCCGCAACGCCGCTGCGAGACGGCGCCGGGCTGGATGGCAGTGATGGGTGGGGCGCGGCCAGGGGCGGGCCGCAGGCTTGCGGAAAGGACTAGGTGACGTAGTCGCCCGTGGCCTCGGGCTGGAACTGGATGCTCTCAACCACGGCCGCGCACTCTTCGCCATGCGGCGTGTGCCACTTGGCAACATCCCCCACCCTCAGGCCCAGCAGGCTGATGCCCACCGGCGACAGCACCGAGATAAAGCCCGCTGCGGGTTCTGCATCCTGCGGATAGCAAACCGTGAGCACCTGGCGCCGGTGGGTGTGCACGTCCACCAGTTCCACACGGGAATACATGGTGACCACGTCAGACCGCACAGCGCGGGAACTGGTCACTTCGGCGTTCGCAAGGAGGTCCGCAAGAATGGGCGGCTGCCGCTGGCCCGCAAGCCTCGTCAGACGGGAAAAATCAAGTTCTGTGAGCGTGCGCTCGCCATGAACGACAACAACAACTTCATGCATGAAAGCACTCCATCAAATGCGGCTGCCGCCCCGTGGGGACAAAAAAGGCCGCTACCGCGCGAGGCTGGTGCCCGGCGGTGGATGGTTGCGCTGAAAGAGGATGGGGAGAGAGGGTGCCGCCGGGCTTAGGAATGTGCTGGCGTCAGCTGACGACGCGCATTTTTCTTTGCCACCGCTCGCGCGACAGCCGCTGCGTGGAGCAGCGCAGCCAAGGCGGCAAAAGTGCAAAGAAGGAGGATCGTCATGCGGCTGAGTCTAAGCCGCGCAGGCGGTTTTTGGCTGAATGGCCCCAGGATTCTTGCCAGATAGCAGGCGCAGAACACTCATTTTTTGATAGCTGCTAGCGACTACCCAACAAGCGCTGGGGGTTTATTCGAATCATATTTCCAACGGGTGTGCCGTGTCATGGAGAGCATCGTGCTGCGACAGTGCCTCGCCGCGCAGCTGATGGTTGCCTGTTGTGTTGCCTATGTCGACAGCAGGCCTCGCGGACCACGGTCGCAGCTTCCCGGCCAGGAGGATCGCGACACGGTGTGCTAGGTCCTTTCCAGAGCCAGAAAACCCGGTTATTGCGTATTGCCGTGGTAGATGCTCGGGAAATACCGCTCCATCAGAGACTGCGGCTTCAGCGGAGGTGTGAAGCCGAATTGCGCATACAGACCATGTGCGTCACCCGTCGCCAGAGTGAAGCGCCGAAGATCTTGCAAGTGCAGGTCCGCCAAGACGGCATCCAGGATGGCCTTGCTGTATCCGTTCCCTCTGTGGCCAGGCAAGACGAAAACATCCAAGAGGTTTGCGAAGGTGGCGAAATCAGAGACAACTCGCGCAAACGCCACTTGCCTGTCGCCAACGAAACCGCCGAAGCAAAGGGAATTGTCAATCGCCCGCTGAACAAGAGGGCGAGGAATCCCCCGGGCCCAACTGGAGTGCTTACTGAGGAACTCGTGAATCAGCGAGACATCGAGTTCCGACTTGTTCGTAGTGATACGCAGCATCATGTAGGTGCTTTAGCGCATAGCGTCTACCAAATGCAAGCGCGTCTCAGGAAAACTCTCGTTTTTATAGCTACCAGCGCTTACCCACCAAGCGCTGGAGCCCTATTTCATTCAAATTTTCTGTCCCACGGCTGCCTCACAGCTTGGCAATCGATACCTCCGTGGACTTGACCAGCGCGACCACGTCGGAGCCGACGACCAGGCCCAGGTCGTCCACCGAGCGGGTGGTGATGACCGAGGTGACAACGCCCCAGGGCGTTTCGACATCGACCTCGGAGACAACATCGCCGCGAATGATTTCGCGCACTTTGCCCTTGAACTGGTTGCGTACGTTGATGGCTTGAATGGACATGGGGTTCTCCTTGATAAGTCCGTTGAAAAAAGAAACAAAAAAGGCGCTACACCTCGGTGCTACACCACTAACACGGCGCCCGACACTGGCGTGCTCCAGGCCAGCGCCACCGTGGAACTGGCTTTGCCAGGCCACCGGTGGCGCCCCCCCTTTTGGGGGAAGGCGCGAAGCGGCTCAGGGCGTAATCCATCACACCGCCCAGCGCAAACCATGCGCGGGCACACCGGGCCAGGGCACCTCGTGCGCAGGCTCCCCATCGGGCTTTTGCAGCACGCGGTCGAGGATGCGTTTTTCGATGGCGGCAAACGCGGCGTCGCCGTGTGAGCGCGGGCGAGGCAGGTCGATGCGCTGGTCCAGCGCGATCTGGCCGTCTTCGATCAGGATCACGCGGTCGGCCAGGGCCACGGCCTCTTGCACGTCGTGGGTGACCAGCAGCGCGGTGAAGCCGCTGCTGCGCCACAGGCCTTCGATGAGGCGGTGCATCTCGATGCGGGTCAACGCATCCAGCGCGCCCAGCGGTTCGTCGAGCAGCAGCAGGCGCGGGTTGTGCACCAGGGCGCGGGCCAGGGCCACACGCTGGCGCTGGCCGCCGGACAGGCGCGCGGGCCATTCGCCCAGCCGGTCGCCCAGGCCCACGCGGGCCAGCACGTCGGCGGCCGCGCCGCGTTGCCCGGGTGGCAGGCCCAGTGCCACGTTGTCCACCACACGTTTCCAGGGCAGCAGGCGCGAGTCCTGGAACATGATGCGGGTGTCGCTGCTCAGGCCCGCAACGTCCTGGCCGTCGAGGCGGATCGCACCGCCCGAGACGGATTCGAGCCCCGCCACCAGACGCAGCAGCGTGCTCTTGCCGCAGCCGCTGCGCCCCACGATGGCGACGAACTGGCCAGGCTCGATGACCAGCTCGGTCTTCTTGAGCACGTCGCGCGTGCCGTAGCGTTTGTCCACGCCACGCACTTCCAGGCGGACGCCTTGTGGCTGCGATGGCGGGGTAATATTTCTAGTCAAAATGGCCTCCTGCGCATGTCCATAAAGCGCTAGTAGCTATAAAAAAGTGAGTACCTGGGCGCAATGACTGCGCTCGGCGGGGCCCAATGCCAGGGAGGCCGCGCAAGGGCCACCCCGCCGCGCTGGCGTCGTCCCCCTTCCCGTAGCGCGCAGCGCGCAGCGCGTAGAGAGAAGGGGGAAGCGGCACAGCCGCTCAGGGGGATGTTCATGCCTGATACCCGGGATGCCACCGCAGCCAGTACCGCTCCAGCCCCTTGGCAAACACGTCGGCCAGCTTGCCCAGCAGCGCGTACAGCAGGATGCCCACGAGCACGATGTCGGTCTGCAGGAACTCGCGGGCGTTCATGGTGAGGTAGCCAATGCCGGCCTGCGCCGAGATGGTTTCGGCCACGATCAGGATCACCCACATCAGGCCCAGCGAGAAGCGCAGCCCCACCAGGATGCTGGAGAGCGCACCGGGCAGGATGATCTGCCGGTACAGCTGCCAGCGGCCCAGACCGTAGGTGCGGCCCATCTCGATGAGGCCCGGGTCCACATTGCGGATGCCGTGGAAGGTGTTGAGGTAGATCGGGAAGAACACCGACACGCTGATGAGGAACAGCTTGGCCGATTCGTCGATGCCGAACCACAGGATCACCAGCGGAATGAGCGCCAGCGCAGGGATGTTGCGCACCATCTGGATGGTGGAGTCGAGCAGCGTTTCAAACAGCTTGACCGAGCCGGTGAGCAGGCCCAGCAGCAGCCCCAGGCCGCCCCCGATGGCCAGCCCGGCCAGCGCGCGGCCCGCGCTGACCTTGACGTGGGTCCACAGCTCGCCGGATTCGGTCAGGGTCCAGGCGGCCTTGACCACTTCGAGCGGGGCCGGCAGCACGCGGCTGGACAGCCAGCCTTGCGACGATGCGATCTGCCACAGCACGATGAGGCCCACGGGCACGGCCCAGGGCAGCAGGCGCTGCGCGACGTTGGCCAGAAAGCGGGCCAAGGGAGCGGGCAGCAACGGCCCCTCGATCGGCAGGTCTACGGAGTCCGCCACGGGCGAAATCTGCAGCTCTCGCACCGTCTGGGTCTGTGTCTGTGTCATGGGGTGCTCTCGCGTTCTTGTTCGTTGTCGTATTCGTGGTCGGGCTCCAGGAACTCCAGCTGGTTGCCCGCCGGGTCCTTGACGTAAAAGCGCAGGTACCCGGGCAGCGCGCGGTTTTCCACCAGCGCCAGCTCGGCCTGCAGCAGGCGGTGGCGCAGCGCGGGCAGGTCCTGCACCTCAAAGGCCAGGTGCGACACCGCAGGGGCGGGCTGCCAGTGCTCGGTGGGCACCAGGTCGATGCGCTGCGTGCCGGCGGCAAAACGCAGGGTGTTGCCGGCCTTCAGACGCACTTCGGGCAGGCCCAGCAGGCTGGCGTAGAAGCGCCGGATCGGCGCCTCGGCCCCGGCCGGGAAGGCGAGCTGCACGTGGTTGATGGACTGGATGCTCATGGCAGGCTCCTTTGGGGGCGGTTTCAGCTTTGCGACGCGCGCGGCACAAAGTCGTTGGCCACGGTCTCGCCAAACGGGCCCAGCGGATTGCCGCCAGCCAGCTGGTCGCGCAGCTTCAGCGGCAGCAGCGGAAACACCAGCTCGGCGAAGCGATAGGCCTCTTCGAGGTGCGGGTAGCCCGAGAGCACGAAGGTGTCCAGGCCCAGGGCTGCGTACTCCTCGATGCGTGCGGCCACCGTCTGCGGGTCGCCCACCAGCGCGGTGCCCGCGCCACCGCGCACCAGGCCCACGCCCGCCCACAGGTTGGGGCTGATTTCGAGGTCCTTGCGGCTGCGCCCAATCGCCGACGGGCCGCCCCTAGGCGATTGGCCCCCCTCGGGGGGCAGCGAGGACACGTCAGTGCCGAGCGTGGGGGCCTTGTTTCTTGCCTTGTTGTGCAATGCGGCCATGCGGCGCTGGCCTTCGGAATCCATGCGCGAGAACACGGCCTGCGCACGCACCACGGTGTCGTCATCGACATGGCTGATGAGTTCTTCGGCGGCGGCCCAGGCTTGGTCGTCGGTTTCGCGCACGATGACGTGCAGGCGGATGCCGAACTTCACGGTGCGGCCTTTTTTCGCAGCCCTTGCGCGCACGTCGGCCACCTTTTTCGCCACTTCGGCGGGGGGCTCGCCCCAGGTGAGGTAGGTCTCGACCTGCTCGGCGGCTAGGTCATGGGCAGCATCGGATGACCCGCCGAAATACACGGGCGGATGCGGGTGCTGCAGCGGCGGGAACAGCAGCTTGGCGCCCTTCACGGACAGGTGCTTGCCTTCGTAGTCAAAGGTCTGTCCGTCGTGGCTGCGCGCCAGGATCTCGCGCCAGATGCGGATGAACTCGGCCGACTGCTCGTAGCGGGTGGCATGGTCCAGAAAAACGCCGTCACCCTCCAGCTCCGTCTGGTCGCCGCCCGTCACCAGGTTGATCAGCAGGCGCCCGCCCGACAGCCGGTCGAACGTGGCCGCCATGCGCGCGGCCAGCGCGGGCTGGTGCAGGCCGGGGCGCACGGCGACCAGGAACTTGAGCTTCTTCGTGACCGCGATCAGGCTGGATGCAACGACCCAGGGGTCTTCGCAGGAGCGGCCGGTGGGGATCAGCACGCCTTCGTAGCCCAGGCTGTCGGCCGCCACGGCCACCTGCTGGAGGTAGTCGTGGCTGAGCTGGCGTGCGCCCTTGGCGGTGCCGAGGTAACGGCTGTCGCCGTGGGTGGGGATGAACCAGAAGATTTGCATGGAGCAGGTCTTTTCAGTGCGTTCGGTACGTTCAGTGCGTTCAATACGAAATGGCAAAGCCGAACTGCGGGGCACGGTGCACCACACGGCGTTGCTGCGTGTTCAGCCCCCAGGCGGCGGCCGTCACACACAGAACGCGCTGCAGCTGTGCATGCAACGGAAAGGGCATGGGCGCGGGCATGGCAGGCTCCTTGAACGGTGGGGGTTACAGCAGATCGACGGGCGCGGCGTGCAGCAGGTTGAGCTTTTTGGGGATCAGCTTCAGGTCGAAGAAGGTGTCTGCGATCTGTTGCTGCTCGGCCAGGATCTCGCGGGTGACCGGGGCGGTTCCAAACTTCGCGCGGTTGAGGTAGAGCTCGGTGATGGACTTGTCCAGCCCCAGCACGGCGGACAATTCGGCGGCGGCAGCCGTCTTGTTCTTGGACGCCCAGGTGTCAATCGCATTGACCTCTTCGATCGCAATGCGCAGCACGTCGGTGTTCTTGGTCGCGAAGTCGCGCGAGGTGAAGTAGTACGCGCGGTTGTTGACCACCCCCGTGGCGTCGGCCAGCAGGCGGGCGTCCAGGGTTTTCTGGGCGGCGGCCAGGAAGGGGTCCCAGATGATCCAGGCATCGACTGCACCCTTTTCAAACGCAGCCCGCGCATCGGCCGGCGCCAGAAAGACGGACTGCACGTCGCCGTACTTCAGGCCATTCTTCTCGAGCAGCTTGACCAGGAAGTACTGCACGTTGGAGCCCTTGTTGTAGGCCACGCGCTTGCCCTTGAGGTCGGCCACGCTGCGGATGGGCGAACCGTTTGGCACGATCACCGCCTCCAGCGCGGGGCGCGGCACGGTGGCACCGGCGTAGACCAGCGGCGCACCGGCGGCCTGGGCAAAGATGGGGGGCGCCTCGCCCACATCGCCAAAGTCGATGGAGCCCACGTTGAGCGCTTCGAGCTGCACCGGGCCTGCGTTGAACTCGGTCCAGGTGACCTTCACCCCCAGCGGGGCCAGGCGCTTTTCGAGCGTGCCACGACCCTTGAGGATGGAGAGCCAACCCTTTTGGTGGCCCACACGCAGCACGCGGGAAGCGGCGGGGGCCTGGGCCCAGGCCTGGGGGGCCGTAGCTACTGCGGCGGTGGCTGCGGTGGCCGCGACCGTGGCGAGCAGGTGGCGGCGCTGAAGGGAAAAACGGGTCAGTTCATTCATGGTGCGAATTCCGAGTGCGATGCACAACAAAGGGTGGGCGCCGGAGCCGGGCTTGCAGCAGGCGGCACGCCGCCCTGCCCGCGCACCCGGCGCAGCAAAAATCAAAAAAGGTGAAAGAAGGGGAAGGAAGGTGGCGCTGGCACTGCGGGCCTGCCGCAGCGCCGAGCTGGCGTCAGACGCTACATCGCACCTGGGAGAAATGCACGGGCGCAAACCGTGTGGCCTGGGCGGGCGATGGCCGCAGGGTTTCGGTCACGAGCACATTGACGGCCTCGTCCAGCCGGGTGGCAATGTCGTCGTTCAGATGGTAGGAGCCTTCGGGCGTCAGCGTGACCTGGGCATCGGTGGCATAGATGCCCGGCAGGATGCTTTTGGCGCCGAGCGACTGCAGCACCGGGCGCAGGGCATAGTCCAGTGCCAGCATGTGGTGCGGGCTGCCGCCCGTGGCCAGGGGCAGCACGACCTTGCCCTTGAGTGCCGTTTGGGGCAACAGGTCCAAGAACACCTTGAGCACGCCGCTGTAAGCCGCCTTGTAGACCGGCGTGGCCACCACCAGCACGCGGGCCTGGGCCACCTGGTCGATAGCCCCCACCACCGTGGGGTGGCCAAAATCGGCCAGCAGCAACGCCTGGGGCGAGAGGTCGCGGATGTGGACGCGGTCCACCAGCGCACCCCGCACCGACAGGCGCTGGGCCACGGCATCGAGCAAGGCGGCAGAACGTGAACGTTCTGAAGGGCTGCCGGCAATGAGAAGAGCGGACATAAGAGAAGATTCCAGAGGGCGTGGCCAGACCAGCGCCACCCTGGATCCGGCTCTGCCGGTCCAGCGGTGGCGCCCCTTGAGGGGAGGCGGCCGAAGGCCGCTTCGGGGTGAACTTACTTCTTCGTGTAGATCTGGTCGAAGCTGGCGTTGTCCGCAAAGTGGTCCTTGGCCGCCTTGTCCCAGCCACCAAACGCATCGTTGATGGTGAACAGGTTCAGCTTGGGGAACTGCTTGGCGTACTTGGCCTTGGCTTTGTCAGACACGGCCGGGCGGTAGAAGTGTTTGCCGGCGATGTCCTGGCCCTCTTCGGTGTAGAGGTACTGCAGGTAGGCCTCGGCCACGGCGCGCGTGCCCTTCTTGTCCACGTTCTTGTCCACCACGGTCACGGCGGGCTCGGCCAGGATGGAGATTGAGGGGGCGATCACGTCGAACTTGGCGCCGAATTCCTTTTCGAGCAGGTAGGCCTCGTTTTCCCAGGCGATGAGCACATCACCCTGGTTGCGCTGGGCAAAGGTGATGGTGGAGCCACGCGCGCCCGTGTCGAGGACCGGCACATTGCCGTACAGCTTGGCCACGAAGTCCTTGGCCTTGGCATCGCTGCCCAGCTTGCGCTTGGCGAATTCCCAGGCGGCCAGGTAGTTCCAGCGGGCGCCGCCCGAGGTCTTGGGGTTGGGCGTGATCACGCTGATGCCGGGCTTGATGAGGTCGTCCCAGTCCTTGATGCCCTTGGGGTTGCCCTGGCGCACCACCAGCACGATGGTGGAGGTGTAGGGTGAACTGTTGTGCGGCAGGCGCTTTTGCCAGTCCTTCGGGATCCAGCCGCCGTTGGCATGCAGCGCGTCGGTGTCGCCAGCCAGCGCCAGGGTGGCCACGTCGGCATCCAGCCCGTCAATGATGGAGCGCGCCTGCTTGCCCGAGCCGCCATGGCTTTGCTTGATGGTCACGTCCTGGCCGGTCTTGGCCTTCCAGTGCTTGGAGAAAGCCTGGTTGAACTCCACATACAACTCGCGGGTGGGGTCGTACGACACATTGAGCAGCGTCACAGACTGTGCAAACGACGGCAATGCCGTCAGGGCCAAACTGCCCACCAGGGCGGCAGCGAAGGGAAACTTGATAAAGTCGCGGCGAAAGTTCATTGGAGGCCTCTTTTTTGGGAATGTATTTCGGTGCAAAACACCGATGAAACGCATTCTGGAAGGCCCTCTTCAAAACTGGAACTACTGAGATTTCAGTTCTTTATATCCAAAACATCTGAGCAACCCCTGTTTGCTCGCTCCATACAAGGAAACACCCCATGGCACGCACCGTTCAATGCATCAAGCTCGGCAAGGAAGCCGAAGGCCTCGACTTCCCCCCCTACCCTGGCGAACTGGGCAAGCGCATCTGGGAAAGCGTGAGCAAGGAAGCCTGGGCGGGCTGGCTCAAGCACCAGACCATGCTGGTCAATGAAAACCGCCTGAACCTGGCCGACGCCCGCGCCCGCCAGTACTTGGCCCGGCAGATGGAAAACCATTTCTTCGGCGGCGGCGCAGACGCCGCGGCGGGATACGTCCCGCCCAGTGCGTGACGCAGCGCAACACACCCCGGAGCGGTTCGCGGTAAAAACCGCCTTCTCTTTCCAACAGGCCGGCGCCACGCCGGCCTTTTGCCGTTCTCATGACTGAACCCATCGAGTGGCTGCCGGACGGCACCCCCTACAGCCCCCGCTTCGGCGACCGCTACCACAGCGAAAACGGCGGCCTGGACCAGGCCCGCCGGGTGTTTCTGAACGGCTGTGGCCTGCCCGAGGCCTGGGCGGGGCAGCCGCAATGGCGCATTCTGGAGACAGGGTTTGGCTTTGGCCTGAACTTCCTGGTGACCTGGGCCGCGTGGCGGGCCGACCCCGCGCGGCCCACGCTGCTGCACTTCGTATCGACAGAAGCCTGGCCCGTGAGTGCAGCCGATCTGCTGCGTGCCACCTCAGTCCACCCTGAGCTGGCCCCGTTGGCAGAAGCACTGCACCAGCAATGGTGGGGCCTGCTGCCGGGCGTGCACCGCCTGCGTTTTGATGACGGCCGGGTGCTGCTCACCCTGTATGTGGGCGACACCCAGGCCATGCTGCGCCAGCAGAACCTGACGGTGGATTCCATCTACCTCGACGGCTTCAGCCCCCAACGGAACCCCGAAAACTGGGACCTGCACACCCTGAAGGCCGTAGCGCGCTGTTGCCGTCGCGGTACACAACTCGCCACCTGGACCATCGCACGCGCTGTGCGCGATGCCCTGGCCCAATGTGGCTTTGAAGTGACCCGTGTGCCCGGTGTGCCGCCCAAGCGCGACAACCTGCACGCCACCTACAACCCGCGCTGGGAACCGCGGACCACGCGCCAGCCTGTGGCCACGGCCGACCCCGCCCTGCCCGGCCCCTGCATCGTGATCGGCGGCGGCATTGCGGGCGCGGCCACCGCCGCCAGCCTGGCGCGGCGCGGCTGGCAGGTCATGGTGCTGGATCAGGCCGCCGAGCCTGCGGCAGGTGCATCGGCCCTGCCCGCTGGGGTGTTTGCGCCGCATGTATCGCCGGATGACAGCGTGCTCTCGCGCTTGTCGCGCAGCGGCATCCGCACCACGCTGGAGCAGGCCCGCTGGCTGCTGAGCGAGGGCGTGGACTGGGCCCATTGCGGTGTGCTGGAGCACCGCACCGATGGCACACCCGGCCTGCCCCCCGGCTGGGCAGACGGGCCGGGCGCGGCCTGGAGCGAGCCTGCATCACCTGCCACGCTGGCGAAGGCCCAATTGCCCACCGATGCCACGGCCTGCTGGCACCACCAGGCGGGCTGGGTTCGCCCTGCGCGTTTGGCCAGGGCCTTGCTGGCGCAGCCCGGCATACGCTGGCAAGGCGGCTGCCAGGTGGCGCAGTTGCGGCGCACCGAGCGCCCTGCCGCCGACGGCAGCCCAGCGACCTCCATCTGGCAGGCGCTGGACGCCCAGGGCCAGGTGCTGGCCGAGGCGCCCACCGTGGTCATCGCGGCGGGCGCGGGCAGCCTCCCGCTGCTCAACCACCGCTGGCTTTTGCAGCCGGTGCGGGGGCAGGTGTCCTGGGGCGTGCATACGGACCCTGCGGCGCCACTGCTGCCGTTTCCGGCCAATGGCAACGGCAACCTGGTCCCTCGATTTCCGCTGGAAGACAACCTCATAGGCCACCACGGCTGGGTAATGGGCTCCACTTTTGAACGCGACGTCGAGGCCCTGCCCCCCACCGCCGCCGATGTCCAGGCGGCCCACGCCACCAACTGGGCCAAGCTGCAGGGCCTGCTGCCCGGGATAGCCCCGGAGCTGGAACCCGCATTTGCCCGGGCGCTCTCCACCCCCCTCGCGGCATCAGACCCTGAAGAGGGGCCTGCGGCAGCCCCTGCCGTGCAGTCCTGGGCCGCCGTGCGTTGTACCGCGCCGGATCGCCTGCCCATCGTCGGCCCCGTGGACGCCACGGACCTTCGGGGGCTTTGGGTCAACACCGCCATGGGTGCGCGGGGGCTGACCCTGGCCCTGTTGTGCGGCGAACTGCTGGCCGCCCGCCTGCAAAGCGAACCCTTGCCGCTGGACGCAAGGCTGGCCAGGGCGCTGGGCACCGAGCGCCTGTAGCCCGTACCAAAACCCTTTAAAAACCCACGCCAACACTTGCTTATAAGAAATTGAGCATATTGGCAGAGCAAAACAATAGTTTGCATCCATAAGCCCGTCCCCTACATTCGCACCCATGCATGAATTGGCGTTTGTTTTTGCGGGCTTTGCTGTCGGGCTGATCGTAGGCCTGACGGGTGTGGGCGGCGGCTCGCTGATGACGCCGATCCTGATTTTCTTCTTTGGCGTCAAGCCCCACATGGCCGTGGGCACCGACCTGCTGTTTGCGGCCTTCACCAAGATGGGCGGCACCGTGAGCCTGGCCCGCCAGCGCCTGGTGCCCTGGAAAGTGGTGGGCCAGCTTTGCGCGGGCAGCATTCCGGCCGCGCTGCTGGCGTTGTGGGCCCTCAAGGTGATGGGCCCCGCGAGCGGCATCGCCCAGCGTGTCATGACCACCACCCTGGGCTTTGCCCTGCTGCTGACGGCGGCGGCCACGCTCTACAAGGTGGTTGCGTTTTCTGCACAGCGCCAGGCGGCCGAAGCCGCAGCCCGCAAAAACCACGCTGGCGACCCCACACGCCCCCGCCACTGGAGTCTGCCCATCCTGATGGGCGCCGTGATCGGCACGCTGGTCACCTTTACCTCGGTGGGTGCGGGCGCCATTGGCGTCACCGTGCTGCTGCTGGTCTACCCCATGCTGCCCCTGCCGCGCATCATTGGCGCCGACATCGCCTACGCCGTGCCATTGACCCTCGTGGCTGGTCTGGGACACGCTTCGCTGGGCTCGGTTGATTGGCCTTTGCTTGCACAATTACTGGCTGGCTCACTGCCGGGCATCTGGCTGGGCTCGCGCCTGGTGACCCGCACGCCCGAGCGCCTGATTCGCTCCGCCTTGTCCATCCTGCTGGCCTGGGCAGGCTTCAAACTGATTCTGATCTGAGTGGCTCCACGATGTACCAATACACCGAATTCGACCAACAATTTGTGCAGCAGCGCGCACGGCAGTTCCGTGACCAGCTCACGCGCTGGCAGACCGGCAAGCTGTCGGAAGACAACTTCCGCCCGCTGCGCCTGCAAAACGGCTGGTATGTGCAGCGCTATGCGCCCATGCTGCGCGTGGCCGTGCCCTATGGCGAAATCGCCAGCCGCCAGCTGCGCGTGCTGGCCCAGATCGCCCGCGAATACGACGAACCCGAAGCGGCCGTCTTCAAGGCCGCCATGGAAGGCCAGGGCAAGCTGGGTACCACCTTCCTGCCCAAGAACTGCGCCCACTTCACCACCCGCACCAATGTGCAGTTCAACTGGATTCCGCTGTCCAAAAGCGCGGACGTGATGGACCTGCTGGCCAGCGTTCAGCTGCACGGCATCCAGACCAGTGGCAACTGCATCCGCAACACCACCACCGACGCGCTGGCTGGCATCGCCGTGGACGAGATCGTGGACCCGCGCCCCTATGCGGAAATCATCCGCCAGTGGACCACGCTGCACCCCGAGTTCGCGTTTTTGCCGCGCAAGTTCAAGATCGCCATCAGCGGCGCCAAGGACGACCGCGCTGCCACGGGCTGGCACGACGTGGGCCTGCACGTGCTCAAGAACGACGCTGGCGAGATCGGCTTCAAGGTGTTCGTGGGCGGTGGCATGGGCCGCACGCCCGTGATCGGCACAGTGATCCGCGAGTTTCTGCCCTGGAACCAGGTCATGAACTACATCGAGGCCATCGTGCGCGTGTACAACGAGCACGGCCGCCGCGACAACAAATACAAGGCACGCATCAAGATCCTGGTCAAGGCCGAGGGCCAGCAGTACATCGACGACGTGGAAGAAGAGTACCGCCAGATCGTGGAGATCGACGGTGGCCCACACACCATCCCACAGGCCGAGTTCGACCGCGTGGCCGCCTGCTTTGTGACCCCCAAGCTGGCCGACATTGCCGACGTGCCCCCCGCTGCCCTGCAGGCCTCACTGGACGCCCAGGCTGCCGAGCATGTGATGTTTGGCCGCTGGCTCAAACGCAACGTGCACGCCCACCAAAATCAGCAGCTGCGCGCCGTCACGCTGTCGTTCAAGCGCCCGGGCCAGTCGCCCGGCGATGCCACCAGCGAGCAGCTGATCGCCCTGGCCGACCTGGTGGACAAATACTCCGCCGGCGAAGCCCGCGTGACACACGACCAGAACGTGCTGCTGCCCTGGGTACACGCCAGCCGCCTGTTTGACCTGTGGCAAGAAGCCAAGGCCCTGGGTCTGGCCAGCGCCAACGTGCAGCTGCTCACCGACATGATCGCCTGCCCCGGCGGCGACTTCTGCGCGCTGGCCAACGCCCGCTCGCTGCCCATCGCAGAGGCCATCACCCAGCGCTACCAGGACCTGGACGAGCTCGATGACATCGGGGAGATCGACCTGCACATCAGCGGCTGCATCAACAGCTGCGGCCACCACCACAGCGGCCACATCGGCATCCTGGGCGTCGACAAGGACGGCAAGGAGTGGTACCAGGTCACGCTGGGCGGCTCCGACGGTTCTGACCTGTCGGGCGCGGCCGTGGCCGGCAAGGTGATTGGCCCCTCGTTCTCTGCCGCCGAAGTGCCCGACGTGATCGAGGCCGTGCTCGGCACGTACCGAGACCTGCGCGAACCAGGCGAAACCTTCCAGTCGGCCGTGCGCCGCACAGGCCTGGACCCGTTCAAGGAAGCCGCCAAGCAAGCGCGCCACAAAGAACCAGAAACCGCTGCCGCCTGAGCCCGCACAGCGCCGTACCGCACAGCCCCACAGACATGATGTTGAAACTACTCGCCGCCCAAGACCACCAGCCGCCCGCAGAGGGTGACGCCCGCACCGTGGCCCTGCCCAACGATGCCGACGCCATGGCCCTGCCGCTCGATGGTGTGGAACGTGTGGACCTGCACTTCCCCAACTTCACCGATGGCCGCGCCTTCAGCCAAGCCTTCCTGCTGCGCCGCCGCCGTGGCTTTCAGGGCGAAATCCGCGCCACGGGCGACGTGCTGATCGACCAGTTGGTGCAGATGCAGCGCACGGGTTTCAGCAGCGCCGTGCTGGCCGAGGGCGTGGACGCTGCCGATGCGCAGCGCCAGTTTGCGCTGTTCCCGGGCTTTTACCAGGGCGATGCCGTGAACCCCCAGCCGCTGTTTGTCAGCCGGGCTGCTGCTTGAGTGCAGCCCTGAGCCCACGTATACCCTAGAACCCCACACCATGAGCCAATTCGACCTCACACTCGTCAACGCCGAACTCGGCCGCAACGCCCCCGGCCTGGTAGCCTGGGCGCTGGGCCTGGGCGAGCGATCCATCGTCACCACCAATTTCCGCCCCTTCGAAGCGGTGATCCTGCACATGGTCACGCAGGTGAACCCTGATGTGCCGGTGGTCTGGATGGACAATGGCTACAACACTGAGGCCACCTACCGCTTTGCCGACGAAGTGACGAAGCAACTGGGCCTGAAGCTGCAGATTTACCTGCCACGCCGCTCACGCGCACACCGCGAAGCGGTAGAAGGCGCAACACCAGCCCTGGACGACCCACGCCACGCCTTCTTCACCGAAGAAGTGAAGCTGGAACCCTTTGCCCGTGCCCTGCGCGAGACAGCCCCCAAGGTGTGGTTCACCGCACTGCGTGCCACCGACACCGCCGTGCGCGCGCAGATGGACCCGGTCAGCATCAACCCTGATGGCCTGATCAAGGTGGCACCGCTGCTGCACTGGTCGTCCAAGGACCTGCACGAATACTGCGTCAAGCACGGCCTGCCCAACAACTTCGACTACGTGGACCCGACCAAGGGCGAAGACAACCGCGAGTGTGGGCTGCATCTTGCCCACTGACTCCGCCGCAGATCCGACCATGAACGCCCGCACCGATGCAGCACAGCTGCAGAACAACAACATGAGCTATCACCTCAACAACTCGCACCTGGATGCTCTGGAAGAAGAAACCATCTTCATCCTGCGCGAAGTGGCCGCCGCCTTTGAGCGCCCCGCCTTGCTGTTTTCGGGCGGCAAGGATTCGCTCGTCATGCTCAAATGCGCCGAAAAGGCCTTTGGCACCAAGGCCAGCGGCGGTGGCATTCCCTACCCGCTGCTCATGATCGACACGGGCCACAACTTCAAGGAAGTGACGGACTTCCGCGACTTCCGTGCGCAGGAACTGGGCGCCGAGCTCATCGTGCGCAGCGTCGAAGATTCCATGGCACGCGGCACGGTGCGCCTGGCCCACCCGGGCGAGAGCCGCAACGTGCACCAGTCGGTCACGCTGCTCGAAGCGATCGAGGAATTCCGCTTTGACGCCCTGATCGGCGGCGCGCGCCGCGACGAAGAGAAGGCCCGCGCCAAGGAGCGCATCTTTTCGCACCGCGACAGCTTTGGCCAATGGCAGCCCAAGGCCCAGCGGCCTGAACTGTGGACCTTGTTCAACACCCGCCTGCAGCCGAACGAACACTTCCGCGTGTTCCCGATCAGCAACTGGACCGAACTGGACGTGTGGCAGTACATCGACCGAGAACAGATCGGCCTGCCCAGCATTTACTACACGCACAAGCGCCAGGTGGTGGACCGCAAGGGCCTGCTGATGCCCGTGACCGAACTGACACCGCCGCGCGACGGCGACGTGGTGGAGACGCGCGACGTGCGCTTTCGCACCGTGGGCGACATCACCTGCACCGCGCCGGTGGAGAGCACGGCGGCCACCCCAGCCGAGATCGTGATCGAGACCCTGGCCGCCGACGTGAGCGAGCGCGGGGCGACGCGCATGGACGACAAGACCAGCGATGCCTCGATGGAAAAGCGCAAGAAAGACGGGTACTTCTGATGACCACTATGAATTCGATAGCTTCCAGCGCAATCCAGACAAGCGCTAGCGGCAAAAATAACCATATTTCCGCCCTCAAGTTCATTACCTGTGGCTCGGTGGACGATGGCAAGAGCACGCTGATCGGCCGCCTGCTGGTGGACAGCAAGGCCGTGCTGCAGGACCACCTTGCCGGCGTACAGCGCCAGGGCGAGACCGACCTGGCACTGCTGACCGACGGCCTCAGCGCAGAGCGCGAGCAAGGCATCACCATCGACGTGGCCTACCGCTACTTCGCCACCGAAGAGCGCAAGTTCATCATCGGCGACGCCCCCGGCCACGAGCAGTACACACGCAACATGGTCACCGCCGCCAGCAGCGCCGACGCCGCCGTGGTGCTGGTCGATGCCACCAAGCTCGACTGGAAGAATGCCGACCTGGCCTTGCTGCCGCAGACCCGCCGCCACAGCCTGCTGGCCCATTTGCTGCGCGTGCACTCGCTGGTGTTTGCCGTGAACAAGCTCGACGCGGTGGAAGACCCCGTGCTGGCCTGGAAACACATCCAGGGCGCACTGCAGTCCTTCGCCCAGGCGGCTGGCATCACCGTGCGCGCCACGGTGCCGGTCTCCGCCCTCAAGGGCTGGAATGTGGTGGACGCCCACGCGGGCTGGTGCGGCTACGAAGGCCCCACGCTGCTGCAGGTGCTGGAGCAGTTGCCCAACACCCCGGCCGATACGGGCCTGCCCCTGGCCTTCCCCGTGCAGTGGGTCGAAAAGTCGTCATCCTCATCGGCCGACACCAGCCAAGGCCGCCGCGTGTTCTGGGGCCGTGTGGCTTCGGGCAACGTAGCGCCTGGCACGCCCGTGCAGATCTTCCCCAGCGGCCAGCTGGCCACCGTGGCCCAGGTGCTGGACCATGCACGCCGCCCCACGGATGTGCCCGCAGGCACCAGCGCGGGATTCATCCTGGACCGCGAGGTGGATGTCTCGCGCGGCGACTGGATTCTGGCGGCGCCTGCTGTCGCCGCCCCCGCCGAAGACGACTTTGACACGCCAGCCAGCGTGCCCGCCTGGCCCGCCAGCCGCGAGCTGCGCACCACCATCGCCTGGATGGACGACGAACCCCTGGTCGCAGGCCGCGTGTACTGGGCGCTGCACGGCCACCGTTGGGTCAAGGCCAAGGTGAAAGCCGTGGTGCACAAGCTCAACATCAACACGCTGGCCGAAGAAGCCGCCACCCAGCTCGACCCCAATGCCATCGGCCATGTGGACCTGCTGCTGCAAGAGGCGATTCCCGCAGCGGCCTTCGGCAAAGCCCGCGTGCTCGGATCGCTGATCCTGGTGGACACCGCCAGCCACAAAACGGCCGGTGCCGTGCTGGTCAACTGATCTAGATCAGTGCCCCAAACCCCAGTCACCCCATCCGGGTGAGGGACCTTGTAACCAATGGTCGGTGAAAGCTTCTAAAATTGAGGGTTTTCACCGACCCACACAACTCCTGTCATGACCCACGTCGTCTCCGAAAACTGCATCAAGTGCAAGTACACCGATTGTGTGGACGTGTGCCCCGTGGACTGCTTCCGCGAAGGCCCGAACATGCTCGTCATCGATCCTGACGAATGCATCGACTGCGCCGTGTGCATCCCCGAATGCCCGGCCAACGCCATTTTTGCCGAAGAAGACCTGCCGGCCGACCAGATCGCCTTCATCAAGCTCAACGCCGATCTGTCCTTTGCCGACGGCTGGAAGAGCATCACCAAGCGCAAGCCCGCGCTGCCAGACGCCGACGAGTGGAACGGCAAGCCGGGCAAGGTCAACGAACTAGTCAAGTGACCCCCCTGAGTCGCTTCGCACCATCCCCCAAGGGGGACGCCACCAGTGGCCTGGCAAAGCCAGTTCCACGGTGGCACAGGTCTTTGGCAGCGCCAGTTTCGGGCGCTGCGCGCGTGGCTTGAGCATGATTCAAGAAACCGACGCCGTCGTCATCGGCGCGGGTCCCGTGGGCCTGTTCCAGGTCTTCCAGCTGGGCCTGCAAGGCATCACCGCCAACCTGATCGATGCCCTGCCCCATGCGGGCGGCCAGTGCGTCGAGCTGTACGGCGACAAACCCATCTACGACATCCCGGGCATCCCCGTGTGCACCGGGAGCGAGCTGGCCGGTTTGCTGCTTCAGCAGATTGCACCGTTCAAGACCCAGTGGCACCTGAACACGCTGGTGTCCGCACTCACCGTGCACGCCGATGGGCGCCTGCTGGTCGAAACCTCGCAAGGTGCGCAGCTTCTGGCCCGCAGCGTGTTCATTGCCGCCGGCGTGGGCGCCTTTGTGCCGCGCACGCTCAAGGTGGACGGCATCGAGCGCTTTGTGGGCACACAGGTCCACTACCAGAGCCTGCCCTCCACGGCCAACGTGGCCGGGCGCCATGTGGTGGTGCACGGCGGCGACGAGCCTGCGGTGGCCCGCGCCGTGGAACTGGCCGAACACGGCCAGGCCGCCCGCGTCAGCCTGCTGCACCGCCGCGATGTGTTCCAGGCCCCGGATGCCCTGCTGCAGCGCCTGCAGCAACTGCGCGATGCGGGCCGCATCCACGTCGAGGCCGCGCAGATCACCGGTATCGAAACCGCTGGTGACCAGCTAACCGCCTTGCAGGTGGTGGACGCCGATGGCAGCACCCGCGCCCTGGCGCTGGACCTGCTGGTGGCCGTGCTGGGCATCTCGCCCCGCCTTGGGCCCATTGCGGACTGGGGTTTGGCCATGGACCGCAAACAGCTGCTGGTGGACACCGAGGCCTTCCGCACCAGCGTGCGCGGCATCTATGCCGTGGGCGACATCAACACCTACCCCGGCAAACGCAAGCTCATCCTGTGCGGCTTCCACGAGGCCACTCTGGCCGCCTTTGGCGCCGCCGAGGCGCTCAAGGGCGACAAGGTGGCGCTGCAATACACCACCACCAGCCCACGGCTGCACCAGTTGCTGGGTGTGGCACCGGGATCGGCGCCGTCCGTCAGCGCGTAGCCCCGGCGGGCCAGGGCACCATCGCTGCTTGCCAAGCCGGCCCGGCGCACAAATAAGCACAAAATGTCAAAAAGGCGCACAAGCGCCCGGCACGATGGCGTCTCCATTCACCCATCAGGAGCACACCGTGAGCCAACAACCCCTTCAATCCATCTGGGACACCTACACCGCGTCGTGGAAGACCGACTCGGCCGCGGACCGCACAGCCCTTTTTACCCAGTCCCTCGACCCCGCCTGCACCTACAACGACCCGCTGGCCACCGCCCAGGGCTGGGACCAATTGACGGCCTACATGGACAACTTTCACAGCCAAGTGCCCGGTGGGCATTTTGTGACCCACTATTTCGCCAGCCACAACCAGCAGAGCATCGCCAAGTGGAACATGGTGGATGGCAGCGGGCAGGTGATCGGGGAAGGCGTGAGCTACGGCCGGTACAACGACCAGAATCGCCTGGTTGCGATGACCGGTTTCTTTGAAACCCCTTGAACGGACGCCACTGTGCTTTATCTCCGGCAAATCCAGGAGGGCATCGATTTCATCGAGGCCCATCTCGAATCCGATATCCAGCTTTCCGAGGTGGCACGGGCCGCAGCGATGAGCCAGTGGCACTTCCAGCGGATCTTCAAGGCGCTGACCAACGAAACCCTCAAGACCTATATCCGGTCGCGCCGGTTCTCGCGGGCGCTGGAGCAGTTGACCAACACACGGTTGAGCGTGCTCGACATTGCGCTGGCGTCGGGGTACGAGACACAGGAGAGCTTCACGCGCGCATTCAGGGATTGCTTTCGGCTCACGCCGTCGCAGTACCGCAAGATGGGCAACCGCTCGCTGTTCGTGCGCAAGATCCGGTTTGACCAAAGCTACCTCGCGCACATTCACCACAACATTTCCCTGGAACCCGACATTCAGCAGCAGCCCGCCATGCAGCTGGTCGGGCTGCCCACAGACTACTACGGCATCGACTCCGAAAAGAACAACCTGGGCCAGAAACTGCCGCCCCTGTGGGCGAAGTTCCTGCCCCGGCTGGGCGAGATTGCGAACACCGTGCCCGGGGTCTGCTATGGCGTCGTGGCGCCAGCAGGACCACACACGGAAGAGCTGCGCTACCTGGCATGCATCGAAGTGCGCGGCCCCGGTGCGCTGCCACCGGGCATGGTGGCCCTGGAAATCCCCGGATCGACCTATGCACGCTTCACCCACCGGGGCCCTGCGCAGAATGTCGATGCGACGGTGAACTACATCTACTCCAGCTGGCTGCTATCGGCCGGCCCGTCGCACACCCTGGGGCCGGATCTGGAAATCTACGGTGCCCAGTACCACCCGACCTCCGGCGACTCCGTGATGCACTACGCGATCCCGATTGCCCAGGCCAAGCGCTGACCCTCCCCCTACAATAGGACCGCGCTCCTTTTGGGGCGCCATCGCTAGGGGTGTCGAACCGGCCTGCCGGAACCGACTGAGAGAGTCCCTTTGAACCTGATTGAGATCATCCTCGCGCAGGGAAGCACGTCCGCCTCGGCACAGCCCAGAATGAATTGACTTTGGGGCGCGCTGGCGGGCCGCCCCTGCTCTGTACTGCCACGGAGCCATCCATGTCCTCATCACCCGCCGCGCCCTCCACCAACGAAGCGCTGGTCCCCGTTGCCCCCGACCGCCGTGTCTTCCAGTGGCACGACCACGCCTCGCTCTGGTTCAGCCTGGGCGTGGGTTTGCTTGTCATGCAGGTGGGCGCGTACCTGATGCCTGCGCTGGGCACCCAGGAGGCGCTGATCGCCATCGTCTGCGGCTCCATCGTGGGCGCGGGCCTGCTGGGCTGGGTGGCCAAGCTGGGCTGCGACAGCGGCCTGGCCAGCGCCGGGCTGATGCACGCGGTGTACGGCCGCACGTTTGCCAGCCTGCCGATCATTTTGAACATCGTGCAGCTGGTGGGCTGGGGCACGTTCGAGCTGGTGGTGATGCGCGATGCCACGGTGGCCATCGGCCAACAGTCCGGCACCATGGCCGGCGCGCATTGGCCCGTGCTGGCTACGCTGCTGTGGGGCGGCGTGGTGATGCTGCTCATCAGCGGCTCGATGGTGCAGCTGGTGCGCAAGGTGATCGCACGCGTGGCGCTGCCGCTGGTGGTGCTTTCGCTGCTGTGGCTGTCGTGGCAGTTTTTGTCGCTGGCGCAGGCCCAGGGTTTTGAAGCGCTGTGGACGCGCAAGGGCGAAGGCGGCATGGGCGTGCTGCCCGCGCTGGACCTGGTGATCGCCATGCCGATCTCGTGGCTACCTCTGGTGGCCGACTATGCGCGCCACGGCAAGCATGGTGGATCGGCGCTGCGCGGCACCTGGCTGGGCTACGCGCTGGCCAACATGTGGTGCTACACGCTCGGCGTGCTGGTGGCGCTGACCCTGCCGAGCAAGGACCTGGTGCAGGCCCTGCTGCTGGCCCAGGGCGGGCTGATCGCACTGTCGCTGATCCTGATCGACGAGGTGGATAACGCCTATGGCGACACCTATTCGGGCGCGGTGTCGGCCCACAGCCTGCTGCCACGCTGGGGCGTGCGCAAGTGGGGCCTGGCCATGGCAGCCGTATGCACAGGCCTCGCACTGGTGCTGCCCATGCACAGCCTGGAGCCGTTTTTGTTGCTGCTCAGCTCGGTGTTTGTGCCACTGTTTGGGGTGATCTTGGGCCGACTGGCGTTTGGCACCAACGCACCCGCGCTGCTGGCTGCGGCACGCCGGGTGAATGCGGCCCCGGTGGCGATCTGGTTGGTGGGGATTGCCGTCTACCACCTGGCTCCGCAGGTGGTACCGGGCGCGGGTTCAGCGCTGCCGGCGCTGGCGTTCAGCTTTTTGCTGGCCTGGGCCACACGGCCACGGGGCCATTGAATAGCTATCGAATTGTGAGCTACTAGCGCTTACCTGATAAGCGCTAGAGGCCAAAAACAAACAAATTTCTACAGCACCAACTGCGCCACAGGCGCATAGCCGTGGTTGAGCGGACCGTGGCCACGGCCGGTGGTCACATTGGCCCCTGCGGCGATGGCCCCCAGAATGTAGGCGCGTGCGCGCTCCACCGCCTGCTGCAAGGGCAGGCCCTGCGCCAGGTGGGCCGCAACGGCCGAAGACAAGGTGCAGCCGGTGCCGTGCCCGTTGGGCGTGGCAATGCGTGCTGACTCCAGCCGCTGCCGCACGCCGTTGCGGGTGGCCAAAATGTCCACCACCCAGTCTCCGGGCAGGTGGCCGCCCTTGAGCAGCGCTGCGCGTGCACCCAGCGCGCACAGCGCCTGCGCGGCTTCATCCAGCGTTTCCACGCCCTTGATGCTGCGCCCCAGCAGCCAGCCGGCCTCATCGAGGTTGGGGGTGATCACCTCGGCCAGCGGAAACAGTTCCTGCACCAGCACGCTCACGGTTTCTGCGGCAATGAGCCGGTCGCCGCTGGTGGCCACCATCACGGGGTCGAGCACCACATGCGGCAGCTGGTAGGTGCGGATGGCATCGGCCACCACGCGCACCACTTCGGGCGAATGCAGCATGCCGATCTTGACCGCATCCACGCCAATGTCCTGCACCACGGCATCGATCTGGGCCCGGAGCATCTCGGGCGGTATGCCGTGGATGCCCGTCACGCCACAGGTGTTCTGCGCCGTGATGGCCGTGATGGCCGTCATGCCGTAGCAGCCCAGCGCGCTGAAGGTCTTGAGGTCGGCCTGGATGCCCGCCCCGCCGCCGCTGTCGGAACCGGCGATGGAGAGCACACGCACATAGCGGTGTGTGGAAGGCATAGACGGCGTGGAGGACGGCGGGGTCAAAGAAGTCATGGCAAAAATTATGGCCTATGCGCTAGCGCAAAAAGGGCTGCCTTTGGTTGTGCTGTAATTGATTTTTCCGGACGAAACAGGGGTGTCCCACCGCTTTTGGTGTGCGACTGAGAAATACCCTGGGGCCCGCACGCAGCGCTGCACGGCACTGCCTGCCCCACACCGTGGCCCCGCTACCCGATCCAGGTCATGCTGGCGTGGGGAGTTTCCAAGAGCGGCACCGCCCCGTTTTGTCCATGGTTGCCAGCCAACACACGGACACACCGACGGACCTATGCCACTTCAACCCTCTTCTTTTGCCATTCTGGGCGCGGGCCTCATGGGCCGCCTGCTTGCGGTGGAGCTGGCCCGCCAGGGGCACCGGGTCGACATCTACGACGCAGGCAGTCCGGCCGCTGAACATTCGGCCGCGACCGTGGCCGCGGCCATGCTGGCGCCGCTGGCCGAATCGGCCATCACCGAGCCTGGTGTGGTGCGCATGGGCCACCATGCCCTCACCCGCTGGCCACAGCTGCTGGCGGCGCTGGCCGAGCCCGTGTTCTTCCAGCAGGCCGGCACGCTCATCGTGTGGCACCGGCAGGACGCGGCCGAGGCCCAGCGGCTGACTCGCCAGCTGGAGGCCAATCAGCAGACGGTGCCCGAGTTGCCAGCCCTGCAAAAGCTCGACGGCACCGCGCTGGCCCAGGCGGAGCCCACGCTGGCGCAGCGCTTTGCGCAGGGCCTGTACCTGCCCGGCGAGGGCCAGCTCGACAACCGGCAGCTGCTGGCGGCGCTGGTGGTGGAAATGCAGCGGCTGTCCGTGCGCATGCACTGGCACACCCCCCAGTCGCCCGAGGCCTTTGCGCCCGGCGCGCCCGGCCAGCCCGACTGGGTGCTGGACTGCCGTGGCCTCGGCGCCAAGGCCCAATGGCCGGCTTTGCGCGGTGTGCGGGGCGAGGTGGTGCGCATCCACGCACCGGATGTCACGCTGCAACGCCCCACCCGGCTGGTGCACCCGCGCTATCCCATCTATATCGCCCCCAAGCCGGACCACCTGTTCGTGATCGGTGCGACCGAGATCGAATCGGACGACCTCTCGCCCGCCAGCGTGCGATCGACGCTGGAGCTGCTCTCCGCCGCCTACGCCGTGCACCCCGGCTTTGCAGAGGGCCGCATTCTGGAACTGGCCACGCAGTGCCGCCCCACGCTGCCCGACAACCTGCCCGCCATTCGCCAGCCGCGCCGGGGCGTGCTGGAGATCAACGGCCTGTACCGCCACGGCTTCATGATCGCGCCCGCCCTGCTGGACGTGACGCTGGAAGTGCTGAACGCGGGACAATCGCAGCTTTCGCAACGTTTTGACCTCGCGCTGGAACTGGAGCCCGCCCCCCTGCCCCCACCCAGCGCGGTCGCCGCCTTCGCATGAACATCTCCATCAACCAGATCCTGCACAAACTGCCCGAGGGTGCCACCGTGGCCGATGCCGTGGCCGCCATCGCGGCCCGCCCCCCATTTGCCGTGGCCGTGAACACCCACTTTGTGCCCAACACCCGCTACGCCGCGCAGGCCCTGCAGCCCGGTGACCGCGTGGAAATCATCTCGCCCGTCACGGGGGGATGACCCCTGGCTTGCAATTTTGAGAAAAATTGGCCCCTAGCGCTTTTCCATCAAGCGCGAGCAGCTATTAAAAAGATAGTAAAAATATGACCACTTCGACGCCCCAAGACCCTCTGGTGCTGTACGGCCAGCAGTTCGCGAGCCGCCTGCTGCTGGGCACCTCGCGCTACCCATCCCCTGCGGTGCTCGAAGCCGCCGTGTTGCGCGCGCAGCCCGCCATGGTCACCGCGTCGTTGCGCCGCCAGGGCAGCAACCCGGCCGAAAGCGGCAGCAGCTTCTGGGAGCTTCTGCGCAAGCTCAACGTACCCGTGCTGCCCAACACCGCCGGCTGCCACAGCGCGCAAGAGGCCATCACCACGGCACAGATGGCGCGCGAGGTGTTCAACACCCCCTGGATCAAGCTGGAACTGATCGGCGACGACTACACGTTGCAGCCCGACACGCTGAACCTGGTGGGCGTGGCGGAACACCTCATCAAGGAAGGTTTTCAGGTGCTGCCGTACTGCACCGAAGACCTGGTGGTGTGCCAGCGCCTGGTGGATGTGGGCTGCCAGGCCGTGATGCCCTGGGCCGCGCCCATCGGCACAGGCCGTGGCCCCGTCAACCCCTATGCACTGCAAACGCTGCGCGAGCGCCTGAACGTGCCGCTGCTGGTGGACGCCGGGCTGGGCCTGCCATCACACGCCTGCCAGGTGATGGAATGGGGTTACGACGGCGTGCTGCTGAACACCGCAGTCGCACTCGCGCAAGACCCGGTGGCCATGGCAGGCGCCTTCGCCGACGCCGTGAATGCCGGGCGTGCCGCGCGCAAGGCCGGTGCCATGGCTGCGCAGGAGGCCGCCCAGCCCAGCACGCCCGTGCTCGGCACCCCCTTTTGGCACCATGAACAACATGCGTGACGACACCAGCGCCATGGTGCAGGCCATTCTTGCGCACCACGCCGCCACCTTCGCGGGCTTTGGCGCAGAGCCTGCCCCGGAGCCCGCGCGACAGGAACCCGCCTACCTGGCAGCCCTGCAGGCTTGCAGCACGCTGGGCTTCATTGCCCACGACGCGGAATGCCTCGCCCAGGCCTGGCTGGCCCAAAGCCTGCGCACCGGCGCCTTCCAGCCAGAGCAATGGCCCGACACACCGGAGGATTTTGGCCTGCAACCCGTGCCACGTGCCCAGGCGTTCGCCCCGTGTCCTGGCCAGTTGGGCCTGTACGCCGTGTTGCCCGACGCCGACTGGGTGGGCCGCATGGCACGTGCAGGTGTACCCACGGTGCAGCTTCGCTTCAAGTCGGCCAATCCTCATGCGATTGCGCAGCAGGTGCACGCGGCGGTGCAGGCCGTCAAGGGCACGAACGCCCTGCTGTTCATCAATGACCATTGGCGCATGGCCATCCAGGCAGGTGCCTATGGGATTCACCTCGGCCAGGAAGATCTGGATGCCCTGGCCCCCGATGAACTCCAAGCGCTGCGCGCTTCAGGCCTGCGCCTGGGTGTCAGCACCCATGGCTACGCGGAAATGGTGCGAGCAGATGCCGTAGGCCCCAGCTACATCGCCATGGGCGCCGTGTTCCCTACCACCCTCAAGAAAATGGCCACGGCCCCACAGGGCGTGGGCCGGCTGGGCGTCTACGCGCGCCTGCTGCGCAGCTATCCCCAGGTGGCCATTGGCGGCATCGGCGCCGAGCAGTTTGCCCAGGTACAGGCCACGGGCGTGGGATCGATTGCGGTGGTTCGCGCCATCGTCAATGCGACTGACCCCGAAGCCACCGTTGCGCAGCTGATGCGCCAGATGAAAACGTAAACAAACGGCCAGCCCTGAAAAGGCGCTGCTGCGCCCTGGCGCCCTATTTGCGGCCAGTCTTCTTCTGCTCCAGCTCCAGCCGCAGTTCGACCAGGTCGTTGTCCATGCCAAAACCCACGGCCTGACCCGGGGGCGGGGAGGCGGTCACCGGCACGGCCGGCAAATCACTGAGCGTGAGATGGGGCGGCTCTGACAGGTCAAGGTCCAGATCCAGCGCCGCACCACGCGTGTCGCCATCCAGCACCGAGGGAGCTGCGACCACTGCGGCCTGGGGCGGACGTCCCGCAACGGGAGGCATTCCGTCAAAGTCGAACTCCAGGCTGGCCGCGCGCGAGTCCTGCGGCAATGCGTCTGTTTTGGCCGGCACTTTCTGAAGCGGTTCTTGCTGCACCTGCGTTTCGACCCGGGGCGCCGCCAGCGGTGTGGTGCGCTTGCGGGGTGCCGGTTCCCCTCTGGCACTCGCGGGCGTGGTTTGTGCAATGGAGAGCAACAACAGCAGGTCGTCGTAGGCCGCAAGGTCAAAGGGCTCGACCGAACCGGCACCGTCGTGCCGGAACAGCAGCTTTTCGAGCAGTTGCAGCACCGACGGAGAAGTCCATTCGGCCTCGATGTCGGCCAACGCATCGGTGTAGTGGTAGAGCATGCGGCCCGTGCGGTGGAAACTGGCAAATTCCGGCACTTGCGCGTTGAACGATTGCATGAACTGCGTGCGCAGTTGCGTGAACTCCTCCACCCTGCTCAGCGTGTGGTAGAGCCGCAAAAGCTCCAGATAGGCCAGTGGCGAAGTCGCGCCGCGTTCAGCGATGTGCTTCTTCAGCACTTCGATGGCCTGCTGGTGTTCACCCACCGAAATGAAAAACTCGGCCTGTTGCTGGATGTCGAAAAGCTCTTCCGGGCTGACGATGTGCAGTGCAGGACGGGGTGCAGTGGCAGGGGGTGCTGCCGGGGCCATGGCCTTCAGGGGGGCAGGCGCACTGGGCAATGGGGCCGTGGCCACAAACGGTGTCACCAGCGGGGCTGCGGCTGAATCAGCGGAGGGAGCCCGGACTTCAGCAAGCTCGTCAGACGGCATCCAGTCGTCACTGGGGTGTGGGGCCAGGCCCAGCGCAGCTCCATGTTCGGCCAGGGCGTCATGCCCCCCCAGCGCCGCTACGGAATCGCGCCATGCCCGCACCGCCTTTTCGGAGGCGCTGCGCATCCGCACCCAAGCCCACGCCACCAGCAACAGCGCCAGCAGCAGCAATCCGCCCAGCGCGTACACCACGGTGGCGGGGAATCGCTCGCTCTCGGCCTGCTCCAGCTGTTGCTGCAGTTGCGCGGCGGCGGCCCGGTCCCGGGCGGCCTGCGCCCGCAGGTTGGCGACATCGGCCTCCAAGGCCTTGAGCCGATCACTGTCCTGATTGGCATCCTCGGGCTGGGCGTTCAGTGCTTTCCAGAGCGCTGCAGCCTGGGCACGCTGGGCCGAGGGCTGGTCTGCCGGCAGGACCAGCAGTTCGGGAGAGGTGCGCAGCGCCAGCGGGCGGTCCACCCAGACATCGAGCGGCTCGATCACAAGGCGGGCCCGGTCGGCAGGCTTGGGCACTGCTGGCGCCTTGTTCTTGGCAGGCGGCGCTGCAACGGCGGGGGTCTGGGAGCGTGTGGTGGCCGACTCTGCGGGCCGTGGGGGTGCAAGGCGCGCCGCAGGCTTGGCCGCCGGTGGGGCTGGCACAGAATCAGGCCGGTTTTCGGGTCGCGGGGGCGGCAATCCCGAAGGAGAAGGAGCGGCAGGAGATGCCGCAGCCACGCTGGGGCGCGGGCCGGTTGAACCCTGGGCCGGGCGAGGTGTTTCAACACCCATTCCGGCCACGGAAGGAAGCCGCGAGACATCGACCGGTGATGCCGACCGAGCCACCGTGGACGGAAGCTCGGCAAAGAATGTGTAGGTACGTGTGATCTTGCCCGTACATCCCGCCGACAAGGTGACCATCAATACCGGCTCGTCCACCGCAACGGCGGCCTGCACCCGCACCGCCGGTAAGCGTCCCCGCATGTCGGGCAAGGGAACCACCCGCACGTTCGCATCGCCAATCGCCGTGTCCCCTGCCACCAGCTTGGCGGTCACGCAGGCAGAGGCCAGATCGGTGCCCGGGTCTGGCTGGATATCGAACGACAGATCCACCGGCGCACCCAACACCACCGCGCCTCTGCTGCTGCCCAAAGACAATGCCGAGGCGCCCGCAGCGACCATCCACAGACCGGTCCCAAAAATGGCGTTACGGATTTTCACAATAAGTTCTGTTTTGGTGCGGTCCATTCTTGCACATAAGTCCCGCGCAACGCCAGAGCCATAATGGCGCTATGAAAATTCAGTTTCCCAACATCGCAATCGTGGGCACCGGCGCCATGGGTCGGGGCATTGCACAGATCGCCGCGCAGGCCGGCAGCCAGGTTTTTCTGCTCGATGCAACCCCAGGCGCCGCCCAGGCCGCCCAGGCGGCGCTGCAAGACCAATGGACCAAGTTGGTCGCCAAAGGGCGCATTGATGCGGATCAAGCCACGGCACTCGCTGCGCGGCTGCACCCGGTGCAGGCAGTGACCGATCTGGCCGCGTGTGACCTGGTGATCGAAGCCATCGTCGAACGGCTGGATGTGAAGCAGAAGCTGTTTGCCGAACTGGAGTCCGTGGTGCGCAGCGATGCCGTGCTGGCCACCAACACCTCGTCCCTGTCCGTGACCGCGATTGGGGCGGCGCTCCAGCGCCCGCAGCGCCTGGCGGGTTTTCACTTCTTCAATCCGGTGCCTTTGATGAAGGTGGTGGAAGTCATTGCGGGCCTCAAGACCGACCCCGCGATTTGCACCGCCCTGGCGGCCTACGCCAAAGAGATGGGCCACACCCCCGTTCAGGCACAAGACACCCCCGGCTTCATCGTGAACCACGCGGGGCGCGGTTTCGGCACAGAGGCCCTGCGCATCGTGGGCGAAGGCGTGGCCGACTTCGCCACCATCGACCGCATCCTGCGCGACCAGGTCGGCTTCAAGCTCGGGCCTTTCGAGCTGATGGACCTCACGGCGCTGGATGTCTCCCACCCGGTGATGGAATCCATCTACCGCCAGTACTACGACGAGCCGCGTTTTCGCCCCAGCGTGATCACCGCGCAGCGCCTGGCGGGTGGCGTGGTGGGCAAGAAAGTGGGGGAAGGTTTCTACCGCTACGTGGACGGTGTGGCGCAAATACCCGCAGAGGCCCCGCCGCCCGTGGTGACCGAGATTCCCCCCGTGTGGGTTTCGCCCCGCGCCGCCCGTCGCGCCGAGCTGTACCAGCTGCTCAAGGAGCTGGGCGCCACCATCGAAACCGGCCAATCGCCCTCGCCCCAGGCCATCACGCTGGTCGCGCCGCTGGGCTTTGACGTGACCACCGTCGCCGTGGTCGAGCGCCTGGACCCCGCCCGCACCATCGGCATCGACATGCTGATCGACGATGCCGCCACCAAGCGCCGCGTACTGGCCACCAACCCGGCCACCCGCGTGGACATCCGCAATGCGGTGCATGCGCTGTTCGCCCGCGACGGCAAGGCCGTGAGCGTGATCCGCGACAGCGGTGGTTTTGTCACGCAGCGCGTGGTGGCCACCATCGTGAACATCGCCAGCGACATCTGCCAGCAAGGCATCTGCTCCCCCAAGGACCTGGAAACCGCCGTCACCCTGGGCCTGGGCTACCCCCTCGGTCCCCTGGCCATGGGCGACCGCTGGGGCCCCACCAACATTCTGGAAGTGCTGTTCAACATGCAAACGGTCTATGGCGACACCCGCTACCGCCCCAGCCCCTGGCTGCGCAGGCGGGGTGCGATCGGCCTGAGCCTGAGCCACGTAGAAGAAGACTGATCGCTTCGCAGAACAGCCACCTTACCCAAGGCCACCATGCCCGCAGAACTCCAGAGCACCAGCCAGGGCCAGACCCTGATCCTGACCCTTCGCAACCCCGAGCGGCGCAACGCCATCGACCCTGTGATGTACGCAGCGGGCGTGGAGGCGCTGGGTGTGGCCGAAAGCAGTCCCGACATCCGCAGCGTGGTCATCACGGGCGCCGATGGCATGTTCTGCTCGGGCGGCAATCTGCAGCGTCTGCTGGCTAACCGCCAGGAAGCCCCGGAGGTGCAGGCACAGAGCATCGAAGGCCTGCACAACTGGATCGAGACCATCCGCACCTACCCCAAGCCCGTGATTGCGGCTGTGGAAGGGGCGGCGGCCGGCGCGGGCTTTTCGCTGGCGCTGGCCTGCGATTTGATCGTGGCGGCGCGCAACGCCGTGTTTGTGATGGCCTACAGCAACGTGGCCCTGTCACCCGATGGTGGCGCCAGCTGGAGCCTGTCGCAAGCCCTGCCCCGCCAGGTGGCGACGGAGATCCTAATGTGTGGTGACCGCATCGGCGCAGAACGCCTGCACGCTCTCGGTGTGGTCAACCGCATTGCGGAAACCGGCAGCGCACTGGAGACAGCCCTGGCGCTGGCCGAGCAGCTCAATGCGCGCGCGCCCAATGCCCTCGCGAGCATCAAGGAGCTGCTGAACGAGGCACCCCATGCCCAGCTCACACACCACCTGGCCCATGAGCGCGACCACTTCGTGAATAACCTGCACCATGCGAACGGCGGCGCAGGCATATCGGCCTTCCTCGAAAAACGCGTGCCCCGCTACGAGTAGCACTGCACCGGGGTGCCCAGAGAGAGCACCCACCGCCAAACACCCTCACCCCCGGTCCGCTGCCCCCAGCGCCCGGGGGTTTTCTTTGGGGCCAACAGGGCAGACACGCAGGTGACAACCCTGACGCAGCACGAAGGTCCCTGACGCGACAATGGGTCTGTTTCTAGTCACCCAAAAGACAGGCCATGGACGACCCGATTCTTACTATCGAAGAACGTGAAGCGATCAACTCAGGTCGCTGGTTTTCATCTCTTTCACCTTCTCTACGCCACGACATCCTCCGATGTGCATACGTCAAACGCTTCAAGGACGGCGGCCTCATCGCCGCACGCGGAGATCCGCCCGAAGAGTGGATTGCGTGCGCGCGTGGTGCGGTGCGGGTGAGCTCGACCTCCATCTCGGGCAAGCAGATCACGCTGACGTACGTGGAGCCGGGCATCTGGTTCGGCGACGTGGCGATCTTCGACGGGGACCGGCGCACGCACGATGCCTACGCGCATGGCGACACCACGATCCTGTGTGTGGCCAAGGCCGATTTCCGCAAGATCCTGGCGGTGCACACCGAGCTGTACGAAGCCATGCTGCGACTGCATGCACGGCGCATTCGCCAGCTGTTCGGGCTGGTGGAAGACCTCAACACCCTGCCCTTGCGCTCGCGCTTGGCCAAGCAATTGGTGCACTTGGTGCGCAGCTACGGCGTGCCCAGCTTGTCGGACGGCAGCGAGATGCGCATCGGACTGCAACTGGCGCAGGAAGAACTGGCGCAACTGCTGGGCGCATCGCGCCAACGCGTGAACCAGGAACTCAAGGCCATGGAGCGCGAGGACGCCATCCGCATCGAGCCGGGCGGCCTGGTGGTGCGTGACCGCGAAGCCCTGATGCGCATTGCTGAAACCGACAACTGACTGACCGAACCCACCCCATTCCTCCATGAGCAACTTTGACCATTTCGTCGGCACCCGTCCTGTTTCGGATCAGCACGCCTTTGACATCGAAGCGTTGACCGCATGGCTTGCGCGGAACATGGAAGGCTTTGCAGGTCCTCTGACCGTGGAAATGTTCAAAGGTGGGCAGTCCAACCCCACCTACAAGCTCATCACCCCCGGCGCAAGCTATGTGATGCGGGCCAAGCCCGGCCCCGTGGCCAAGCTGCTGCCATCGGCCCACGCCATCGAGCGCGAGTTCGCGGTGATGAGCGGCCTGTATGGCACCGACGTGCCCGTGCCCCGCATGTTTGTCCTGTGCGAAGACGAGTCGGTGATCGGCCGCGCCTTCTACGTGATGGAGTGCATGCAGGGCCGCGTGCTGTGGGACCAGTCCCTGCCCGGCATGACGCCAGCTGAACGCGGTGACATCTACAACGAGATGAACCGCGTGATTGCCGCGCTGCACACCGTGAAGTTTGCAGACCGGGGCCTGGCCAGCTATGGCAAACCCGGCAACTACTTTGACCGCCAGATCGGCCGCTGGAGCAAGCAATACGTGGCCTCGATCACGCAGCCCATCGAAGAGATGGACCGCCTCATGGAATGGTTGCCCGCCAACATGCCCGCCAGCGCGCGCGACGAGGGCCACGTCTCCATCGTGCATGGCGACTACCGGCTCGACAACCTCATGTTCCACCCCACCGAGCCCCGCGTGATCGCTGTGCTCGACTGGGAACTGTCCACCCTGGGCCATCCGCTGGCGGACTTCAGCTACCACTGCATGAGCTGGCACATCCCGGCCGCCATGGGCCGTGGCATTGCGGGACAGGACCTTGCCGCCCTCGGTATCCCCGACGAAGACAGCTACATCCGCCGCTACTGCGAGCGCACGGGCATCACCACACCCGAGGCGTTGCGCGCCGACTGGAACTTCTACCTGGCCTACAACATGTTCCGCATCGCGGCCATCCTGCAAGGCATTGCCAAGCGGGTGGAGGCTGGCACGGCATCCAGCGCCCAGGCCAAGGCATCGGGCGACACCGCACGGCCCATGGCCCAGCTTGCCTGGTCGTTTGCGCAGCGCGGCTGAACCGGTACCGCGCGGCGCCCCGACCCACTGATTTTTAGACGGAGACCCCCATGGACTTTGATTACTCCCCCAAGACCAAGGAACTGCAGGCCAAGCTGCTCCAGTTCATGGACGACCACATCTACCCGGCCGAGGCTGACTACAAGGCCGAACTGGCAGCCCACACGGCGGCTGGCAAGCGCTGGACAGCCCTGGACACCATTGAAAACCTCAAGCCCAAGGCCCAGGCTGCGGGCTTGTGGAACCTGTTCCTGCCGGTGGACAGCGCCGCAGCGTCGGGCTACGACGGTGCGGGCCTGACCAACCAGGAATACGCGCCCCTGGCCGAGATCATGGGCCGCGTGCCATGGGCCAGTGAGGTATTCAACTGCTCGGCGCCCGACACCGGCAACATGGAGACCATCGCGCGCTACGGCGACGATGCCAACAAGGCCCGCTGGCTCAAGCCGCTGCTCGAAGGCAAGATCCGCTCCGCATTCGCCATGACCGAACCCGACGTGGCGTCGAGCGATGCCACCAACATCGAGACGCGCATCGAGCGCGATGGCGACGAGTACGTGATCAACGGCCGCAAGTGGTGGATCTCCGGCGCGGCCGACCCGCGCTGCGCCGTGTTCATCACCATGGGCAAGACCGACCCCGACGCACCCCGCCACTCGCAGCAAAGCATGGTGTTGGTGCCCGCCGACGCCAAGGGCATCACCATCATCCGCCCGCTGAACGTGTTTGGTTATGACGACGCCCCCCACGGCCATGTCGAGATGACCTTCGAGAACGTGCGCGTGCCCGTCTCCAACATTCTGCTGGGCGAAGGCCGCGGCTTCGAAATCGCGCAAGGGCGCCTTGGCCCCGGGCGCATCCACCACTGCATGCGCCTGATCGGCCTGGCAGAACGCGCGCTGGAGCTGATGTGCAAGCGCGCATCCTCGCGCACCGCCTTTGGCAAAACCGTGGCCCAGCAGACCGTGACGCAGGAGCGCATTGCCGAGGCCCGCTGCAAGATCGACATGGCGCGCCTGCTCACGCTCAAGGCCGCTTGGCTGATGGATGTGGCTGGCAACAAGGTCGCCAAGACAGAGATTGCGATGATCAAGGTCGTGGCCCCGAGCATGGCCTGCCAGGTGATCGACTGGGCCATGCAGGTGCACGGCGGCGGCGGCATGAGCGACGACTTCCCGCTCGCCTATGCCTACGCTGGTGCACGCACGCTGCGCTTTGCAGACGGCCCGGACGAGGTGCACCGCAACGCGATCGCCAAGTGGGAGCTGGGCAAGTACGGCACCTATGGCCGCGATGCAAGCGTGCCCGTGACGCGCGGTGGGTGACCTCAGGCTCCCCCTGAGGCCCTTTGGACCCTTCCCCTCCTGCTCTCTCGCACTACGCGCGGGAGGAGGACGCACCCGGTGGCCTGGCCAAGCCAGTTCCACGGGTGCACTGGCCTTGGGCGTGCCAGTTTCATAACCTGCGGGAACATACTGCAGCACGCACAACGGGGCCCCAGGCCCCGTTGTGCGTTTTCTCTGGGGCAAGCGCTGGCTGCAACGCTACCGGGGAATGTTCGGCACATCGTCCGGCCCTGCCACCGACATGGGCGGCAGGTTCTGCAAGGCGGCCTGCCCTGCCACCAGCAGCAACTGCTTGGCATGCGCAATCTCGGCCAGGCTGCGCTGCGTGTGCTCCATGCGCAGGTAAACCTTGCCACGCGCCAGCATCAACACCAGAGGCGACCGCGCCCGTTCGGTACCCCCTTCGCCCTCCACGGCATTGAGCAGCTGCGAAACCACGGGCGCATGGATCCAGCGCTGGGCCAGCTCAATGCGCTCTGCCACCACCGTGAAATGCTCGCGGAAGGACGCTGGCAGGCCCGGCCAGGCCATTTCCTCGTACATGGAAAGCCAGCGCATTTCCTCGGGCAGGCTGCTGCTCACGGCGGTCTGCAGCGTGTCGGTGATGGCGGTGTAGGCCGTACCTTCAAGAATTTCCTGCAAAGGACGATTGATCACCATCACTGCGGCATCGGGGTCGGCCCCCACATCGGCACGCCCGCGCAGCTCCAGACCCTGCACATAGTCGCGGGTGGGGGCCGCACACTCCAGCCGCCACGGGTGGCCATGGATGTCGCCCCCCAGGTCGAAATGCCCCTCGGTGGCGTGGGTCACGATGGCCAGCTGCTGGTTCGCAGCCCAGCGGGCCACGTCCCGGTTGGTCACGGGCCGGCCAGGGGCCGCCCCCGAATTGCCGGATGTGCTGAATGCTCTGCGGAGTCGGTCAAACATGGGAGGCCGAAGCGCAAGGCTTCGCAAAAGTCGCGGGTGCAGGCATTATTGGGCGAAAATTGAAATTCCCCCTGAGTCGCCTGCGGCGCCTTCCCCCTGAGGGGGACGCACCCGGTGGACTGGCAAAGCCAGATCCACGGGTGCACTGGCCTGGGGCGCGCCAGTTTCGGCAGGTGGGGGCCTGGTACGGCGCTTGAATGAATGACATGCCACTTTTGACCATGAACCGCCGTTTTGCCCTGATCGCCATGGCGGCTGCGGGTGTGCAGGGGACCTTGCCTGCGGCCGCTGCGGAATTGCCCAAGGACGCCTCGGCCACGGCCCGCCAGCTCGTACGCTGGGCCACCGAAACGGGCGACCACCAGGGCCTGCCTTTTGCCGTGATCGACAAGCCCGCTGCCCGCATCCATGTGTTCTCGGCCCGCGGGCAATGGCTGGGCAGCGCGCCAGTGCTGCTGGGCGCAGCACTGGGCGACCGGTCTGCGCCCGACATTGGGCAGCGGCCCCTGTCACAGATCCGCCCCGAAGAACGCACCACACCCGCCGGCCGGTTCGTCACCGAGCCTGGGCGCAATCTGAAAGGCGATGACATCATCTGGATCGATTACGAAGCAGCCGTATCGCTGCACCGGGTGCGCAGCGTCAATGCGGCCGAGCGTCGCCAGCAGCGCTTGGCCAGCAAAGGCGCGCAGGACAAGCGCATCAGCTACGGCTGCGTGAACGCACCCGAGGCGTTCTACAACCAGTTCATCGCACCTTTGTTCGGCCAGGCGCGCGGCGTGATCTACGTGTTGCCCGACACGGAGCCGTTCGCTACTATTTTTATAGCTGCCAGCGCTTACCCTTAAAGCGCCAGAGGCATTTTTTACTTGATTTTCCCGAATTCAGCCTGCCGTGGTGCGGTGGCAGGCTGCCAGATTCAGGCGGGCTGCAGCCGGAACACCGCCCTGCGCCCACCCACCTCCAGGCCCCGGGCATTGGCGATGCGGCCCGACCGGCGCGGCGCCAGCGCCTCGCGCTGCCCGGCGTCAAGCCAGCCGAGCTGGTCCATCACCTCCACGGCAGCGGCCACCTGCGCCACCATGCTGCCGTCCATGACCTTGAGCGCAAAGGCCTCGCCCCGGCTGCGGCTGCCCACCACCTGCACGCCATCGGCGCCGGTCTTGGACACCCAGTCGCCCTGCCCCACCTGCATGAAGTCGAGGTCGTGCCGGCCAGTGCCCGAGCCCAGCTCAGGCCGCGCGACCATGGCATCGGCGAGCGCAGTAAGGCTCTCGTCCAGGTCTGTGTCCGGCGCGCCGCCCGCTAGGCGCGCATAACCGCGGGCCAGGCTTGCCAGCGGCATGGCGTAGTTGGGCGCCGAGCAGCCGTCGATGCCCATCGCCAGTTGTTCAGGTGCCAAGCCCACCGCTTGCGCAACGTGTTCGCGGATGGCGACCTGCAGCGGATGGGCCGGGTCGAGGTGATCGTCGAGCGGCAGCCCCTGTTGCACGCAATACGCCACAAAGCCTGCATGTTTGCCGCTGCAGTTGTTGTGCCTCTCGTCGGGCACAAAGCCTTCGGGCAGCGCGCCCAGCCCCAGCTCCGCAAACAGCGGCCGATGGCAGCCACAGCGCAGCGCGTGGTAGTCCTGGCCCACGCTGGCCAGCATGCGCTCGACCTGCGCCACGTGCATGGGTTCGCCGTTGTGGCTGGCGCATAGCAGCGCCAGTTCCCACTGCCCCCAGCCCAGTGCCATGGCGCCGCCAGACTGCACGAAGGGCAGCGCCTGGAATGCCTTGATGGTGGAGCGCGTGAACGTGACGGTATAGGGGTCACCCACCTGGGCCAGCAACCGGCCTTCGCGATTGACCACGGCCATGGCGCCCCAGTGCTGGCACTCGGGCAGGCCACCGCGGTTGACTTCGATCAACGGTACAAAACCCATGGATGCTTCCTTGCAGACCGCGTCATTTCGCCGGGGTGGCGGTGGCTGGGGTCAGCGTCAGAGCGTGCACCCAGCGCGCAGGTTGGCGCTGCAGCACGCGATAGCCGGTCTCGGCCCAGGTGGTGCTCATGTCGCGGTAGCGCGGCGAGAACACCAGGCCGCTCTGGCCGGTTTGGTAAATGAAGCGTGACTGCTCCAGATCGGCCAGGTCGTACACCGCGCGCAGTGAAGCGGCGTGGCGGTTCACGTACGGGCCAGAGGCTTCGCCCGCGTTGTACTGGCCCACATTCACAGTGTACGCATCGCCGTGTGAAGGCACGCTGACGTCAAAGAAAGGCGCCAGCATCGGCACGTTGCCAAAGGGCCGGTGCGCGCTGAGCGCTGGGTGCGCCGCACCCCAGCGCCACTGGGCCGGGTCCGCGCCATAGGCAGTCTGCAGGCGGTCGAGCGCACGGCCCAGGGCGGCGGCCGATTGCTCGGCACACGTTGTGGGCTGGCACCACCAGGTGTCGTTGCGCTCCAGGATGCCTTCGATGGCCGCGCGGTAGTCGCGCTTGCCATACGTGGCGGTGAACCGGTCTTCGCCAATGCGCGGAATGATGAGGCCGCGTGCCAGCTCGTCCGTCCAGGCCACAAAGATCAGCGGTGCGGCTTGGCCAGCGTCCATCAGGCCGTCAAAGCCTTGCAGCTGCTTTTGTGCAGCGGCGGCCAGCGCGTGGGACGACGGGGCTTGCTGAAGGTGCGGCAGCAGGCGACGTGTGGCGAGCGAGGTCACATCGCGGTGGATGGCCTGCATGCTGGCGGCGTCGTGCTTCGGCGTGGCTTCGATGAGGTGCGCAATGCGCTCATAGCGGTAGGGCAAGGCCCAGTCCTGCGTGAGGAAGTGCGGGTAATCGGGGTCCGTCACGCGCTGGTTGGCGGTGGCGATCCATCCCTTGCTTCCGTCGTCCTGCGGTGTCTGGTCGTACGGTACCCAGCCCTTCCAGTCGTAGCGCGCATCCCAGCCCGGCGAAGGCGCCACGCCCCGGATGTCGTTGGCCGCATCGCGCAGCGGCACACGGCCTGCGGCCTTGAAGCGGATGTTGCCCTGGTCGTCCGCAGCCACCACGCTCTGCATGGGCGAGTGGTAGTGCGCCAGCCCCGCAAAGAGCTCATCCACACTCTTGGACTGATTGGTCTTGAAGCCTGCCAGCACAGTCTGGTTGTCGTCGTCCAGGGCGCTCCAGCGCAGCGCCAGCACGTATTTGCCCAAATCCAGCACCTCGGCGTGCGACTTCTGCACGTCGCTCAGCACGGGGCCATGGCGCGTGCTGCGCAGCTGCAGCTGCACGTCGGCTTCGCCCTTGACGCGGATGGTTTCGTTGCGTACGTTGAACGGGGCCCAGCCGTCCGGCGTGCGGTATTGCGTGGCATCGGCGGGGTTGATCTGCTCCAGGTACAGATCCTGCACATCAGGGCCGGTGTTGGTAAAGCCCCAGGCGACCTTGTCGGTGCGGCCCAGTACCACAAAGGGCATGCCGGGCAAGGTGGCGCCCACAGCATCGATGGGGCCCATCGGCGTACCGTCAGACGCCTTGCCCGCAGGGGCCTGCAGGCTCGCAAAGTACCAGATGGCGGGGGCCGACAGGCCCAGGTGCGGGTCGTTGGCCAGCAGCGGCTTGCCGCTCACGGTGCGGGTGCCGGCAATGACCCAGTTGTTGCTGCCCTTGCCTTCATTGGTGCCTGCGTTGCGGGTGAGCTCGTCGGCCCAGGCCAGCATGCCGGCGCTGATCTGCCGGGACAGCGGACCTTCGGGGGTGGCTGGCACAACAGCAGCCGCTGCAGCACCGGCGGCAGGTGCGCGATAAACCCCCAGCTGGCGATACAGCGCCGCCAGGTCTGCAGACGCAGCGGGCGGCTCCCCCGGATAGGGTGGCATCAGTTGCCACAGCCGGTCGGTGTCCAGCGTGCGTGCCACCGACAGGCGCGCGAACTCGGTACCCCAATTGCCCCCCAGGTCCAACGCCATCATCAGTGCCCAGCCCACGCTGTCCTCGGGCTCCCACACCGCTCCGGCGGCGCCACCGGGCTGGGCGCCCAGCACCAGAAACTCCGGCGGCAGGGCCTGGGGCCGTTTCTGGTGGAAGGCATGGATGCCCTTGCTGTAGGCCTGCAAGGCCTCTTGGGCATACAGCGGCAGACCGGCATATTGCCGCCGGGCCACACCCATGATGTCCAGGCTGCGCATGAGCTTGTCGGTCTCGACCGTGGCGGGGCCAAACACCTCGGAAAGCTGGCCGTGCATGACCCGGCGGTTGAATTCCAGTTGCCAGGTGCGCTCCTGCGCATGCACGTAGCCCATTGCAAACCAGGCATCCTGCGGCGTCTGCGCCTGGATGTGGGTCACATCGGAACCGTCGCGCCGCACCTGCACCGGACCACCCAGCCCCACAACGGCCAGGGAACCATCGAGTTGCGCAAAGCTGCGCTGCACATACACCGCCGCGCCCGCCCCCGCCAGCAGCGCCACTGCCACCAGCCCGAGGGCTGTCCGCTTCATCCATGCCATGTTTCTTGTCTCCTGCCGTTGGCCTTGTTGTTGATGTTGTGCACACGGGGCCATGGAGGCTTGGGGCCCGTGCTGCGGTCACACTGCTGTGCAGAAGGAGTGGCCGGCTCCGGGCTTTTCAGCTCAGGTGCACACTGCCGCCCGCCACATGGAAGCTCATGACCGGCGCACTGGGCTCGTTGAACGATACGCCCAGCGCAATGTGCCCTGTGCCATGCAGGATGCAGGCATCGCGCCGCAGGCGCACGGGCGAGTCGCTGCCCTCGAACCGCACCCAGGTTCCAAAGCTGCTCATGTCGGTCAGTACGAACCCGCTGTTGCGCCAGTCGATGCGCGCATGCAGGCGCGATACGCGCGGGTCGTTGATGCACAGTTGGGCGTGCTGGGCCCGCCCCACCATGACCGGTGCGTCCGATGAGGTGAAGGTGCGGTCCACCCCATGCCAGGAGAACTGGATCTGCCCCAGGATGGAGTCTGCCGGTGCAAAGCTGCTGACCAGTGCCGCCTGCATGGTGAGGGAATCGGGCGCTTCGTCCTCACGCCATTCGACGTGGTAGAGCATCAGCAGTTCGGCCTTGCCACGAATGTCCATCATGCCGAGCTTGCGGTACCAGACGTCCGCCGCCGTGCCAGCGAGCAGCACGGTGGTTTCGGTGGCCCAGATTTCGGCGGGCCCGGCCCGTTCGCACAAACGGGAGGCGACGTTGACCGCATCGCCATAACAATCGCCGTCCACATCCACCACTTCGCCGCTGGCCACGCCCACGCGCACGTCCATGCGCAAGGGCTGGGGCCAGCGGTCCTGCCGAGCCTTGTGCTGGCGCAGCATGGCCGCCATGGCAGACACCGCGCTGGAGGCATCGCCAAAAACGCCCAGCACCCCGTCCCCGAGCTTCTTGACCACCCGGCCGCCATGTGCCTCGACGGTCTCGCCAATCCACTGCGTGACCTGCGTCACCGCCTCGGTGGCACGCTCGTTGCCCAGCGCTTCATACAAGGCCGTGCTGCCCGAAATGTCCGCAAAGACCATCGTCGACAACACACTCATGAACGCGGGCCCGTTGGTAACATCATGTGAATCAGTTTAGTGCAAGCGCCTTGGCTGCGCACTCTTCAAAGCGTCAAGAATCGTTGCCACCGCCCGGCGAGGCTTCAATGGTGCGATGCGCGCCCCCCTCACTACCCGACCAAGGGCCTGTCAGCGTCCCTCCCGGGCGGGTCCGCCCACGCTCTCGAAAAACCCACCAACACGTAAAATTTCGCAACAAACAGAGGCGACCTGTTGTCTTTATGCAAAAACAGGAGCACGCCCCTTGCGCTGCGCATCGCTCCCGCTTACTTTGGCCGACCCTGTTACAAAAAACACATTGCCTCCCTCCATGCGCTGGAACAAGCCCAATCTTCGCAACAACCTTCACGACCTGCTGGGCCGTGACAAGCCGTCGTCCACGGCATGGGTGCGCGATCAGGGTTTGGAGGATGTTCGGCGGGCCATGCTGCAAAGCCTGGCCGGCCTGACCGGTTGCGAGGTGGCGCGCATGAATATGCGGCTGCGTTATGCCGGCGACATCGAGGCGCTGTGGTACCTGCGCACCGACCTTTTCAGCACACTGGTGCCGCTGCAGGGTGAGCACGGTGCCAGGGGCGTGATCGATCAGGTCACCCAGCTGTTCCAGGGCCAGCTCCCACGCGCACTGCGCCCGGCGCAGGCCGCCCCTCACACCCCCTCCTGACGCGCACCACGCGCGCGTGGCGAACCGCCGTCGTGGCGGTGTCATGTGGGTGAAGGCCTCACCGCGTCAGTGCTGGTGCCCCCAGTAGATCAGCGCATCGCGCTCTTCCACCGACAGCGACACCGTGGCGCCCACGGGCAACAGCACCTTCGTTTCAACATGCCCGAACGGCAGGTTGGTCAGCACCGGCGCCTTGATCTGGGTACGCAGCCAGTCCACCACCGACTGCAGCTTGTAGCCCTTGTCATGCGGTGCCAGCTTGAAGTTGGTGAATTGCCCCAGCACGATGGCTTTCTGCTGGGCCAGAACGCCCGCATGCAGCAGCTGGGTCAGCATGCGCTCGATGCGGTAAGGGTGCTCGTGCACGTCTTCCATGAACAGCACGCCGCCCTTGATCTGCGGCAGGTACGGCGTGCCCACCAGCGATGCCAGCACCGCCAGGTTGCCGCCCCAGAGCGTGGCGCTTTTCACATACACATTGGGCACGGCCGGCTTGCCCGTGGCGGCGTTGGGCTGCTCCTTGTTCATGCGCCAGCCCGTGCCTTCGCCGTGGCCAGTCAACAGGTCGTCAAAGCAAGCCTCCATGATGTCATCAGGCTCACCCTCCACCCCAAAATCGGCCCCCAGCGATGGCCCCGCCCAGGTGGTGGCACCCGTCTTGGCCAGCACGGCCAGCTGAAAGGCGGTGAAGTCGCTCACGCCCACAAAGTGCATGCCCTTTTCGATGGCCTTGGCCACCACCTTGTAGCGGATGCCCGGCAGGATGCGCGACAGGCCGTAGCCTCCCCGCGAGATCAGCGCCACATCGGCGCCGCTGGCCGCAGCACGGTGAATGGCGGCAAGGCGGGTGGCGTCGTCGCCCGCAAAGCGGGTGTGGGTGGCCAGCGCATCCCCATCCACCTCCACCTCGTGGCCCAGGGCCTTGAGCCGGGCAATGCCGCGCTTGAAGGCCGCCTTGTCGCGCACGGCGCTGGAGGGCGAATAGATATAGATGTGTTTGGGACCGTGGTCGTGGTCGCACTGGGAATGGTCGTGATGGTGGTCGTGCAAAGCGCTCAGGCCCACCGGGGGCCTGCTCCGTAAACAGGGGGATGACCGACGCTGGATGCGCAAGCACCAGGCCGGATGTCAGTGCGCGAAGTATTCCACAGCCTGCGCAGCGATCGCCTCGCCATGCTCCTGCACAAAGTGGCCGGCGCGGGGCAGTACGACAGGCTCGGGGCAGCCGTGGATGCACTGCTGCAGCGCGCGCATGGTCACCGGGCCTAGCACCGGGTCTTGTGCGCCCACCACCATCAGGCTGCGGCCCTGCCAGTGGTGCTGCCAGAAATCGCGGGCCGCGCGCGATAGGGCGGCGCCAGGGTCATCGACGGCGGCGGGCACGCGTTCGGGAAAGGCCCGTAGCGCGGCGCGGTAGCCTTTGTCCGGGAACGGCGCATCGTAGGCCGCGCACTCCTCGGGCGTCAGATGCGGGTTGCCACGCGCCAGCAGGCGCCCTACCCCATACAGCGGCTTGTCGCGGCACATCGCACGCCAGTCGACAAACCCGGCTGGCAGTGGCGCGTCGCCCGTGGCCAGCAGGGTGTTCATGACCAGCAGGCCGTCAAAACGATCTGGCATGGCCATGGGCAGCGTCAGCCCCAGGATGCCGCCCCAGTCTTGCACCACCAGTACCACATTGCGCAGGTCCAGCCGCTCGATCAGTTCCAGCAGGATCTGCCGGTGCCACCCGAATTGGTGCAAGCCCTCCTTCTTGGGCTTGTCGCTTTTGCCAAAGCCGATCAGGTCGGGCGCCACCACGCGGTCGCCCGCAGCCAGAAAGGTGGGCAGCATGTGCCGGTACAGGTAGCTCCAGGCCGGGTTGCCATGCAGGCACAGCCAGGTGCGGGGGGCATCGGCAGGGCCTTCGTCCAGGGTGTGCAAACGCAGGCCCGCCAGGCTGGGCAGGTCGCTGACGTAGTGGGCGGCCCAGGGGTAGCCGGGCAAGCCGGCAAACGCCGCATCGGGCGTGCGCAGCGCATCGTCGCGCAACGGATGGCGGGCCAGGGCATCGGTACGTTGTTGATGGCGGCGCTGGCGGAAAAAGCCGCTGAGCAGGTGGCCGCACTCCTGCGCCAGCACCCCGCCCTGCACCTGGGTCTGGTGGTTCAGCTCGGCGTGGCCAAACAGGTTGAGCACCGACCCCGCCGCGCCCGTCTTGGGGTCTGCTGCGCCATACACCACCCTTGCTAGCCGCGCATGCAGCATGGCGCCGCTGCACATGGCACAGGGTTCCAGCGTGACGTAGAGGCTGCAGCCGTCGAGCCGGTAGTTACCCAACCGCTGCGCCGCCGCGCGCAGGGCCACGATCTCGGCATGGGCCGTGGGGTCGTGGCCTTCCACGGGGGCGTTGCGGCCCGTCGCAATGACCTGGCCATCCTTGACCACGATGGCGCCCACGGGCACCTCACCGGCGCTTGCGGCGTCTTGCGCCTCGGCCAGGGCCAGGCGCATCCAGTGCGAATCTTGGTCAAGGGTCATTGCTACTCAAATAATAGCTATCAGAGCTTGGTAGATAAGCGCTGGCGGTCAATTTTTCTCATTTTTCTTCGTCTGGCATGGGCCGGGCCTGCTGCATCAGGCCTTCTACTTGTTGCTTGACCTGCTGCTGGATCTGCTGGCTCTGGTCGCGCACCGTGCCCGAACCCGCACTGGTGGTGGGCGCGGGCGCACCCGTGGCGGTCGTCTGCAGTGTGGGCACGGGCGTACGCATCGCAGACATCTGCTTTTTGACCACCACGCCCACCACGGCCAGCGCCACCACCAACCCGACCAATCCAAACACTGCGCGCATGTTTTCACTCCTTTTCCGGGCACGGCCTGCCCGTTTGCTACGCGCCTGACTGTAAAGGCAAATCCAAGACGCAAAAACGGCCGCACGCAGCGGCCGTCCCGCACAGCGCGAACGCTGCCGGTCTGATTTCAGCTTCAGTTCAGCGCCACGCGGCTGCCGTCCTTGAAGGTGTACAAGGTCACGGCGGGCGTGGTCAGCTCACCCTTGGCCGTGAACGCGATGTTCGCCGTCACGCCCTTGTATTCGGTCTTGGCGATGAAGGGCGCAAATACCTTGGGGTCCACCGAGTTGGCGCGCTTCATGGCGTCGGCCAGCACCATGGCAGCGTCGTAGGCATAGGGGCTGTAGATCTGGAACTGGCCGGGGAACTTGGCGTCGTAGCGCTTCTTCCAGTCGGCGCCGCCCTGCATCTTGTCGACCGAAGCACCACCCGTGGCACAGGTCACATTCTTCAGCGCGGGGGTCTTGCCCGACAGCTCGGGCAGCTTCTCGGTGCACAGCGCGTCGCCGCCAAAGAACCTCACGTTGCCCAGGCCGAGCTGCTCCATCTGGCGCAGCATGGGGCCCGCTTGCGCATCCAGGCCGCCGTAGAAGATCGCGTCAGGCTTCTTGTTCTTGATGGCCGTGAGGATGGCCATGAAGTCGGTGGCCTTGTCGTTCGTGAACTCCTCGCCCACCACCTTGAGCCCCTTTTGCAGCGCCGTGGCCTTGAAGACCGAGGCCACGCCCTGGCCATAGGCCGTGCGGTCATCAATGATGGCCACACTCTTGAGCTTCTGATGGTCGGCACCAAACAGTGCCAGCGCCGCACCCAGCGCGTTGTCGTTGGCGATCAGGCGGAAGGTGGTCTTGTGGCCGGGCTTGGTTAGGTCGGGGTTGGAGGCCGATGCGGTGATGTGCGGCAGGTCGCACTTGGCATAGATGCTGGACGCCGGGATGGACGTGCCCGACTGCAGGTGACCCACCACACCCGCCACCTTCTGGTCGCACAGCTTCTGGGCCACGGCGGTGGCCTGGCGCGGGTCTCCGGCGTCGTCGTCGGCCGCAATTTCAAACTTGATCTTCTTGCCGCCGATTACGAGGTTCTGGGCATTGAGGTCGTCAATCGCCAAGCGCACGCCGTTTTCGGTGTCCTTGCCGATATGGGCAATACCGCCCGACACGGGGCCGGCGTGGGCGATCTTGACAGTCTGCACGTCCTGGGCGTTAGCAGCGGTAGCGGCGGCCGCACACACACCCAGTGCAGCCAGCTGCACGAAGGACACAGGGAAAGAACGCAAAGGCTGGCGGGTGAAAGCACGAAACACGGTGAGAGTCTCCAAAAGGTAGGGGCAGAACGTTTGCGCACCATTTTGGGGCGCAAAGCCCCGCATCCTAGCCAGCATCGGCCCCATTCACCGAAAATTGATATGCAGACTTAGCAATTTGGTAGGCCATTAAAACGGCTAATGGCGTGGTTGATTCGCCGGATTTACTGCTTGGCAAGCACCGCAATCCCTGCCACGCGCTCAGCCATTTATCAGCCGCAGCTTGAAGTTGGCAAACGGCAGGATGGCGTTCGGCGCGTCGCGGGGCACACGTTCTTCCACACAGCCCGTGTCATTGGGGGTCACGAAATGCGGGCCAATACCTGCAATGGCCACCTTGTGCGACCCCGTCCAGCCCCAGCCCCACCCAGCCCCGGTCACCTCGCCTTCAAACAGAATGGGACCATCGGCAGCAATACCCTGGTGGATGGCGATGCACATCCGGTCGGCAAACCCACCTACCCGGTAGCCGGCCTGGATGCGGAGCGTGAAGACGGGGTGCACCGCCGGGTTGAAGATCACCCCCGCCGTGTTGGTGACTGTCACCAGCCCCGGCATGGCGGTGCCGTTCCATCGTTCGGCCATCACAGTGCCATCTGCAAAAATGATGAAACCCCGGGCCTCGGACCACAGGTTCTGGCCGTGGCGGTAGATAGGCCCGCAGTGGGGGTTGTAGCTGCCCTGCCCACCTGTGCAATCCAGCGCAAACACCATGTGGTTGGCACCTTCCGAGAAGAACCACGAGCAGTCCACCGTGCAGACCAGATCGTTGTGCCGTGTGGGAGACAAGCTGAGCCGGGGTGGCAGGTAACAGAAGTCAAGGTCGTTGATCGCCAGGCTGAGCTGGGTGGGCTTCTTCACGCGGGAGGTGCTCATCAGAGTCCTTTCACTGGGTTTGACGGAGTGGCCGACGACGCCGGTGGTCTAGCAAAACCTGTTTCACAGAGGCCATGGCATGGCGCCGAGGCTGGCGCGCTGCGCCCGTTGTACCAGACCCACGCAGCACAAAGCCTCGCCACATGGTTACCAAAAGCTGCAGCGCCCGATACCCGAGGGGCGCCCCACGGCATGGTGAAACTGAAATAATCACGCCCCATGTCCCTCCTGCCCCACCAGCTCGAACTGCTCTCCCCCGCGCGCGATGCCGACATTGGCATCGAAGCCATCAACCACGGCGCCGACGCCGTCTACATCGGCGGCCCCGCCTTCGGCGCACGCGCCAGCGCGGGCAACGACATCCGGGACATCGAACGCCTGGTGAAACACGCGCACCGCTTCAACAGCCGCATCTTCATCACGCTCAACACCATCCTGCGTGACGACGAGCTGGAGGCCGCGCGCCAGATGGCCTGGCAGGTGTACGAAGCCGGTGCCGACGCCCTCATCATCCAGGACATGGGCCTGCTCGAAATCGACCTGCCGCCCATCCAGCTGCACGCCAGCACCCAGACCGACATCCGCACGCCCGAAAAAGCGCGCTTTCTGCAGGACGCGGGCCTGTCGCAGATCGTACTGGCGCGCGAACTGACGGTGCAGCAGATCGCCGCCGTGCACAAGGCACTGGGGCCCGTGGATGCGCCGGGCCGCGCCAACATCGAGTTCTTCATCCACGGCGCGCTGTGCGTGGCCTACAGCGGCCAGTGCAACATCAGCCACGCGCAGACCGGCCGCAGCGCCAACCGGGGCGACTGCAGCCAGGCCTGCCGCCTGCCCTACCAGGTGACCGACGCACAAGGCCGCTTCATCGCGCACGACAAACACGTGCTCTCCATGAAGGACAACAACCAGAGCGACAACCTGCGCGCCCTCATCGACGCGGGCGTGCGCAGCTTCAAGATCGAAGGGCGCTACAAGGACATGGGCTACGTGAAGAACATCACGGCCCACTACCGCACGCTGATCGACGAGATTCTGGAAGAGCGCGAAAACGGGGGCCGCCCGCTGTCGCGCTCATCCAGCGGGCGCACCAGCTTCACGTTCACGCCCGACCCGCTGCAGAACTTCAACCGCGAGTTCACCGACTACTTCGTGACCGGCCGCAAGGAAGACATCGGCGCGTTCGACAGTCCCAAGAACCCGGGCCAGGCCATCGGCTGGGTGACCAAGGTGGGCCCGGACTTCGTCGAGCTGGAGGTGAGCGACCCCGCCACCGTGCTTCACAACGGCGACGGCCTGTGCTACTACGACCTGCACAAGGATCTGGTGGGCATGGCCATCAACGTGGCCGAGCCCGTGTCCGCGCGCAGCGTGGGCCAGTGGCGCGTGTACCCCAAGGACCCGATGGAAGGCTTCAAGGACCTGCGCAAGGGCACCGAGGTCAACCGCAACCGCGACATGGACTGGGTGCGCACGCTGGAGAAAAAGTCCAGCGACCGCCGCATCGGCCTGTGGGCGCACCTGAGCGAAACGCCCACCGGCTTTAGCCTGATGCTGACCGACGAAGACGGCAACGTGGGCTGCGCCGACGTGTTGCACGCCCACCAGAGCGCTACCGATGCCGCCAAGGCCGAAGCCAGCCTGCGCGAGCAACTGGGCCGCTTCGGCGCCACCATCTTTACGGTGCACAACATTGCGCTGCAGCTGTCGCAGCCCTGGTTCGTGCCCGCATCGGTGCTCAACGCGCTGCGCCGCGACGCGCTGGCCGACCTGGAAGCAAACCGCGCGCGCAACTTCGAGCGCCTGCAGCGCGCCACGCCCATCGAGCCGCCCGCGCCCTACCCCGAGGACACGCTCTCCTTCCTGGGCAATGTGTTCAACCACAAGGCACACGACTTCTATGTGCGCCACGGCGTCAAGGTGATCGACGCAGCCTACGAGGCGCACGAGGAAGAAGGCGAAGTCAGCCTCATGATCACCAAGCACTGCGTGCGCTTCTCGATGAGCCTGTGCCCCAAGCAGGCCAAGGGCGTCACCGGTGTACAGGGCACGATCAAGGCCGAACCCTTGATGTTGATCAATGGCAAGGAGAAGCTGACCTTGCGCTTTGACTGCAAGCCCTGTGAAATGCACGTGGTGGGCAAGATCAAGCGCCAGGTGCTGAACCAGGCCAATGAGATCCCCCTGACCTTCTACAAAGCCCGGCCGCAGAACGCGCACTGACGCACTGGCGTGCGGCCTCTGTCCAGATTGCCGCATGCCCCCTTCTCAAGCCCCTCACCTGCACACCGCCGAGGCCGTCGCCCAGGCACATGGCGTCAACCCCGATGCGGGCCTGCATGCCGACGAGGCCCAGCGCCGCAGCGCCACGCACGGCGCCAATGAGCTGGCAACCGGACAAAACCGTCCCTGGTGGCACCTGCTGGCCGACCAGTTCAAGGACTTCATGGTGCTGGTGCTGCTGGGCGCCGCCGTCATTTCGGGGCTGGTGGGCGAGGTCACGGATACGCTGGTCATCCTCGTCATCGTGGTGCTCAACGCGGTCATCGGCTTTGTGCAGGCCTGGCGCGCCGACCAGGCCATGGCGGCGCTGCGCCAGCTGGCAGCAGCCCATGCCACCGTGCTGCGCAACGGAGCCGTGCAGGTGGTGCCTGCCACCGCACTGGTGCCCGGCGACATCGTGCTGCTGGAGGCGGGCAACCAGATCCCGGCCGACCTGCGGCTGATCGAGATTGCGCAGTTGCAGGTGGATGAATCGGCCCTCACGGGTGAATCCGTCACGGTGGCCAAGCAGACGGAGGCCCTGGCCGCCGAGGATGTGGGCGCACTGGGCGACCGCACCAACATGGCCTTCAAGGGCACCACGGCCACACATGGCAGGGCACGCGGCCTGGTGGTGGCCACCGGCATGCACACCGAGCTGGGCAAGGTGGCCACGCTGCTCGACACAGGCGACCGCAGCACGCCGCTGCAGTTGCGCCTCGCAGCGTTCGGCAAGCGGCTGGCGCTGGCGGTGCTGGGCATCTGCATCGTGATCTTTGGGGTGGGTGTGCTGCGCGGCGAGGCGCCGCTGCTCATGGCCCTCACCGCCATCAGCCTGGCCGTGGCCGCCATCCCCGAGGCGCTGCCTGCCGTGGTCACCGTGCTGCTGGCCCTGGGCGCGCGCCGCATGGTGGCCGTGCATGCGCTGGTGCGGCGCCTGCCGTCGGTTGAAACCCTGGGCTCAGTCACCACCATCTGCTCGGACAAGACCGGGACCCTGACGCAAAACCGCATGCATGCCGAGCTGCTGCTGGCCCACGGTGTGCGCTGGGTGCCCGGCGACCCCCTGCCCGACCCGACGCACGCGGAGGCCCTGCGCGCCGCCGCGCTGTGCAACGACGCCACGCTCCAGGCACAGAACGAAGAGGGCCAGTCCGCCACCCACTGGCAGGGCGACCCCACCGAAACCGCGCTGGTGCTGGCCGCCCACGCAGGCGGGCTGGACAAGGCCCAGCTCGACACCACCTGGCCGCGCGTGCAGGAGCAGCCGTTTGACTCCGACCGCAAGCGCATGACGACCTTCCACCGCGCTGCCGATGGCTTTGTGGCCTATACCAAGGGCGCGCCGGAATCGCTCTTGCCCCGCTGCACCGCCCACTGGACACCCGACGGCGCTGCCGCACTCGACACCGCCAAGGTCCTCGCCACTGCCCAGCAACTCGCCGCCCAGGGCCTGCGGGTGCTGGCCCTCGCCCGCCGCAGCCACGGCCGCCTGCCGGACACCAACGACATCGACGCGGTAGAAAACCAGCTGGAGCTACTGGGCCTGATCGCCCTCATCGACCCACCCCGCGCCGAGGCCCAGGCCGCAGTGCGCGACTGCATCAGCGCGGGCATCACTCCGGTCATGATCACGGGCGACCACCCCGCCACCGCGCGCGCCATCGCGCACCGGCTGGGCATTGTGCGCAGTGCGGATGCCCCTGTGCTCACCGGCGCAGACCTGGCCACACTGGACGATGCCGCCCTGCGCGCCCGGGTGGAGCAGGTGCAGGTCTACGCCCGCGTGGACCCGGCGCAGAAGATCCGCATCGTCGAAGCGCTGCAGGCCCAGGGCCACTTCGTGGCCATGACGGGCGATGGCGTGAACGATGCCCCGGCGCTCAAGCGCGCCGACATCGGCGTGGCCATGGGCCAGGGCGGCACCGACGTGGCGCGCGAGGCATCGAGCCTGGTGCTGCTGGACGACAACTTCGCCACCATCGTCGCCGCCGTGCGCGAAGGCCGCCGCATCTACGACAACATCCGCAAGTTCGTGCGCTACGCGATGACGGGCAACTCGGGCGAGATCTGGACCATCTTCCTCGCGCCGCTGCTGCTCCTGCCCATTCCGCTGCTGCCCATCCACATCCTGTGGGTCAACCTGGTGACCGACGGCCTGCCGGGCCTTGCGCTCGCGGCCGAACCGGCCGAGCGCGGCATCATGCAGCGCCCGCCCCGTGCGCCGCGCGAGAGCCTGTTTGCCCACGGCATGTGGCAGCACATCCTGGGCGTGGGCCTGCTCATTGGCGGACTGTGCCTGGCGGTGCAGGCCTGGGCCCTGCACACCGGCCACGCGCACTGGCAGACCATGGTATTTACAGTGCTCACGCTGGCGCAGATGGCGCATGTCATCGCCATCCGCTCCGAATCCGAACCCATCTGGCGCCTGGGCCTGCTCAGCAACCGCCCGCTGCTGGGTGCCGTGCTGCTCACCTTCGCGCTGCAGATGGCGACTATCTATGTGCCCTGGCTCAACCCCATCTTCCGCACCGAGCCGCTGAGCCTGGGCGAGTTGGCGCTGTGCATTGGCGCCGCGCTGGTGGTGCTGGTGGTCGTGGAGATTGAAAAGGCCTGGCGACGCCAGCGCCCGCAGTCAGTGGCCTCTGACGCCGCGCTGGACGCCTGAGAACCTGTTCAGTAGGCGTTGCACCGATGCTCGTTCACCACGGCGCCTTGGCTCAATGATGCGCTGAAGCCTGCGCCAGGCCCTGAACCAGCGCAGGCTGCAGCGCTACCACCTCGCCCACGATGATCAGTGCAGGTGCCTTTACGCCCTGGCTGGCCGCAAGGCTTGGCAACGAAGCAAGGGTGCCGGTGAGGCAGCGTTGATCCGGCAGGGACGCACGCTCGACGATGGCTGCGGGCGTGGTCGGCGGCAAACCGTGCGCGGCGAGTTGCGCGCAGATGGTGGGCAGCGTGGCCACCCCCATATAGAACACCACGGTCTGACGTGGGCGCGCCAGCAGGGGCCAGTCTAGTGCTGTGTCGTTGTCGCCGCGCAGGTGCCCGGTGGCCAGCACCAGGGTACCCGCATGGTCACGGTGCGTGAGCGGGATGCCTGCGCAAGCTCCCGCGGCCTGCGCGGCCGTAATGCCCGGCACCACATCGAAGGAAATTCCCGCGCGGGCCAGGCCCAGCGCTTCTTCGCCACCGCGGCCAAAGATGTAGCAGTCGCCACCCTTGAGGCGCACCAGGGCCCGGCCGCTACGCGCCAGGCGGCACATCAGTTCGATGATGTCCTCCTGCGGCAGCGCGTGGCGCGACGACTCTTTGCCCACGTAGATGCACTCCGCGCCAGCGGGCACCAGGGCCAGCACGTCCTCACCCACCAGGTGGTCGTACAGCACCAGGCTCGCCGCGCGCAGCACGCGTGCGGCCTTCACCGTGAGCAGGTCGTGGTCGCCCGGGCCCGCACCCACCAGCGTCACATGGCCTGTAGGCACTGGGTTGTTGTTCTCTGCCCCGCCGCGTGCGGGTTTCTTCAGCCATTGGGGGTCATCCATGAAGCTCATGTGTACGGCTCGCTGGTGTTTTGTGGGTGCGGCCATGGTGGAACAGGCCGGATGCCGCGTCCTTGAACCAGTTCAAGGACAACGCACGCTGACCGCAGGACCATTGCCTCACCCGCAAGCAACGTAGGGCAGCCGTGGTGCGGGTCGGAGGGCGCAGCAGCCGCATCCCCCGCCAACCATTCGCTGCCCATGACGCAGAGGACCGATGATGAAAGCAATCAAGACCGTCCAGCACCTGGCCCTGGCAGCCCTCGCTATGGCTGCGGCCACGGCGATGGCACAGGCAGGCAAGGGAGTCTCGCAACCCGAAATGAATTACCAGGCTGGCGGCTCCCCCCTGGTGAACGAGCCCATGCACCAGAGCACCAACCCCAAGGCGCCGCCGATGACGGCCGCAGAGTTCGAGAAGGCCCGCCAGACCTACTTTGAGCGCTGCGCGGGCTGCCACGGCGTGCTGCGCAAGGGAGCCACCGGCAAGCCACTGACCCCGGACCTCACCACGGCCAAGGGCACGGACTACCTCAAGGTGTTCATCTCGTATGGCTCGCCAGCGGGCATGCCCAACTGGCTGACTTCCGGCGAGATGAACGAGAAGGAAGTGGACCTGATGGCCCGCTACATTCAGCACGAGCCGCCAACCCCACCCGAGTTCGGCATGGCCGACATGAAAAAGACCTGGAGGGTCATCGTCGAGCCCAAGGACCGGCCGAAGAAAAAGCTCAACAACTACAACATCGAGAACATCTTCTCGACCACGCTGCGCGACACCGGCGAAGTGGCGCTGATCGACGGCGACACCAAGCAGATCATCAACATCGTCAAGACCGGCTACGCCGTGCACATCTCGCGCACGTCGGCCTCGGGCCGCTACCTGTTCGTGATCGGCCGCGATGGCAAGATCAACATGATCGACCTATGGATGGAAAAGCCCGACAACGTCGCCGAAGTGCGCGTGGGCCTGGAGGCGCGTTCGGTGGATACCTCCAAGTTCAAGGGCTATGAGGACAAGCTCGCCATCGCGGGCAGCTACTGGCCGCCGCAGTTCACCATCATGGACGGCGACACGCTGGAGCCCAAGAAGATCGTGAGCACCCGGGGCATGGTGGTGGGCACGCAGGAATACCACCCTGAGCCACGCGTCGCCTCCATCGTGGCCTCGCACTTCAAGCCCGAGTTCGTGGTCAACGTGAAGGAGACCGGCAAGACGCTGATGGTGGACTATTCCAACATCGACGCGCTCAAGGTCACCGAGATCGGCTCCGCGCCCTTCCTGCACGATGGCGGCTGGGATTCAAGCAAACGCTACTTCATGGTGGCGGCCAACAACAGCAACAAGATCGCGGCCATCGATGCCAAGGAAGGCAAGCTGGCCGCCATCACGGACGTGGGCAAGATTCCCCACCCCGGCCGAGGCGCCAACCTGCTGCATCCGAAGTTCGGCCCCGTCTGGGCCACCGGCCATCTGGGCGACGAAACGATCTCGCTCATCGGCACAGACCCCAAGAAGCACAAGCAATACGCCTTCAAGGAAGTGGCCAAGCTCACCGGCCCGGGCGGCGGCGCGCTGTTCATCAAGAGCCACCCCAAGAGCACGCACCTGTACTCGGATGCACCACTGAACCCTGATCCCAAGATCTCGCAGTCCATCGTGGTCTACGACATCAAGAACCTCGACAAGGGCTTTGTGACCTTGCCGATCGCGGAGTGGGCGGACCTGAAGGATAACGGCGCCAAACGCGTTGTGCAGCCCGAGTTCAACAAGGCCGGCAATGAGGTGTGGTTTGCGGTGTGGAGCGCCAAGAACAAGGAAAGCGCGCTCGTGATCGTGGACGACAAGACGCTCAAGCTCAAGGCCGTGATCAAGGACCCGCGCCTGATCACGCCCACGGGCCACTTCAACGTCTACAACACCCAGCACGACATTTATTGACCTCCCTGAGTCGCCTGCGGTGCCTTCCCCCCAGGGGGACGCCGCCAGGGGCTTGGCGAAGCCAGTTCCCCGGCGGCTGCGGGCCCCAGGCCGCGCGGATGCGCATGCCGGGGGCGATGCCAAGCGTCGAGGCAATTCATCCACATAACAGGAGCAAACGATGAGACACCATCTGACCGGGCCTCTGGCCATTGCTGCAGCCCTGGCACTTTGCGCCGGTGCGGCCAGCGCAGCCTCGCCGGAGGAAGCCATGAACAAAGCCGGCTGCATGGCCTGCCATTCCAAGGACAAGAAGCTCGTTGGGCCATCATTCAAGGACATTGCGGCCAAGTACAAAGGCAAGGACGCGACCGCGCAGCTGGTTGACAAGGTGCGCAAGGGCGGCTCCGGCGTGTTCGGGCCGATTCCGATGTCGCCCAACGGGCCGGACAAGATCGGCGATGCCGACCTCAAGGCGGCCGTCGAGTTGATTCTCGGGACCTGAGCGCCACGCCATGCCGCTGCGCGCCGCCGCCCTGACCACGCTGTGCGTCCTGGCCTGTGCCGGGGCCATGGCACAGGCCACTGGCACACCACCAGAGCGCCAGCGCGAGCTAGTACGCATGGTGCGGCAGGACTGCGGCTCGTGCCACGGCATGCACCTTACCGGTGGGCTGGGACCGCCCCTCACCTCTGCGGCCTTGGCGGACAAACCCGTCCCTTCCATGGCTGCCACCATTTTTCACGGCCGCCCGGGCACGCCCATGCCGCCCTGGCGCACCTTTGTCACCGAAGCCGAAGCCCTGTGGATCGCCGAGCAATTGGCGAGTGGCTTCCCTCCTTGGCCCCCGCGCCCCCAGCCATGAAACGACGCCCCCTCCTCCTGGGCCTGGCGGCCCTCCCGCTGCTGACCAGCGGCTGCGCAACGCTGCAGCAGCCCGCGCCCCCGCTCGTGGGCACCGGCGACCTGGGCCTGGTCATCGAGCGCGCCACCGGCTCGGTGTTGCTGGTGAACACCACACACCGCTCCGTCCTGGCCCGCATCACCAGTCTGGGGGACCTTTCCCATGCCTCGCTCGTGTTCTCGCGCGATGGCCGCCAAGCCTATGTGTTTGGCCGCGACGGCGCACTCACGCGCATCGACCTGCTGACCCGGCGCATCACCGCGCGCGAGCAGCAGGCCGGCAACTCCATCGGCGGCGCCATCAGCGCCGACGGCACGCTGGTGGCCACGCAGAACTACACGCCCGGCGGCGTGAAGGTGTTCGACGCCGAGACGCTGGCATTGCGGGCGGACATCCCCGCGCTCACTGCCGACGGCCAGCGCTCGCGCGTGGTGGGCCTGGCCGACCTGCCCGGCCAGCGGTTCATCTACAGCCTGTTCGACGCCAACGCGATCTGCATTGCCGACTGCACCGACCCCGCGCGGCCGCGCGTGACGCGCATCGACGGCATTGGCCGCCAGCCGTATGACGCGCTGGTCACGCCCAACGGCCGCCACTACATTGCGGGCCTGTTTGGCGAAGACGGCCTGGCCCTGGTGGACACCTGGGCCGATCAGCCGGTCGCCCGGCGCATCCTGGGCGGCTATGGCCGCGGCCAGCAGCCCCTGCCCGTGTTCAAGATGCCCCACCTGCGCGGCTGGGCCGTAGCCGGGCGCCATGCCTATCTGCCAGCCATCGGTCGCCACGAGGTGTTGGTGGTGGATACCACCACGTGGGAAGAAGTCGGCCGCATCCCGGTAGCAGGCCAGCCCGTGTTCGTGATGGCGCGGCCCGATGGCCGCCAGGTATGGGTGAACTTCGCCATGCCCGACTACCACCGTGTGCAGGTCATCGACACCCTGGTCCAGCGCGTGGCCGCCACGCTGCAGCCCGGCAAGGCCGTGATGCACATGGAGTTCACGCCACGCGGCGAGTCGGTGTGGATCAGCTGCCGCGACGACGACAAGGTGCAGGTGGTGGACACCGCCACGCTGTCCACCCAGGCATCGCTGGCCGCCCAGGCGCCCAGTGGCATATTTTTCACGGCGCGCGCCCAGCGCATGGGTTTTTAGCATGTGTGCACACACCAGCGACCTGCCGCTGCTCAACACCTGGCAACGCGATTTCCCGCTCTGCCTGGCACCGTTCGATGTGCTGGGGCACGCCCTGGGCCGCCCCGCCAACGCCGTGATCGCCCATTGCCGGCGCCTGCAGGACGCGGGGGTTCTGGGCCGCATAGGCGCCGTGTTTGCGCCGGGCGCAGGCGGCGCGGGCCTGCTGGCCGCCATGGCCGTGCCCCATGCGCGGCTGGAGGCCGTCGCGGCCCTGGTATCCAGCCACCCGGGCGTCAACCACAACTACGAACGCGAAAACCCGCTCAACCTGTGGTTTGTTGCTACCGCCACAGACCCGGCAGCCCTGGAGCAGGTGCTCTGCCGCATTGAACAGGACACCGGGCTTCGCGTGCTGCGGCTGCCCATGGTGCGCCCCTACCGCATCGACCTGGGCTTCGACCTCTGCGCCACCACCGTCGCAGCGGGGGGCGCTACGCAGGCAGCCTCCACGCCCGTGCCCGCCCATGAAGCAGGACTGGCGGCATTGGCCGAGCAGGGCCTGCCGCTGGTCGAGCGGCCCTACGACGCCTGGGCGGAGCACCTGGGATGGAGCCCCGCCACCGTGCTGGAGACCCTGCACCGCTGGCTGGCACAAGGCATCTTGAGCCGCTTTGGCATGGTCGTGCGCCACCATGAGGTGGGCTACACCGCCAACGCGATGACGGTGTTTGATGTGGCCGACCAGCAGGTGGATGCCTGTGGTGCCCTGCTCGCCCGGCAGCCCGGCATCACCCTTGCCTACCGGCGCGAGCGCTCGGAATACTGGCCCTACAACCTGTATTGCATGGTTCACGGGCAAGATCGCACCGAGGTGCTGGCATTGATAGAGCAGGCCTCGCAGCAGGCCGGCATTGCACACCTGCGCCGCGAAACCTTGTTCTCCCTGCGGCGCTTCACCCAGCGCGGCCCGCGCCGGTTTGCAGCGCTCCAGGAGGCACCCCATGCTTAGGCCGGACCAGCTTCGCCTCGTGGACTACCTCCACGGCGGCTTTCCTGTGGTGGACCGCCCCTTCGCCGCCGTGGGCGAAGCCCTGGGCTGGAGCGAGGACCATGTCATCGAATGCCTGCGCCAGTTGCTGGCCAGCGGCGTGCTCACGCGCTTTGGCCCCCTGTTCCAGATCGAGCGCGCGGGCGGGCAGTTCATGCTGGCAGCGCTGGCCGTGCCCGAAGAGCGCTTTGACGAAGTCACGGCGCTGGTGAACGCGCTGCCCGAAGTGGCCCACAACTACCGGCGCGACCACCCGTCGCTCAACATGTGGTTCGTGCTGGCCGGGGAGTCTGCAGGCGCCGTGGCCGATGCTGCCCGCCGCATCGAGCACACGACCGGCCTGCCGGTGTTCCAGTTCCCCAAGGAGCACGAATACCGCGTCGAGCTGCGCCTGCCCCTCATCCCGCCGAAAGGAGCCCGCCGTGGCGCTTGATGCCTTCGACCGCGCCCTCATCGCCGCCGTGCAGGGTGGCCTGCCGCTGGTGGCCCGCCCCTACGAGGCCGTGGGTGCCATGCTGGGCGTGAGCGGCGAACAGGTGCGAGAGCGCCTTGCCTCCATGCTGGACGAGGGCCTGGTGCGCCGCATCGGCGCCGTGCCCAACCACTACCGCCTGGGCTTTACCGCCAACGGCATGAGCGTATGGGACGTGGACGACCGCCAGGTGGATGCACTGGCCACCCAGATCGCCCGGCTCAATGGCGTGAGCCACTGTTACCGCCGCACCCGCCACCTGCCCGACTGGCCCTACAACCTGTTCGCCATGCTGCACGGCCGCACGCGCGATGAGGTCGAGCGCCAGGCCGACGTGGTGGCCGCGCTGCTGGGCCCAGCGTGCCGTGCACACGACATCCTGTACTCCACGGCCATTCTCAAAAAAACCGGCCTGCGCTTGAAAGGCACCAACGATGTTCAGGATTAGCCAATACATGCGTGAGCTCGCCGCCGCCGAGGCGGCGGGCGCCTACCCGGCCGTGCGCAGCCGCCCGCAGAAAGGCCCGCAGGGGCCCGTCGTGATCTGGAACCTGATCCGCCGCTGCAACCTCACCTGCAAGCACTGCTACGCGCTGTCGGCCGACCACGACTACGCGGGTGAACTCTCGCGCGACGAGGTGTTCGGTGTGATGGACGACCTGCGCGCCTACGGCGTGCCCGTGCTCATCCTCTCGGGTGGCGAGCCGCTGATGCGCCAGGACCTGTTCGACATTGCCGCCCGTGCGCGGGACCTGGGGTTCTACACCGGCCTGTCCACCAACGGTACGCTGATCGACGCACCCATGGCCGACCGCATCGCCGCCCAGGGCTTTGACTACGTGGGCATCAGCCTCGACGGACTGCGCGACACCCATGACCGCTTCCGGCGCATGCAGGGCGCGTTCGACCTGAGCCTGAACGCGCTGAAGCTGCTGCGCGAGCGGGGCGTGAAGGTGGGCATGCGCTTCACCATGACCGCGATGAATGCACATGATCTGCCCGCGCTGCTGGCCCTGATGCGCGCAGAGCAGGTCGACAAGTTCTATTTCTCGCACCTGAACTACGCCGGGCGCGGCAACATCCACCGGGGCAAGGACGCCCAGTTCCAGGCCACACGCGATGCGCTCACTCTGCTGTTCGACCGAGCCTGGCACGCAGCGCAAACAGGCCTGGCCGAGGAGTACGTGACTGGCAACAACGATGCCGATGGCCCCTTCCTGCTGCAATGGGCGCAAATGCACCTGCCGCGCTGGGCACCGCTGCTCGCGCAGCGCCTGGCCGCCTGGGGCGGCAACGCCAGCGGCCTGAACGTGGCCAACATCGACAACCTGGGCCAGGTGCACCCCGACACCATGTGGTGGCACCACACGCTGGGCAATGTGCGCGAGCGGCCCTTTTCGGCCATCTGGAGCGATACCTCCGACCCGCTGATGGCCGGGCTCAAGCAGCAACCGCGCCCCGTGCAGGGCCGCTGCGCGCAGTGCCACTACCTGCCGCTGTGCGGCGGCAACACCCGGGTGCGCGCCCAACAGCTCACCGGCAACGCCTGGGCCGAGGACCCGGGCTGCTATCTGGAAGACGAAGAGATCGGTGCAGTGGCCGCAGCAGGCAGCGCGCCGCACGGCCCGCGCCAACGCATCACCATTCCCATCCGGGAGCAAGCCCATGCCTGACATCCCTGTCCTTACACCGCACCGTTGGCGCGCGTGGCTGGCCGACGCCGCCCGTGCCACCCTGGTGGCTGGCCTTTTCTGGATGGGCTGGGACCTGGCCATGGCCCAGCAAAACAGCACCAGCACGAGCGCCACCGCCAACACGAGCCCCAGCGCGGCCAGTACCTTCGCCACGCATTGCGCCAGCTGCCACGGTGCGCAGCGCACCGGCGCCATGGGCCCGGCCCTGCTGCCCGAGAGCCTGGCCCGCCTGCCGACCGGAGAAGCCCTGCGGGTCATCACCAGCGGTCGCACGGCCACGCAGATGCCCGGTTTTTCCGGCACGCTCTCGCCTGCCGAAATCCAGGCGCTGGGCGCGTTCGTCCGTACTCCCGTGGTGCCCGCACCGCGCTGGACGGAGGACAACATCCGCACGTCGCGCGAATTCCATCCCACACCGGCCAACGAGCCCGCCACGCCGCTTTGGCAGGCGGACCCCATGAACCTCTTCGTGGTGGTGGAAGGTGGCGACCACCATGTGAGCCTGCTCGACGGCGACCGCCTGGAAGTCATCACCCGCTTTGCCAGCCGCTTTGCGCTGCACGGCGGCCCCAAATTCTCGCCGGACGGCCGCTACGTGTACTTCGGCTCGCGCGACGGCTGGATCACCAAGTACGACCTGTACCGCCTGCGCGTGGTGGCCGAAGTGCGTGCCGGGCTGAACATGCGCAACGTGGCGGTGAGCGGCGACGGCCGCTGGGTGATGGCCGCCAACTACCTGCCACACACGCTGGCCCTGTTCGACAGCGACCTGCAGTTGGTGCGCACCTACGACGCGCGCACGCTGGACGGTAAAAGCAGCTCGCGCGTCTCGGCCGTGTACGACGCCGCGCCGCGCAAGAGCTTTGTCGTGGCGCTCAAGGACATCCCGGAGATCTGGGAGATTTCGTACGACCCAGAGGCACCGCCCATCCACGACGGCCTGGTGCACGACTACAAGATGGGCGAGGCCATTGCGAAGCCCGGCTACCTGGGCGTGCGCCGCACGCCGCTGGATGAACCGCTGGACGACTTCTTCTTCGACCAGAGCTACCGCCACGTGCTGGGCGCCACGCGCCCCAAGACGGCTGCCCCGGACGGCAAGGCCGGCACCGACCCCGCCACCGCCCAGGTGGTGAACCTGGACGTGCGCCGCAAGATCGCCGACCTGCCGATTGCAGGCATGCCGCACCTGGGCTCGGGCATCACCTTCGCCTGGCAGGGCACCACGGTGCTGGCCTCGCCCAACCTGCAGGGCGGCAGCATCGACGTGATCGACATGAAGACCTGGAAGCCCGTGGCCAGCATCCCCACACCGGGGCCGGGCTTCTTCATGCGCAGCCACGAGAACACGCCCTATGCCTGGACGGACTCGATGATGAGCGCCACCGCCAGGGACACCCTCACCATCATCGACAAGGCCACGCTGCAGCCCGTGGCCACGGTGCGCGAGCCCGGCAAGACCCTGGCGCACATCGAGTTCACGCGCGACGGCCGCCTGGCGCTGGCCAGCCTGTGGGAGATGCAAGGCGCCCTCATCGTGTACGACGCCGCCACGTTCAGGGAGGTCAAGCGCCTGCCCATGAGCAAGCCCGTGGGCAAGTACAACGTGTGGAACAAGATCACGCGATCGGAAGGGACTTCGCATTGAGCAGCACTGCGATGCCCCCGGCCCAGGCGGCCCACCCGCCGACATCGCCTCGCCTGGTGGGCGACCTGGTGGTGTGGCTGCTGGTGCTTGCCGAGCTGCTCACCTTCGGCATCCTGTTTGCCGCGTTTGCCTTTGCGCGGCTGCGCGAACCGGGTCTGTTCGCGGCCGGCCAGGCCACGCTGGACCTTTCCACCGGCGCGGCCAACACCGTGCTGCTGGTGTCCGCCAGCTGGTGTGCGGCGCGCAGCGTGCACACCGTGCGCAACGGCTGCTCTGCCCAGGGCGCGCGCTGGCTGCTGGGCGCGCTGGCCTGCGGCTGCGGCTTTCTGCTGCTCAAGAGTCTGGAGTACGCGCACAAGTGGCGCGAGGGCATCGACGTGGCCGAGAACACGTTCTACCTGCTGTACGTGATGCTCACGGGCTTTCACTTTCTGCACGCGGCCGTGGGCTGCATCATCTTTGCGGTGCTGTGGGGGCCCACGCGGCGCGGCGCCTACGGGCCGCACGGTTGCCATGCGCTGGAGACGGGTGCGGTTTTCTGGCACATGGTGGACCTGCTGTGGATGGTGCTGTTCCCGCTGGTCTACGTGCTGCGATAAAGGTCTGCATGAAACACCCGCACCACCGCATCAACGCCATCTGGATCGCCCTGCTGGCCGCCACGGCCATCACCGCCTGGCTGGGCGAGCACGCGGGTGCGCAAGGCCTGGGCACCGGCGCGGCCGTGCTGGTGCTGGCCCTGGCCGCCGCCAAGGGCTGCCTCATCATCCTGGACTACATGGAACTGCGCCGTGCCCCGGCGCTGTGGCGCCGCCTGCTGCTGGGCTGGCTGGCCGCCGTGGTGCTGCTGGTGCTAGTGGCGACGCTCTGGCCGCGGTAGCCTGCCACCGCCTTCGCCACCCACTATCAAATCAATAGCTGCTTGCGCTTTCCGCACAAGCGTGCGGGGCCATTTTTGCTCAAAAACTCCGCGCAAAAAACCCGGGGGCAGCTGCGCATTCCTTGAACCGGTTCAAGGAAAAAAGCCGAGCAAATTGGGAGGATATAGCCGTCCATTTCAAGGAGGGCTTCGAATGAGCCAATCACACAGCGGGTTCACCAAACAGATGGCCCGCAACATGTTCTACGGGGGCACTGTGTTCTTCGCCCTGCTGTTTGCCGCCACTGTGTTCGACAGCGAGCGCCGCATCCCCGAGCGCTCCAACGCCCAGGCCATCACCCCGGCTGTGGTGGCAGGCAAGAAGATCTGGGAGACCCGCAATTGCATCGGCTGCCACACCCTGCTGGGCGAGGGCGCGTACTTCGCACCCGAGCTGGGCAACGTCTACAAGCGCCGGGGCGGCGACTTCATCAAGGTGTGGATGAAGCTCCAGCCCACCGGCGTGGCGCACCGCCGCCAGATGCCGCAATTCAACCTCACCGACCAGCAGCTCGATGAGCTCGTCGAGTTCCTCAAGTGGACTGGCGAGATCAACACCGAGAAGTGGCCACCCAACATCGAAGGCTGAAGAGGGACCGACACCATGCACATTCCAACACTCAAATACCAGAGCCAATCGGTCTCGAAGCTCTACTTCATCGCAGCCATGGCGCTCTTCGCCGGGCAGATCATCTTCGGCATCACGCTGGGCCTGCAATACGTGGTGGGTGATCTGTTCTTCCCCTACGTCCCGTTCAATGTGGCGCGGATGGTGCACACCAACCTGCTCATTGTGTGGCTGCTGTTTGGCTTCATGGGCGCGGCCTACTACATGGTGCCCGAGGAGTCGGAGACCGAGCTGCACTCCGTCCTGCTGGCCAAGGTGCTGTTCTGGGTCTTTCTCACAGCGGGCGCGCTGACCATCGTGGGCTACCTCACGGTGCCCTACGCCAAGCTCGCCGAACTGACGGGCAACGACCTGCTGCAGACCATGGGGCGCGAGTTCCTGGAGCAGCCGCTGCCCACCAAGGTGGGCATCGTGGTCGTGGCGCTGGGCTTTCTCTACAACATCAGCATGACGGTGCTCAAGGGCCGCAAGACCGCCATCTCGCTGGTGCTGCTGATGGGCCTGTGGGGCCTGGCGCTGGTGTTCCTGTTCAGCTTCGTGAACCCGCACAACCTGGTGCGCGACAAGATGTACTGGTGGTTTGTGGTCCACCTGTGGGTGGAGGGCGTGTGGGAGCTGATCCTGGGCTCGCTGCTGGCCTACGTGCTCGTCAAAACCACGGGCGTGGACCGTGAGGTGATCGACAAGTGGCTGTACGTGATCATCGCCTTCGCGCTGATGACCGGCATCCTGGGCACGGGCCACCACTTCTACTTCATCGGCCTGCCCGGCTACTGGCACTGGATCGGCAGCATCTTCAGCGCCCTGGAACCCGTGCCTTTCTTCATGATGACGGTGTTCGCCTTCAACATGGTGCAACGCCGCCGCCGCGACCACCCCAATCAAGCCGCCGTGCTGTGGGCCGTGGGCACCGCCGTGCTGGGCTTCCTGGGCGCCGGCCTGTGGGGCTTTATCCACACGCTGTCGGCCGTCAACTACTACACCCATGGCTCGCAGATCACCGCGGCCCACGGCCACCTGGCCTTCTATGGGGCGTATGTGCTGGTGGTCATCACGCTCATCAGCTACGCCATGCCCACCCTGCGCGGGCGCATTGCCAACAGCCCCCGGGCGCAGGCGGCGGAGATGTGGAGCTTCTGGATCATGAGCATCGGCATGGCCGTGATGGTGCTGGCACTCACGGGCGCAGGCATCCTGCAAGTGTGGCTGCAGCGCATCCCCGAGACCAACGCCATGGGATTCATGGCTACGCAGGAGCAGCTGTCCATCTTCTACTGGGTGCGCGTGGGGGGCGGCGTGGTCTTCCTGCTGGGCCAGCTGCTGTTCTTCTACAGCTTCTTCATCGGCGGCGATCCCGTCACCGAGGAAGGCCGCACGGGCACCCCCGGCCACACGGCCCTGGGCACCGCCTGAGCCGCGCAAGGAAAACCCATGGACCACAGCGAACTGCACCGCATCGCCTCCGCGGTCATGCCCTTCTACGCCGAGCAGGGCAATGAGGCCGCACTGTTCGAACACGCCTGGCGGCAGCGCCTTCCGCTGCTCATCAAAGGCCCCACGGGCTGCGGCAAGACGCGCTTTGTGGAACACATGGCCGCCCGCCTGGGGCGGCCCCTCATCACAGTGAGCTGCCACGACGACCTGGCCGCCGCCGACCTGGTAGGCCGCCACCTGCTGAGCGCAGAGGGCACCGTCTGGGCCGATGGCCCCCTGGCACGCGCGGTGCGCCAGGGTGCGATCTGCTACCTGGACGAGGTGGTGGAAGCGCGCAAGGACACCACCGTGGTGCTGCACCCGCTGGCAGACGACCGGCGCGTGCTGCCCATCGAGCGCACCGGCGACCAGCTGGCCGCGCCGCCCGAGTTCATGCTGGTGATCTCGTACAACCCCGGCTACCAGAGCCTGCTCAAGAGCCTCAAGCCCAGCACCCGCCAGCGCTTCGTGGCGCTCAAGCTGGGCTACCCCGCTCCAGCGGTCGAAGAAGCCATCCTGCGCACCGAGGCGGGCGCAAGCCCCCACCTGGCGGCCACGCTGGTGCGCCTGGGCACCGCCCTGCGCCAGTTGACCGACCAGGACCTGGAAGAAACCGCCAGCACCCGGCTGCTGGTGATGGCTGCACGCCTGGCCGTCTCGGGCGTGCCGCTGGCGGCCGCGTGCCGCGCGGCCATCGTGGATGCCCTCACGGACGATGCCGACACGGCTGCGGCCCTGGGCGAGGTCGTCCAGGCCCTGCTGGGCTAGGGCCGCCGGTCCATGTCTGCGCCCCATGCAACGCCAGCGACGCACGTTCCAGATCGCCTTCTTCGCGCTGTTTCTGCTCGCACCCGCGCTGAACCTGCTGCGCCTTGATATCACCGAGGTCCAGCTGTGGGCGCTGGGCCAGCGTTGGAGCCTGGGGATCGACGACTTCCGCCAAGGGCTGATCGGGCCGGGCGAAATGACCTGGCGGCTCTTTGTGCGTGCGCTGCTCCCGGCCATCATGCTGGTGGGCGGCTTTCTGGCCGTGGCGTGGCGCTACGGGCGTCTGTACTGCGGTTGGCTGTGCCCGCATTTCTCGCTGGTGGAGCTGCTCAACCATGTGCTGCAAAAGGCCTGCGGGCGCCTGTCGCTGTGGGACCGCAAAGCCACGCCGCGCCAGGGCCTCACGCCCCGCCGCCGCTGGTGGCCGGTGTTCGTGCTGCTGTCCGTGCTGATGGGTTTTGTGTGGGCCATCACTTTGCTCACCTACCTGCTGCCGCCCGCCGATGTCTGGGGCCGGCTGGTCAGCGGCACCTCGACCCCGGGACAATTGCGCTTCCTGATTGCCGGTACCGCGGTCTTCAGCGCCGAATTTCTGCTGGCCCGTCACCTGTTTTGCCGCTTTGGCTGCGCCGTGGGCCTGTTCCAGAGCCTGGTGTGGATGGCCAATCCGCGCGGCCGGGTGGTCGGTTTTTCCCGGGATGTGGGGCGCCAGGGCGTACTCGCCCATCCCAGCGCGCCCAGTGGCCTCGCGCCCGCCACCCCCGCCCACTGCCGCAGTTGCGACGCACCGCACGGCAATGCCTGCGACCGCGCCTGCCCCATGCACCTGCCGCCGCGCCAGTTCAAGCGGCGCAAGTTCTCGTGCGTGCAGTGCGGGCTGTGCGTGCAATCCTGTGAGGCGTCACAGGCCGCGCAGCAGCGCGAGCCCTTGCTGCAGTGGAGCATTGGCGTCGATGCGCTGCGCGAGTCGCTGCGGGCGCGGCGCACCGAGGCCGTGGACGCACCGGCTGCGGCGCCGTATCCCGCACACCCAACACATCCCGCCCCCGGGGGCTAAAAGCACACCGCCGTGCTGCCCAACGCCGCCCCCGCGGCATCCCAAGCGGCACACGCCGCGGAGCACTGACATGGAAGAGTGGATCGGCCAGCAATGGCACCGCCTCATCACCCGCTGGGCCGAGCCTGGCCACGCCACGGTTGCCGTGTCGCTGGACGAGATGCGCAAGCCGCTGGGCTTGCTGCTGCGCTGCGGCGGCGGGCCGGCCGGCATGCGCATTGGCCCCGCCGCCGTGCGCGGCCACGGCGGGCCGCGTGGATGGGTGCAACGCGTGGCCGGCAGCGGCACGCGCGCCGCCCTGCCGGAGTTCCACCACGACCTGCTGGCCCTGCCACCCAGCGTGGCGGTATTTCCAGATAAAGCGCTGAATCGATCTCTTTATCTCTGGCTGGCGGCCCTGGCCTCGCAATGGAACAGCGCAGCCCCCCTGCACGGCTGCGGCTGGATAGGTCACAACCTCGCCGCAGTGCGAGCCACGCTGGCCACCTTCCCGGGCCTGGCATCCATGTACGCGCAACTGCGGCAGGCCCAGCTGGCACTGCGCCCGGCGCCCGGCCGCTTGCGCGGCCCGGCCGCCGAGGCCGAGGCGTGGGTGCAGCGCGCCCTGCGGGGCGAATTTGACCAGGGCCTTGCGCCCGGCGCCCTGTTGCCACCCAGCCTCACACCCACCGAGGTTGCCCCAGTCTGGCTATGGCTGGAGAGCTGCGGCACCAGCGACGCCGACGCGCCGCGCCGCCCGGCGCAGCCCCCTGGGCCCCAATCAACCGGGAATACCGCCACACCCGCGCCAGAAGACAGCACGCGCCGCAAGGCCGAGCGGGTGCGCGACGAGCGCCATGCCGCCCCACTGATGCTGTTCTTTCGCGCCGAATCCATCTTCTCGTGGGGCGAATTCACCAAGGTGCAGCGGGCCGATGACGATAGCGACGACGGCAACGCGCTGGAAGCCGCGCGCGACATGGACGTGCTCTCCATCGCCGAAGACCCGGGCAATGCCAGCCGCCTGGCTGCGCGTGTGCGCTTCGACCTGGACCTGCCCAGCGCCGCGGCAGACGATATGGCCCTGGGCCCCGGCGAGCACCTGCCCGAGTGGGACTGGAAGGCCGGTGCACTGCGCCCCGCGCACTGCGCTGTGCAATGCAGGGTGGCCCGCGATACCGCCCCGTTCACGCCCGATGCACAGCTGCGCACCACCGTGCGGCAAGTGCGCAGGCGCCTGGAGGTACTGCGCGCGGCACCCGCGCGCGCGCACGCCCAGGCCGACGGCGATGAGCTGGACGTGGATGCCTGGGTACGCCACGCCGCAGACGCAGCCGCCTGGCGCAGCGAGTCCCCGGCCGTCTGGCAGCGGCGCGTGCGCGCCGAGCGCAGCCTGGCCACACTGCTGCTGGCCGACCTGTCACTCTCCACCGACGCGCACGTGGCCGGTGCCGGTCGGCCTATGCGCGTGGTGGACGTAATCCGCGACGCGCTCTATGTCTTTGGCGAGGCCCTGTCGGCCGGAGGAGACACTTTCGAGATGCTGGGCTTCAGCTCGGTGCGGCGCCAGAACGTGCGCATCCAGCACCTCAAGGGGTTTGACGAAGCCTGGACAGGCGCGGCCCGTTCGCGGGTAGGCGCCATCAAGCCGGGCTACTACACGCGCATGGGCGCTGCCATCCGCCACGCCACGGCGCGCCTGGCGGCACGGCCCGAGCGCCAGCGCCTGCTGCTGCTGCTCACCGACGGCAAACCCAATGACCTGGACGTGTACGAGGGCCGCTACGGGCTGGAGGACACGCGCCACGCGGTGCACGAGGCGCGCGCGCAGGGCCTCACGCCCTTTGCCATCACCATCGACAACGCAGGGCACGACTACCTGCCCTTTCTTTTTGGCCAGCAGGGCTATGCGCTCGTACACCGTCCGCGCGACCTGGCCCTGCGCCTGGCCGCTGTGTACAGTCAGATCACCCGCCACGGAATTTGACGCGCCGCAGCATTTCCTTGACATCGGACATGAACGAATCCCGCAGACGCCGGTGTAATGGGCGCATCCCCGCTCTCCAGTGCCCCGCCATGGACATCCGGCAATTTGATATCCCACGCTACCTGTCGGCGCTACCGCTGTTTCAGGAAGCCACTCCGTCCGATCTGGCGCGCCTGGCGACCGGCTGCCGGCTGCGCCGCTTTGCACGCGGCGACACCATCTTCCGGGTGGGCACACCGTGCGAGGAGTTTCACGTGACGGTGCTCGGTCAGGTCAAACTCTTTGCGCTCTCGCCCTCAGGGCAGGAAAAAGTCATTGAACTGGTGGGCCCCGGAAGCACCTTTGCCGAGGCGCTCATGTTCACGGGCAAGCCCTACATCATCAACGCCCAGGCGCTGAGCGACACGCTGTTGCTGAGCGTCGACAAAAGCACGGTCGAGCGCGAAATCGAAGCGGACCCGCGCTTTGCCATGCGCATGCTTGCCGGCATTTCGCGGCGGCTGCATGGACTGGTGCATGACGTGCAGACCTATACGCTGCACAGCGGCATGCAGCGCGTGATCAGCTACTTGCTGCGCGAACTGCCCGAAGATTCGAACGACGCCGCCGGCCTCGCGCTGGCCTGTGCCGGCCATGGCCAGCCGCAGGGGCCTGGTGGCTTGAACGTGACCCTTCCGGTGAGCAAGGCCACCATCGCCTCGCGCCTGTCCCTCACGCCCGAGTATTTCTCCCGCGTGCTGCACGAACTGGAAGACGCAGGCCTCATCCGCATGGCCAGGCGCGACATTCACATCCCCGACGCAGCGCGCCTGGCCGCGCACAATTGGCCCGAGCCCTGCTCACGCCGGTGCATGTCAGCCCAGGCCGCCGTGGCCCTGCCCGCCTGAAACAGGCCGGGCGCCCCATAAGCTCATCACCAACGATTCGAACGAAGCGGCGCGCGGCGATGCAAGAATGGCCCTGCGGCGGCACTGCCGCCTCGCCCCATTCAACCGCTGACAAGGACCTCGTACCATGAAGATCGAAACCCTGGCCGTGCACGCTGGCTACAGCCCCGACCCCACCACCAAGGCCGTGGCCGTGCCCATCTACCAGACGGTGGCCTACGCCTTCGACAGCGCGCAGCACGGCGCGGACCTGTTCGATTTGAAGGTGCCGGGCAACATCTACACCCGCATCATGAACCCGACGACCGACGTGCTGGAAAAGCGCGTCGCGGCGCTCGAAGGCGGCATCGCGGCGCTGGCCGTGGCCTCGGGCATGGCGGCCATCACCTACGCCATCCAGACGATTGCCGAGGCGGGCGACAACATCGTGTCGGCGAGCACCCTCTACGGCGGCACCTACAACCTGTTTGCGCACACGCTGCCCCAGCAGGGCATCACCACGCGCTTTGCCGACCCGCGCGACCCGGCCAGCTTTGCGCAGCACATCGACGCACGCACCAAGGCGATCTTCATCGAGTCCATCGGCAACCCGCTGGGCAACGTGACCGACATCCGCGCACTGGCCGATGTGGCCCATGCGCACGGCATTCCGCTGATCGTGGACAACACGGTGCCCAGCCCCTACCTGCTGCGCCCCATCGAGCACGGCGCCGACATCGTGGTGCACTCGCTCACCAAGTACCTGGGCGGCCACGGCAACAGTGTGGGCGGCGCCATCGTGGACAGCGGCAAGTTCCCATGGGCCGAGCACAAGGCCCGCTTTCCGCGCCTGAACGAGCCCGACGTGAGCTACCACGGCGTGGTCTACACCGAAGCTCTGGGCCCCGCCGCCTTCATCGGCCGCGCGCGCGTGGTGCCGCTGCGCAATACCGGCGCGGCGCTGGCACCGCTCAATGCCTTCTTGATTCTGCAAGGCATCGAGACCCTGGCCCTGCGCATGGACCGCATCTGCGACAACACGCTGGCGCTGGCAAAGTACCTGCAAAGCCACCCCAAGGTGGAATGGGTGCGCTACGCCGGCCTGCCCGACCACCCGGACCACGCGCTGGTGCAGCGGCAGTCGGGCGGCAAGGCGTCCGGCATCCTGAGTTTCGGGCTCAAGAGCACCGACGCCGACCCGCGGGCGGCCGGTGCGCGCTTCCTGGACGCGCTGCAGCTCTTCACCCGCCTGGTGAACATCGGCGACGCGAAATCGCTGGCCACGCACCCCGCATCGACCACGCACCGCCAGCTCAACCCCGAAGAGCTGGCCAAGGCGGGCGTGAGCGAGAGCATGGTGCGGCTGTCGGTGGGCATCGAGCACATTGACGACCTGCAGGCGGACCTGGTGCAGGCGCTCGACGCCGTCTGACCTTCGACCGCAGCCGACGCCAGTTGCGGGATACTGGCGGGATTGCCCCGCAGATCGCGGGGCTCCCTGACCCCCCATCGCCATGTTCCGCCTATCTACTCTTGCACCGCTCACCCTCGGCCTGCTGACTCTGGCCGGCTGCAGTTCCTCACTGTTTACCCCGCCCCGCGGAGCGGATGTGACCGAATCCCACGTCACCAGTTTCCGCCAGAAGGAGGACGTGCAACTGCTGAGGCAGCAGGTGTCGCCTCCGCTGGACACGCCCTTGACGCTGCTGGAGGCACCGCTGCCGCGCTACCCGTCGTTTCTGCTGAATGACCCGTCGCCCAAGGCGCGTGGCGATGTGACGGTGTCGTTCGAGATCATGCCCAGCGGGCTGGTCGGTACCACGCGCGTAGTGTCGGGAACGGGAGAAGATGCCCTGCACAAACCGGCGATCGATGCGGTGCGCCGCTGGAAGTTTGCGCCGCTGCTGCGCAACGGGGAGCCTGCCCGCCTGGTGCTGCAGCACACCTTCCGCATGGAGCCCTGAGCGCGCCAAATAACGCGATAAAGCCACTCAAGCGTCACGCGCCAGCCGCACACCCGTGTATTGCCAGCGGGCCGTGGCCGGAAAGAAGTTGCGGTAGGTGCTGCGTGCATGCCCCGCAGGCGTGGCGCACGAGCTGCCGCGCAGCACGTACTGGTTGACCATGAACTTGCCGTTGTATTCACCCACCGCGCCGTCGGCGGTGCGAAAGCCCGGGTAGGCCGCGTAGCTCGACTGGGTCCACTGCCAGGCGCTGCCGAACAGTTGTTCCAGCGCTTGGCCATCGTGGCCTTCATCATCGTGCCCGTCAGCCGCTACGGCTTGCGCAGCATGCTCCCACTCGGCCTCGGTAGGCAGGCGTGCGCCCACCCAGCGGGCATAGGCATCGGCCTCGTAGTACGACAGGTGCACCACGGGCAGATCGCCACGCAGCGGCTGCAGGCCAGCCAGGGTGAACGCATGCCAGACGCCGCTGTCGAGCAGGTGCCAGTACAGGGGCTGGTCAAGCCCCTGGGCCACGCGCCAGTCCCAGCCTTCGGCCAGCCAGTGGGCGGGGTTGTCGTAGCCGCCGCCCTCCACAAAGGCCAGCCATTCCGCGTTGGTCACCAGCCGCGAGGCCAGCGCATACGGCGCAAGGTAGGTGCGGTGGCGTGGGCTTTCGTTGTCGAAGGCAAAACCATCGCCCCGGTGGCCCATGTCCACCAGCCCGCCGTCCAGCGTCAACCACCCGAAGGGTTCGGTGGCCGGCACCAGGGCCAGGTCGCCCGCCGCACTGGTGGCCGCACCATCGTCGGCCGCCCTATACGCAGGATGCGTGGAATTGCACGACAGCAGGTGCTTGACGTCCGTCACCAGCAGCTCCTGGTGCTGCTGCTCGTGCTGCAGCCCCAGCTCGATGAGCGCGCACAGCGCAGCGTCGTTCAACACGGTGGGCAACAGGCGCGCCATGCGTTGGTCCACATTGGCGCGGTAGGCGCGTACTTCATCCAGCGGCGGCCGGGTCAGCAGCCCCCGCTGCGGCCGCGGGTGTTTGGCACCCACGCCGTTGTAGTAGGAGTTGAACAGCACGCGAAACGCGGGATTGAACGGTGCAAAGCCCGGCTCGTTCGGCTCCAGCACGAAGGTTTCGAAGAACCAGGTGGTGTGCGCCAGGTGCCACTTGGCGGGGCTGGCGTCGGGCATGGACTGCGCGCCGCAGTCTTCGGCCGACAGGGGCGAAACCAGTGCCACGCTGTGGTCCCGCACAGCGGCATAGCGCGAGAGCAGCGCGGTCAGCGGGGGGTACACATCCATGTTGGTCATAGTCAATCCATTCTCAGGGGCGCGCATGCAGCACGGCAAACCAGCTGCGGTCATCCGTCCACGCCTGGGCCTGCGAGAACCCAGCGCGCGCCAGCATGTCGGTGAACACGGGCAGGGGGTATTTGTAGCTGTTTTCGGTGTGGATGCGCTCGCCCTGGTCAAACCGGCGGGCGCCACCAGGCCAGCGCACTTCGGCGTCGGCCAGGGCCTCCAGGTGCATCTCGATGCGTGACTCGTCCTGGTTGAAGAACGCGCGGTGCTGCCACTGCTGCACGTCGAAGTCGCTGCCGATCAACCGGTTCACATGCGTGAGCACGTTGCGGTTGAACGCGGCCGTGACGCCTGCCGCGTCGTCGTACGCGGCTTCCAGCACCTGCACGTCCTTGGGCAGGTCGATGCCGATCAGGAGGCCCCCGTCGTCGTCGATCAGCTCGCGCATGTGGGCCAGCAGCTCCAGGGCGTGCGGCGGGTCGAAGTTGCCGATGGAAGAACCCGGGTAGAACACCAGCCGCCCCTTGCGCGGAATGTCTGCGGGCAGCACCACGCCCCGGGTCATGTCGCCGCCCACGGCGCGCGCGTCCAACCCGGGGAAGTCATCGCGCAAGCCCTGCACCGCGGCCTGTAGAAAGTCGGCCGAAATATCGACCCCCACGAAGCAGGCGGGCTGCACCAGGCGGCACAGCGTGCGCGCCTTCTGGCAGTTGCCCGCACCCAACTCGATCAGCGTACGGCCCGGGCCCACAGCCCGGGCGATGCCGTCTGCGTGCTGCTGCATGAGCGCGGTTTCGGTGCGGGTGGGGTAGTACTCGGGCAGGCGGGTGATCTCTTCGAACAGCTGTGAGCCGTGCTGGTCGTAGAAGTATTTGGGGGAGATGCTGGCGGGGCGCTGGTTCAGGCCGCGCGTGATGTCATCGGTGGGGCTGGGCAAAGGCATGGATCTTGAAGCGTCTCGCGCGGCATGGCTTGCCACTGCTGGTGAAAGAGCGGAACCGCCGTGGAGCCCACAGGCTCCGAGACGACCATCCCGCCCGCAGGCTGGACCGTGAAAGGCAATATAACCCCACGACCATCGGGACATTCTGCGACGGCGGGACGATGCTGCGTGTAGGTCATTTCCCCGTTGCCTGCGGCGCAAAGGCCGCCCTCGCCGCCCGGCACGACACTGCGGCACTTTTTGCGCGTCGGGTGGCTCCTACCGCCGTGCGACCCGCACGGAGCGGATCACCACCCGCAGCCGCCCCAGGCAGGAGCCCACCATGCCCGACATTGCCACCCCGAGTCTTTCGCCACTGCACCCCGCCCCCACCGCCGCCACACGCCGCCAGTGGCTGCAGCAGGGTCTGCGGGGTGCTGCCCTGGTGGCCGCGCCGGCGCTGGTGCAGCCCGCAGCAGCCCAGGCCCGCGCCATGCCCACGCCGCGCCAGACCGAAGGGCCCTACTACCCCGTGGACATCCCGGCGGACAGCGACGGCGACCTGCTGCGCAACGGCATGCTGCGCTACACCCAGGGCGAGGCTGTCTGGGTGGAAGGCCGGGTCACAGACACACAGGGCGTGCCGCTGTCAGGCGGCACGGTCGAGATCTGGCAGTGCGATGCCGACGGCCACTACCACCACCCGGGCGACGGCGGCAAGGCGGCCCCGGCGTTCCAGGGCTTCGGCCGTGTGGTGCTGGGGCGCGACGGGCGCTACCGCTTTCGCACCATCCGGCCAGCGCCATACACCGGGCGCACGCCGCACATCCACTTCAAGGTGCGGCTGCCGGGGCGCGAGCTGCTGACCACGCAGATGTACGTGGCAGGAGATCCCGGCAACACACGCGACTACCTCTGGAGCCGCCTGGGCGATGCCGAGCGCGCAGCGCTCACCGTGCCCTTTGCGCCGTCGCCCGATGGCGTGCGTGCCCAGTTCGCGCTCGTGGTGCAGGCCTGACGCTGCGAAGCTCCCCCTGCTGCTGCGGCCCGAAAGACGGCCCCGCGCAGAGTGCAACCACCCAACCCCTCGCCAGCCCCAGCAGGACAGATACGCAGCGCGGGTGTACTGCCTGGAATCGCGGCATCTGTCCCTTGCCCCGCCGCACCGCCTGCCATACGCTTGCCGCAACCGGCCCCCACTTCTTTCCCAAAGGACACCCTATGCTCCAGATGCGACCCAACTGCGAATGCTGCAACAGGGACCTGCCGCCCAACTCCACCGACGCACGCATCTGCACCTTCGAATGCACCTTTTGCAGTGACTGCACCGGCACGCGGCTGGGCCACGTCTGCCCCAACTGCGGAGGCGACCTGGTGCAGCGCCCCCGCAGGCCAGCCTCCAAGCTGTCCCAGTACCCGGCCTCCACCGAACGCGTGCTCAAGCCCCAGGGCTGCGGGATGCTGGCATGACCATCGCCACACTGCTTGTCTTCGCGCTGGTGGCCCTGGTGGCTATCGCCACGCCAGGGCCCACGGTGCTGCTGGCGCTGGCCAATGGTTCGCGCTACGGCATGCGCCGCTCGCTGCCGGGCATGCTGGGCGCCGTGGCGTCGGACCTTGTGCTGGTCGGTGCAGTGGCGCTGGGCCTGGGGGCGCTGCTGGCAGCGTCGGAGTTCTGGTTTTCGGTGGTGAAGTGGCTGGGCGCGGCCTACCTAGCCTGGCTGGGATTGCGACTGCTGCGCTCGCAAGGCGGGCTGGACATTGCGGCCGCGGGCGGAGCAGCCTCCGGCCCATTGGCCACGCCGCGCAGTATCTTCGCGCGTTCGTTCCTGGTGGCGGTCACCAACCCCAAGGGCTATCTTTTCTGTTCGGCACTGCTGCCGCAATTCATCGACTCCAGTACACCGCAATGGCCGCAGTACGCCGCCATTGCAGCCGTTTTCGCCACCCTCGACTTCGCCGTGATGCTGGCCTACGCGCTGATCGGCGCGCGCGCCGTCAAGCTGCTGCGCCGTCGCGCGGTGCTGTGGCTGGACCGCTGCTGCGGCGGCGCTCTGCTGGCCTTGGCGGGCTCACTGGCCATTTACAAGCGGACGTAGTCAGCCCACGACGTCTTGCCATCGCAGCACTATGAAACTGGCGCAACCCCAGCCAGCGCCACCGCGCAACGGGCTTCGCCGGGCCACCGGCGACGCCCCTTCAGGGGCTGAGGGGCCAAAGACAGCTCAGAGGGGTAATCAAAACCGCCAGCCCAGACCCACCCCCACCAGAACGGGGTCCACCTTGAAGGTGCCCAGCTTGGCACCGCCGGCGCTCACGTCGGTCTTGATGAAAACCTTCTTCACATCGAAGTTGAGGTACAGATTCTTGGCAAGGGGGATGTCCACACCCACTTGCAGCGCGGGGCCGAAGCTGTTGCGGTCAATGTCCACGCCTGCGGGCAGGTTCACACTGGAAAACCGCGTGTAGTTCAGGCCTGCGCCCACATAGGGCTTGAAGCCAGCGGCATCAAAGTGGTACTGCACCAACAGCGTGGGTGGCAGGTGCTTGAGCGTGCCGATGGCAGCGCCGCCAGCGCTGAGTGTGTGCTTCTGGGGCACGGTCAGGATCAGCTCGGCCGCAACGTTCTTGTTGAAGAAGTAGGTGACGTCCACTTCGGGAATCGTCTTGTCGTTGATCGACAGGCCCAGGGGCGTGCTGTCCTTGTTGGCGCTGTCCAGGTGCACCACGCGTGCACGGACCATCCAGGGGCCTTCAGCCTGTTGCGCCAAGGCGGCGCCAGAAGACAGGGCACAAAGAACGGCGACAGCCAGCAGGTTTTTTTTCATGGTGATTTCGCATCGGTTGGACGGGGACGACCCCCGTGCATCTATTGAACCGCTGCACCCACCCACCGGCCTTGCCCTATCTCAAGGCCTCCGTACTAACCCTTAGATCTACATCAAGACATACCCACTCTCACGCAGTGGACTTGCCGCGCAGGCGCTGCACCAGCTTCACGCCGACCAGCACCAGCCCACCGGCAACAATCCCCACCACGGCGTTGAGCAAATTGGGCACCAGCACCGCCCACAGCCCGCCCACGGGCCATTGCGCGGCCACCGCACCGGAGGCGTCCACCGCGTGGTGCAGCATCGGAACCCCGTGCACCAGGATGCCACCACCCACCAGGAACATCGCCGCCGTGCCCGCGATGGACAGGCCCTTCATGAGCCAGGGCGCAGCGCGCAGGATGCCTGCACCCACGGCCCGGGCCGCGCTGCTGGCCTTGCCGTTCAGCCACAGGCCCAGGTCGTCAAGCTTGACGATGCCCGCCACCAGACCATACACACCAATGGTCATGATCACCGCAATGCCCGACAGCACGGCCACTTGTTGCGTGAAAGGTGCCGCCGCCACGGTGCCGAGGGTGATCGCGATGATTTCCGCCGACAGGATGAAGTCGGTGCGCACAGCGCCCTTGATCTTGTCTTTCTCGAAGGCCACCAGATCCACCGCCGGGTTGGCATTGGCCTTGGCGTGGCTTTCGTGCTCGGCGTCATCCTCATGCTGCGCATGAAGCAGTTTGTGCGCCACCTTTTCAAAACCCTCAAAACACAGGAAGGCGCCGCCCACCATCAACAAGGGCGTCACGGCCCAAGGCGCAAAGGCACTGATCAAAAGCGCCGTCGGCACGAGGATGACCTTGTTGATGAACGACCCTTTGGCCACGGCCCACACCACGGGTATTTCGCGCTCAGCGCGCACACCGGTGACTTGCTGGGCATTGAGCGCCAGGTCGTCCCCCAGCACACCCGCTGTCTTCTGGGCTGCGACCTTGGTCATGACCGATACGTCATCGGCCATGGCGGCGCTCTTCTTGGCCGCCACCTTGGTCATGAGGGCCACATCGTCGAGGATGGTGGCGATATCGTCCAACAGGGCAAGCAGGCTGCCAGCGGCCATGGGGAGTCCTTGAAATGGGTCTGTGAAAAGCGGCGGGCATGCCGCCTGTGTGCGCTGCACTATAGCAACGCGCAAGACTGCTGCATCACCCACCAAAGTCCCCTCGGCGTGGGCGGCCATTCCTTCGTATTCACCCCCCGGCGGGCCGCCGGTTTCCTTTGCCAACGACCGCCTGCATGGCCCTTCCAAGGGAGAAGCGCATACTCGCGCCCTCACCCACCACCTCTGGGGTCCTCGAGCATGTGCTCATATCCGGGCTTCACGCCCGAGCCATGCCCGGCTATCTCACCAAGCAAGAAGACATTTCCATCGTCGGCGCCGCCGACCTGATCATTCGATCACTGCTCGACAAGCAACAGTTCTCCGACCCGCTGGGCACCGCCGAGGCCCTTGGCATTTCGTCCGCCGCATGGCCCCTGTTCGGCCTGCTCTGGCCTTCAGGCGCACAGTTGGCGCAACGCATGGCCAGCCGCCCTTTGCAGACTGGCGAGCGTGTACTGGAGATTGGCTGTGGACTGGGCCTGGCCAGTCTGGTGTGCCACCGGCGCGGCATCAATGTCACTGCCAGCGACTGCCATCCGTTGGCGCAGCAGTTCCTGCAGGAAAACACCCGGCTCAACAGTCTGCCGCCCCTCAAGTACCGCACCGGCCACTGGGGAGCAGACACCTCGGCACCTGCCGGTGCCGTGCACGGCGAGTTCGACCTCATCATGGGCAGCGATGTGCTGTATGAACGCGACGCCCGCGCCTCGCTGGCCAGTTTTCTGGACCGCCACGCCAGCCAAGGCGCACAGATCTGGATCGTGGACCCGAACCGGGGCAACCGCTCCACCTTTCACAAGCAGATGGCGGCGCACCGTTTTGAGGTGGTGGAAGAGCGCCTGGATCACCCTGCGCTCGGCAGCGTGCCGGCCTACAAGGGGCGTCTGCTGGTGTACGAAAGACCCGTGCTGGCCTGAGCGATGGAGACACAGGGAAGAGCTCCCGCCATCAAGATTCAAGCGGTATTTTATTGCAGGGCACCGCTGCCCCACGGCGGCATCTAGGCCCTGAGGCTTGAAGCATCCGCGTGGAGATCAAAGACCAGCGCGCGCAGCCATTGGTTCGCAGGGTCCTTGTGAAATTTCGCGTGCCAGAACATGTTGATGGCTATTTTTGGCAGCTTGACCGGGTGAGGAAGGTACTGGAGCTGGAAAGGTTCGGCCATGCGCTCGGCCAGCCTTTCCGGTACGGTGGCGATGAGATCGGTGGACTGCAAGATATGCCCCACCGCGACAAAGTGGGGTACTTTGAGTTTCACCTGCCTCTGGGGTGAATGGTTGTCCAGTATCTCGTCCACCTGCCCATGGCCCGTGCCCGCAGACACGATGGCCACATGGTCCGCGCTGAAGAAGTCCTGCAACCGGATTTTTTTCTGATCCAGCCGGTGGCCTTTGCGAAACATGCAGACGTAATTCTGCTCGAAAAGCCGGCGTTGAAAAAACCCCGCCTTCAACTGCGGCAGCAGGCCCATCGCCAGATCCACATGGCCTGCCTCCATGGCGTCCTTCAGGTTGGTGGCGGCATTGCGCACGGTGCTGATGGCCACGAACGGCGCGACCTCCTGAATTCGCTGCATCAGTTGCGGCAGAAAGTAGATCTCCCCGATATCCGTCATCCCCACAGTGAAACTGCGTTTGCTGGTGCCTGGATCAAATGAATTTCTGGCGTTCACAGCCCCGTGAATCATGCCAAGTGCATACCCCACCGATTCCGCCAGCTGGTCCGCAAACGGGGTGGGCTGCATCCCGCTCGCGGTGCGGGTGAACAGCTCGTCGTCAAACAGCTTGCGCAGCCGCGAAAGGGCATTGCTCACGGCTGGCTGCCCAAGACCCAGGTTCTCCGCCACCTTGGAGACCTTGCGTTCGGTGAGGAGCTGATTGAAGACCACCAACAGATTCAGGTCAATGTCTTTGAGCTCCATCGGGGTTTCCTTGAATATTGATTTGAATGATATTAAACATTCACACCATCGCGTTGACTGATTTTCTCGCGAGTCTGATCATCGGACCCTGCGATTCCTGCTGCAGGAAACGATGCCGAAAAGAACATCAGAGACAACGCACGATGGAAATCCACGTACGCCCACTAGAGCGCACTTTCAATGTCGCAGCCGGCGCCAATCTGCTGGACGCCTTGCGCGAAAACGACGTGCCGGTTTCGTACAGCTGCATGGCGGGAAGGTGCGGAACTTGCCGTTGCAAGATCGTCACGGGGAACGTGCTGGAGTCGGGGCGCGAGGTGCAGCAACCTCTGGCCGCGCAAGATTCGTACGTCCTGGCGTGCCAGACCTTCTTGACGGAGGCCTGCACCGTGGAGATTGCTGAGCCTGATGAAGTGGTCGTGCATGCGGCGCGGATCATCAAGGCCACCGTTGTGGCCATTGAAGACACCACCCATGACATCAAGCGACTGATTCTCAAGCCAGCGAAGGCCTTGGATTTTTCGCCGGGCCAGTATGCGCAATTGCAATTCACACCGACCCACGCGCGACCCTATTCCATGGCCGGCACGACCAGCGACGAAACGCTGGAGTTCCATCTGAGGCTGATTCCGCAAGGCCGTGTCACCGCCTATGTCGCGAACGAACTTCGCGTGGGGGACTCGGTTCGAGTGAGCGGCCCACTGGGCTCTGCGTACCTTCGGCGCAAACACACCGGGCCGATGTTGTGTGTAGCGGGCGGCACGGGGCTGGCGCCGATCCTGTCCGTTGTTCGCGGTGCCGTTGCCGCAGGCATGGGCAATCCCATCCATCTGTACTTCGGGGTCCGATCTGAGCGCGACATCTATGGCCGTGAATGGCTGGAAGCGCTGCAACGTCAACACCCGAACCTCAAGGTGCAGATTGTGGTCGCGTCTGGCCAGGCACAGGGTTGCCGCACAGGCCTGGTGACCGACGCCATCGCCAAGGACTGGCCCAGCCTGGCGGGCTTTCGCGCGTACCTCTGCGGCGCACCGCCCATGGTCGAAGCCACGTCCCTGCTGGTGCGGCAAATGGGTGTTTTGCCCGGACAGGTCTACGCGGATGCTTTCTATGCCAGCGGCACGTAAACCAGGTTCCTCGCACTGATTTCAGGAGCAACCCATGAACACCACCCTGTCTGCCGATGTTGCAACAAGCCAGCAGCGCAAAAGCTATTACGACCGCATCGCCGAAGAAAGCATGACCCCTTTGTGGGAAGTGCTGGGAGCACTGGTGCCGCAACAGCCCCGATCTCCTGCGGTGGCGCACGCCTGGTCCTATGCCCAGGTCCGCGCCAAGGTGCTGGAGGCTGGTTCGTTGATCAGCGCAGCAGAGGCGGAACGCCGCGTTCTGATTCTGGAGAACCCCGCATTGCGAGGCCAGTCCAGCATCACGCAGGCACTGTATGCAGGTCTTCAACTCATCCTGCCTGGCGAGGTTGCACCGGCCCATCGCCACACCCAGTCCGCCCTGCGCCTGGTGTTGGACGGTGCTGGCGCCTACACCGCTGTGGATGGAGAACGCACAACGATGCGGCGTGGTGACTTCATCATCACGCCCGCCTGGACATGGCATGACCATGGCAACCTGGGCACTGAACCCGTGGTTTGGCTCGATGGGCTGGACATCCCGATCGTGCGCTTTCTGGACGCAGGTTTTGCTGAAAAAAGCGATAGCGAATACCAGACGGTCACCCGCCCGGAAGGGGACGCATTGGCCCGGTATGGCTCCAACATGCTCCCGGTGGACTTCCAGCAGCAACCATCCGACCCGACCAAGGTCTTTGTATACCCCTGGGAGCGCACCCTGTCCACGCTGCATGCCCTGAAGGCTGGCAGTCCAGACCCTCATTTCGGCCACAAGCAGCGCTACGTGAACCCGGCTACAGGACGTTCGCCCATGCCAACGATGGCCGCTTTCGCGCAACTGATTCCCGCAGGCTTCGAGACCCAGCCGTATCGCTGCACGGATGGAACGGTGTACGTCTGCCTCTCCGGTTCGGCAGAAGCCCACATCGAAGGACAGACCTTTCGCCTGGAGGAAAACGACGTGCTGGTGGTCCCCTCGTGGCATTCCCAGCAGTTCTGCGCACTCACTGAGGCGGTGCTGTTCAGCTACTCCGATCGTCCCGTGCAACAGGCACTTGGCCTGTGGCGCGAGCAGCGATCCTGAAGTCCTGCCATTTCCCACTTTGCCTTGAAAGACCCACCCATGTCCTTCGCCATAGCTCCCGCCGCTGTTCCTTCGTTGTCCATTCAAGGGCAGCCTGAGCGATTTCCGGTCCACCGGATTTTCTGCGTGGGCCGCAACTACGCAGCGCATGCCCGTGAGATGGGCAAGGACCCTGACCGCGATCCCCCTTTCTTCTTCATGAAGCCTGCCAATGCCGCGGTCGATGCCTCGACGCCCACAACCATCCCCTATCCACCCAAGACGACTAACTTTCACCATGAGATTGAACTCGTCGTGGCGATCGGCAAGGGCGGGCGTGACATTGCACAAGACCGGGCATACGAACACGTCTTTGGGTACGCCGTGGGTCTGGACATGACGCGCCGCGACCTCCAACTGGAAGCCCGTGACAAAGGGCGTCCATGGGAATTTGGCAAGTCGTTTTCTCAGTCTGCACCGATCGGCGCGATCACTCCAGCCACATCCCACGAACCAGTCTCTCACGGTGCCATCCGCGTCAGCGTCAATGGTGCGGCACGGCAGTCCTCGGATGTCGGTCTCTTGATCTGGTCTGTCGAGGAGTGCATCGCCTATCTGTCCCAGTACGAAGCCCTGGAGCCCGGGGACTTGATCATGACGGGCACTCCCGAGGGCGTGAACGCCGTGGTGCGGGGAGATGTGATGCATGGGGAAATCGATGGCCTGTCGGCCATCACCGTCACTGTCGAAGCCTGAGAAAAAGCAGCGAAGGAGATAGCGATGAGCACACCGACAAATGAAGTCTTCCCCGCCCAGATGCGATGGGAAACCGAGGGAAGCAGCCGAATTCCCTTCATGGCCTACACCGACGACGACCTGCATAAGAAGGAGCTTGAACGCTTCTTCTACCAGCGGCATTGGAACTACGTCGGTTTGGAAGCCGAGGTTCCGAAGGTTGGTGACTTCAAGCGCACGGTGGTGGGTGAACGTTCGGTCCTCATGGTGCGCGACGCGGATGGCGTCCACGTCGTCGAGAACGTATGCGCCCATCGTGGAATGCAGTTTTGCCGCGAGCGCCATGGCAACAAGAAAGATTTTGTGTGCCCGTACCACCAGTGGAGCTATACGCTGCAGGGGGATCTTCAGGGGGTGCCGTTTCGTCGTGGCGTCAAGCAGGACGGAAAGGTCAACGGCGGCATGCCCGCTGATTTCCAGACAGCGGACCACGGCCTGAACAAGCTGAAAGTGGCGACCCGCGGTGGCGTCGTGTTTGCCAGCTTCGACCATGACATCGAGTCCCTCGAAGACTTCCTGGGAGCAGAGATTCTTTCGTACTTTGACCGGCTCTTCAACGGCCGGCAGCTGAGAATTCTGGGCTACAACCGTCAGCGCATTCCAGGGAACTGGAAACTCATGCAGGAGAACATCAAGGACCCCTACCACCCAGGCCTGCTTCACACCTGGTTTGTGACCTTTGGCCTCTGGCGGGCGGACAACAAGAGTGAGCTGAAGATGGACGCACGCCATCGGCATGCGGCCATGATCTCGACGCGGGGTCAGGCAGGAAAAGCCGACCAGGTCACCCAGGTGTCCAGCTTCAAGGAAAGCATGCAGCTGCACGATCCCCGATTCCTCGACATCGTGCCAGAGCCCTGGTGGGGTGGCCCCACCGCAGTGATGATGACGGTGTTTCCCAGCGTCATCCTTCAGCAGCAGGTCAACAGCGTCTCCACCCGGCACATCCAGCCGGATGGCCACGGCACCTTCGACTTCGTGTGGACGCACTTCGGCTTTGAGGATGACACCGAAGAGATGACGCAGCGCCGCCTGCGACAGGCCAACCTGTTCGGCCCTGCCGGGTTCGTCTCCGCAGACGACGGAGAGGTGATCGAGTTTTCCCAGCAGGGCTTTGAAAGCAAGCCCTACCACCGCACCTTGGCGGAGTTGGGGGGGAAGACCGTGGAAAACACCGACCACATGGTGACCGAAACGCTGATCCGCGGAATGTATGCGTACTGGCGTGAAGTGATGGAGGCCTGACCATGAGCGCCGCCCCCCACATTCACTTTGATGACTACCTGGCCATATCGCGCCTGTATGCAGAGTACGCACTGGCTGTGGACTCTGGCGACTGGGATTTGTGGCCCGAGTTTTTCACGGACGACTGCACCTACAAGCTGGTGCCCCGCGAGAACCACGAGCGCGGATTTCCATTGGCAACGCTCCTGTTTGAAAGCAAGGGGATGCTCAAGGACCGTGTGTACGGCATCCGGGAAACCCTGTTCCATGACCCCTACTACCAACGCCATGTGGTGGGCGCGCCTGTGATCCTCATAGCCAGTGAAAACCGCTTCGAGGCAGAGGCGAACTACGCAGTGTTTCGCACCAAGCTCTCGCGCGAATCGACAGTGTTCAACGTGGGGCGGTATCTCGACGTGATCGAACGCACCCCTGCAGGGCTCAAGTTTGCAACGCGCATTTGCGTGTACGACAGCGAAATGATCCCGAACTCCATCATCTATCCCATCTGAACCGCCATGAACGAATCATCCTGGATTGACGCTGCCAGCGAGGCCGAAGTACCCGAAGACGATGTCATCGGATTGCAGGTGGGTGAGCGCAGCATTGCCCTGTACAAGGTTGCCGGAAGTGTTTTTGCGACCGACAACATCTGCACGCACGGGCATGCGCGTCTTTGCGATGGCTTTCTGGACGGCCATGAAATCGAGTGCCCCCTGCACCAGGGGAAGTTTGATGTCCGCGATGGCCAGCCCACCTGTGCTCCGGTCACGGCCCCGCTGACGTGCTACCCGGTGCGCATTGATGGGGGCCGCGTGTTCCTTCAGGTGGGCATTTCATCCACCTGAAAGAAGCATTCATCGCAGATAGGCTGGCAGTGGGCAACCTGCGCCGCAGGATGCCTCAGGCCACATCACCCCACCCACTTGCGCGCATTGCGCCAGATGCGCATCCAGGCGCTGTACTGCGATGCGTCTTCGCTGGTCCAGCTCATCTGCACATTGCGGAACACGCGCTCGGGGTGCGGCATCATGGCGGTGAAGCGGCCGTCGGCCGTGGTCACGGCCGTGAGGCCACCCGTGCTGCCGTTGGGGTTGAACGGGTACTGCTCGGTGGCGCGGCCGTGGTTGTCCACATAGCGCATGGCGGCAATCGCCTTCTCAGCATTGCCCCGGTACTTGAAGTTGGCATAACCCTCGCCATGCGCCACGGCAATCGGCAGGCGGCTGCCGGCCATGCCTTGCAGGAACAGGCTGGGTGATTCGAGCACTTCCACCAGCGACAGGCGGGCCTCAAAGCGCTCGCTCTGGTTGGTGGTGAAACGTGGCCAGTCTTGCGCGCCGGGGATGATGTCAGCCAGCTCGGCAAACATCTGGCAGCCGTTGCACACGCCCAGGCCGAAGGTGTCGGAACGGCCGAAGAAGCCCTGGAACTGAGCGGCCAACACCGGGTTGAAGGTGATGGAACGCGCCCAGCCAATGCCCGCACCCAGCGTGTCGCCATAGCTGAAGCCACCACAGGCGACCACGCCCTTGAAGTCTTCAAGCTTCACGCGGCCAGTCTGCAGGTCGGTCATGTGCACGTCGTAGGCCTCAAAGCCTGCTTCCGTGAACGTGTAGGCCATCTCAATGTGCGAGTTCACGCCCTGCTCGCGCAGGATGGCAACCTTGGGACGGGACAGATTCAAGTACGGCGCTGCCACGTTGTCGGTGGCATCGAACGTGAGGTGCACATGCAGGCCGGGGTCGGTGGGCTCGCCCGCTGCGGCGTGCTCGGCATCGGCATTGGCGGGGTTGTCGCGCTGCTGGCAGATCTTCCAGCTCACCGCATCCCACACCTGGTGCAGATCGGCCAACGGGGCGCTGAACACGGACTTGGCATCGCGCCAGACCTGCAGCTCGCCCTTGCCAGCATCGATCTCGGACGACGCAGGGCGCGTCTTGCCCACAAAGTGGCTGAACTTGGACAGGCCGTGCTCGCGCAGAGTCTGCATCACATCGTTGCGCTCGGCCGTACGCACCTGCAGCACCACGCCCAGCTCTTCGTTGAACAGTGCCTTGAGCGTCAGTTCTTCACGGCGCGCGCTGACCTGCTGCGCCCAGTTCTTGGCGTCGCCGGTTTCCATGCGGCTGTCGCTGATGCCGTCGCCCTCGGTCACCAGCATGTCCACGTTGAGCGCCACGCCCACGTGGCCTGCAAACGCCATTTCTGCCGCTGCAGCCAACAGGCCGCCATCGCTGCGGTCGTGGTAAGCCAGGATCTGGCCCTTGGCGCGCAGCGCGTTCACGGCGTTGACGAGATTGACCAGATCTTTCGGGTCGTCCACATCGGGCACCACGTCGCCGCTTTGCTCCAGCGTCTGGCCCAGGATGCTGCCACCCATGCGGTTCTGGCCCTTGCCCAGGTCGATCAACACCAGCGTGGTGTCGGCCTCGGTGGCGTTGAGCTGGGGGGTGAGGGTGCCACGCACGTCGGACAGCGAGGCAAACGCGCTCACGATCAGGCTGACGGGTGATGTGACCTTTTTCTTGCCCGAACCTTCGTTCCACTGCGTGCGCATGGACAGGCTGTCCTTGCCCACGGGGATGCTGATGCCAAGGGCCGGGCACAGCTCCATGCCCACGGCCTTCACGGTTTCGTACAGCGCGGCGTCTTCGCCGGGCTCGCCACAGGCGGCCATCCAGTTGGCGCTGAGCTTCACGCGGGGCAGTTCAATCGGGGCGGCCAACAAGTTGGTCAGCGCCTCGGCGACGGCCATGCGCCCCGATGCGGGGGCGTTGATGGCGGCCAGCGGGGTGCGCTCGCCCATGCTCATCGCCTCACCGGCAAAGCCTTTGTAATCGGCCAAAGTCACGGCGCAATCGGCCACGGGCACTTGCCAGGGGCCGACCATCTGGTCGCGGTGGCTCAGGCCGCCCACGGTACGGTCGCCGATGGTGATGAGGAAGCGCTTGGACGCCACCGTGGGGTGGGCCAGCACGTCGATCACGGCTTTTTGCAGCGGCACGCCGGTCAAGTCCATCGGTGCGAATTCGCGCACCACGGTCTTCACGTCCCGGTGCATCTTGGGCGGCTTGCCCAGCAGCACGTTCATCGGCATGTCCACGGGCAGCTTCTGGTCGTCGGCCGTCGCGGCCGGGTCGTGCAGCACCAGCTGGCGCTCTTCCGTGGCCGTGCCGATCACGGCAAACGAGCAGCGTTCGCGCTCGCAGAAGGCCTGAAACAGGGGCAACGACTCGGGCGCGATGGCCAGCACGTAACGCTCTTGCGACTCGTTGCTCCAGATCTCCTTGGGCGCCATGCCCGATTCTTCGAGCTGCACGGCACGCAGATCGAAGCGTGCGCCACGGCCTGCATCGTTGGTCAGCTCTGGGAAGGCGTTCGAGAGGCCGCCCGCGCCCACGTCGTGGATGGCCAGGATGGGGTTGTCGGTACCCTGCGCCCAGCAATGGTTGATGACCTCTTGCGCACGGCGCTCGATCTCGGGGTTGCCACGCTGCACCGAGTCAAAGTCCAGCTCGGCCGCGTTGGTGCCCGTGGCCATGGAACTGGCCGCGCTACCGCCCATGCCGATGCGCATGCCCGGGCCGCCCAACTGGATCAGCAACGAGCCCGCAGGAAACTCGATTTTCTTCGTCAGCTCGGCATCGATGACGCCCACGCCGCCCGCGATCATGATGGGCTTGTGGTAGCCGCGCTGCACACCAGCAACTTCCTGCTCGTATTCGCGGAAGTAGCCATTCAGGTTGGGGCGGCCAAATTCGTTGTTGAACGCCGCGCCACCCAGGGGGCCCTCGACCATGATCTGCAGCGGGCTGGCAATGTGCTCGGGCTTGCCCACGGTGGAGCCCCAAAGCTTGGAGACGGTGAAGCCCGTGAGGCCCGCCTTGGGCTTGGAGCCCCGGCCGGTGGCGCCTTCGTCGCGGATCTCGCCGCCTGCACCGGTGGATGCACCTGGGAAGGGCGAGATGGCCGTGGGGTGGTTGTGCGTTTCCACCTTCATCAGCACATGCTGGGTAACGCTACTTTTTTGATAGCTATTGGCGCTTGATGGATAAGCGCCAGAGGCCATTTTTGCCACAAAACGCTCGACCTGATGGCCCTCCATGACCGAGGCGTTGTCCGAATACGCGATCACCGTGTGCTGGGGCGCCAGCTGGTGGGTGTTGCGGATCATGCCGAACAGGCTCTTGTCCTGCGCCACGCCGTCGATGGTGAACTCGGCGTTGAAGATTTTGTGGCGGCAATGTTCGCTGTTGGCCTGCGCGAACATCATCAGTTCCACATCGGTGGGGTTGCGCTTGAGGCCCGTGAAGGCGGTCACGAGGTAGTCGATTTCGTCATCGGCCAGGGCCAGGCCAAAGCGGGTGTTGGCGGCCTCCAGGGCAGCGCGGCCACCGGCCAGCACGTCCACATGCTCCATGGGCGCGGGCTGCAGTTCGGTGAACAGGGCGGCAGCAGCGCTGCGGTCAGCCACCACCGATTCGGTCATGCGGTCGTGCAGCAAGGCGGCGACCTGGCCCAGTTGCTCGGCGGTCAGCTCGGGCGTCTTGCCCAGCAGGCCCGATTTGAGGCTGACGCGGTATTCGGTGATGCGCTCCACGCGGCGGATGGCGATGCCACAGTTGCGCGCAATGTCGGTGGCCTTGGAGGCCCAGGGCGACAGCGTGCCCAGGCGGGGCGTGACGATGAGGACGGCGCCGTCCTCGGGGCCTGCGTACGGGTCGCCATAGGTCAGCAGCGCGGCCAGGCGTTCTTGTTCCGCCGCCGTGGGGGCTGCGTCGGTCACCACCAAGTGCACAAAACGTGCCGCAATGCCACTGATCTTGGGGTGAATCGCCTCCAGGGCAGGTTGAAGTTGCTGGGCGCGGAAGGTGCTGAGGGCGTTGCCGCCCGCCAGCGTGGTCATGTGCAAGGTCACGGTAGCGGCCTGTTGGGGGTGTGAGGGGTAGACAGAGACCCGGCCCAGCAGCTTGCAGCCAGGACCGGAGCCCGCCATTTTACCGGCCCAGGCCGTGCCGCCTGCACGGCGCGGGGGCCAATGGGATAATCAAGGCATGAGCATCACCATCAAAAGCGCAGAGGACATCGCCGGCATGCGCATTGCGTGCCGCCTGGCCTCCGAAGTGCTGGACTACATCGCCCCCCACATCAAGCCCGGTATCACCACCAAGGAAATCGACCGCTTGGGCGCCGAATGCATGGCCCAGCAGGGCACCATCTCGGCCACCGTGGGCTACCAACCGCCGGGTTATCCACCCTATCCGGCCTCGCTGTGCACCTCGGTCAACCATGTGGTGTGCCACGGCATCCCCAACGACAAGCCGCTCAAGAAGGGCGACATCGTCAACGTGGATGTGACGGTCATCACCAAGGACGGCTGGTATGGCGACAACAGCCGCATGTACCTGATTGGAGAATGCTCGATCGCCGCCAAGCGGCTGTCGGCCATCACGTTCGATGCCATGTGGCATGGCATCGTGCAGGTCAAGCCAGGTGCCCACCTGGGCGACATCGGCCACGCGATCCAGAAGTTTGCCGAAGGCCAGGGCTTTTCCATCGTGCGCGAGTTTTGCGGCCACGGCATTGGCAAGAAATTCCACGAAGAACCCCAGGTGCTGCACTACGGCCGCCCCGGCACACTCGAAGAGCTGGTGCCCGGCATGGTCTTCACCATTGAGCCCATGATCAACGCCGGCCGCCGCGAGGTCAAGGAATTCAGCAACGATGGCTGGTCCATCGTGACCAAGGACCACAGCCTGTCGGCCCAGTGGGAGCACACGGTGCTGGTCACCGAGACGGGCTATGAAGTGATGACGCTGTCGGCAGGCTCCCCCCCGCTGCCGGCGTTTGTGACCGCGACCAAGACCTGACCCGCGCGCCGGATGGCCCATCGCCAGCCGGCGCGTACAACTCTTGCATGGTTTTTTGCATGGCCCTTTTTCAGCGCGACCCTCAACGACCATGACCAAAATCCGTGCCCTGCCTGAAGTGCATGCCCTGCGGGACGCCTACCGCAACGACAAAGCCGCCCTGCTGGCTGCCATGAAGGCCACGGGAGCCTCCACGCGCGGCATCCGTGTATTGCTGCGCAAGCTCTCCACACTGGCCGGCCACCTGCTGCAAACCCTGTGGCAGCGCGCCGAGCTGCCAGCCGACATGGCGCTGGTGGCGGTGGGGGGGTTCGGGCGCGACCAGCTCTTTCCCTATTCGGATGTCGATGTGCTGCTGCTGATGCCCGACGGTGCAGCGCCCGACGCGGGCAGCGCACTGCGCACCCAGCTCGAAGGCTTCATCGGCAGTTGCTGGGATGCGGGGCTGGAGATTGGCTCCAGCGTGCGCACGGTGGCCGAATGCCTGGCCGAAAGTGCAGGCGATGTCACCGTGCAGACTTCCCTGCTCGAATCGCGCCTGGTGTGCGGCAATGCAACGTTGTTCGAGGAGTTCCAGCGGCAGTACCGCGCGCAGATGGACCCACAGGCCTTCCTGGTGGCCAAGACGCTGGAGATGCGCCAGCGCCACAACAAGTACGAGAACACACCCTACTCGCTGGAGCCCAACTGCAAGGAGTCGCCCGGCGGGCTGCGCGACCTGCAGATGATCCTGTGGGTGTCCCAGGCCGCGGGCCTGGGCCGCAACTGGAAGGAACTGGCCGCCAGCGGCATGGCCACGGCCTTCGAAGTGCGCCAGATCGAACGCAACGAGGCGGTGCTGTGCCTCGTCCGCGCGCGCCTGCATGCAGCCGCTGGGCGGCACGAGGATCGTCTGGTGTTCGACCTGCAGACCGCCGTGGCCGAGTCGTTCGGCTACCGCTCGCAGGCGCCCGACGGATCACGCCTGCCCATGCGGGCGAGCGAGAGCCTGATGCGGCGCTACTACTGGGCGGCCAAGGCTGTGTCGCAGCTCAGCCAGATCCTGTTGCTCAACATCGAGGAGCGGCTGAACCCCTCCACGCACGAGCCACGCCCCATCAACGAGCGGTTTTTCGAAAAGGCCGGGCTCATCGAGGTGGCCAGCGACGACCTCTACACGCGTGACCCACACGCCATCCTCGAAACCTTTTTGCTCTACCAGACCACGGTGGGCCTCAAGGACCTGTCGGCCCGCACCCTGCGCGCGCTGTACAACGCGCGTGGCGTGATGGACGGGGCGTTTCGCCGCGACCCGGCCAACCGTGCGGCCTTCATGCGCATCCTCCAGCAACCGTCGGGCATCACGCATGCCATGCGGTTGATGAACCAGACCTCGGTGCTGGGGCGCTATCTGTGGGCGTTTCGCGGCATCGTGGGGCAGATGCAACACGACCTGTTCCACGTCTACACGGTGGACCAGCACATCCTGATGGTGCTGCGCAACGTGCGGCGGTTCTTCATGGCCGAGCATGCGCACGAATACCCCTTCTGCTCACAGCTGGCCGCCGGGTGGGACAAGCCGTGGATTCTGTACATCGCAGCACTCTTTCATGACATCGGCAAAGGCCGTGGAGGCGACCACTCGCAGATCGGCGCCGTGGAGGTGCGGCACTTCTGCCGCCAGCACGGCGTGGACCGCGAGGACGCCAAGCTCATTGAGTTCCTGGTCAGCGAACACCTCTCGATGAGCCGCATCGCCCAGAAGGAAGACCTGAGCGACCCCGATGTGATTGCCGCCTTTGCACAGCGCGTGGGCAACGAGCGTTACCTCACCGCGTTGTACCTGCTCACGGTGGCCGACATCCGCGGCACCAGCCCCAAGGTCTGGAACGCCTGGAAGGGCAAGCTGCTCGAAGACCTGTACCGTGCCACCTTACGCACCCTGGGCGGCCGCGCGCCCGACGCTGCCGCCGAGATCGAGGCGCGCAAGCGCGAGGCGCTGGTGCTGCTGGCCCTGAGCGCCCTGCCCTTCGAGGCGCACAAGGCGCTGTGGGCCACGCTGGACGTGAGCTACTTCATGCGCCATGAAGCGGCCGACATCGCCTGGCACACGCGCCACCTTTCGCGCCATGTCGGCACGGCAAAACCTGTGGTGCGTGCGCGCCAGTCGCTCGCGGGCGACGGCTTGCAGGTCATGGTGTATGCGGCCGACCAGGCCGACCTGTTCGCACGCATCTGCGGCTATTTCGACCGTGCGGGCTTCTCCATCCTGGACGCGCGCGTGCACACCGCGAACAACGGCTACGCGCTCGACACTTTCCAGGTGGTGGCGTCCTCCCAGCCCGGGCACTACCGGGAGCTGACGCACATGGTCGAAAGCGATCTGGTCCGTGTGATCGAGGCCGGTGGTCCGTTGCCAGAACCCGCACGCAAGCGGGTCTCGCGGCGGGTCAAGAGTTTTCCGGTGGCACCCCGCGTCACGCTGCGTCCCGACGAGAAAGCGCAGCGCTGGCTGCTGGCCATCTCGGCCAGCGACCGGGCGGGCCTGCTCTACCTGGTGGCCCGCATCCTGGCGCAGCATCACCTGAGCGTGCAGCTGGCCAAGGTCAGTACCCTGGGGGAGCGGGTGGAAGACACGTTCTTGATCCAGGGCCCCGAGCTGCAGAACAACGCCCGCCAGATCCAGATCGAAACCGAGCTCCTGCGCGAGTTGTCCGACTGACCGGCGCGGACAATCAGTCCAGCGGCTGGCCTGCACACCCGCGATGCATTTTTTGCGCAATATTGCTATATTTTTAATAGCAAAAATCGATGATGAATAGGCGATAGAGGCATCTACAGCCATATTTCCCCGCCACCGCGAACTCGGGTACGCGCTTGCTTTGCGCGTGTCATCGGCCTATAAGAGAACCGTGAATGTGGCGCGTTCAAGGCGCCCACGGTGTCCGCCCTGCCGCGTTGCGCCACCGCAGCCCAGGTGGGCACCCAGCGCCCTTCGAGGCTGCCTGCGCAGCCCCAAGGAGCCAGCATGTACAAGCACATCCTGATGCCCTCCGACGGCACAGCCCTGTCGGAAGCAGCCATCCTGCGTGGCATGCGTTTTGCCCGCGAGGCCCATGCCAAAGTCACCGGTTTCTACGCGTTGCCCGAGTTCCATTCGCTGGCCTACCACGCAGAGATGCTGGAACACACGCGCAAAAGCCAGGAGGACCAGGCCCGCGCCCGCGCCGAAGTGGTGCTGGATTACATCCGGGAGACAGCGGCACAGTACGGCGTGCCCTGCGACACCGTGACCAGCATCAGCGACCACCCGTACGAAGCCATCATTGACGCCGCACACGCCCAGGGGTGTGACCTGATCCTGATGGCATCGCATGGCCGCCGGGGGCTTCAGGGCCTCCTGCTGGGCAGCGAGACGCTGAAAGTCCTGACCCACAGCAAGATCCCGGTGCTGGTGCACAGGTGATGGAGATTGATCAGTCGTCTTCGGTGGCGCTGATGTCCGGGAAGAGCACTTCGGTAAAGCCGAACTGCGTGAAGTCGCGCACCCGCATGGGGTAGAGCTTGCCAATGAGGTGGTCACATTCGTGCTGCACCACCCGGGCATGAAAGCCCTCCACCGTGCGGTCGATCGGGTCTCCATACGGATCAAACCCGGTATAGCGAATGCGCGACCACCGAGGCACCTTGCCACGCAAACCTGGGACGGACAGGCAACCTTCCCAATCCTCATCCTCCTCATCACCAAGCGGCGTGATAACCGGGTTGAGCAAGACGGTGCGAGGGACCACCGGCCGGTCCGGGTAGCGCGGATTGCGCTCGCCAGAGCCAAAAATCACGAGCTGCAGATCCACGCCGATCTGCGGTGCGGCAAGCCCCGCACCATTGACAGACTGCATGGTGTCGAACATGTCGCGCACCAGAAGGTGGAGCGCATCGGTATCGAACTCAGTGACGGGCTGGGCAATGCGCAGCAGGCGGGGATCGCCCATCTTCAGGATGGTATGGATGGTCATCGAAGGTGCATTCAGTTCAAGGGGAGGAAGCGGCACACGCGCAGCTGCGGCAGCATAGCGCGTGCGCGCCCGTCGCGGAGCGACCAGCGCATTCACAATACAGGGCATGTCCCAGCCCCCACCCGAGTCCCCCGAGGACACCACACCGCAACTGCGCACCCTGCCCTGGCCCGTGCGCTGGCTGCTGCTCGTGTTTGCCGTGCTGTGCCTGGTCATGGGCATCATTGGTGTGATCGTTCCCGGGCTGCCGACCACGGTGTTCATCTTGATGGCAGCATGGGCCGCTGCACGCAGCTCGCCACGGCTCTATCGCTGGCTGTGGAACCACCGCTTGTTCGGCCCCCTGCTGCGCAACTGGGCCCAGGGCGGCAAGGTCAGTCGGCGGGCCAAGTGGAGCGCCACGCTGCTCATGGCACTCAGCGGCATCGTGCTGTTCGCCACGGGCTCCCGCCCCTGGGTGGCAGGTATTGCGATCACCTGCATGGTCTGCGTGGCGGCCTGGCTGTGGCGCCGGCCGGAGCCCTGAAGAGCCCCACTCAGCGAGTGCTGGCGGCGCATGGGGTGATTCCTACATCGCTCCTTCACCACCCCTCCGTATCACCGCATTTGCATGCTCGAACAAGCTGCAGAATCTTTAGAGGCCCCATTTTTATGTATATAATCTAAGTCTTG
>NZ_LMJH01000001.1:671607-671720 GCF_001428965.1 Acidovorax sp. Root275 | reverse complement strand
AGTCGGTAGAGCGCCGGACTGTTAATCCGTAGGTCCCTGGTTCGAGCCCAGGTCGAGGAGCCAAGAATTTGCAGGCCCTGCATGTGTACGCGGGGCCTTTTACATACCGATCA
>NZ_LMJH01000001.1:582595-671586 GCF_001428965.1 Acidovorax sp. Root275 | reverse complement strand
AGTCGGTAGAGCGCCGGACTGTTAATCCGTAGGTCCCTGGTTCGAGCCCAGGTCGAGGAGCCAGCCAAAAAACCCGCCATGTTCACGCATGGTGGGTTTTTTTTATTTCCACCATTGAACACGCCAACCCACACTCAGCCTGCCTGACAATAAGTCTCTTTGTATTGCCACCCCATGCCCCCGCAACTGCCTTGGCTGGAGCCCGAAGACCCGCTACCCCCTCCTGCGGATGCGTGGGGGCCCACCGACCCCGCCCCCGGACTCTTGGCCGCGGGTGGCGCACTGGATGCTGCACACCTCAAAGCGGCCTACGCCCAAGGCACATTCCCCTGGTATGGCCCAGGGCAGCCCATCCTCTGGTGGGCACCCGATCCGCGCATGGTCTTGCACGTCGCGAACTTCAGGTTGCATCGGTCTCTGCGCAAAGCCCTGCAGGCATTCAGAACCAATACATCCTGCGAAATCCGCGTGGACCACAATTTCCGGGATGTCATCACGGCCTGCGCCGCCAAAGAGCGGGATGGCCAGGCAGGCACCTGGATCGTGCCCGAGATGGTTGAGGCTTACACCCGCCTCCATGCAGCAGGCCATGCCCATAGCGTCGAAACCTGGGTTGATGGACAACTGGTCGGTGGCCTGTATTGTGTTGCCCTAGGGCAGGCGGTGTTCGGTGAATCGATGTTTGCCCACGCTACCGACGCATCGAAGATCGCGCTTGCTGCCCTGGTGAGCCTGTGTCGCCATCAGGGCGTGGCAATGATTGATTGCCAGCAGAACACCCGGCATCTGGCCTCACTGGGAGCCCACGAGATCTCCCGAGCCCAGTTCCTTGCCCATATCCAGAACGCCCAGAATCGCCCGGCGCTCTCATGGTTGTTTGACCCCGTATACTGGAACGAGCTGCTGCCCTCCACAGTGCCCATGGCATGACGCAACTCAACGACCTCCCACTGCAGACCCTGCAGTTCTACGCGACAGCCCCCTACCCCTGCAGTTATCTGCCGGACAAGCAGGCACGGTCGCAGGTAGCCACGCCCAGCCACCTCATTCAGAGCGATGTGTATTCCGACCTCGTGGCCAAGGGATTCCGCCGCAGTGGCATGTTCACTTACCGCCCTTATTGCGATGGTTGCCAGGCTTGCACCCCCTTGCGTGTGCTGGTGAACGAATTTCAGCCAGATCGCAGCCAGCGGCGCGCCACAGTGCGTCACAGCAACCTGCAAGCGAGGGTATTGCGCCTGTGTTTTGTCCCCGAGCACTATCAGCTGTACTTGCGCTACCAGAACGGTCGCCATTCGGGCGGTGGCATGGACCATGACAGCATCGACCAGTACACGCAGTTTCTGCTGCAAAGCAGGGTGAATTCGCGCCTTGTGGAGTTCCGCGAAACCGATGCAGCAGGCGAACCCGGTGCACTCAAGATGGTCTCCATCCTGGATGTGCTCGACGACGGGCTTTCAGCGGTCTACACCTTCTACGAACCCGAGCCGCACTGCAGCTATGGCACCTACAACGTGATGTGGCAGCTTGCGCAGGCACGCTCCCTGGGCCTGCCCCACGTTTACCTGGGCTACTGGATCGAGGCCAGTCCCAAGATGAACTACAAGGCACGCTTTCACCCCCACGAGATCCGGACCGATGGCCAATGGCATCGCGCCAGCCTGGGCGTGAATCAGAGCGCATGAATGCAGGGTTGCATTTCACAAGATAAAATGCTGCGGCCGTCACTGCATCGCCGCCCATGAAAAAAAACGATCCCAGCATCCCCGTCAAACCCAGCGTTCAGGTGCTTGAACGCATGTTTACGCTGATCGATGTTCTGGCATCACGCGAAGAGGCAATCTCTCTCAAGGAAATCAGCGAAAAGACGGGGCTGCACCCTTCCACAACGCACCGTATCCTGAACGACCTCACGATCGGCCGCTTCGTGGATCGACCGGAGTCCGGCAGCTACCGACTGGGCATGCGCCTGCTGGAGCTCGGCAACCTCGTCAAAGCGCGCCTGAGCGTTCGTGATGCGGCGCTGACCCCGATGCGCAATCTGCACAAACTCATCCAGCAACCTGTCAATCTGAGCATGCGCCAGGGCGATGAAATTGTGTATGTGGAGCGGGCCTACAGTGAGCGCTCCGGCATGCAGGTGGTCCGCGCCATTGGTGGTCGCGCCCCTTTGCACCTTACCTCCACCGGCAAGCTCTTCCTGGCCCTGGACGACCCCCAACGCGTGCGGGCCTACGCTACCCGCACGGGGCTTGCAGGACACACCCGCAACAGCATTACCCAGTTGCCCGTTCTGGAGCGGGAACTCGCCAAAGCGCGCCAGTACGGCATCGCCCGCGACAACGAGGAACTGGAATTGGGCGTGCGCTGCATGGCAGCGGGCGTCTACGACGACCAAGGCAAGCTGGTGGCGGGCCTGTCCATATCGGCGCCGGCGGACCGCCTGGATGAAGGATGGCTTCCGAAACTCCAAGCCACCGCCAACGAGATTTCCTTCGCTCTGGGCCACACACCGAACGTGGAAGCATCAGCAGCTGGTGATGCCAGCTTGCGCACCAATCTCCGCTGAGAACCCCGTGCGCACTGCAGTGGCAGCGGGCGCGCTACTTCGCACGAAAAGACCGACACAGACAGCAACGCCTGGTCGGCCTATTGATCACACCTCTCAGAGACCCCTGACTCTTGGCGGCCCTGCAGGCCACCAGTGCCAGCGCTAGCGGGCGAAAGTGGACGGCTGCGCACCGTTGGCAACGGCCCGAGCTTGCAGCGGTGCTGCCAGCGCTGGCATCGACTCCACCCAATGGCGCACACGCTCAGCATCACCCAGGCGGCTGAATTTGCCCGCCGAATCCAGAAACACCATGATGAGCTTGCGCCCGGCAATCTGGGTTTGCATCACCAGGCAGCGCCCTGCTTCCGAGATGTAGCCGGTTTTCTGGAGGCCAATATCCCAAGTGGGGTTTTTTACCAGCCCGTTGGTGTTGTTGTACTGCAATGTTTTGGGACCCACTGCCACCTCATATCCCGGAGAGGTGGACAGTTCGCGCAGCAGGGGATCACCATGCGCCACATTCACCAGGGTAGCCAGGTCACGCGCGCTGGACTGGTTGCGGCTGGAAAGGCCCGTGGGCTCCACATAGCGGGTATCAGTCATGCCCAGCAGGCGGGCCTTTGCATTCATCTGCACCACAAAAGCTTCGAGCCCGCCAGGGTACGTGCGACCCAGCGCATGGGCTGCACGGTTTTCACTGGACATGAGCGCAAGGTGGAGCATCTCGCCCCGGGTCAACGTGGAACCCACCATCAGTCGCGAGCGGCTGCCTTTTTCGGTATCCACATCGTCCTGGGTGATCGTGATCGGTTCATCCATCGGCAACTTGGCTTGCGAGATGATCACGCCCGTCATGAGCTTGGTCAGGGATGCAATGGGAAGCACCGCCTGATCGTTCTTGCTGAGCAAGACCTCGTGCGTGTCCTGGTCGATGACGAGTGCAACACTGGACTTGAGATCCAGCGGATCGCTCACTTCGTGCAATCCCGCTATTTGCCCGAAAGACTGCTTGGCGGGCACAAAGGCCACCCGGGTCGGGACCTTGGCAGTCTTGGCCGTGATGCGAACCGTCCGGGTGTTGGCAGCGACCTTGCGGGCTGGCGCGACACGCTTGGCGTTGGCCGTGCTGGCTTGCTGCTTTTTGATCGGCGCTTTGGACCGATCCACTGCGTGGGCAACCGGAGCTACCAGCGCCGTGCTGACGACGACAAAGCCCAAAAGTTGAAGAAAACGATTCACTGCGGCGCGGTGGCGATGGTGCATCAAAGTGCTCCAAACGGTAATAAGTGTTGAGCAGTGTACAGAATCAAAAAAAGTCGCGCAAGATCAATACCTTGCACGACTTTCCAAGAAAGTGAATGAAATTATAAATTGATCATTCAACCCTGTGCAGCCACCCGGTCAGCTTTACTTTGTAACTTGTTCAGCGCGCTCAGGTAAGCCTTGGCCGAGGCAACGACGATATCGGGATCTGCACCCACACCATTGACCACGCGACCGCTGTTCTGCAGGCGCACGGTCACTTCGCCCTGGCTTTCGGTCGAGCCACTGATGGCATTCACCGAGTACAGCACCATTTCCGCACCGCTCTTGACGTGCGATTCGATCGCCTTGAGCGAAGCGTCCACAGGGCCATTGCCCTCGGATTCGCCGCGCACTTCCTGACCGTCCACGGTGAAGACAATGCGGGCGCGGGGGTGTTCACCCGTTTCGCTCTGCTGGAACAGGGAAACAAAGCCGTATTGCTCCTTCTCGGCAGTCACGCTCTCGTCGCTGACCAAGGCCAAGATATCCTCATCGAAGATCTCACTCTTGCGGTCAGCCAATTCCTTGAAGCGGGTGAAAGCGGTGTTGACTTCGGTTTCACTGTCCAGGCTCACCCCCAGTTCTTGCAAACGCTGCTTGAAGGCGTTGCGGCCACTGAGCTTGCCCAGCACGATCTTGTTGGCCGACCAACCCACGTCTTCGGCGCGCATGATCTCGTAGGTGTCACGCGCCTTGAGCACGCCATCCTGGTGAATGCCGCTGGCGTGCGCGAAGGCGTTGGCGCCCACCACGGCCTTGTTAGGCTGCACCACGAAGCCAGTGGTCTGGCTGACCATGCGGCTGGCGGCGACGATGTGCTTGGCGTCGATGTTGAGGTCAAGATTGAAGTAGTCGCGGCGCGTCTTGATGGCCATGACAACTTCTTCGAGCGAACAATTTCCCGCACGCTCGCCCAGGCCGTTGATGGTGCATTCCACTTGGCGGGCGCCGCCAATCTTCACGCCGGCCAGCGAGTTGGCCACTGCCATCCCAAGGTCGTTGTGGCAGTGCACCGACCAGATCGCCTTGTCGCTGTTGGGGATCCGCTCGCGCAGTGTCTTGATAAAGTTGCCGTACAGCTCGGGAATCGCATAGCCCACGGTGTCGGGCACGTTGATGGTGGTGGCGCCTTCGGCAATCACCGCTTCGAGCACGCGGCACAGGAAGTCCGGGTCGCTGCGGTAGCCATCCTCGGGGCTGAATTCGATGTCACCCACCAGATTGCGCGCAAAACGGACCGATTGTTTGGCCTGTTCAAGCACCTGGTCGGGTGTCATGCGCAGCTTCTTCTCCATGTGCAGCGCAGACGTGGCGATGAAAGTATGGATACGGGCACTGGCCGCCCCTTTGAGAGCCTCGGCTGCACGCGAAATATCACGGTCGTTCGCACGGGACAGCGAGCAGATCGTGGACTCCCGGATCGCATTTGCAATCGCCTGCACCGCCTCGAAATCTCCGTTGGAGCTGGCCGCAAACCCGGCTTCGATCACGTCCACCTTCAGGCGCTCCAGTTGGCGGGCAATGCGGAGCTTTTCGTCCTTGGTCATTGAGGCGCCTGGGGACTGCTCTCCGTCGCGCAAGGTGGTGTCGAAAATAATCAGTTTGTCAGCCATGTGGTTTCTCCTGGTACTGGTGGGTGGCGGGGTCGGTCCGCAACGCTAAAAATCGGCGCCCAAAACAAAAGGCCCGTTGCGGGTGCATACGGGCCTTTGTGGAAAAGTGTGCGCGTGCGCCTACTGTCTCCGCCCGTGGGGAGGTAGCAGTAGGGCCAGCGCAAACGTGTTCATGGAATGCAATGTAGCACATGTCGCCAATGCTGCCGCAGTCACTTGTGGAGCCCGCGCTCGTCGGGCTCATCGGTCGATGTGCTGATCACACTGCTGTGCTGTCCTTTGGCTTTGCGCCAGGCGTACACGCCATAGCCACTGATGCCATAGAACACAAACACGCCAAACAACACAATGGGGGGGTGGATGTTGATGATGGCGATACCCAGCGCGATCAGCACGATCGCCGCAAAGGGCACGCTTTTTTTCATCTGGATGTCCTTGAAGCTGTAGAACGGCACATTGGTGACCATGGTCAGGCCTGCATACAACGTGAAGGCAAACATGGTCCAGGTGATCTGGTTCCAGGACAGCCAGAGGTCTTCGCCCGGATGCACACCCAGTTCGGTCATCAACCAGATGAAACCGGCCACCAGGGCAGCTGCGGCGGGGGACGGCAAGCCCTGGAAGTAGCGCTTGTCCACGACGCCGGTATTCACATTGAAGCGCGCCAGACGCAGGGCCGCGCAGGCACAGTACACAAAAGCGGCAATCCAGCCCCAGCGACCCAGGCCCTGAAGCGCCCATTCGTAAGCAATGAGCGCGGGAGCTGCCCCAAAAGACACCATGTCGGAGAGCGAATCCATCTGCTCACCAAACGCACTCTGTGTGTTGGTCATGCGCGCCACACGGCCATCGAGGCTGTCGAGCACCATGGCACAGAAGACGCCCACGGCCGCCATGTCAAAGCGACCATTCATGGCCATCACGATGGAGTAGAACCCCCCAAACAAGGCCGCCAGTGTGAACAGGTTGGGCAGGATGTAGATGCCCTTGCGCCTTTTGCGCACCATCACACCAGGGTTGTCGGTGGACTCATTGCCGTCATGCATAAAAAGACCTCCAGCGCTTGCCGATATTGCGCAAGCAGCTATTAAATTTATAGTATTCAGCAATTTCCCGCAGGACAGGCAGGTCGCCGTGCGTGCAAAAGGCGAAGGCCGCAGTGTAGCGCCTGCCCACAGGGCCCACCGCCAATGAAAAAGGCCACCGAAGTGGCCTTTTGACGCTTCAGGAATGAAACATCAGTTGCGGGTCTGATCGACCAGCTTGTTCTTGGCGATCCAAGGCATCATGGCGCGCAGTTGGCCGCCCACCTTTTCGATGGAGTGGTCAGCCGTGTTGCGACGGCGGGCCGTCATGCTTGGGTAGTTCAGGCGGCCTTCCTGGATGAACATCTTGGCGTAGTCGCCGTTCTGGATGCGCTTCAGAGCATTGCGCATGGCAGCGCGCGACTGCTCATTGATCACTTCAGGGCCGGTCACGTACTCGCCGTACTCGGCGTTGTTCGAGATCGAGTAGTTCATGTTGGCAATGCCGCCTTCGTAGATCAGGTCCACGATGAGCTTGAGCTCGTGCAGGCACTCGAAGTAGGCCATTTCAGGGGCGTAGCCGGCTTCGACCAGGGTTTCGTAACCCATCTTGATCAGCTCGACGGCGCCACCGCACAGCACGGCCTGTTCGCCGAACAGGTCGGTCTCGGTTTCTTCCTTGAAGTTGGTCTCGATGATGCCTGCCTTGCCGCCGCCGTTGGCTGCAGCGTAGCTCAGGGCCAGGTCACGGGCTTTGCCGGACTTGTCCTGGTGCACGGCGACCAGGTGGGGCACGCCGCCACCTTGGGTGTAGGTGTTGCGCACGGTGTGGCCAGGGGCCTTGGGGGCCACCATCCACACGTCCAGGTCAGCGCGGGGCACGACCTGGTTGTAGTGCACGTTGAAGCCGTGGGCGAATGCCAGCGAGGCGCCTGGCTTGATGTTGGGTTCAACGTTGTTCTTGTACACGGCTGCGATGTCTTCATCGGGCAGCAGGATCATGACCACGTCAGCGGACTTGACGGCGTCGTTGACTTCCAGAACCGTCAGGCCAGCCTTGCCGACCTTGTCCCACGATGCACCACCCTTGCGCAGGCCGACCACGACCTTCACGCCACTGTCGTTCAGGTTTTGTGCGTGGGCATGGCCCTGCGAGCCGTAGCCGATGATGGCCACGGTCTTGCCTTTGATCAGGCTCAGGTCGGTGTCTTTGTCGTAGAAAACTTTCATGGGTCGCTCCGGTTGAAATGCGTTGTTGGGGGTTGAAAAATAAACAGTCAATTGTCTTACATCGGATTGAGATTCGGCCGGATGGCTAGGCGGGGAGCCGCAGACAGTGCTGCAGCACGGCAAGGCTCCCCAACGACGCTAGCCGGTCGAAGGCCAATCCGTCACACGCGCAGAATGCGCTCGCCGCGGCCGATGCCGCTGGCACCAGTGCGGACGGTCTCGAGAATGGCCGTGCGGTCAATGGCCTGCAGGAAAGCGTCGTTCTTCGACTGGTCGCCGGTGAGCTCGATGGTGTAGCTCTTCTCGGTCACGTCGATGATGCGGCCACGGAAGATGTCGGCCATGCGCTTCATCTCCTCGCGCTCCTTGCCCACCGCACGCACCTTCACCATCATGAGCTCGCGCTCGGTGTAGGCACCTTCGGTGAGGTCCACCACCTTCACGACCTCGATGAGGCGGTTCAGGTGCTTGGTGATCTGCTCGATCACGTCGTCGGAGCCCGTGGTCTGGATCGTCATGCGCGAGAGCGATGGATCCTCGGTGGGCGCCACAGTGAGCGATTCGATGTTGTAGCCACGGGCAGAAAACAGGCCCACAACGCGTGAGAGCGCGCCGGGTTCGTTTTCCAGCAGAACGGCAATGATGTGTTTCATGATGAAGAGATTCCTCTTTTCGCTGCCCTCCCCCGTGCACGGTAATACACGGGCTTGGCAGGCAATAGATTCGTCAAAAAAAAGTGATTGCTATCTATTTGATAGCTATTAACGCTTGATGAACAAGCGCTGTAGGCCGATTTGACTTAAAGGTCTTCCGACCCCAGCAACATTTCGGTAATGCCCTTGCCCGCCTGGACCATCGGGAACACGTTCTCGGTGGGGTCGGTGCGGAAGTCCATGAACACCGTGCGGTCCTTGAGTTTGCGCGCTTCGCGCAGCGCGGGCTCCACATCCTTGGGGTGCTCGATCAGCATGCCCACATGGCCGTAGGCCTCGGCCAGCTTCACGAAGTTGGGCAGCGCGTCCATGTAGCTGTGGCTGTAGCGGCCGGAGTACTCGATCTCTTGCCACTGGCGCACCATGCCAAGATAACGATTGTTCAACGAGCAGATCTTGATCGGCGTGTTGTACTGCAGGCAGGTGGACAGCTCCTGGATGTTCATCTGCACCGAGCCTTCGCCCGTGATACAGAACACTTCAGAGTCGGGCTTGGCCAGCTTGATGCCCATGGCGTAGGGAATGCCCACACCCATGGTGCCCAGGCCGCCGGAGTTGATCCAGCGGCGGGGTTCGTCAAAGCGGTAATACTGCGCGGCCCACATCTGGTGCTGGCCCACGTCGGACGTGATGTAGGTGTCGACGTCCTTGGTCATGTTCCACAGCGTCTCGACCACATACTGTGGCTTGATGACATCGGGACTGCCCATGCTGTACTTCAGGCAGTCGCGCTTGCGCCAGCCTTCGATGGTGTCCCACCAGGCAGCCAGCGCGCCGGCGTCGGGGCGGGTGCTGCTCTCGCGGATCATGGAGATCAGCTCGGTGAGCACATCCTTCACGTCACCGACGATCGGGATGTCGACCTTCACGCGCTTGGAAATGCTCGACGGGTCGATGTCCACGTGGATGATCTTGCGGTCGTTCTGAGCAAAGTGCTTGGGGTTGCCGATCACGCGGTCATCGAAGCGTGCACCCACGGCCAGCAGCACGTCGCAGTTCTGCATCGCGTTATTGGCTTCGATAGTGCCATGCATGCCCAGCATGCCCAGGAACTTGCGGTCCGAGGCCGGGTAAGCCCCCAGGCCCATCAGCGTGTTGGTGACGGGGTAGCCGAGCATGTCGACCAACGTGCGCAGCTCGTTGGTGGCATTGCCCAGCAGCACGCCGCCGCCGGTATAGATATAGGGACGCTTGGCGGCCAGCAGCAGTTGCAGCGCCTTGCGGATCTGGCCACCATGGCCCTTGCGCACCGGGTTGTACGAGCGCATTTCCACGCTTTGTGGATAGCCGCTGTACGGCACCTTCTTGAAGGAAACGTCCTTGGGCACATCCACCACCACGGGGCCAGGGCGGCCGGTGCGAGCAATGTGGAAGGCCTTCTTCATCGTCATGGCCAGATCCTTGGGATCCTTGACGAGGAAATTGTGCTTGACGATGGGGCGAGTGATACCAACCGTGTCGCATTCCTGGAAGGCATCCAGCCCGATGGCAGGCGTGGGCACCTGGCCGGAGATGATCACCATCGGAATGCTGTCCATGTACGCCGTGGCAATACCCGTGACCGCATTGGTCAGGCCAGGGCCCGAGGTGACGAGCGCCACACCGACTTCGCCCGTGGCTCGGGCATAGCCGTCGGCAGCGTGCACCGCAGCCTGCTCGTGGCGCACCAGTACGTGCTGGATGGTGTCTTGCTTGTAGAGCGCGTCGTAAATGTAGAGAACCGCACCACCGGGGTAGCCCCAGATGTACTGGACGTTCTCAGCCTGAAGCGACTTGATGAGGATCTCAGAACCCATGAGGTCCTGCGAGCCGGAAGCGGAGGGAGTGTTGCCCTGCGAAGCAGCGGCCGCCGAACTGAGTTCAGCCTTGGAGATTTCCATGATCGATCAACCTTTGTGAATTTCTCTGACGAAAAACCTTGGGTGCTCCTTGCACGCGCTCTTGTGAAGCCAGCTTGGAACTTGAGGCCAAGGACATGGGCGGGATGATTGCCGCGCCGGACCGTGACCCGTTTGCCTTTTGAATTGCAGGGGCGATTATCGCACTGCAACACATGTAAAACCGCCGACCGTCTAAAAAAACCCCCGCGGATGCGATAATCAAAGGCTTCACGTACCGGATAGCCACATTTTTTGCGGCTACACCCGCAACGACCCCCTCCCGGGCTGACCCCTCTTGGCAACCGAACGAGAACTCTCCGATTTCCTCAAAAGTGTAGAAAAGCGCGCATTCAAGCGCTCGGTCTACCACGTTCGCAATGAGGAAGCGGCGCTCGACATCGTGCAGGACAGCATGCTCAAGCTGGCGGAGCACTACGGAGACAAGCCGGCAGCAGAGTTGCCGATGCTTTACCAGCGGATTCTTTCCAACTGCACGCTCGACTGGTTTCGCCGCCAGAAAACCCGCAATGCACTGTTTTCGAGCATGAGCGACTTCGAGGGCCCTGGCGAAGATGGCATGGATTTTGATCTGCTGGAAGCCTATTCAGGACCGGACGATGGGGAACGGGCAGAGAGCGCTGAGGATCTGACCCGCCGGGCGCAGATCTTTCACGGCATCGAAGCCGAAATCGCCGAACTGCCTCCACGTCAACGGGAAGCGTTCCTCATGCGTTACTGGGAAGAAATGGATGTTGCAGAAACGGCGGCCGCCATGGGCTGCTCCGAGGGCAGCGTCAAAACGCACTGTTTTCGTGCCATACAAACCCTCAGCAAGGCACTGAAGGCCAAAGGAATCGAGCCATGAACACTGTACAAACCCCATCGACACAGGCAGAAGCTGCGGCAGAGCGCTTTGCGCTGCGCGTCGCGGCGCGGTTGTCGGGCGGCGCCGACGAATTGCCTTACGACATTTCCGAACGGCTGCGCGCCTCGCGCATGCAGGCACTGGCCAAGCGCAAAAAAGACATCGTTCCGGTGCGCCTGGCTGCACCCGTGGTGGTGCATGCGGGTGGCAGTGCGACGCTGGGCCGCGGTGGCAACGAAGGTGGCAGCTGGTGGAATGCGCTGGTCTCTGCCGTTCCGCTGATGGCGCTGGTGGTGGGGCTGGTGGTGATCAACATTGCCCAGGATGAAAACAGCGTCAACGATGTGGCCGAAGTGGATGCCGCCCTGTTGACCGATGATCTGCCGCCCGCAGCCTACGCAGACCCCGGCTTCGTACAATTCCTCAAAACCTCTGCACCGTCGAACTGAGCCCGCCCCCGACAACGTACTGCATGCACCCAAGTTCTCCAGACGCTTCCCCCGCCCTGCCAGCCTTCGTGCTGGCTTTGGCGCTCTTGGGCGTGCTCGCCGCAGTGGGTGGCCAGGTGCTGGTGCAGATGCGCATGGCACCGGGTACTTTGCTGTCGGCGGGTGCAGAAGCGGCGGTGGCAAGCCCCAACAATGCCCGCACACCCTCCCGGCAGGGCACCACGGCGGTGCCCCAGGTTGAGACCGGCCCGGGCTGGGAAACCCTGACCACGCCCCAAAAAATGGCGTTGTACCCACTGGCGGAGCGCTGGGCCCTCATCAGCGAGGCGCAAAAGCGCCGCTGGCTGGCGCTGGCAGCCAATTTTTCGCTGCTTCCCGAGGAGGAGCAGGCCAAGTTCCATGACCGCATGACGGATTGGGCCAGTTTGAGCGTGCAGCAGCGCAACCAGGCCCGGCTGAACTACGCCGTGACCAACCGGCTCGCACGCGACGACAAACGCGCCCAGTGGGAGGCCTACCAAGCACTGTCCGACGAAGAAAAACGTGCATTGGCAGCACGTGCGGCCCCCAAGCCCAAGGGTGCCGCCACGGCACTGCAGCCCGTGTCGCCCAAGAAGCTGGCCCAGGTTCCAGCGGCCACACAGGCCAACCCCAGCCGCCCGAACGCACCGAAGATCCCGCCGCTCGACCACAGTGCACCCCGGGTGGCGGCGCCAGTCACCCCCGCAGCGCCCCCGGCGACGGGCGCATCCGCGCAAAACCCTGCGCCTACGGTGGTCGAGACGGCACCCGTTTCGGTGCCAGTGGCGGTGCCAGCGGCATTGCCGCCTCTGGGCGCTGGCTCCGCAGAAACAACCCCCGCTGCCCCCACGGTCACCCCCGACAATTCCGGCCTGTACCCCCAATAACCCGCCGCTGACCGGCACCCTCCGCCTCGTTTTCGCTCCCTGGAATGACCGCCACCCCTCCCGCACCTGCACCACAGGCAACCCCCTCGGAAACCCTTTCTGCAGTTGCCGTCGGCCACACGCCCAATTTGTGGCGCCGCATGGCCTGCTGGCTATATGAAGGCATGCTGATGTTTGGGGTGGTGTTCATTGCCGGTTATCTGTTCGGCACCCTCAGCCAGACCCGCCATGCCCTGGACAACCGGCATGCCCTGCAGGCGTTTCTGTTCGTGGTGTTTGGCATCTACTTCACCTGGTTCTGGGCCAAAGGCCAGACCCTGGCCCAGAAGACCTGGCTCATCCGTGTTGTGGATGCCGCCGGGCAACCCATTACCCAGGCGCGTGCACTGTTGCGCTATCTACTGAGCTGGGTGTGGTTCCTGCCGCCCCTGGCAGCCTATCTGTTGGGTGTCTCGGCCATTGAAGTGCTGGTGCTGCTGTTCGGCTGGGTGGCCATCTGGGCCATCCTGAGCCGCTTTCATCCACAGCGGCAGTTCTGGCACGACGCGATGGCAGGTACCCGCCTCGTGCATTTCGAGCTTCCGAAAAAGTAGCGCCCCAGGGCGGGCGGCTGCGCCCGCTGTCATGCGGCTGCGAGACAATACCTTCATGCCCCTGCCCCCACCTGAGTCCATCGCACCTGCCAACCCTCAAAAGACCCGCACGGGCTTGAACCGCATCTGGCACGCGGCGGGCTACTCCCTTGAAGGACTGCGCGCGGGGTGGAACGAAAAGGCATTCCGCCAGGAAGCTGTTGCCGCCATGGTGCTGCTGCCCGTGTCGCTGTGGCTGGGGCAAAACTGGGTAGAAACGGCCCTGCTGGCAGGCTCTGTGGTGATCGTGATGATCGTGGAGCTGCTCAACACCGGCATCGAAACCGCCATCGACCGCATTGGCCCCGAATGGCACGACCTTTCAAAACGCGCCAAGGACATGGGCAGCGCCGCTGTGCTGCTGGCCCTGCTACTGTGCATGGGCATCTGGGGCGCAGCTGTTTTTCAGAGGATTTTTCATGGCTGAACCTGCTTTTTCCGTTTGTGTGTACTGCGGCTCGCGCCCCGGGGAGAACCCGGCCTTTGCCGACGCGGCCAAGGCCGTGGGCCGGTGGATTGGCCAGCACGGCGGGCAGCTGGTGTACGGCGGCGGCCGCAGCGGCTTGATGGGTATGGTGGCCGAGGCCACGCGCTTGGGCGGAGGGCGTGTGGTGGGCGTGATTCCCCAGGCCCTGGTCGACAAGGAACTGGCCAACCGCCAATGCGACGAGCTGCACATCGTGCAGACCATGCACGAACGCAAGGCCATGATGGCCGAACGCAGCGATGCCTTTTTGGCCCTGCCCGGCGGCATCGGCACCTTCGAAGAACTGTTTGAAGTGTGGACCTGGCGCCAGCTGGGCTACCACGACAAGCCCCTGGGCCTGCTCAATGTGGCCGGCTACTACGACGGCCTGCTGGGCTTTTTGCAGACCAGCGTGGCCAGCGGCTTCATGGGTGAGTGGCAGATGGGCCTGCTGCACGCCTCCACCGATGCCGAGGCCCTGCTGCGCACGCTGGTGCAAGACGCCGGCCCCAACCAAGCACCCGTCCCGCTGCGCTCGGTGATCTGACTGCGGTTAAAACTGGCGCGACCCAAGCCAGCGACCGCCGCGCAAGGGCCGCCCCGCCGCGCTGGCGGTGTCCCCCTTCCCGAATGGCGCAGCCATTCGAGAGAAGGGGGAAGGCGCGAAGCGACTCAGGGGGAGCTTATACCGCTGCGTCGTCCAGATCCCCGGTGCGAATCCGCACCACACGCTCCACGGCCGTCACAAAAATCTTGCCGTCCCCGATCTTGCCCGTGCGCGCCACGTTCACGATGGCGTCCACGCAGCGGTCCACGTCCTCGGTCTTCACGACGACCTCGACCTTCACCTTGGGCAGAAAGTCCACCACGTACTCGGCGCCACGGTACAGCTCGGTGTGGCCCTTCTGGCGGCCAAAACCCTTCACCTCGGTCACGGTGAGGCCGGTCACGCCACATTCGGCCAGGGCTTCGCGGACTTCTTCGAGCTTGAAGGGCTTGATGACGGCGGTGATCATTTTCATGGCGTGTCTCCTGGAGGATGTAAAAAATGGGGGCTGAAGGCGCAACGCCGAAGCGTCATGCCCTGAATTTGCTGGTGATAGGGTAACGCCAGTCCTTGCCGAAGCTGCGGCGCGTGACGCGAATCCCTACAGGAGCCTGGCGGCGTTTGTACTCGTTGAGCTTGATGAGGCGTGTCACGCGCTCCACATCGGCGCGCTCAAAGCCGCTCGCGATGATGGACTCGATGGGCTCATCGTTCTCCATGTAGCGCGCCACGATGGCGTCCAGCGCCTCGTAGGGCGGCAGGCTGTCCTGGTCCTTCTGGTCGGGCCGCAGCTCGGCGCTGGGCGGGCGCGTGATGATGCGTTCGGGGATGGGGCTCGCGCCCGTGCCATACGGGTCGTTCGCATTGCGCCAGCGGGCCAGGTCGAACACGCGGGTTTTGGCCACGTCCTTGATCACCGCAAAACCACCCGCCATGTCGCCATACAGCGTGCAATAGCCGGTGGACATCTCGCTCTTGTTGCCCGTGGTGAGCACGATGGAGCCGAACTTGTTGGACAGCGCCATGAGCAGCGTGCCCCGGATGCGTGCCTGCAGGTTTTCTTCGGTCGTGTCTTCTGCCAGACCCGCAAAATCGCTGGCCAGTGCGGCCTTGAAGGCCTCGAACTGCGGCTTGATCGAGATCTCGTCATAACGCACGCCCAAACGTGCGGCCATGTCGCGTGCGTCGATCCAGCTGATGTCGGCCGTGTAGGGCGAAGGCATCATCACCGTGCGCACCTTGTCGGCGCCCAACGCGTCCACAGCAACCGCCAGCACCAGGGCCGAATCGATGCCACCCGACAGCCCGAGCAGTGCGCCCGGAAAGCCGTTCTTGCCCACATAGTCGCGCACGCCCAGCACCAGGGCGTCCCACAGGTCGGCCTCCAGGCTTTTCTCTGGGGCTATCTCTGCTTCAATTTTGATAGCTGCTTGCGCTTGATGGACCTGCGCAAACACCAGTTTTTCTTCAAAACTCGGCCCCCGGCAGGCCACCGAGCCATCGGCGTTGAGCGCGAACGAGCGACCTTCAAACACGACCTCATCCTGGCCGCCAACCAGGTGCGCGTACACGAGTGGCAAGCCCGTCTCGGCCACACGCTCACGCATGGTCTGCTCACGCTCGGCGCCTTTGCCCAGATGGAACGGCGATGCGTTGATGACCGCCAGCAGCTGTGCACCCGCCGCTGCGGCATCCCGTGCGGGGGCGGCAAACCAGGCGTCTTCGCACACCAGCACGCCCACGCGCACGCCTTCCACCTCGAACACGCAGGGCGCACTGCCCGCCACAAAGTAGCGGCGCTCGTCAAACACCTGGTAGTTGGGCAGCTCGCGCTTGGCATAGGTCTGCTCGATCTGCCCGTCGCGCAGCACGCTGGCGGCGTTGAGGCAGGCGCTGAATGCAGGCGCATCGGGCACCACGGCCTGCGGGTGGCCCAGCACGATGGCCAGGCCTTTCAACCCTGCCGTCTCGCGGGCCACGGTTTTCACGGCATCATCGCAGGCCGCAATGAACGCGGGGCGCAGGAACAGGTCTTCGGCCGCATAGCCGCAAATCGCCAACTCGGGCGTCAGCAGCAATCTTGCCCCCTGGGCATAGGCCTCGCGGGCCGCCGCAATGATCTTTTGGGCGTTGCCGGGCATGTCGCCCACGACAAAGTTGAGCTGCGCAGTGCAAATGGAGAGCGTCATGGAACTGGAATCGGCCCCTGCGGCCAGGTTGAATACTGCCCACACGGGCCCGCAGCTTGCAAAGCAAAACCGGGGTGTGCATGGCTGAATCTGCCATTATCGCCCGCGTACTTGCCTCTGTGCTGGAGGTGGATGCTGCGGCCTGGAACACCCTGCTGGCCCGGCAAAGCCACCCCACGCCCTTCATGCGCCACGAGTACCTGGCCGCCCTGGAAGAAAGCGGCAGTGCCACCCCGCGCACGGGCTGGGCGGCGCGCTTCATGACCCTGTGGGACAGCGACACCTTGATTGCCGCCTGCCCGCTGTACCTCAAGAACCATTCCTACGGTGAATACGTCTTCGACTGGGCCTGGGCCAGCGCCTACGAGCAGCACGGCGTGCCCTACTACCCCAAGGCCGTGATCGCCGTGCCTTTCACCCCCGTGCCGGGCACCCGTCTGATGGCCCGCGACGATGCCGCGCGCGCGCTGCTGGTGCAGGCAGTGTGCCAGTGGTGCGAGGACGAAAACGTGTCGTCCGTGCACATCCTGTTTGCCAGCGACGACGATGTGCTGACCAGTGCGCAGCAAGACCTGATGCTGCGGCACACCGTGCAGTTCCACTGGAAGAATGTGGCCCCCACGCTCCCCGCTGCGCGTGGTTCGCTGCCCCCCGAGGGGTCCCCGCCCGTCGGTGGCGAGAGTCAACCGTTCACAGACTTCGACCACTTCCTTGCCAGCCTCGCCCAGGACAAGCGCAAAAAAATCCGCCAGGAGCGCCGCCGCGTGGCGGAGGCCGGAGTCACCTTCCGCTGGTCACGCGGCGCGGACATCAGCGCGGCCGACTGGGATTTTTTCTACCGCTGCTACGAACGCACCTACCTCGAACATGGCAACCCGCCCTACCTCACGCGGGACTTCTTTGCCCGCATGGCGGCGCACATGCCCGAGGCCTGGCTGCTGTTTGTGGCCGAGCGCGATGGCCTGCCGATTGCTAGTAGTTTGATAGCTATCAGCGCTTTACCATCAAGCGCTAGCAGCCAAAAAGACCAAAAATTGGTAGCCTACGGCCGGTATTGGGGTGCGCTGGAGCGCGTGGACTGCCTGCACTTTGAGGCCTGCTACTACCAGCCCCTGCAGTGGTGCATCGACCATGGCGTGCAGCGCTTTGAAGGCGGCGCCCAGGGCGAACACAAGATGGCCCGCGCCCTGCTGCCCGTGCAGGCCACCAGCGCACACTGGCTGGCGCACCCGGCCTTTGCCGAGGCGGTGGAGCGGTTTCTGGCGCGCGAAAGCGAGGGGGTGGGGCACTACCTGAGCGAACTGCAAGAACGCAGCCCGTTCAAGACAGGCTGAGCCGACGCAAAGCCGCTCCATGGCCGCCGGAGCATCTTTGGGCGGCCAGCATCGGGGCACATTTCGTCGCCCGTGTAGCCCATCGCCAGCTTGGGCCCACGCCAGCTTGCACCAAGCTGACAACACCAATGCCGCGTTGGATGTGCCCAACCTCGGGTTCTCCCGACCTCGGCACAGCTTTTGCAACGGCATACTGGCGGCCGCCCGCACCACGGGCTGTGCACCACGGCGGCCCATCCGCCCGCCCGCAACCCCAAAGCCCCTTATTCATGGCCGCTCCCCAGCATGTCCCGTTTCTGACGGTGGAAGACGAAGACGACTGGGTCGTCTCGTTCGCGCTCGGCCCGCAAGGTGCCCACCGCCTCACACTGGTGCGCACCCCCCGGCTCGAATTCATGCTGCGGCCCGAGCAGCGTGGTGTGTCGGTGGGCGCCGAAGCGGGCCAGCGCCCCGCCCTGCTGGTGGCCGTGCAGTGGGGCCCCAAAAGCGTGGATGTGGTGTCCACCGCCAAGCGCTACAGCCTGGACATCAGCAAGGTCGACAACGCCACCCGCACGGCGGCACTGCGTGTGCTGGGCAAGATGAACTTTGACCAGCGATTTCAGCTGGCAGGCAACTAACTAGCGTGCGCTGAGGGCCTGCAAACGCTCACAAATAGATAGCATCCAGCGCTTCCCAGCTAAGCGCTGCAAGTTGATTTCATTCAAATTTTCGGGCCCGCGCCGTTTGCCAATGCGGTCCACTTGCGCTCGCTGCCGGCAGACTCCACCACCTTCTCGATAAAGCGCACGCCCTCGGCCCCGTCTTCCACGCGCGGGTAGTCGGCCTCCAGCGCGGTAGCGGTGCGCCCTGCGGCACGCGCCCGAATGTCCGCCGCCACGCCCAGGTAGACGTTGGCAAACGCTTCGATGAAAGCCTCCGGGTGCCCCGCCGGAATGCGCCCCGCGCGCAGCGCCGATTCGCTGAGCCACGGCGAGCCGCGCGTGAGGATGCGGCGCGGCCCGTCCACCGGCGAATGCACCAGGTGGTTGGGGTCTTCCTGGCGCCACACCAGCGTGCCCAGCGTGCCGGACACCTGCAGGCGCACATCGTTCTCCAGCCCCGCCGCCACCTGCGACGCAACGATGACGCCGCGTGCACCGCCCGCATAGCGCAGCAGCAGCTGCGCATCGTCGTCCAGCTGGCGGCCTGCGCCGAAGGTGGTGAGGTCGGCGCACAGCGCCTCGGGCCGCAGCCCGGTGACGGTGGCGGCCAGGTTCTCGGCGTGTGATCCGATGTCGCCCATGGTGCCCACCGCGCCGCTGCGCGCAGGGTCCAGCCGCCAGTCGGCCTGCTTGTTGCCGCCGCCCTGCTCCACCGCCGTGGCCAGCCAGCCCTGGTTGTATTCCACGGTAACCTTGCGCAGCGTGCCCAGGGCGCCGCTCTGCACCAGGTGGCGGGCCTCGCGCACCATCGGGTAGCCGGTGTAGTTGTAGGTCACGCCGAACACGGTGCCGGCCTGGCGCACAGCGGCCACCAGCTCATCGGCCTGGGCGCTGGTGTGCACCAGCGGCTTGTCGCACACCACATGAAAGCCCGCCTGCACAAACGCCAGGGCCACCGGGTGGTGCACATGGTTGGGGGTCACGATGCTCACCAGGTCGATGCGGTCACCCGGGCTGCGGCGCAGTTCGTCGGCCAGCAGGTCCTGCCAGCTGCCGTGGTTGCGGTCCGCGCGCAAACCCAGCTCGGCGCCGGATGCGCGCGCCCGCTCGGGCGAGGATGACAGCGCGCCAGCCACCAGCTCGAACTGGCCGTCGAGCGCCATGGCCTTGCGGTGCACCGCACCGATGAAGGCGCCATGGCCGCCGCCCACCATGGCGTAGCGGAGCTTGCGTTCAGAAGACATGGAGAGCCTTATTTCTTGGTTGTGGTTATCCATTGCGTTGCGCGGGACTGACGAAACTGGCGCGCCCCAGGCCAGGGCCGCCGCGCAAGGGCCGCCCCGCAGCGCTGGCGGCGTCCCCCTTCCCGCGCGCAGCGCGAGAGAAGGGGGAAGCGGCGCAGCCGCTCAGGGGGTTGCACTTCATCTATCGCGCGCAAACACGGCGTCGAATGCGCCGGCTGCCGGCTTGAAATCCAGCCGCTTGCAGAACGCCGCACTCTCCGTGGCGCCGTGCACGCGGTCCATGCGGCTGTCTTCCCACTCCACCGAGAGCGGGCCCTGGTAGCCGATGTCGTTGAGCGCCACGATGATGGATTCGAAATCGATCATCCCGCGCCCCACGCTGCGAAAGTCCCAGTTCCGCCGCGCATCGCCAAAGCTGGTGTGCCCGCCAAAGGTGCCCACCGTGCCATCGCCCTTGCCCCACCACACGTCCTTCATGTGGGCGTTGTAGATGCGGTCGGCAAACTGGCGGATGAACTTCACGTAGTCCACGCCCTGGTAGGCCAGGTGGCTCGGGTCGAAGTTGAAGCCGAAGCGCTTATGGCCGCCGACCGCTGCAATTGCGCGCTCGGCCGAGGCGATGTCGAACGCGATCTCGGTGGGGTGCACCTCCAGCGCGAAGTTGATGTCGTGCGCTTCAAACACATCGAGGATGGGGCCGAAGCGCTGGGCAAAATCGGCAAAGCCCTTGTCCCAATACGCCTGCGTGGTGGGCGGAAACGCATAGATCGAATGCCACACCGACGAGCCGGTGAAGCCCGTCACCGTCTTCACGCCAAACTTGGCAGCGGCGCGCGCCGTGTCGGCCAGCTCGGCCGCCGCACGCTGGCGCACACCCTCGGGCTCGCCATCGCCCCACACATGCGGCGGCAGGATGGACCGGTGGCGCTCGTCGATCAGGTCGCACACCGCCTGGCCCACCAGGTGGTTGCCGATGGCAAAACATTGCAGGCCGTGCTGGGCCAGCAGTGCGTGCTTGTCTTTGACGTACTGGGGCGACGACAGCGCCTCCTGCACGTTGAAATGGTCGCCCCAGCAGGCCAGCTCCAGGCCGTCATAGCCCATGCTTTTGGCCAGGGGCGCGAGTTGCGCCAAAGGCAGGTCGGCCCACTGGCCGGTGAAAAGGGTGACGGGTCTTGGCATGGCGGCTCCCAAGGGGCGTGGGGTTGCAGGTGCGAAGCGGCAAGCAGCTATATTTTCAATAGCTGCTTGCGCTTGATGGATAAGCGCTAGAGGCTTATTGGACTCAAAAAAACCATCAGAATGGCGAGTCTGGGAAGTAGAAACTCTTCGCGTTCTCTTTGGTGATCAGCACCGACGGGATGATCGTCGTCGCAGGCAGCTTCTCGCCCTTGATGCGCGCCTCGGCCGTGAGCTTGATCGAGTCGTAAATGAACTTGGGGCTGTACGACACATTGGCCTGGATCAGCGGGTTGCTGCCGTCGGCCAGCGTCTTGATCATGCCCTTGGCACCCGCGCCGCCGAACACCAGCTTGATGTCCTTGCGCTTGGCCTGCTCGATGGCCTTGAGCACACCCACGGCCATGTCGTCGTCGGCCGCCCACACCGCGTCGATCTGCGGAAAGCGCGTCAGGTAGTCCTGCATCACCTTGAAGGCGTCGTCGCGGTTCCAGTTGGCGTACTTGGCATCCAGCAGCTTGATGCCGGGGTGGTTCTTCAGCACGCTGTTGAACGCGTCCATGCGCTCGTTGTCCAGCGTGGTCGCAATGCCGCGCATGGCCACCACGTTGCCCTTGCCGCCCAGCGCCTTGGCGATGTACTCGGCCGGAATCTTGCCAAACGCCGTGTTGTCACCCGCCACATACGCGTCCTGCGCGCTGGTGTCCGTCAGGCCCCGGTCCACCACCGTCACGTACACGCCCTTGGCCTTGACCTGGGCCACAGGCTTGGTCAGCGCTGCGGATTCGAACGGGAAGATGACCAATGCGTTGATCTTGTTCACCGTGACCAGGTCCTGCAGCTGGTTGGCCTGCTCCGGCGCGCCGCCTGCCGTCTTGACGATGACCTGCAGGCCGGGGTGGGCCTTCTCCAGGTCCTTCTTGGCCTGGTTGGCCCAGTACACGATGCCGCCGGTGAAGCCGTGCGTGGCCGACGGAATGGCCACACCCACCACCGTTTTGTTGGCCTGCGCCATGGCGGGGGCGGCCAATGCCAAGGCGGCGGCGCCCACGGCCGTGAGGGCCAGACGGCGGGTGAAAGAAAGTTGGCTGTTCATGCGTTGTCTCCTGTTGCTTTGGAATATGGCCATGGAAGCTGGCCGGCTGGGGAACACCTCGAAAAACAAATGCACGCAAAGAGTGACTGGAAAACTCAGCGAAGCGGTCCTGGCTAGGCGCTGTGTCGCAGACAGTGCGAGTAGCACGGCAAGACACTGCAACAACGCCAGGAGAGTTGTTCCAGCCACTCCATCACCGCTTGCCGCGCTGCATGAAGGCCACGGCAATAATCACGAACCCCTGCACCGCCGCATTCAGGTACACGCTGATGATGCTGGTGAGGTTGAGGATGTTGCTGATGACCGAGAGCAGGATCGCGCCCACCACCGTGCCGGTGATGCTGCCCGCCCCGCCCTTCAACACCGTGCCGCCCACGATGACGGCGGCAATCGCCTCCAGCTCCCACAGCAGCCCCGTGGTGGGCGATGCAGAGCCCAGGCGCGGCACATACAGCAGCGTGGCGATGCCTACGCACACCCCGAGCAGCATGTACGTCAGGATCTTGATCTTGTGCACATCCACCGCCGCGTACTGCGCCACCTGCTCGTTGGAGCCGATGGCCTGCACATAGCGACCGTAGGCCGTGCGATTCAGGATCACGCCGCCGATGACAGCCACCAGCAAGAAGATCCACACAGGGATGGGCACACCCAGCAGGTTGGCGTAGTACACCGGGCTGTAGATGTCCGACAGATCGTTCTCCAGCGTGATGGCCCCGCCGTTCGAAAAGTACGTGAGGTACGCACGGAAGATGCCTAGCGTGCCCAGCGTCACGATGAAGGGCTCGATGCGCCCCTTGGTGATGAGCAGGCCGTGCACCAGCCCGAACACCGCGCCGAGCACCACCGCCAGCAGCATGCCCGCCACCACGGCTGCCATGGGCGAGCCCAGCACGGGTGCCATGGCGTTCATGAACAAGATGACCGAGCCCGCGATCAGCGCCGCCATCGACCCCACCGACAAATCGATGCCGCCCGAGATGATCACAAAGCACATGCCCACCGCGATGATGCCGATGAAGGCCGTGCGCGTGAGCACGTTCATCACGTTGTCGTAAGTAGCAAAGTTGCTGTTGAGCAGCGTGCCGGCAATGCACAGCAGCACCAGCCCGATGACCGGGCCCAGGCCGTGCAGCTTGCCCCACCAAGCCGTGGCGCCGCCGTGGCGGCCTGCACCGGGCACAGCGGGTGCTGCGGCAGCCGCTGCGGTGGGTGCGTTTTCAGCGGGTACCTGTGGCATGTGCGATCAACTCCTCTTCGGTCAAATTTGGCTCTTGGAGCGTGGTCTGCAGCCGCCCGGCGCGCATCACCGCCACGCGGTGGCACAGGCCGATCAACTCCATCAGTTCGGAAGAAATCACCACCACCGCCAGCCCCTGCTCTGCCAGGCGCTGCACCAGGTGATAGATCTCGCGCTTGGCGCCCACGTCCACGCCGCGCGTGGGCTCGTCCAGCACCACCACGCTGGGGCCGGGGTGCAGCACCTTGGCCAGCGCCAGCTTTTGCTGGTTGCCGCCCGACAGCGATGAGGCGCGCACATCGAGCGAGCCGGTGCGGATGCCGAACTCCTGCACCGCATCGCGCAGCGCGGCCTGCTCGGCCGCCGGGTCGAGCCAGGGCTTGGCATAGCGCTCCAGCGCCATCAGCGTCAGGTTGGGCCGCAGGCTGAAGTGCACGTGCAAGCCCTTGCCCTTGCGGTCTTCGCTCAGATAGGTGAGGCCATGGCGCGCCGCATCGCGCGGGCTTTTGAATTGCACTGGCTTGCCCGCAAGTTCCGCCGTGCCTGCAGAGCGCGGGCGCAGGCCCAGCAGCCCTTCAAACAGCTCGGTGCGCCCGGCGCCCACCAGCCCGGCAAAGCCCAGAATCTCGCCGCGCCGCACTTCAAAACTCACGTCCTGCGCCCAGCCAGGCACGGTGAGGCCGCGCACTTTGATGATGGGCTCACCCGCCGGTGCAGGCAGCTTGGGCGGGAACAAATCCGCCAGCTCGCGGCCCACCATCAGGTTGGCCATCTGCCGCCGCGTCACGCTGGCCGTGGCCTCGCGCGCCACCAGCAGGCCGTCGCGCATCACCACCACCTCATCGGTGGTGCGCTCCACTTCGTCGAGCTTGTGCGATATGTAGATGATGGTCACACCCGCGGCCTTGAGCCCGGCCATCAGCGCAAACAGGCGCTCCGTCTCGCCGGGGGTCAGCGTGGCGGTGGGCTCGTCCATGATGAGCAGGCGCGCATTGCGGGCCAGCGCACGGGCAATCTCCACCAGCTGCTTTTCAGCCACGATGAGCTTGCGCACCCGCGTGTCCGGGTCCAGCGGCAAACCCACCTGTGCCAAGGCAGCGCGCGTCTTCTCGCGCATCGCCTTGTCGTCCAGGAAGGGGCCCTTCTTGATCTCATGGCCCAGAAAGATGTTCTGCGCAATCGTCAGGTCGTCCGCCAGGTTGAACTCCTGGTGGATGAGCACGATGCCCTGCGCCTCGGCCGCGCGCGAGCCGCCGCCCGGGGCGCGCACCGCGCCGTCCACCACCACCTCGCCGGTGGTGGGGCTCTCATACCCCGCCAGAATCTTCATCAGCGTGGACTTGCCCGCGCCGTTCTCGCCTAGCAGGCCGTACACCCGGCCCGGCTGCAGCGCAAAGCCCACCCCGTGCAGCACGCGCACCGGGCCAAACTCTTTGGTCACATTGCGAAACTCAACAGCAACACTCATCGCATCGCTCCTGCCGTTGCAACGCCAACCGCTGCGGTCGGGCGTGAAGAAGACCGCACCAAACTTTCCTGCATGGCCAGCACGCCTGCGCCCACCACGCCCGCATCGTCGGCCAGCGGCGCGTATTGAATTTCGAGGTGCCGCGTGGACAGCGCCAGCGACCGGTGGTACACGCTCTGCCGCACCGACGCGAGGAACAGCGGCCCCATGTCCGTCACCCGCCCCGCAATGAACACATGCGACGGGTTGAAGAAGTTCACGATGGACGCCAGCATCTGGCCCACCAGGCTGCCCGCGCGCTGGATGATCGCGTTGGCCGCCACATCGCCCGCCCGGCTGGCCTGGGCCACGTCCTCGGTGGTCAGCGTGCCGGTGGCCTGCAGGCGCTCGGCCAGCATCGCGCTCTCGCCGCGCTCCACGGCCTCCATCGCCATGCGCGCCATGGCGGGTGCGGCGGCCATCGCCTCTACACAGCCCTGGTTGCCGCAGTGGCAGCGCGGCCCGCTTTGGTCCACGCAGATGTGGCCCACATCACCGGCCGACCCATTGGCGCCCCGGTACACCTGCCCGTGGCAGACGATGCCGCAGCCAATGCCCGTGCCCACCTTGATCACCAAGAAGTTGGGCAGATTGCGCTGCAGCCGCCACAGCTCGCCCAGCGCCATCAGGTTCACATCGTTGTCCACAAACACCGGCGCGGCAAACGCCTCGCGCAGGTAGTCGCGGATGGAAAAACCGTCCCAGTCGGGCATCAGCGGCGGGTTGACGAGTTGCCCGCTTTCAAAATCAACCGGCCCCGGCAGGCCCATGCCGATGGCGATGACCTGCGACGCCGCCAGCCCGCAGCGCGCCATCAGCTCCCGCATCAGCCCACGCAGCCGCGCCAGGATCACGCCCGGCCCCTGGCGCACATCGATGGGCTCACGGTGCCGCTCCAGCACCGTCATGTCGGGCCGCATGATGGCCACCTGCATGCTGGTCGCGCCCAGGTCGGCGCCGATCACCACACCCAGGGTTTCGCTCAAACGCAGGGTTTCGGCCCGCCGGCCGCCGGAGGATTCCTGCAAGCCCACCTCGTCGAGCAGGCCCTCGTCCAGCAGCGCCGCGACCATGGCGTTGGCCTTGCTCTTGGAATAGGCCAGGCGCTGCGCCAGCGCATTGCGCGACGCGCCGGCGGACCAGAAGATGGTCTGCAAGACGCTCAGGTCTTCGGCGCCGCAGTGACTCCAGCGGGTGGATGGCAAGGCTTGTCTCCTGTCATGTTCTTGTGCAGCACCTCATGAGGGTGGGTGCTTGACAGGGATGCTATGCGGTCTACTTTGGCCGGGCAAGACTTAACTTTGACCTAAAACCAGCCAAACATCTCAACTATTGGACACCCAAGTACAACCTTAAATGTCAGTGACGATTAAGCCAAACCAGATATTAACAATTAACCATCCCGACATATATTAATCACTTCGCGCCAATCACGTATATAAGGCTATGTACAAACTCCTCCCCAAACCTGATATTAAACCTTAGCTCCTGAGAGCCGGGATCAGCAGTCAAATCTGGCTTCCTTACCGCAAGTGGGGCCTTGGCCATTGGAGGAACCACCACACTAGCGAAATTTGAAATATCGCCGGGTGTCGCCATTCTTCGGTTTACAGAGACGTCCATCGGCAAAGCGGTTTTGTTATAAATCTCGAACTCCAGTATATTGCTAGCGTCGTTTTTTTCGCCGCCACGAATGGCTTTTATCGGAAACTCCTGGTTACTATAACTTTTTCGCAAATCCGAATCGTAGTAGCGACCAAGATTACTCCATCCAATCTTATACGAACTCACCAATTGAGATTCAACGTACGCCGATTTAACACGATAATAAGCTTTATCACCATAAAGAACAACAGGAATTAGCGCAACATAAAAAACAAGGAACAAAAATGCTCGCGCATAGTTCGGCGGCATATCAGAGTTTTTTTTGACAACGCGTCCCTTCGCACCCTTGGAAGACACAGATGTAATTTTTGCAGAATCAAGCAAGCCTTTCTCAATCAATAAAACTACTGAGGCCTCCATTCCTTTATGGAGTCTTTCGATTTTCAACGTTGATCCATCAAAAGAAATCCCACTTGAGCTCGAAGCCAATAACTCACCCTTCAGTTCAGAATCAAGGCTGACCTGTATATCCTCCTCCACTTGATTACCCTTGTTGTAAACAAGAAGTTCACAGAGAGAACCATTCTGAGATATTTGAGCATGCCGAAATAATTTCGGCACCACAACGTACAGCTGACGCATTCTAAACAAATATGCAACAATCGAGGTAACAACAAAAAGCACCAAACCAATCGCAATTTTCTCAAAATTCTCCATTCAACCTCCCATAAATTTAAAAAATAAGCTTCGAGCCACATTCAAAAACATCACACACTCAAAAGACAATAACACATATTACTTAAAATTCGTCAGCACTGCGGAAAATCAGTGCAGAAATTCATATACGAAATATATCACCTGAGGTTTTCAACTATTCATCCAGCGGAAGCACACAGATTTTAAAGAATAACGACAGCACTGCTGTGAACGAATCGCATCTTGGCAAGCGCGCATCTTCGTCGTGACTACGCGCACGCTGCCCACCCTCTAAACGCAAACCCAACCTCATAACACCAGCACGTGGCTGACCCTTGCTTCGCGCTGAATCGCTCAATCAACCTCCGGCGTCAGCCCTCCAGCTCCGCAGCCGCCCCTGTCAGATATCTCCGGCGCCATGGCAGACGCCACCTGGAATGCCGAGTAGCGCGACAGCTAAACGTGGCACTCCCTTGCTCCGCCTTCGCCGCCAGCGCGTTCCATCCGCCACGCTCAGGTGCACCACAACCACCACCAACACGCAACGGCGGGGCTGGAAGATTTGATCTTTTTTAATAGCTATCAGCGCTTTACCAATAAGCACTAGAGCCTGTTTTCACTCAAATTTCTGCGGGACATGTGCTTGCCTGCGCTGCATAGCGTGCCACCCCCAGTCGGACCCCTACCGTAGTTCACGCGGCACCACCCCCACCGCTTCGCACCACCGGCGATAGTCCGCCCGCCGATCAACCGTGGTAATCCGCTGCAGCACCGTGTGATGCGGCCCCAGGTACTCCACGCTGCCCTTCACCACCACATGCACCAGCAGCGTTTCCGTACCCGTCGCCTCCCACCAGTCCACATTGCCAGCGGGCTCGTGGATGTAGTCGCCCGGCCGCACCACGCGGCCGTCGTTCAGGCGGCGCTCGCCTGCCAGCGTGAGGGCGTGCACTTCGCCGGTGTGCCGGTGCAGGCCCAGCCGCGTGCCGGGCGACAGGCGCATCAGTTCCACCCAACCGGCATCGTCGGGCAGGAACTGGATGGGCAGGGACCACTTGCCTTCGCCTTCCGGAATCCAGTCCGCCAGGCCCGCACGCTCCAGCGTCTGGGCCACGATCACATCGGCAAGGTGGTTGTTCGTTGTCGTCATCGTCATGTCGGTGCTCCTGGGTAGTTGTTGGTTGGTGGATTGCTTGATTGCTTGGTTGCTTATTGCTCGGGGTGCTGGTGGCGGTATTCCTGCGTGCGGCCGCCAAAGCCGTAGGCGGTGGCGCGCACGTCCTGCACGTAGACATAGCTTTCGGGGTGCAGTGCACCCAGCAGGCCCTCGAAGGCTGCGAACGCCTCGGCGATGTAGCGCGCCTTTTCTGCCTTGGTGTTGGTCTCGTCCACCACCTTGACGTCGAAGTAGAAGCTCGACTGTTTCAGGTCGGCCAGCGAACGGCCGGCGACGTACCAGTCGGCCGGGTCCACAAAGGTGATGACCACGGCCGTGAGGTCGCGCCGCTTGCCGAGCACGCGGGTGGTCAGGTCCAGCAGGGTTTCTGCAATGCGGGCCGACAGCTCGGGCGTGCGTTGGGCAGACACTTTGACGTTGAGGATGGGCATGGAGGGCTCCTGTAAAAACTTATGGGGTTGAACGAGCCTTCACTGTAGAAATTGCGCCCCGCCACGGAAACCGCCCGTGGCGATAATGGCTTTTGCTCCGCACGCAAAGGCGCGCACGATGAAAAAAGAACCCCGCTCCTTCCTCCCTGACCCGGCCGACCTGCGGTGGCTGGTGCGGTCGCTCGACCTGCGCTCGTTTTCTGCGGCGGCGCGCGAAATGGATGTGGCGGTGTCGGTGGTGGCGCGCGGCGTGGACCGGCTGGAGGCCGGCTACGGCGTGCGCTTGCTGCGCCGGTCCACACACGGCCTGTCGGCCACGCCCGAGGGCGCGGAGCTGGCACAGGAAGCGCGTGCCTTGCTGGCGCAGCTGGAGGACATCGGTGCTTCGCTGTCCGACCAGCGCAGCCGCGTGGCGGGCAGCTTGCGCCTGGCCTCCAGCCAGGAGATCTGCGAAGCGCTGGTGCTGCCCCACCTGGCGGACCTGCAGGCGCGCTACCCCGCGCTGCGGGTGGAGCTGCTGGCCGATGACCGCGTGGCCGACCTGGTGACGGAGGGCATCGACGTGGCGCTGCGCACCACCGTGGGCCACAGCGATCTGGTGGTGGCGCGTGCGCTGGGCCGGTTCGAGCGGCGCCTGTATGCGGCCCCGGAGTATCTGCGCCAACACGGCACGCCCGCCGACCCCAGCGAACTGCAGCAGCACCACACCGTCACGCACACCGCGCAGGGGCCGGCGGTGACCTGGGCCTTTCGCGCTGCACAAGGCAAGCCGCTGGAGGTGACCGTGCGCTCGCGCCTGGCCGCCAGCAGTTCGGCCCTGGTGCACCATGCGCTGGTAAGCGGCGCGGGGATCGGCATGCTGTCCAGCCCGCTCGCGGCGGCGGATGTGGCGCAAGGCCGGTTGGTGGAGGTGCTGGCGCCTTTTGCGTCGCGCACCGTGCACACGCTGTACGCGGTGTCGTCACCGGACCGGCGCAATGCGGCCAGGGTGAAGGCGGTGATTGATTTTCTGGTGAAGGCGTCGAAGGACCGGTGGGCGCTGGCGCCTGTGCGTTGAGGGGCTTTTGTGCACCACCGGCTGGCTGGCCGGGGGCTGCTGACCCCAGCTGCAAGGCACCCTGGGGGTGAGCAAGGTGCGGGCATGCGGGTCCAATGAGCTGGCCCGCTTTCGTTGCTCGCTAGCAGGCCGTTGCCACCCAGCCCCTGAACGCGAACCCCATGTAAAACATCTGCACATCGCCAAACCCAGCCTCCAGAAGAATTGCCTCGTCCTCCTGCGGCGTCAGCACCGCCAGCTCCGCAGCCACCTTGGCCCGCCCCCTCTCAGCCATCTCCGGCGCCATGCCGGACGCCACCTGAAATGCCGAATAGCGCGCCAGCCACAGGTCGCGCTCCCCTGCCCCGCCTTCGCCGCCAGCACCTCCGTCTGCCACGCTCAGATGCACCGCGACGAACGGCGCGCCGGGCTTCAGCCGCCGCCGGATCTCCGCCGCCATGGCCGCACGCTCCTCGCGTGGCACAAAGTGAAAAGTCAGCAAACACGTCGCGCCGTCGAACGGCCCGGCCGGTGCGCTCTGCACGTAGTCGTGGTGCAGCGCCACGCGGTCGCCGGGCACGCCCGCGCTCTGCAGCCGCTGCGCGGCCAGGTCCAGCATGGGCTGGCTCGGGTCCACGCCGTCGAACCGCCAGCCGGGGTGCGCCCGCGCCATGTCCTCCAGCTCCAGCCCGCCGCCTGCGCCCACCACCAGCACGCGGCCGTTGGCGGGCACGCGCTCGGCCAGCAGGATGCGGACCATGGGCAGCAGGCTGTCGTAGCCGGGCACGTTGCGGCGCGGGCCGTCGGCGTAGCGGGCGACGGCGACGGGGTCGGTGAAGGGGGACGTGGTGGTGGGGTGCGTCATGGTGTGGTGTGCGGTGGGTGCGGCGTTTTGCGGTGGAGGTTGAGCCGAGGGTTGGCCGGGCTGGCGCAGGGTTTCGACAGGCTCAACCCGAACGGGCGGGGGTGTGCGACATGGGGCAAAAATCAAAACAAATTGGCCTCTACCGCTTGTCTAGAAAGCGCAAGCAGCTATCAATTCAATAGTGAACTGTGAGTTGCGCTGCGCTGCTTATGGACCCATGCTAACATCACGCAACTTTTAATGTTGCATGAAACGAGATAGCCGCCTCTCCAATGTCCTCCACGCGCTGCTGCACATGGCAGAGATGGACGGCCCCGCCACGTCCGAGTCGCTGGCGCAGGCCATGCAGACCAATCCTGTGGTGGTCCGCCGCCTGATGGCGGGGCTGCGGTATGCGGGTTTTGTTTCGTCGGCCAAGGGGCACGGCGGCGGGTGGGTGCTGTCGTGCCCGCTCACCGACATCACGCTGCGCGACATCCATGAAGCACTGGGCGCGCCCACGCTGCTGGCGGTGGGCAACAGGGTGGAGAGCCCGGGCTGCGCGGTCGAGCAGGCGGTGAATGAAGCCCTCTCAGATGCCTTTGAGGCGGCGGAGCAGGTGCTGCTCACGCGGCTGGGCGAGGTCACGCTGGCGCAGTTGTCTGCCCAGTTTCATGAACGCATGGTGGCCAGGGGCCACGCGCACAAGGACTTTTCACATGAACACTTATGACCACGACGCCATCGTGATTGGTGGCAGCTTTGCGGGCCTGTCGGCCGCGATGCAACTGGCGCGGGCGCGGCGGCGCGTGTGCGTGGTGGACGCAGGCCAGCCGCGCAACCGGTTTGCCGCCGCGTCGCACGGGTTCTTTGGGCAAGACGGCGAACCGCCGCTGGCGATGATCGAGCAGGCGCGCCGCAAGCTGCTGGCCTACCCCACGGTCACGCTGCGCCAGGGCACGGTGGTGTCGGCCACGGCGCAGCCAGACGCTGGTGCGTTAACAGCGTCTGGTTTTGACGTGGTGCTGGACGACGGCGCGGGTGCACTGACCCCATTGACCACCCGCAAGCTGGTGCTGGCCTTTGGCGTGAAGGATGGCCTGCCCGACATTGCAGGCCTGCGCGAGCGCTGGGGTGCGTCCGTTTTGCACTGTCCGTATTGCCACGGCTATGAGTTTGCGGGCCAGCGGCTGGGCGTGCTGTACCACTCGCCGCAGTCGGGCATGCACGCGCAGCTGATTTCGGACTGGGGCCCGACCACCCTCTTCCTGAATGGCGAAACCACGCTGGAGGACAGCGAGCGCACGCGGCTGTTGGCGCTGGGCATTGCCGTGGAGCCTGCGCGCATTGCCGCGCTGGAGGGGCCTGACCGGGCGTTGAGCGGCGTGCGCCTGGTGGCCAATGGCGGCGCCGATGGCCGCCTGGTGCCGCTGGACGCTTTGTACGTGGCCGCCACGACAAGCCCCGCCAGCCCGCTGGCAGAACAATTGGGCTGCGCGCTGGATGAGGGCCCCATGGGCCCGTGCATCCGCACCGATGCCAACAAGATGACCACGGTGCCGGGCGTGTATGCCGCAGGCGACGCCACGCTGATGCGGCACAACGCCACGCTGGCGTCTGCCGAAGGGGTGCTGGCGGGCGTGGGGGCGCACCAGGCGATGGTGTTTGGGCAGTGACTAGCTGCGGCACCAGGCCACAAAGTAGCAAGATCGGCTAAGTACCGGCGCGCAAGCTGCGGCACACTCTGCGGCCATGAGCCTGGACCAGAGCGCCGATCAGCACTACCGCGACCGCGTGGCCCGCGTGATCGCCCACATCGTGGCGCACCCGCTGGCAGCGCATCGGCTGGAGGATCTGGCCGCCATTGCCCACTTTTCCCCTTTTCACTTTCACCGCGTCTACAGCAGCATTGCGGGCGAAACCGTGGCCGCCACGGTGCGCCGCGTGCGCCTGGCCTTGGCCACGCGGCTGCTGGAACAAGGCCGGCAGAGCATCACCCAGGTGGCGCTGGAGGTGGGGTACGACAGCCCGCAGGCCTTCACCCGCGCATTCAGCCAGTTCACCGGGCAATCGCCACGGGCGTTCCAGCGGGACATGCACCGCCTCATCCTCGATCCAGGCGCCGGACACGCGGATGGAAGGACTGAGCACACGCTGGCCGTGCAGATCGTCGAGCGCCCAGCACAGCGCCTGCATGCGCTGCGCCACCAGGGGCCGCCATCCACCATCCCCCACACGCAGCGGCGGCTGTACCTGCAGTGCGGCCAGCGTGCAACCCACCGGCTGGGCGCATCGTGCGGAGACCCGCAGGACACGGGCGGCGGCTTTCGCTACTACGCGGCGGTGGTGCTGCCAGAGCCGCTCCCGGCGGCAGATGACGGGCTGGAACGGCTGGACATCCCGGCAGGCCTGTATGCACGCCACACGCTCACCGGCCCCTACACGCGCATCAACGCGGCACTGGCGGCCATCCACACACGCTGGCTCCCGGCCAGCGGCTACGAACCGGACGACCGCGCCACGCTGGAGCACTACCTCAACTCCCCCCGCAACGCCGCGCAGGCGGACCTGCGCACCGATCTGCTGATTCCCATCCGCCCCACCCCATCCCTATGACCCGTTTTCGCTGGCTCTTTCGTTCCCTTTTGCCCGCAGCGCTCTGCGGCGCCACCACCCTGGCCCACGCTGCGGGCTTTGCCTTTATCGAGGTGCCTGCAGACAAGGACGGGCCCGCGCTGCGCGGCGCCGTGTGGTCGCCCTGCAGCGCGCCGCCGGGCCGCATCGACCTGTCGCCCCTGGTGCTGCAAGGCACGCGGGACTGCCCCCTCACCGGCCAAGGCCTGCCGTTGATCGTCATGTCGCACGGCACGGGTGGCTCGGCCCTGGGGCACCACGACACGGCGGCCACGCTGGCCGATGCGGGCTATGTGGTGGCCGCCATCAGCCACCCGGGCGACAACTTTCAGGACCTGAGCCGCCAGGGCCACCTGTCGGCCTTTGCCACGCGGCCCGTGGACATGAAGCGGCTGACGGACTACATGCTGGGCGCGTGGCACCGCCATGCCCAGCTGGACGCCAGCAAGGTCGGCCTGTTCGGCTTTTCGCGCGGCGGCTACACGGGCCTTGTCACCATCGGCGCCGTGCCGGACTGGACGCTGCGGCAGGACCTGTGCCCGCCCGAGTCGTCGCGGCCCCTGTGCGGCGAGATCCGTCGCAAAGAACTGCCCGCCCCGCCCGCGCGGGACGCACGCATTCGGGCGGCCGTCATCGTCGACCCCTTGAGCGTGTTTGATGCCAAGGGGCTGGGGCAGGTCGGCATCCCGGTCCAGCTGTGGGCCTCGGCGTTGGGTGGCGATGGCGTGACGCCCCAGAGTGTGGAGACGGTGCGCCAGGGCCTGCCCAGCGCGCCGGACTGGCACGTGGCAGCCAACGCGGGGCACTTCGCCTTTCTCGCGCCCTGCCCGCCAGCACTGGTGGAAGCGATGCCAGCAATCTGCCGCGATGCAGCGGGGTTTGACCGGGTGGCTTTTCACCAGGTTTTCAATGCCCAGGTGCTGGCGTTCTTTCAGCGGCACATCGTGTCAGCCAGAGCGCCTTGAGGGCAGGCTGGGATTCGTCGCACCCACATGGCCCGTGGGTTGACGCAGCCAGCGCCTGCCACCTACACTGCCAACCTCGCATCTGGTCCTTGGGATCGGAGCGAACCGCAAAGCCCTCCACCACCGTTGAGGGCTTTTTTTCGTCCGCCCTATGGAAAGCTCTCCCTGCTTGCAGAGAGGGCTTTTTGCATTTCTGGAGCCTTTTTTCATGCACACCGCTTCGACCCACGCCGCCCCTTCCACCATGGCCGGCACCGCCCCCCGCATTCACCTGGTCATCGGCCCGGTGGGTGCCGGCAAGTCCACCTTGGTTCGCCAACTGGTGCAGCAGCACCGCGCCGTGCCGCTCAACCTGGACGACTGGATGTCCACGCTGTTTTCGCCCGACCGGCCCGATACCGGGGACGTGATGGCCTGGTACATCCCCCGCACCCTGCGCTGCCTGGAGCAGATCTGGAAAACCGCCGAAGCCGTGCTGGCCGCCGGCGGCGATGTGGTGCTGGAGGTGGGCCTGATCCAGCAGCACCAGCGCGACGCCTTCTATGCGCGCATGGGGCCGTGGGCCGACGCCATGGTGGTGTGCGTGCTCGACGCACCGCGCGAGGTGCGCCGCGAGCGCGTGTTGCGGCGCAATGCCGAGCAGGGAGAGACGTTCTCGATGGTGGTGCCCCCGCACATCTTTGAGCTGGCCAGCGACCTGTGGCAGCCGCCCGGGGAGGCGGAGTGCGCCGAGCGGTCGGTGGTGTTTGTGCCGATGGCGGAACGTTAGGCCCTAGTTGCAGCTCTGCCGCGCGCAGGCCCGTCCATGCTGTTGGCAGGTGCGGCGGGCCAGACCGCCTCGACTACATGAACTGCGCGCGCAGACCCACCATCAGGCGTCTGCCAGCGGCGGGCTCGAAGTAGCGGCCGTTGGCGTCGTTCACGATGAGCGTGGCCGTGTGGTAGCGGTTGAACACGTTGTCGAGCCGGGCCCAGAGCTGCCAGCGCGCCGCGCCCGCTTCGCGGCCGCCCCAGCCATAGGCCGCGTGCACGCCGAGCACGGCAAAGCCGGCTGCCCGCTCGCTGTTGACATCGTTGGCAAACACGGGGGCCGACACGTTCGCCGTGGCACCCAGTTGCCAGCGCGTGGTGGGCGCGTAGTCGATGGCAAGTTGCGCAGCGTGCCGCGCTGTGCCCGGCAACTGGTTGCCTGCGGCGACGTTGGCGCCCCCTGCCCCGGCGTAGGCGCTGCCAAAGTGGGCATCCAGGTAGGTGTAGCTGGCGCGCGGGGCCCAGGTGCCCCACTGTGCACGCCAACCCACTTCAAGCCCCCGGCGCCGCACGTTGTCCACGTTCTGGAACACCGAGCGGCCGTTGACCGTGGCCACGGGCACGATCTCGCCCTGGCTGCGGGTGTCGAACCATGCCAGCTCCAGCTGCTGGTGGGTGCCTTGCCACTTGGCGCCCACCTCCCACTGGCGGCTGCGGGCGGCAGCCAGTCCGAAATTGGGGCCGGTGTTGCCGGTGCTGTAGGCCATCTCGGCCAGCGTGGGGGTTTCAAAGCCCTGGCCTGCGTTGGCGTACAGGTTGAGCTGGTCGGTGGCGGCCCACACCAGACCCAACGCGGGGCTGGTGTGGCGCCAGCTGCGCGAGCCACTGTCGTCGGGGTTGGCGGGGGTGATGTAGCGGTCATCCACCTGCACGCGCACCCGGCTGGCCCGCAGCCCTGCGATGGCGCGCCAGCGGGGCGAGAGCCAAGCGTCGACCTGGGCATACACATCGGTGTTGGCGGCACTGTCTTGCTCGTCGCGCCGCAGCGCGCCGCTGGTGCCCGCGTTGTTCACAAACCCCTGGCGGTGTTCAGACAGGCGATTCGCCTCTGCCCCCACCGTCCACGTCAGCGGCAGGCCCGAGGGCAGGCGCACGGCCCGCGTCCAGGTGGCGGCCGCGCCGTGGTAGCTGCGGTCCAGGTCCACCACCCCGCCTGCGCTGTTGGCCGCCGCACCGCTGAACGACAGGTACTGCGTGAGCTGGCGCCCACCGCCATAGGCGCGCAGCCGCACGCTGTCGGTGTCACTGAGCTGGCGCTCCAGCACCAGGCCCAGCTGGTTCTGGCCCACCGACTTGCGGGTGTGGAAGCTGGTGGCCAGGGCGCTGGCCTGGCGCGCGTCGCCCTCCAGCTGCGCGCGTGTGAGGCCCAGCGGGTCCAGCGCCAGGGGTTGGTCGTACAGGTTGACCAGGGCTGTGATGCGCGTGCGGCTGTCGGGCTGGGCCTGCAGCTTGGCGTTGAGGTGCGTGCGCCGCGCGGCGCTGTGGCCGCGCCAGCCCTCCGTTTCGAAGTGCGACACGCCCAGCAGCCCGCCCAGGCGCTGGTCGCCAAAGTCCATCGATGCGTCCACCAGCCGCTGGCCGAACGAGCCCACCGCCACCCCCGCCTGGGCGCCACCGCCGGGCCGGGGATCGCGGGTGGTGACCTGCACCACGCCCCCTGCCGCGTTGCCATACAGCTGCGCGAGCGGACCGCGCAGCACTTCAATCTGGCGGGCCGAAGGCAGGTGCGCGGTGGCAGCCTGGCCCTGGCCGTCGGGCATGGTGGCGGGGATGCCGTCCACCAGAATGCGCACACCCCGCACACCAAAGGTGGCGCGGGCGCCAAAGCCACGCACTGCGATCTGCAGATCCTGCGCGTAGTTGCCACGGTCTGTGGCCACCACGCCAGCCTGCCCGGCCAGCAGCTCCGACAGGTTCACCAGCGGCGTCGCGGCGGAGAAGGCATCCACGGCCACGCTGCTGTGGCTGGCTGCACTGTCGAACAGGCGCTGCGCCTGCGCGCTGCCCGTGACCTGCAGGGTTTCGAGCGTAGGGGGCGTGGGTGTGGTGGGCGGCGACTGGGCGGGATCGGCCGGGCCATCTTGCGCATGGGCATGGGCGTGCGCCACCACGCAAGCGCAACTGGCCAGGAAGCGGGCAACTCGGGCGGCGCGGGGCATACGGGGCCAATGGGTGGCTGCAAAAGACATTGGTGCCGCTTCCTGGTTGCGGAGTTTCAGAACGGGGTTTTACGGAGCATCGCGTGGCGGGCACAGGGGCCAAGCCCAGCAAACCGCAGGATAGTCTGCTGTGGCCCCGTGGCGGTCATGCGAACCCAACGCAACGAAGCGCCGAGCACCTACGCAGACGTCATTCAGACCGCACCACGCGCCAGACCACGTTGCCCACGTCGTCGGCCACCAGCAGCGCGCCCTGGCCGTCCAGAGCCACGCCCACGGGGCGGCCATAGGCGTCGCCGTCCTTGCTCAAGAAGCCGGTCAGGAACGGCTGGGGAGGCCCCGAGGGGCGCCCGTCGGCAAAAGGCACGAACACCACGTTGTAGCCCGTCAGCTCCTTGCGGTTCCAGGACCCGTGCTGGCCGATGAAAGCACCGCTGGCGTAGGCGCCGGGCATGCGGACATCAGAAAACGCCAGGCCCAGGGGCGCAACGTGTGAGCCCAGGCCAAAGTCGGGGGCGATGGCCTTGGCCACCATGTCGGGGTTGGGCGGGTTGATACGGGTGTCCACATGCTGGCCCCAGTAGCTCCAGGGCCAGCCGTAAAAGGCGCCGTCCTTCACCGATGTGAGGTAGTCGGGCACCAGCTCGTTGCCCAGTTCGTCGCGTTCGTTCACCACCGTCCAGAGCACCTTGCTCTGTGGCTCCCAGCCCAGGCCGTTGGGGTTGCGCAGGCCGGTGGCAAACAGCCGCTTGCTGCCGGTCTCTACATCCACCTCCCAGATGGCGGCGCGGCCCTCTTCGGCGGCCATGCCGTTGTCGCCCGCATTGCTGTTGGAGCCCACGGTGGCGTACAGCCTGCGGCCATCGGGGCTGGCGATGATGTTCTTGGTCCAGTGGTGATTGGCCCCGGCGGGCAGATCGGTGACCCTGACGGGGGCCACGGTGATGGAGGTCTGCCCGGTTTCGTAAGGCACCTTCACCACGCCGTCGGCCGTGGCAATGAACAGCTGGGCGCCCACCAACGCCATGCCAAAGGGCGATAGCAGGTTTTGCATGAAGACGGTGCGCACGTCTGCCACGCCGTCACCGTCCGTATCGCGCAGCAGCGTAATGCGGTTGGCGCTGGGCGTGCCGGCACCGGCACGCTTCATCACCAGGCCCATGGCCAGGCCACGCAGACCGTCGGAGTGCACGTTTTTGGCACCCTCTGCAGGCGGCGGCTTGTTGCTTTCAGCGACCAGCACGTCACCATTGGGAAGGGTGTAGACCCAGCGCGGATGGTCCAGCCCACGCGCCAGCGCCGTGACCCTGAACCCCGCAGGGGCCTGCGGCTGGGCGCCCTGCGGCCAACCCTGTGCAGGTGCGATATTGACGGTGGGCACGAAAAAGCTCTTCTCGGGTGCGGGCAGTTGCGGGCTTGGCCCCACACCAGAACCCGCTGTGGGCTGGGCTGTTGCGGCTGCCGCGCCACCCGCCAACGCCGCCCAAAGCAGCCATTGTGGGAAGCGATTGGGACGGGGCAACATCAGCGCAGTATGGGCGGGCGCAATTTGCGGCAGGTGTAGGCCAAGGCCGCGAGTTTTGCGGCCCCCACAGCGGGGTGGTCAGCTCGCCGCCGTGGCGGGGGCCACACTCGGCCGCCGGATGGTCCACAGCGCGGCGGCCATCAGCGCCACGCCGCCCAGTTGCAAGGGGCTGAGCGTGCGGCCATACACCACCCAGTCCACCAGCACCGCCGTGAGCGGGTACACAAACTGCAGCACTGCAATGCGACCCAGCGCCAGGCGGGCCATGCCGGCGAACAGCACCACGTACGCCAGGCCTGTGTGCACCACGCCCAGGCCCAGCAGCCAGGCCCATGCGGCGCCCTGCTGCGGCCAGCCCAGAACAAAAGGCGCCCACACCAGCGCCACGGCGCCCACCAGGCATTGCCACAGCGCCATCGCGAAGGGGCTGATGGCCTTTTGCGTGTTGGCGAGCAGCGTCACGCCCGCGTAGCAGAGCGAGCCGCCCAGGCACATCAGCACTCCGGCCATGTACCCGCCGCTGCTACTGTTGGCCGCGGCGGCTGCGGTGCCGTCCAGCAGGCCGGTGGTCAGCACCAGGCCGCCCAGCGCGGCCAGGGTGGCCAGCCACTGCGTAGGTGATACCGCCTCGCGCAGGAAGAGCGCGCCAAACACGATGACCCAGATGGGCTGGATGTGGAAGATCACCGTGGCTACGGCGATGGACGTGCGCGGGATGGCTGCAAAGAACAGCGCCCAGTTCATCACCATGAGCACACCCGTGGCGCAGGCCACCCAGCGCGCCCGCCCGTTCAAGAGCAATTGACGCCCCCGGCCCGTGGCCAGGCACCAGGCCAGCAGCGCCAGCGCACCGAATGCGCAGCGGAACCACACGGTGACCAGCGGGTGCTGGCCCGCCTCTTCCACAAAAACACCGATGGTGCCCAGCAGCACGCCGCCGGCGATGAGCAACCACTGGCCGTCCCGCTCGCGGGTACTGGCGGGCACTGTGGAGGGGATAGGCGCGGCAAGCGATGAGGGCGTGGCGGCACTGGCTTTCTGGTTCATGCCGTCGATGCTCGAAGATTGGCACACTGGTGTAAAGCGCATAGTTCGAACAGATACCATTCGATAAACGAATTTTTATCCCGACAGGTTTTGCCGGCACAAAACCAGAGAGCTGACGCGATGAACTACCCCGATTTCCAGATCGACTGGCTGCGCGCCTTTGTGGCCGTGGTGGACGCGGGCTCGCTCTCGCGCGCGGCGCCGCTGGTGCACCGTTCGCAGTCGGCGGTCAGCATGCAGATCAAGAAGCTGGAGGCCGCACTGGGCCGCCCAGTGCTGCTGCGCGGGCCTCGCCATCTGGAGGTGACACCCGCCGGGGCCGAGCTGCTGTCGTACGCGCGCCGCGTGCTCGATCTGCAGGCCGAGGCGCACGCGGCGCTGTTCGGCCCGCAGCTGGCGGGCCGGGTGCGGCTGGGGGTGCCGGACGACTACGCATCGACCTACCTCACACCGGTGCTGCGCAGCTTTTCGCACCGCTACCAGGGCGTGGAGATTGAGTTGACCTGCGAGCAATCGACCTCGCTCATCCCACGCGTGGTGCGCGGCGAGCTGGACTTGGCCCTGGTCTCGCGCGACAAGCCGCAGCGGGGGCATTTTTTGTTTGAAGAGCCGCTGGTGTGGGTGGGGGCTGCGCAGTTTGAAGCGTGGCGGCGTGACCCGCTGCCGATTGCGGTGTACGAATCGGCCAGCATGGCCCGACAGGCCACCCTGGCGGCACTGGATACGCGGCGCCGAGCCTACCGCATCGTGTACCACAGCTCCAGCCTGGCGGGCCAGCTGGCTGCGGTGGAGAGCGGTTTGGCGGTGGCGGTGCTCACGCGGTGCAGCGCGCCAGCCCATCTGCAAATCTTGCAGAACCTGCCCGCGGAGTTTGACCTTCCGCCGCTGGCTTCGATGAATGTGGCGGTGCTGCGCAGCAAGGTGTCGCTGCGCTCACCGGCTGTGGATGCGATGTACGAACAGGTGGTGCGGACACTGGGGCGGCGGGGCGAACTGCTACCCAAGGCCTGAGCGCCGCCGCCGGTCATCCACGGCGTCAGGCCGCCAGGATGTGCGCCAGCAGCTTTTCGCGCGGCCCCAGCAGCGCATCGCCCCCGATCAACCGCAGCGCACCGCCCGGCCCCGCCACCACCAATTGCGGCACGCCCCGAGCGCCCACGGCGCGCAGCGTGGCTTGGGCGCTGGCGATGCGTTCGGCCACCAGGTTGTGCAGCGCGGCAGTGGGTGCGAGCGCCAACGCTGCGGCATCCGCCAGGCCCAAAGCCCGCAACAGGTCCGCCAGCACCTCGGGTTCTGCCGTGTCGCGGCCTTCCACATAACGTGCGTGCTGCAGTGCGTGCAAGGCTTCCAGTTCACTTTCAGGCGCAGTCTGCGCCACGGCGGTCAGCGCGAGGTTGGCAGGGCCTGAATCAAAGCGGCCGGACGCAGCACCCAGAATTTGGTCGCGGTAGGCCTGCGTGAAGGGCTGGCCTGTGAGCTGCTGGATGCGCTGGTCGTTGGACCAGGCGTACGCAGCGAATTGCGCATCCATGGGCCGCGCCCCGGCGCCCGCAAACAGGCCCGTGGGCGCCAGCGAGACGTGCACACCGTCCACGCCTTGCAGGTATTGCAGCGCCGGCGCGGCGGCATAGCACCAACCGCACAAGGGGTCGAACAGATAGGTCACAGCGGTGGGCGTGGAGGGCATGGATCAGGGTCTTTCAACGTCAGGGGGTGAGGATGAAGCCAGCGCGGCCTCGAAAAGCGCCAGCTCTTCGGCGAGGGTGCCCCGGCTGCGGAAGTGGCGGCCCGCACGGTCGTACCAGTTCTCGGCATCTTCGAGGTCGCCCTCTTGCAGGTGCAGGATGCCGTGGAGCCAGGCGGCGAGCATGGAGCCGTCGTGTTGCACCAGATCGTGCGCCGCGTTCCAGCGCCCGGCGTGCAGGTGGTCCAGGACGGGTTGAAGGGGGTGCGTTGGCACGATCTGGTGTCCGATCACTTTTGGGGGTTGGTGAACATGGGGTTGCCACTGACCGTCTTGACCGTTTCTTCTTGCAAGACGTCCCAGTGCTCCACAATTTTCCCGTTGGCCAGGCGGAAGATATCGACGCCAATCATGACCTTGGGGCCCATGCCCGCGTAGCGGCCGTGCATCATGACGAAGTCACCTTCGGCCACCACCATGCCGGGCTCGTACTTGAAGTCGGGCGGCAGGCTGCCGACCCACCCCTTCAGAACCTCAGACCCGTTGGGCACCGCAGGGTTGTGCTGGATGTAGTTGGGGGACCAGTATTTGTCGATGACCGAAGCATCGCGCGTGATGAACAGGCCCTTCATGCCGGCCACGACGATTTCCTTGTTGGTCTGGGCAAACGCATTGGCAGAGAAAACTGCGGCCAGCGATGCAGCGACGAGGAACACTTTGAACGGTTTCATTCTTGACTCCAGTGAGGGTTGCTGTTGACTACGGGCTTACCACTTCATCTCGCCCTTGTTCACCTTGGCGCCGATGTCCAGCGACAGGCCCATGGGCGCTGCAGGGTAGGCCTTCTTCATCGCGTCGATGAGTTCGGCGCCCGTCTTGGTGGCGGCGGCATTCTTCTCAAACGCTTGCAGGTAGCCCTTGGTGTAGGTCACCGCTGTCACGTCCAGCGTGGTGCCGGGCAGCATGTGGCCGGGCACCACCACGGTGGGCTGCAGGGCAGCCATTTCGTCAAGCTGGGCGATCCAGGCGCTGCGCTCGGCCACGGTCTGGGTGTCGGCCGTCCACACATGCAGGTTGCCGAACACGCCGATATTGCCCACCACGGCCTTCACCGAAGGAATCCACGCATAAGGGCGGTGCGCCAGCAGGCCGGTGGTGCCACGGATCTCGACCGTCTGGCCGTCCACCGTGAGGGTGTTGCCGCTGATGGCCTTGGGCAGCACAGGCGTGCGCGGTGCATTGGCACCCATCTTGGGGCCCCAGAAGGCGAGCTTGCCGGCGAGCTTGGCGTTGATCTTCTCCAGCACGGCGGGGGTGGTTACCACCTCAGCCTTGGGGAAAAATTCCTTGAGCGTTTCCACGCCGAAGTAATAGTCGGGGTCGGCCTGGCTCACGTAGATGGTCTTGAGTTCCTTGCCGCTGTCGAACACGTTGGCGGCAATGCGCAGCGCGTCGGCGCGGGTGAAGCCAGCGTCGATGACCATGGCTTCCTTCTCGCCGTACACCAGCGTGGAGTTGACGTTGAAGCTGTTGCCGTCGGCGTTGTAAACCTTGATCTGCAGGGGCTGGGCAGCGTGGACGCCAGCAAAGGCAAGGGACAGGGTGGCGGCGATGAGGGTGGTGCGGAACATGGCGGTTTCTCCAGGGTTTGAAGGGGTTTGCGTTGATGGCGGAATGAAGTTTATTTGCACCAATCGATCCAATAAACCCCATAAAATGCGCATATTTGTTGCGCAAATAGATCAAATATGGATCGTCTGACCGCCATGCGGGTGTTTGTGGAAGTGGCCACCAGCGGCAGCTTCAGTGCCACGGCCGACCGGCTTGAGATGTCGCGCGCCATGGTCACGCGCTATGTGGGCGAGATGGAGCAGTGGTTGCAGGCGCGCCTGCTGCAGCGCACCACCCGCAGCGTGACGCTGACCGATGCCGGTGAACTGGCGCTGCGCCGCTGCCAGCAGATGCTGGCGCTGACCCAGGACCTGGAAGAAGAAACCGCCACCACCACCGAGGGCGAGCTGCGCGGGCAACTGCGCATCACCTGCAGCGTGTCGTTTGCGTATGCGCAGATGGGCGCGGCGATTGCTGACTTCTTGGCGCAGCACCCGCAGCTCAAGATCGACCTGGACGCCAGCGAGGGCTCGCTGAACCTGGTGGAGCGCCGCATCGACCTGGCGATCCGCATCAGCGCCGAGCCCGACCCGCTGCTCATCGGCCGGCCGCTGGCGCGCTGCGATTCGGCGCTGGTGGCATCGCCCGCCTACCTGGCGGCACACGGCACGCCCCAGGAGCCCGCCGACCTGACCCGCCACCGTTGTTTGAGCTACGCCAACTTTGGCAAAAGCGTGTGGCAGCTCACCCGCGGCGACGAGGTCGCCCGCGTGGGCGTGACCAGCCCCTTCAGCGCCAACGAGGCCACCACGCTGATGCGCGCGGCGCTGGCTGGTGGCGGCATCGCACTGCAGCCCACCTACCTGGTCAACCCCTATCTGCACAGCGGCGAACTGCAGGCCGTGCTGCCCGCGTGGAGCCTGCCGGTGATGACCATCCACGCGCTGTACACCTCGCGCAGGCACCTGTCGCCGGCGGTGCGGGCGCTGCTGGATTTTTTGGTGCTGCGGTTTGCAGGGGTGCCGTGGTAGGGGGGCGTGGGTCGATGTGACGCTACGTTTTTGATAGCCATCAGCGCTTTCTGGTCAAGCGCCACAGGCTTTTTTTCTTGAATACCCAAGCCCGCCGGAACTTTGCGGGACTCTTGCTCCCTCTCCCCCTGCGGGAGAGGGCTGGGGAGAGGGGGCTATCGCCAAGGGNGGGGAGGGGGGGCTATCGCCAAGGGGCATGGTGCTTTATCACCCCCCCTCTCCCCCGGCCCTCTCCCGCAAGGGGAGAGGGAGTGGAAGCGGGCCCCGCCGCGCCATCACCTCAGGGCAGCACCGCTGCCGCCTTGGCCCGCGCAATCTGCAGGTCCGCATCGCGCTGCAGCAGCAGGCGCTGCGCCACCAGCGCGTTGGCGGCCTCGGTCACGGCCGCCACGTAGCCGTCTTGTGTGCCATACAACTCCTCCAGCGACGTGCGCGCATCGCCCGCCGCCAAGCGCGCGGCGCGCGTTTTGTGGAAGGGGATGAAGCTGCCGGTGAGGTTGGCCAGGTCGGTGATGCCGGGCGTGGCCACGTAGTTGAACTCGATGCTGGTGCCCAAGGGCGCACGCGCCTCCACACTGCGGATGCCGGCGCGGGTGAGGCCCGTGGACGCATCGACCTGCGGCACCATGATGGCGTAGTCGCGGCCCAGGTTGCGCGGGGGCAGGATGGTGGCGACGCCCGATTCGTCCTGCGGGATGTACTGCGGGCCAAAGTCGAACAGGGGGAAGTTGTTGTACAGGCCCCGGTAGCTGAACTCAGGGATGGCCGTCTGCACGCCGCCCACCGCCCAGGTCAGCCCCTTCATGACCGGAAAGGCCAGCGCCTCGGGCCGCACCAGCGTGCCGTTGTCGATGCGTGGCACCTGGCTGGCGGGCGGCAGCGTGCCGCGCACCACCCAGTCTTCCAGGTTCAGGAACAGCGCGCGGAAGGTGTCGTTGAAGTGCACCACCGTGCCCGTGGGGTAGGTGGCCCGCGTGGGCGCGTACGCGATGCTGGCCGTGCCCCCTGCGCCGCCGTGCTGGGTGCTGGCGTAGTAGTAGATGCGCGCGTTCTCGGGCTGGGCCAGATCCTTGGTGCCGCGGGCATCGGTCAGCACGGGTGAGCCCTGCAGCTGCCAGAACTCGGTGCCCGACAGGCCCAAAAAGAACTTGGGGCAGGTGGTGGTGGCGGCGCAGCGCTTCATCACCCCGCCCTGGCGGCCGCTGATGTCGTCCTGGTAGTCCTTGTCCAGCCCGCGCGGCGCCGTCTGGCCGAAGGCCGTGTGGTCGGTGCGCAGGCCCCCGCCGCCGCCGGGCACCGCAAAGCGGGTGTTGATGTGGGTCTGGCGCGCGGCCACGTGGGCGAAGATGCCGTCGAACACCTTGCCACCGTCGAGCGCCTGGTTGAAGCCCAGGTGCAAGAACGTTTTCATCGCGTTGCCCGACTGCGAGGTGCCCTGCCCCAGCGTGTACTGGATGCGGCCCGCCAGCGGGTTGGGCGTGCCCGACGAGTCGGCCGACTTGCCGCGAAAGAAGCTCACCGTGTCGCGCAGCGCGGCCAGGCCCACGCCCATGACCTTGGGGTCCTTGGCCACGTAGACCAGCTCGTACAGGTAGGCCGGGTCGAACCCGCCTTTGAGGCACACGCTGGTGGGGCTGGCGGTGCCGGGGAAGGCGTTGGCGCCCGCGTCACAGCTGGCGAACTTCCAGTCGCTGGCCGGCACCGGCGTGCGTGCATCCGTTTCGTTGGCGCGGCGAGTGAGCGAATAGCCGGGCTGGGTGTTGTCCAGGCTGGCGGGCTCGTAAGGAATCATGGAGCCATTGAACACGCCGCCGGGCAGTGTCATCGACGGGCTGGCCACGGTGGGCACGAGCTCGGCACGGTAGGGGCCAGTGATGCTGCTGCCGTCCTTGTTCTTGGCAACGGGCACCGTCACCGTCAGGCGCGCCGGCGTGCTCTTGGGCACGTCGCCCTGCCAGGCCGAATACAGCATCACGTAGCCGCGCTCCAGGTACACCGCATCGCTGGGCGTGGCCGTGGGGTTGAGCATGGTGAGGATGTTGCCGCGATTGGGCGCGTCGTAGCGCAGCACGCCGCTCGCCTTCGCCATGTTCTTGGGCTTGAGCATGACGAAGTCGGCCTGGTACTCGACCATGCCGTTGGCATTGGTGGGCGCGAACGCCAGGTCCTGGATGGTGGCGTTCTTGGGGTCCTTGGGGTCGACCTCGCCACTGATGGTGCCGGTGATGCGCTCGTACTCGCCCACGTCGCCGTAGCTGCCGGGGAAGGCCTCGGTGGCGGTGATCTGCAGCTTGAGGGCCGGGCCTTTGGGGGCGTCGTCGCTATTGCTGCTGCCGCCACAAGCGGCCAGGGCTGCTGCGGCGGCGGCCGTGAGGGCGAGTTTTCCGAATGCGTGAAGGGGTTGCATGTTGTCTCCTGGGATGGATGGTGGGTGGTGGCCGCTCTAGCGGCTCTGGAAGGAAAACGGCAGCGTCTGGTGCGCGGCGCGCGGCAAGGCTCCGCCCGCGCCTGCCGGTGAAGGCAGGGACTGGCAGAACGGAAAACGGGGTGGAAAAAGCCGCGGCCCGGCGCGGGGGCTGCGGCTTGTGGGCTGGCTTGGCTGGCCTACTGGCTTACTCGGCCTCGATCCCGGCGGCCTTGATCACCTTGCCCCACTTCTGGGTTTCGGCGGCCTGGAACTTGGCGAGTTCATCGGGCGTGGTCGTCCATGCCTCGGAGCCCGCGTTGTCGTAGAAGCTCTTGGCCGCCGCGCTCTTGGTGGCGGCGGTCAGCAGTTCGTTCAGGCGCGCCACCACCGGTGCGGGCGTGCCGGCGGGCACATAGGCCGCAAACCAGTAGCCCATGTCGTAGCCCTTCACGCCGGCTTCGTCCAGCGTGGGCACATCGGGCAGTTGCGCGCTGCGCTTTTGGGTGGAGTAACCCAGGGCCCGCAGCTTGCCCGCCTTGACCTGGGGCACGCCGGTGGAGGTGTCGGTGATCATCAGGTCGATCTGCCCGCCAAGCAGGTCGGTGATGGCCAGCGGGTTGCTCTTGTAGGGCACGTGCAGGATGTCCACGCTGGCCAGTTGCTTGAGCATTTCGCCGGCCATGCGGCTCGACGAGCTGCCGCTGCCGAAGCTGAGCTTGCCGGGGTTCTTCTTGGCAAAGGCCAGCAGCTCGCCCACGTTCTTGTACGGCGCGCTGGCATTGACCACCAGCACCTGCCCGCCCTTGCCCAGGCCCGTCACCGGCGCAAAGTCCTTGACCGGGTCGTACGAGAGCTTCTTGTACAAATGCTCGTTGGCCGCGTGTGTGGTGTTGGTGGTGATGAGCACGCTGTACCCGTCGGCCGCCGCCTTGGCCACGGCAGACGCCGCGATCATGCCGCTGGCACCGGCCTTGTTGTCGATGACCACCGCCTGCTTGGTGTCCGTGGTGATGGACTGGCCCAGCGCGCGCGCCAGCTGGTCGGTGGCACTGCCGGCTGCAAAGGGCACGACGAAGGTGATGGCCTTGGCCGGGTAAGCCTGCGCATGGGCAGCCCCGCCCTGCAGCGCGCCAAGCGCCAGCACGGCAGCGGCCATCGCGTGGCGTCGGCCCAGGTTCAACAGTGCAGTGGATCGGGTCATGTTGTCTCCTTGTGTATAGGTATGGAAAAGCGGAAAGGGAATGGGGAACCAGTCAAACAAGCGCCCGCTACGTCGGCGGCCCGCCCAAGTGCGGTGCCAGCGCGGCGGGCACGGTGACGGGCAAGTCCAGCAGCAGGTAGCTCAGCGCCTTGCCGTGGCTGTCGAGGTTGAGCGAATCGTTCACGCCGCCGTCCAGCACATCGTCCAGCACGATGTTCATAGCCTGCAGCTCGGGTAGCAGGTAGCGCGTGACCTGGCGCGGCTGGCGCAGCGCGAACTGGCGGGCCACGGCGGCTTCGGTGACCTGGTCGACCAGCGCATCCCAGAGCGCGGGGTGCCAGGCAATGACGCTGATGTTGGAGCGGTTGCCTTTGTCGCCGGTGCGGCTGTGGGCCAGGCGATAAAGCGGAACAGTGATGGTTGCCGCGGAGGCGGGCTGGGTTGCGGCCTGGGTTGCAGAAGTCATGGTGGTGGTCCCTCAATCAACCATCTCAAAGCGCACGGCCACCGCATCGCGCGGCACCAGGCACGACACCGTGCCCAGGCGCGGGCGCATGGCGGTGCGCACGCCGCCGCCGCCGGCAGGCCCGCAGGTGTAGAGCGCGGTCACCTCGCGCACCAGGCGCTGGGCGCTGGCGTGGTCGCGGTGCTGCAGGGCCACGCGCAGGCGCACATCGCGGGCATCGTTGCGGGCGCCTCCGCTGTCGCTGTCGGACGCATCGAACCAGCGGCTGGTGTCGTCGCCAAAGATGCTGGTCACGCCGATCAGGTCGATGCGCAGCGGGCCCAGGCCGGCCAGCCGCTCGCGCAGCACCTCGCCCGCCAGGCGCGCACGGCCCTCGGCACGCGGGCCGGCGTAGGAAATCTCTCCCTCGGCAAACCAGCCGGATTCAAAGCACACGTTGACCTTGAGCGTAGGGGGCTGCGCGTGGCCCTGCACGCCGGTAAGCCGCACGGCGTCGGTGCCCACGGCCTGCACGCGGGCCTGGGTGATGTCGGCCACCACGTCGGGCGTGAGGTACGCCGCGGGGTCGTGCAGCTCGTACAGCAGCTGCTCCTTCACCGTGCGCTCGTCGATGCGCCCGCCGGTGCCGGGCGGCTTGGTGATGGTGCAGCGGCCGTCGGCGTCGATCTCGGCGATGGGGTAGCCCAGTTGCGCCAGGCCCCGCACGTCCTTGTAGCCGGGGTCGGCAAAGTAGCCGCCCGTGACCTGCGCGCCGCATTCGAGCAGGTGCCCGGCCATGGTGGCGCGGGCCAGGCGGTCCCAGTCGTCGGTGGCCCAGCCGTAGTGCGCCAGCGCCGGGCCCAGCACGAGCGACGGGTCGGCCACGCGGCCGCAGACCACGATGTCGGCCCCGGCGCGCAGCGCATCGGCAATGGCCTGTGCGCCGATGTAGGCGTTGGCGCTGACGATGGGCTCGGTGGGCATGGCATCGCCCAGGGCGTCCTGCAGCAGTGCGCGGTGGGCGGGGCCACTCAGGTCGTCGCCCTGCAGCACGGCAATGCGTGGGCGGGAGTGGCCCAGCTCGGCTGCCAGCGCGTGGATGCGGCGTGCGGCGCCGTGCGGGTTGGCCGCGCCGAAGTTGCTGACGATGCGCACGCCGTGCGCCAGGCACAGCCCGAGTACGGGGCGCAGCAGGTCGGCCAGCAGCGGCTCGTAGCCCGCGTCGGGGTCGGTGCGGCGGGCCAGTTGCGCCAGGGCCAGCGTGCGCTCGGCCAGGGTCTCGAAGATGAGCACCGACGGCTGGCCGCTGGCAATGAGCGCCTGCACCACGGGCAAGGCCGCGTCCGTGCGGTCGCCCGAAAAGCCGGCGGCGCAGCCGACCCGCAGATGGGTGTTGTTCGCCATGAATATTTGTCTCCTGGGCCCCACTGTAGAAACACTGCGGTATTCTGTGAAATCGATATTTACGATGAATCCATCTGTATTGCAGATAAATAGCATTTCGAGCCACTTCTGCCCTTGCCTCAGACCATGAGCACCGCCCACCTCTCCAGCCGCCAGATCGACGCCTTCATCGCACTGGCCGAGCAGCGCAGCTTCACGCGCGCTGCAGCCCTTTGCCACCTGTCGCAGCCCGCGTTCAGCGCCCTGATCCGCGCGCTGGAGGACGACCTGGGCCTGCGGCTGTTCGACCGCAGCACGCGGCATGTGGACCTCACGCCCGAGGGGCGCAACTTTCTGGAATCGGCCCGCCGCATCCGCGCAGAGATCACCAACGCACTGTCGGCCGTGCGCGATGCCGCCACGCTGCAGCGCGGGCGCGTGGCCGTGGCGCTGCTGCCGTCGCTGGCCGCGGGCTGGCTGCCCGCCGTGCTGGCGCAGTACCGCGCGGCGCACCCCGGCATCGAGATCGACATCGCCGACGTGCTGTCCGAGCCGTGCATCGAGCGCGTGGCCAGCGGCCATGCCGACTTTGCGCTGGCCGCCATCCGCGCCGACACCCCTGCTTTGCAGGCCGAGCCTTTTTGCAGCGATAACTTCTACCTGGTGTGCCCCGCAGACCACCCGCTGGCACGCCGCCGCAAAGCCATCACCGCGCAGGACTTGGCCGCCTGGCCGTTCATCCACCTGGCCCGCACCAGCAGCGTGCGCCAGTACCTGGAGGCCGCCCTGCACCCGCAGGCCATGCACACGCTGATGGAGGTGGAGCAACTGGCCACCGTGATGGGCATGGTGCGCGCGGGCCTGGGCATCAGCGTGGTGCCGGCGCTCACGCTGTTCCACTTCGAGCAGCCGGGGCTGGTCACGCGGCCGTTGTCGCTGCCCGGGCTCACACGGCAGATCTACCTGGTGCGGCGGCGGGACGAAAGCCTGTCCGTGGCGGCGCAGGCGCTGTATGCGCTGGTGATGGCGCAGCGGCCTTGAATCACAGGCGGCAATTACTATAAATTTGATAGCTAGTAGCGCTTATAGATTAAGCGCTGGCGGCCAATTTCACTTGGAATTCAGCCCTCAACCCGCTGTAGCGCGCGCGTAGCTCACGGTCAGCATCTCCCACTGGTGCCCATCGGGTTCGTTCCAGTAGACGATGCGGCCACCGTGGGCCGTGTCCACCTGCCCGTCCACGGGGCCGTGCACGGCGCTGCGGTACGGGATGCCCGCGGCCTGGATGCGCGCGAGGATGGCGCTGAACTCCGCATCGCTCACGCGAAAGCAGTAGTGGATGCGCGGAATGGGCTCGGGCCATTCGTCGAAATCGATGGTGAAACCATCGTTCACGAACACGGGCGCAAACGGCCCGACGCCGGTTTCGGACCAGGGCACGCCGAGCAGTTCGGCCAGCAGCCGGGCGGCGGCCAGTTTGTCGCGGGCGGGCACCATGAGGTGATCGAGCTGGATGGGCATTGTCCAAACCTCCCGTAGAAGTCCAAGGCCTCGCGGCCTTGGAGGAACCAGATGGCCGCAGTGTAGGGGCTTCCGCAGGGGTTCAGCCCGCCAGCGCAAACTGCCCCAGGTGCTCAAACCGCCCCTCGACCACCTGCCCCACCCACAGCGCCTCCACGCGGCCGGGCAACGAGACACCCGCAAGGTTGCGGTCAATGCACCACTGCCGCGCCCGCGCGGCGGAGGCAAACGCCCCCACCGTGATATGGGGCGTGTAGGGCAGATCCAGCCGAAGGTGGGCGGCCAGCGGGCCGCTGTACAGGGCATCGTGCAGCAACGACAGCGCGGCGTAGCCTTCGTCCGGCACCAGGTACGCATGGGCGCGCTGGCTGTATGCATCGGCCCCCAGCATCGCGTAGCGGCAGTGAAAGGCGATGGGCGCAGTGCGCGCCGCCACCGCCGCCACATGGGCCAGGTAGGTGGTGGCATCCACCCCGTCACCAGCAAACACCAGCGTGAAATGTGGGCGGATCAGCGCATGGCCGGTGGGGTCGTTGTCGGCGCGCCAAGTGTCCACGGCAAGCAGGTCTTGTGCATCGCATTTGGGGTAAGCCACGGTGTAGAGGGTGGGGTTCAAGGGGTGCCTCCGCAGTGTGTCTTAGAACCTGTTCAAGATCTTTTCAGGGCCGCACAAGTACCTTGCCCGAAGGGTTGGAGTGAAATCGGGCGATTGGAAGCCCCGGCTGCTGGCATGGGCACGAGCCCATGCCGTGCATCCGAAGCATCCACTCAAAAAGATCTTGAACAGGTTCTTAAGCGTACTGCACGATGGACTGGGCGGGCGGATCGCCAGGTACCCCACCCAAGGTCGGGTTGCGTGCGGGAGATGTATCTGCCTACGCTCTGCGGCTGCGCGTATCTGCCCTCCCTTCCCGTGACCTTGCCAACCCCCATGCCCGCCACCACCCATACATCCGCGGCCCCGTTTGCCAGCCCCTCTGCGGCCCACGCTCCCACCACCCTGCGGGCCTGGGTGTGTCACGACTACGGGGGCGCCGAGGTGCTGGAGCTGCAGACGCGCCCCTGCCCCACACCCGGCCCGCGCGATGTGCTGGTGCGGGTGCTTGCGGCCAGCGTGTCGTCGGCCGACGTGCGCATCCGCACGCAGAACCTGCCGCGTGGATTTGGGCTGCTGGGACGGCTGGCGTTTGGTCTGGCGCGGCCACGCCAGCCGGTGCTGGGGACCGACGTGGCCGGCGTGGTGGAGGCCGTGGGCCGTGAAGTGCAGGGCTTTCAACCGGGCGACGCCGTATTGGGCGTGGCCGGCGTTGCCATGGGCTGCCATGCCGAATACTGCGTGCTGCCCGCCACCAAGCCCCTGGTGCACAAGCCCGCGCGGCTGTCGTTTGTCGAAGCGGCCAGCCTGCCGTTTGGTGGTTTGGCGGCGCTGCATTTTCTGAACAAAGCCCAGGTGCGGGCGGGCGAGAGGGTGCTGGTGATTGGCGCGTCGGGCGCGGTGGGCAGCGCCATGGTGCAGCTGGCGCGGCACCGGGGTGCGCTGGTCACGGGGGTGTGCAGCGCGGGCAATGTGGCGCTGGTGCTGGCGCTCGGCGCACACGACGTGGTCGACTACACCGCGCAGGACTTCACCCAAACCGCGCAGCGCTGGGACGTGATTGCCGACACCGTGGGCGCCAGCAGCTTCGCCACCTGCCTGGCAAGCCTGAACGAGCACGGCCGCTACCTGTCGGTGGCGGGCAGCCTGGTGGAATTGTTGGCCCGCCCGCGCGGCACACGCCGCAGCATCGGCGGCCCTGCGCCCGAGCGTGTGCAGGACCTGCAGATGCTGGTGGATCTGGCCCGGGCCGGTGCGCTGCAGCCCGTGGTGGACCGCACCTACCCCTTCACCGATTTGCCCGCTGCGCACGCGTATGTGGAGACGGGGCGCAAGCGCGGGGCGGTGGTGGTGGCCTGGCCCGAGCCATGACCGAAGTGGGCCACACCCCCTCAGGCTGACGGAGGGGTCCGGCAAAGGGGATTGCCGCGAGGTTGACATGTGCATTAATGTGCACATATGCTCTACCCATGACCTCCCCCCGCGAAACCGCTGCCGCCGCCTGCATTGATGCACTGGACAGCGCCTTCTTCAAAGCACTGTCCGAACCCGCGCGCGTGGCCATCTTGCGGGTGCTGGTGCTGCAGGGCCGCGCCGATGTGGGCTCGATTGCCGAGCAGGTGCCCCAAGACCGCTCCGTGGTGGCGCGCCACCTGCAGGTGCTGGAGCGTGCGCGCATCCTGCGGTCGGAGACCGAGGGGCGGCACACCTTCTACGCCATCGATGGCGACGGTGTGCTGGAGCAGATGAAGGCCCTGACCACCCTGCTACAGACCTTGCAGCCGCTGTGCTGCCCCCGTTGACCGCCGCCAAAAGAATCCTCCCCAGCCAAGCCAACTCCGCCAAGCGGGCACAGCAATGTGCCCATTTTTTCCACTCAACATGTGCACATCGACGCACATATGCTCACCAAAAGGCCTTCCATGATCGACTCCCCCCACCTCCCCTTGCTGGCCCCGCTGCTGGTCCCCACGGCCTATGCCCTGATGTGGGCGGTGGAGGCGCGCTCACCCGCGCGCAGCTATGCGCCCGTGCCCGGCTGGCAGCGGCTGGGCGTGGCGTTTTTTGTGCTGACGGCCATGGTGGGCTCGCTCGTGCCCTCGTTGCTGCAGGCCACGGGGTTCGCCGCGCTGCGCGTGCTCGACCTGAGCGCGCTGGGCCTGTGGGGTGTGCCCGTTGGGCTGCTGGTGCTGTCGCTGGTGCACTACGCATGGCACCGGGCCGAGCACCGGTTCGATGGGCTTTGGCGCATGGGCCACCAGCTGCACCACGCTGCGCCACGCGTGGATGTGCCAGGCGCCTATGTGGTGCACCCCTTCGAGGTGCTGGTCAAAACCGGCATGGGCGTGGCCCTGGGCACGGTGGTGCTGGGGCTGGCGCCCGCAGCCGCGGCACTGACCACGGCTCTGCTGGCGGTGCTCAGCATTTTTCAGCACTGGAACATCCACACCCCACGCTGGCTGGGCTGGCTGCTGCCCCGGCCCGAGATGCACGCGCTGCACCACGAACGCGATGTGCATGCCCGCAACTATGGCGACCTGCCGGTGTGGGACATGCTGTTTGGCACCTATGCCAACCCCGCGCGGTTTGACGGCGAAGTGGGCTTTGCGCCGCAGCTCGCCACCCGCTGGGGCGACATGCTGCGCATGCGGGACGTGCACAAGGCCGGGGTGGAATCGCCTGCGGCACGGGGTTGCTGCGGATTACTACAAAAATAGTAGCTATTAGCGCTTATCCATCAAGCGCTGGCGGCCAATTTGGCTCATATTTTTACCGTGCTGCGCGCCAGCATCGCCAGCTCCTGGCGCAGCAGCAGTTCCACCTCGGTCGGCTCGAACTGGCCCTGCAGCAGCGGGATGGCAAAGCGGTAGTCGGCATCCTGCTTGCGCAGCACATAGGCCAGCTGCAGGCGGGCCAGCGACTGGCGCAGCGCCTGCGCGTCGGCGGTGATGCCGTGGCTTTGCAGCAGCTGGGCCAGGGCCACCAGGCCGGTCTGCCCGGCTTGGGCCGTGTGGTAGACGGCGATGCGGTCGAGGCGACAGGCGGCCTCGTCGTGGCTCAGGCGGCCCCAGCCGGCCAGTGCGTCCTGCACCGCCTGCGAGGCCAGGGCCTGCGTGAGGTGGCGGGCTTCGATGGCGCGCTCGCCGGGCTGCAGGGCTTCCAGGCACTCCTGGCACAGGATGGCGACGAGGTTGGCGCGCTGGCCGCTGGCATCCACCAGTTTTTCCACCAGCGTGTCGCTGGCAAAGCCCAGGCGCAGTCTGCGCAAGGGCTCGGTGGCCAGCTCGCGGCAGGCTGCACGCTCCAGCCCGCCGATGGCCAGCACTTCGCCAAAGTTGCGCAAGGGGCTCTGGTAGTCGAGCACGGCCGTGGCGTACAGGTCCCAGAAGCCCGCGAGCATGAACCAGCAGCGCCCTTCTTCGCTGAGCGCGCGCAGCGTGGACAACTGGGCGTAGCCGTGGTTCGATTCGTCGCGGAAGAACAGGTCGGCCTCGTCGATCAGCAGCACCAGGCGCTTGCCCTCGTACTGGGCCTGCAGGTGGTCCACGATGGCTTCGAGCGGTGTGTCGGCGGCCAGGCCAAACTGCAGCGCCATGCGGGGCGCCAGGCGGTGGTCGCGCAGCGAGACGTAGTGGCACACGGTGTGCGGGTGGCCTTGCAGGCGGCGCTGCACGGCCTTGAGCAGGCTGCTCTTGCCCAGCTGGCGACCGCCCACCACCAGGTAGTTGGCGGGCTCGCGGTTGATGACACGGGCGAGCAGCTGTGCGCGGCCAAAGAAGGCGCCTTCGCGGGTCACGCCGCCACGCGTCTGGTACGGCGAGATGCGGGTGATGCGCAGCTGCGCGGCCAATTGGCGCAGCAGCACCTGCAGGGCATCGCCGCCGATCAGCCACTCGGTCTGGCTGGCGCTGTCCACCATCACGTGCAGATTGGCGCGGTCATCGGCGTGGGCGCGCAGCAGCGGGCAAGGGGTTTCCACGCTGTGCTCGCTCAGGATCAACAGCACGTCGCTGCCGGTCTGCGCGGCGCGCAGCTGGCGCAGCACGGTGGCTTCGTCGATGCCCGGGGTGGGCACAAAGACGAGGCAGCGGTCCAGCGACACGGGCAGGTCGGGCGGAAACTGCCACTCGAACACCTGGCCGGGCAACGCCCAGTCGCTGCTGGGCTGGCAGCGGGCCGACACGCATTCGGCCAATGCGCGTGCCAGAGCCGGGGCGTGGTCGCCCCCCGTGGCCTGCGCGCACAGCACGGCGCGGCGCCAGTCCACCATGCGGATGTCGGCGGCCAGCAAGGTGGCCTCCAGCCGCCGCAGCCAGCGCAGCAGCCGGTCGATCTGCGGCAGGCGCGCCAGGGGTGTGCGCCGCAGACGCGCAGGGCGCAGCTGGCCCGCGCCGATCAGGGGGTGGCGCACCACCCACACGACGGCGCCCACGGCAAAGATCACTGCGCACCACAGGATGAGCGAACGCAGCCAGGCGAACGGGTCGGCATCGGGCGCGGGCTTGGTGGCGGGCTCGAAGTCGTCGGTGCTGCCTTCCTGGCAGTTGATGGGCAGGTAACCTGGTGGAATGGGCGGGTTGCCGGGGCGGCACGTCCAGGTGTGGGTGCCGGGCGTCAGCTCCACCACCACCTGGGTGCCTGCCAGCTTGCCGAGCTCAGGGTTGTGGGCGATGTCGGCCTGCAGCACGTTGGGGCGCGGGGAGGTTACGCGCAGCTGCGGGTTGGCGATGCGCGGCGCGTATTCCTGGATGTCCTTGGGCCAGGCATCGAGCTCATTGCGCGCCTGGATCAGGGCAACGCGCCACTGCACCAGCTCGCCCCACACCGGACCGACATTGACCGAGGCCAGGAACGCGCCCCGCGTGACCGGGTTGAGCTGGGGCGTGAACAGCGCGCTGCCCACGAACAGCGTGACCGCCGCAATGGCCAACGCGCGCACCACGGCCTTGGACAGCAGCGGCTTCAGTCGGTCGAGCATGAATCCAGCACCATCAAACCCGCATCGCGAATGGTGGCGCAGCGCCAGTGCAGCCGCGCCGCATCGCCCGTGCCGCGCACATGGATGAGGTTGCCCCAGAACAGGCTGCGCAGTTCGTCGTCTTGTAGATAGGGGCGCGCACGGCCCAGGTCGTCGGCCTGCAGCAGCTGCTGCAACCGCGCGCGGGTGGCAGGCGCCTGGGCCAGCGGCAAAAAGGTCTGCCACAGGCGCGGGCTGCTGGCCAGGTGCGTGCGCAGTGCACTGGACGACGCATGTCCATCGCCCACACCCTGGTCCACCAGCCACTGCAGCCCCTCTTCAAACAACGCGGGGTGGCCGCCGCTGAGCGCCTGCAACTCGGCCACCACCGGCCCGGTCCAGGTGTGCTCGGGCCAGCGGTGGCAGGCCAGTTGCATCAGATCGTCCAGCGACGGGTCGGGCCAGTGGTTGACCTGCGCGATGTTGAGCAGCGACAGGTCGCCGCTGCGGTATTTGAGATCGGCCAGCGCCTCGCCGCCACACAGCAGCAGGTGCAGGCGACCGCTGTGCATCTCGCTCAGGCTGCGCAAAATGCCCGCCAGGGTTTCGCGCAACGCGGGCGTGCCTTGCTCAAAGCGGCTGACCAGGCAGAAAATGCGCTCGCCCGCCAGCAGGCGGCGCTCCAGCGCGGATTCGAATTCGTAGTCGGATGCAACCTCGCCCAGGCCGCACTGGCGGCCGATGGCCGCGAAGTAATCGGCCTGCGCGGTGCTCACGCTGTACGGTGGCTGGATGTGCAGCACCGAGCCTTCGCCATACTGCGCACGCGCGCGCTGCAGCAACTCTTGCCGAAACGGCGGCTGTCCCCAGTGCGCGGGCGACAGCAGCAGCGAGATGGGGTACGGCACGGCCTGCGCCAGCTGGGCGAACACACGGCCCTGGAACGCAGCAAAAGGCTGGGCGCCCACGGACTCGGCCTGCAGCGGAAACTCGGGTTCGAAGCCGGCAGCACTGAGCAGGCGGTTGGCCTCGCTCTCCGTCAGGCGCAGGTAGCGCGTGCAGGCGACCACACGGTCGCGCGAACGAACGTTGGGGGCAGAAACGCCGTTGCGCCAGTTGTTCACCGCCTCGCGGCTCAGGCCGATTTCGGTGGCCACGCCCGAAGCGCTGGCGCGGATGCGGCGCATGTAGAGCGAGAGAAGGTCGGCAAAAGAGTCGGTCGCCATGGGCTGCGCAAGGGTGCTAAGGAGGGATGGTGGGGCAAAACTGCCCACGGCCAGAAGAAGAAAAAATGGCGGTGGCTTGCACGGATTGTCATCTGTGCCCACGCACCGCCCGCCCAGGGGCTGCAGATCAGGCGGAGAAGCGCCGAGCCCGTGCCGGTGCGTGCAGGCTCAGCTCCGTGGGGTCACATCCACCGTTGCACCATCGGCCAGGCCTTGGTGCAGCCCAGCCCACATGCCACCAGCACCGGGCTGTACAACACGATCGCGCCGACGACGGTCATCAGCCAGCCGGGTTCCTCCTCCTCCGCCTCTGCCTGCGCGCCCTCTTCTTGCCCCCCTCCTTCGGGCTTTGCGATCTTGGCTGCCTTGTCTTGTGCGTCCTGTCTTTTCGCCTCGGCTTCCTCTTCGGAGGCATCGCCCGTCATCTCCTGCACCAGCATCACCGCCACCACCACCAGCGAAACGCCCAGCGCCGCCAGGTAGGCATATTGCAGTTCGATGCGCTCCAGCGGGTAGAAGTACCCGGCCAGCACGATGGCGGGCGCCACAAAGAAGATGTGCATCATCAGGCGGTACCAGGGGATGCCCCCTTCCTTCTTTTCCAGCGCGCCCATGACCATGCGGTACGTCAGTGCGCCCAGCACAAAAATCACCCCACCCCACCATTCGATTTGCGTCAACATGTTGTGTTCTCCCTGCGGTTCAGTGGCTGCTGCCCGTGGTGGCTGCGCTGCCCTTGTTGTGGTCGCTGTCCTTGTCTTCACTGCTTTCGTCGCCGCCACCTTCATCGGGGTCGCTGTCCTCATCATCGTCGTCGCCCTTGAGGTCCTTGTGCGTGGAGACGATGTAGTACAGCGGCAGCACGATGGCCAACACCAGGCCCAGGCCCAGCCAGAGCCAGAAGCCCTTGAACAGCAGCACCGTGACCACCGTGAACACGAAGGCCTGCAGCAGACCCTTGAGCCCTGCGCGCAGCAACAGCACGGCAATCAGGCCCTTCACAGGCGATACGCCGTTTTTGCCCATGGCCTTGGCCATTTCGATGAAAGCCTCAGCCGCTTCCTGGCCCTTCTGTTTGCGCTCGGCTTCCTGTTTGCGCAGCTTCGCCACGGACACGGGCTTGCCAGGGTCTTTGGAACAGTCGTACTCGTCGTCAGGCCCTTCATCGGCAGAACCGGCTGGGTGGTCCGGGTCTGCGGGCTCCACGATGCTGCGGCGCTCAGGGTGCTTGTCAAAGAATGCCTGGCGCGACACCCAGTGGCCGTCGTCGAAGTGCATGCGTTCGGTCTCACCCACCTGGTCGTAAAACACCTGGAGGACGGCCGCCTTCAACCCATGGGAAAACAGTGTCTCGAGCGCCCGCAAGGGCAGATCGCCACTGGTACCCGTGTCAAAACGCAGCAGCAGGTGGGACGGCGTGGCCGACACCTCCTGGTTGAACCACTCTTCATCCCACAACGCCGCCAGGTCCGCCCCGCCGAGCTTGTCGGCCCAGCGTTGCGCCTGCTCGGTGTTGCCGGTTACCAGGTATTGATAGACCAGCTGGCCGAATTTGAGCTTGATCGGGTCTTCAAAAAAGAGGTGAAGGGTATGGGCGTTTTGCGACATGGCTCTGCGTTGTGAAGGACGGGCTGGAGGGTTTGTGGAATGGAACGAATTGTTACAGAGCTCCAGACCCCTGTCCTTCACCACGTTGTCCATCCACGCCACAGTGCACTTGACGCCGTGTCCACCGCGCCTTCCTCATCCGCGCACCTGACGAGAAACTGGTCCCGCCCTTCCCACTGGCATGGCACCGCGCAACAACGCCCAGGCGCGGCCCCTTGCGGCGGTGGGCGGCGACGCCGGCAGCTGTCCACGAGTCGCACGGGTTACTGCAAGCCCCTCGCCTTCATGCATACTGGGAAGACCATGGCCCACGGGCGCGCACCTGTGCCACACAGCTGCAGCCGGCCTTGCGAAACCCAACAAAAATTTCAGAGGGAAATCACCATGCGATGTGATGCACGTTTTTGCGCGCTTTTGTCAGGCGCTACGTTGATGCTGAGCCCCGTGGCCGCACAAACCGACACCCCCACGAACACCCCACAGGCCCGTGCGGCAGCGGCCCGTGCAGCCGCCGCCCCGGCGCCCATCGCCAGCGGCCCGCGCGAAAAACTCGTGGTGGCCATGCCCAAGACCTACGCCAAAAGCGAAACCATGTTGTTGTGGGGCGACTACTTCAACCACCTGGCACGCTGCGGAAACATTGATCTGCAGAACCTGCAGGGCGAATCGCTGGAGCGCAGCACCAACATCGACGTGCTGGCAGAAAAGGAACTCATCGACAGCCTGGTGGCCGGCAAGGCCCAGCTGGCCCAGGTGAACCCTGGCCTGGTGCCACAACTGGTGGCCGCGGGCCAGCCCACGCCGTTTGGCGTGCCGGGCAACAAGGCCAGCGGGCAGCGCAACTCGTACAAGCTGATCCTCATCTCGCGCGTGGACAGCCCTTTCACCAAGCCACAAGACCTGGTGGGCAAGAAGATTGCACACACCACGCCCACCTCCAACTCCGGCAACCTGGCACCGCGCGCGCTGTTCCCGGCCATCGGGCTGGTGCCGGACCAGAATTACGAGGTGGTGTTCTCCAATGGCCATGAGCGCTCGGTGACGGGCGTGATGCACGGCTTTTACCCCGCCGCTGCCGTGGCCAGCGATCTGTACCAGCGCATGGTGGTCAAGGGCGATGTGAAGGGCTCCAGCATCCGCACGCTGTGGGAGAGCCCGCCCTTCATGACGGAGACCTGGACGATGGGCAAGGATGTCTCGCCCGAGCTGCAGGCGCGCGTGAAGAAGTGCTCGTACAGCTACAGCTTCTCGCCCAAGCTGCGCCAGCTGCTGCCGGGCAACGACACCTTCCTGCCCATCAACTTCGAACGCGACTTCGCCACCGTGATGGAGGTCTACAACAAGACCCAGAAGGCGCAGGCGGCCAAGGGCGCAGCCAAGTAAGCAAGCCTTTGGGTCGGCGACGACTCCCCCCGTGGTCGCCGCACCAGGCTCAGCCGCCCGTGGCGGCCGACAGCCGCTCGCGCGTGCGGCGCGCCACATCCTTCACCCACGGCTGCGCCGCCCAGTGCTGGTCTGCAAACGCACGGATCTGGTCGGCGTGGCTCAGCGACACGCCGATCACGTCCAGCCCCTCCAGAAACATGCGCTGGTGCCGGTCAGACAGCACAAAACCCGCGCTGCGCCCAGGGCTGCGCACCATGCGCTGTTGCACGTCAATCGTGAGCGCCAGCGGCCCTGGCTGCGCGGCCGCTTCGGCCACGAAGGCCTGCACATCGTCCTCAGCCACCATGGCCAGCAGCAGGCGGTTGTTGAGCGCATTGGAGTAAAAAATCTCGCCAAAGCTCGACGCCACCACGGCCTTGAAGCCGTATTGCTGCATGCCCCACACGGCGTGTTCACGGCTGGAGCCGCAGCCGTAGTTGGCGCCCGCAATGAGCACATCCACGCCTGCAAACGCGGGCTGGTTGAGCACGAAGTCGGCACGCGGCTGGCCTGCCCCGTCAAAGCGCAGGTCGTACAGCAGGCCAGGTGCCAGGCCCGATTTGTCGATGCCACGCAGAAACTGCTTGGGCATGATCTGGTCGGTGTCGAGATTGGGCGTGGCCAGCACGGCGGCGCGGCCGCGAACAAGAGCGTTGTCGGTGGTCATACAGCAATTTCCAGGTTGCGCACATCGGTGATGCAGCCCGTGATGGCGGCTGCGGCGGCCATGGCCGGGCTCATCAGGTGGGTGATGGCGCCCCGGCCCTGCCGCCCTTCGAAGTTGCGGTTGGTGGTGGAAGCGCAGCGCTGGCCGGGGGCCAGCACGTCGTCGTTCATGGCCAGGCACATGGAACAGCCGGGCTGGCGCCATTCAAAGCCCGCAGCCACCAGGCGCGCGGCAATGCCTTCGGCCTCGGCCTGGGCTTTTACGGCCCCCGAGCCGGGCACGACCATGGCGCGCACGCCACTGGCCACATGGCGGTGGCCGACGATGCGGTCCACCTCACGCAGGTCTTCGATGCGCGCGTTGGTGCACGAGCCGATGAACACATGCTGCACGGGCACGCCCTGCAGCGCCTGCCCGGCACAAAGCGCGGTGTAGCGCAAGGCCTGCTCCGCGCTGCTGCGCTGGGCCGCATCAACCATGTGGGCGGGCAGCGGCACGGTGGCATCGATGGCCATGGCCTGGTCGGGGCTGGTGCCCCAGGTCACATAGGGGGCCACATTGCTGGCGTCGAAATGGTGCTCCACATCAAACGCCGCATCCCCATCGCTGTGCAGGGTGGCCCAGTGCGCCAGGGCCCGTTCGCGCCACGCCCCGGTGATGTCAGGGGCCCGGGCCAGCACATAGTCAATGGCCGTGGCGTCGGGCGCGATCAAGGCGCCGCGTGCGCCCGCCTCCACCGCCATGTTGCACAGCGTGAAGCGCGCCTCCACCGACAGCGCGCTGATGGCGCTGCCGCAAAACTCCACCACATAGCCGCGCGCGCCCTGGGCACCAATGTGGCGGATGACCATGAGGATCAGGTCCTTGGCCGTGGTGCCGGTGGGCAACACGCCATCCACGCGGATGCGCATGTTCTGCGCGAGCCGGTACACCAGGGTCTGGGTGGCCAGCACGTGCTCGACCTCGGACGTCCCGATGCCAAACCCCAGGGCACCCAGCGCACCGTAGGTGGTGGTGTGGCTGTCGCCGCAGATGATGACCATGCCGGGGCGGACCATGCCATGCTCAGGCGCCACCACGTGTTCGATGCCCTGCAGCGGGTCGTTGGTGTCGAACAGCGGGATCTGGTGCCGCTCGCAGTTGGCCTGCAGGTTGCGCGCCTGCAGGGCCGAAGGTGGGTCCTGGATGACGCGGTGGCGCACCGGGTGCGTGGGGATGATGTGGCTCACCACCGCCACGTTCTGCCCCGGCATGGGCACGCCGCGCCCGGCCTCATGCAGGCCCGCAAAGGCCTGGGGACTGGTGTATTCGTTCATCAGGTGCAGGTCGCAAAACAGCAGCACGTTCTGCGCGTCCAGCACCGTGACGGTGTGCGATGCGATCAGCTTCTGGTACAGGGTCTGGGGATGGGTCATGGTGTGGCTTCCAGCAAGAAGGGCAAGGCGGCGGTCAGCAGGGCATCGGGCGCCTCTTCGGCGATGTAGTGGCCGCAGGGCAAGGCGTGGCCGCGCACATCACGCGCCACGCGCTGCCATTCGGCCAGGGGCTTGAAGCATTGGTGCACCACGCCCTGCTCGCCCCACAGCGCCAGCACCGGCATGGCCAGGTGGCGCCCTGCATCGCGGTCGGCCCGGTCGTGCACAAGGTCAATGCCGGCGGCGGCGCGGTAGTCCTCGCAAATGCCATGGGCTGTGCCCGGAAGGGCCAGGCAGCGCGCGTATTCGGCCAGTGCCCGGGCATCAAACGGCGCCAGGCCCGCGCTGCGTCGGCCCATCACGTCGCGGATGTAGGCAGCAGGGTCGGCCTCGATCAGCCGTTCGGGCAGCGGCGCGGGCTGGATCAGAAAGAACCAGTGCCAGTAGGCGCGGGCAAAGGCGTCGCTGGTCTGCTCATACATCGCCAGGGTGGGGGCAATGTCAAGCAGCACCAAGCGCACCACGGCATCGGGGTGGTCGGCCGCCAGCCGGTGGGCCACGCGGGCGCCCCGGTCGTGCGCCAGCACGGCAAACCGGGTGTGGCCCAGGTGCTGCATCACGGCCAGCATGTCGGCGGCCATGGTGCGCTTGCTGTAGAGCGCATGCTCTGCATCACCGTTGCCTGGGGCCGGGCTCCCCAAGGGCTTGGCCGAGTCCCCATACCCCCGCAGGTCGGCCAGTACCAGCGTGAAATGCTGTGCCAGCGCGGGCGCCACCTTGTGCCAGATCGCACTGGTTTGTGGATGGCCGTGCAGCAGCAGCAGCGGCGGCCCACTGCCGCCCAACAGGGCGTGGATGTGCTGCCCGTCGGGCGTGGCTACGCGGTGGGGAGTGAAGCCGGGGCAAAGTGGGGTGGTGGTCATGGGGTTTGTCTCCGGCAGATTGGTGGTGTTCTGTCTGACGGGCATCTTATGAGTGATTGAAAACGGCATAAAGTCATTCAAAATCACTTCATTCATAAACCAAAAGCACGAATAAACCCTATGGACGGCTTTTCGGACCTGCGCTTTTTTGCTTTGCTCATGAAGGAAGGCAGCCTGGCCGCCGCAGCGCAGCAGATGGGGATCACCCCCCCGGCTGTGAGCCGGCGCCTGGCGCAGCTGGAGCACCGGCTGGGCGTGCGGCTATTGCACCGCACGACGCGCCGCATCAGCCTTACGCCCGAGGGCGAGACCTACCTGCTCGACGGTGCGCGCATCCTCGGCGATCTGGAGGCGCTGGAGCGCGCTGTGGCGGGCGCGCGCAGCTCTCCGCGCGGGCTCATCAAGCTGGCCGCCACGCTGGGCTTTGGCCGCGCACACATTGCACCTGCCTTGTCGGCGTTTGCACGCGCCTTCCCTGAGGTCGAGGTGCAACTGCACCTGACCGACCGACCCGTCAACCTGGTGGAGCAAGGTTTTGACGCCGTTGTGCGCTTTGGTGATTTGCCCGACTCGCGCCTGACCGCGCGCCGGCTGCTGGCCAACCAGCGCGTGTTGTGCGCTTCACCCGCTTACCTGGCCTTGGCGGGCGAGCCCACACAGCCCGCTGACCTGCTGGCCCATCAGTGCATCGTGATCCGCGAGAGTGACGAAATCTATGGCACCTGGCACCTGCGCCAGGGCGAACGGCAAGAAACCCTGAAGGTGCGCGGCATGCTCAGCACCAACGATGGCGCAGCCGCCACGGTCTGGGCACTGGAGGGCCATGGCGTGCTCATGCGGTCGGAATGGGATGTGGCGCAACACCTGGCCGCAGGCCGACTGCAGCGCGTGCTGGCCGCGTGGACGCTGCCCGCTGCGGACGTGACCCTGGTCTATCCAACCAAAAGTGATCTGTCAGCCAAAACGCGGGCCCTGGCGGATTTCTTGCGGGAGTGGTTTGCACAGCGCCCCACGGCAACGCAGCGCACAACAAACAGTGCTTGAGATGGCCCATTCCGTGCCGATAACAAGGGGATGCAAATCTCCGGCGCCAACTCCACCAATGCTGCCTCCCGCGGGGCGGCCAGCAGCAACATCGCGAAGCTTCAGAAGCAGCTGCGTGAGCTGACCGACGAACTGCGGGGCGTAGCCGGACAGGACATCGAGGCCAAGGCCAAGCAGGAAAAGATCAAGCTGCTGCAGGCGCAGATCCAGATGGTGCAGCAACAGATTGCTGCCATTGCACGGCAAAGCCAGCAGGAGCAGGCCGCCAGACAACAGCAGGCCCAGGCGACCAGGGACCCGAGCACGAAAGCGGCACCCGCATCTGCAGGCCGTCGCACACCTGGCCTGGGTGACACCGTCGACACTTTTGCGTGAGCACGGCGACCCGTGGGAATCGGGTCGGTGGGTGCACGTCTCGGAAGAATGCTATCTTATGGATAGCAATCAGCGCTTTACAAAAAAGCGCTGCAGGCACTTCAAGCCGTAGAGAATCCCGCCCCGCTCGCAGTGGGTGTCAGCGTGATGGCGGCAAAAGGCATGTGGTGCATCAACTCGCGCAGGACCAGCAGCGTGGCGGCCAAGGTGGGGCTCGCGGGCAACCCCTCGTGTGCAGGAGGCCGGCCTTGGGCCACGGCAGCAAGGCGGTTGAACAAACGCTCCATGGCCTCCAGGGGCAAAACCCGGGTGGGTGCTTCGGCAACGCCCGCCAGGGTGGCGATCTCGTGCAGGGCGGGGTCTGTGGAACATGGAATCACCACCACCCCTTCGGGTACCCATTGGCGGTGGCGCGTGTGTGCCGCATAGACCTCGTCTTCCACCCAGGCGATGGCAGTCTCCAGTTCCAGCGGGGTGGGTAGCGTGCTGCGGAAAAAATCACGCGCGGTCTTCTGGCTGCCCAGGGCGAGTGTCAGCACCACGGACGGCGTTGTTGGGTCGATTCCCGTTGCCAACAGGGTGTGTTCGGCGCCCATGTGCAAGGCGGTGACACATTGACCGGGTGCAGCCAGCCCGTGCGCCTGCCGGTACAGGGCAGAGATATCAAAACGGGGCTCGGCGACTTGGGGCAACAGCGATGATGACGGACTGTGGGACGCAAAGGGCGCGGGCCGGGGTGAGGTCATGGTGGCTCCGATTCTTCAAACAGCGGCGGTGCGGGCGAGCGATGGCGGTCAGCGCAGGCCCGTGTGGGCTCGTGCATTTTTTTACGGCTTTACCGGTGGGGCAACAAAACGCTGGTGAATCTCTACCGTCAACGCCTCGATGCGTGCCGTGAGTTCGCGGGTCTGCTCGGTGAGCAGGGTGTTCTGCTGAAGCAACTCCAGCACCTGTGCCGCGCTCTGGGCGGCGATGGACTGGCGCTGCTCATTGGCAATGGCCAGCGCTTCGCGGTGCTGCGCATCGGCTTCCGCATGGCTTTTGTCCCGCGCAGCCTGCCGCGTCTGGGCCAGCAGGATAAGCGGGGCGGCATAGGCCGCCTGCAGGCTGAACGCCAAGTTGAGCAGGATGAACGGATAGAGGTCGAACTTGGCGATGCCCAGTACGTTGATGAATATCCAGGTGGCCACGATCAGCGTCTGCGCCCCCAGAAACAGGGGCGTGCCAAAGAAGCGCGCAAAGGCCTCCGCCCGCAGCGCGAACCGGTCCGTCCCGAACGTGGGCGCCAGATGCGCATGGCGCCGATGAAAGCGCAGGTGGTCGGTCGGCAAGGGCCCCTCTGCAGAAAGTGCGACGGGGTGCGCGGGGTGCGCGGGGTGATGGGCAGGGGCAGTCATGGGTTTTCTCCAAAGCGGGTCGGGCGTTCGCACAATCGGCAAAACCGTTGCTGCACTCTACGCGCTCGCCCATCCACACACCTGCACATCCGCAAATGGGGGCGCCGCCCCTTGCTGCCGGGCTCTGACAAGCGCTGACAGCGCGCTCCTACAGGCCCTGTACGGCACCCTGCCTAAAGTCAGACCCATCGATAAACGAGCCTCTGCGCCACCCCAACCGGTGCGGCCCTCGCCAGCCACACGCCCACAACACCGCAGGAGCACCCCATGCGCATTCATGCCCAGCCACGCCGCCCCTCACCATGGCCCCTGGTGGTCGGCGCAGCCGCCTTGATGGCCGCGCTGGCACTGACTGCCTGCTCCACACCGCGCACGCCCGAGGGCATCCAGCCCGTGACGGAGTTTGACGTGGACCGCTACGCAGGGCACTGGCACGAAGTGGCACGCATCGAAAACTCCTTTGAGCGCCGCCTGACCCAGACCAGCGCCACCTACAGCCGCAATGCCGACGGCACGATCAAGGTGGTCAACCGTGGCTATGACCCGGTGCGCAAGGTGTGGAAGGAAGCCGAGGGCACGGCCCGCTTTGTGGACGATCCCACGCGCGCTGCACTCAAGGTGTCGTTCTTCGGGCCTTTTTACGGCGGCTACAACGTGGTGGCGCTCGATGAAAACTACCAGTGGGCCATGGTGGTGGGCTCGAGCAAGGACTACCTGTGGGTGTTGTCACGCGCCCCCACCCTGCCCGGACACGTGCGCGAGCACCTCATGGAGCGGGCGCAGACGCTGGGTATGGACGTGCGCAGGATTCTGTGGACACCCCCTGCCAGCGAACAACATGCCAGGCGGGCCGTGATGACCTGAGAAGGTACGACCCGGCCATTTCGAGAATGCTATATTTTCAATAGCACACTGTGCTTTATCAACAAGCGCTAGCGGCTATTTTCATCAATATTCATCAGTCCAAAACCGGCACCGTGGCCGCCGCCACCAGCCGCTGGGTGTACGGATGCTGCGGCGCATCCAGCACGTCTGTCACGCTGCCGCTTTCGAGCAGGGCACCGTCCTTCATCACCACCACGTCGTGCGCCATGGCACGGATCACATCCACGTCGTGGGTGATGAGCAGGTAGCTCAGACCCTTCTCTTTTTGCAGGCGCTGCAGCAGGCCCAGCACCTGCTGCTGGATGGTCACGTCCAGGGCGCTGGTGGGCTCGTCCAGCACCAGCACCTGGGGTTGCACGATGAGCGCCCGGGCGATGGCCAGGCGCTGGCGCTGGCCGCCAGAAAATTCATGCGGGTAGCGCTCGAGCAGGCGCGGGTACTGTGCTTCGGCAAGCCCCACCTCTTCCAGGGCCGCCTCGACGCGGGCGCGGCGCTGGGCCACGGTCAGTGTGGGTTCGTGCACCTTGAGGCCCTCGCCCACGATCTCCTCCACCGTGAGGCGCGGAGACAGCGATGAGAACGGGTCTTGAAACACCACCTGCACCCGGCGGCGCAGCTGCTGGTTGGCCGGTGTATTGCGCATGGCGGGCTGCTGCCATGCCTGCCCACCCACCTGCAATTCGCCTGCGTAAGGCAATAGGCCCAGGATGGCTTGGGCCAGCGTGGATTTTCCCGAGCCGGACTCCCCCACCACACCTAGCGTCTGGCCTGGCAGCAACTGCAGCGCGGCGCCCTGCACGGCCACAAACTCGCCCTTCTTGAACCACCCTCGCACACCGGGCAGCGGCGTGGGGTACACCACGCGCAGGTCCTGCGTCTTCACGACCGGGGCGGTGCCTGCGGGCGGGTCGACCTCGACCACATCGCGGCGGGGCTGGCTGGCGATGAGGCGCCGGGTGTAGGCATGCTGGGGGGCGCCGAATACCTCGGCCACGGGGCCCTGCTCCACCAGCACGCCCTGTTCCATCACGGCCACGCGGTCGGCAAAGCGGCGTACCAGGTTCAGGTCATGCGTGATCAGCAGCACTGCCATGCCGTTCTGACGCTGCAGGTCGCTGAGCAGGTCGAGGATCTGGCCACGCAAGGTCACATCCAGCGCGGTGGTGGGTTCGTCGGCCAGCAGCAGCTTCGGGGCGCTGGCCAGGGCCATGGCGATCATCGCGCGCTGGCGCTGGCCGCCTGAGAGTTGGTGCGGGAAGCTGTTGGCACGGCGCGCAGGCTCGGGGATGCCGGTCTGGGCCAGCAGCTCGACGGCGGCCTGCGCGCACTGGGCGCCGGTCAGGCCTTTTTTGAGCTGCAGGATTTCGGCGATCTGCAGGCCAATGGTCATCAGCGGGTTGAGCGCGGTCATGGGCTCCTGGAACACCATGGCGATGTCGCCACCACGCACGCCGCGCATCTCGCGTTCGGTCAGCGCCAGCAGGTCTCCGCGCCCCTGCAGCAGCGCCTGGCCGGTGATGACAGCATCGCCCGCCAGCCGCAGCAGGCTCAGCGCCGTGATGGTTTTGCCCGAGCCGGACTCACCCACCAGCGCCAGTTTTTCGCCCGCTGCAATGCTGAAATTGACACCCCGCACCACCTCTTTGGCGCCAAAGCGAACGTGGAGGTCTTGAACCTGCAACAAAGGGGTCATGGCCGAAGGGGTCACTGGTCGGCCTTTCGGGGGTCCAGGGCATCGCGCAGCGCGTCGCCCATGAAGGTCAGCAGCAACAAGGTGGTGACCAGCACCGCAAAGGTGGACAGCGAAATCCACCACGCATCAATGCTGTTCTTGCCCTGGTTCAGCAGCTCACCCAGCGACGGAGTGCCCGGTGGCACACCCAGGCCCAGGAAGTCGAGCGAGGTCAGTGCCAGGATGGCGCCACTCATGCGAAACGGCAAAAAGGTGACCACGGGCGTCAGGCTGTTGGGCAGGATGTGGCGCCAGATGATCTGAGCATTGCCTACGCCCAGGGCCCGCGCGGCCTTCACGTAATCGAGCTGGCGATTGCGCAGAAACTCGGCACGCACATAGTCCGACAGCCCCATCCAGCCAAACAGCGAGAGCAGGATGAGCAGCAGCGCGATGCTGGGTGCAAACACGGCGCTGAAGATGATGAGCAGGTACAGCTCGGGCATGGAGCCCCAGATCTCGATGAAGCGCTGGAAGGCCAGGTCCGTCTTGCCCCCAAAAAAACCCTGGATGGCGCCGGTGAGCATTCCCAGCAGCACGCCGGTGACGGTGAGCGCCAGGCCAAACAGCACGCTCACGCGAAAGCCGTAGAGCAACTGCGCCAGCAGGTCACGCCCCCTGTCGTCCGTTCCCAGCCAGTTGTCGGCCGTGGGCGCAGACGGGTTAGGCGCCTTGGCAAAGTAGTTGAGCGTGTTGGGGCCGTAGGGGTTCAAGGTATACAGCGCCCAATTGCTGCCCGCACTCAGGCGATCCTTGATGAAGGGATCGAGGTAGTCGGTGGGGGTCTCGAAGTCCCCGCCAAACGTCTTTTCGGGGTAGTCCTTCAGCATGGGGAAGTAGGTCTTCCCTTCGTAGCGCACGACGAGGGGCTTGTCGTTGCTGACCAGCTCGGCACACAGGCTGACCAGCACCAGGGCGCAGAAGATCAGCAGGCTCCAGTAACCCAGGCGGTTGCGCTTGAAGCGCAGCCAGGCACGGCGCGAGGGAGAAAGCGAAGGCGATGCGGAAGCAGAACTCATCAGGGCCATGGGTTCGTTCGGGCTAGTCAAACTTCACGCGCGGGTCGACCCACACATAACAAAGGTCGCTGACCAGCTTGGTAACCAGCCCGATCAGCGTGAAAAGATACAGCGTGCCCAGCACCACCGGGTAGTCGCGGCGGATCACGCTCTCATAACTGAGCAGGCCCAGGCCGTCGAGCGAGAACAGGGTCTCGATGAGCAGAGAGCCCGCAAAGAATGCGCCGATGAAGGCCGCCGGAAACCCGGTGACGATGGGAATGAGTGCATTGCGGAACACATGCTTCCACAGCACCTGCCGCTCGCTGAGCCCCTTGGCGCGGGCCGTGAGTACATATTGTTTGCGGATCTCTTCCAGAAAGGCGTTCTTGGTCAACATTGCCGTCACGGCAAAACTGCCCAGCACCATGGCCGTCACAGGCAGCGTGATGTGCCACAGATAGTCCACGATGCGCGCGCCCCACGACATCTCATCCCAGCTGGCCGACGTGAGACCGCGCAATGGAAACCATTGCAATTGCCCACCAAAAATGACCAGCAGCGCCACGCCCAGCACAAAGCCCGGGATGGCGTAGCCCACCAGGATGAGCAGCGTGGTCACCAGGTCAAACCGTGAACCGGCACGCACCGCCTTGGCCACGCCCAATGGCACGGCGACGAGGTAGCTGATGAAAAAAGTCCATATGCCCAGGCTGATGGAAACCGGCAGTTTCTCCTTCACCAGTTGCCACACGTCCTTGTTCTGGAAAAAGCTCTTGCCCAGATCAAACCTCGCGAACTGTCCCAGCATCTGCAGGAAGCGCTCATGGGCAGGTTTGTCAAAGCCGTACAGCGCCTTGATCTGCTCCAGCCGTTTAGGGTCAACGCCCTGCGCGCCCCGGTAGCTCAGGCCACCCCCCTCGGCGCCGCCACCGCCCACACCGGCCTTGGCCTCGGCCATGTACTGCTCCACCGGGCCGCCTGGCACGAACTGGATCACCACAAAGGTCAGCAGCAGCACGCCCAGCAGGGTGGGCAGCATCAGCAACACGCGTTTGAGGATGTAGGCGAACATGTTAAGAGTCAGCGAATTGCGTTCGACTTATCTGTCAACTCAACCAACCGCGCCATCCAGCGCTCCATATCCTCTTTCTCCCAACTGCTTTGCGGATTAAGACTCAAGAAATCATCAACGAGCCTAAATTGAGACCTACCATAAAACTGCTTCTTTTCCGAAAACGATAGATTGCCAGGAATACCATTATTTATGCTTTCATCCAAAGGAATAAGGTTGCCTATCAAATCAACCCAAGTCGCTCGACTTGACTTTTCCCTGATGTGCTCAATTGACATTGATGCGACATTAAGTTCACTTGTTTTTTGAAGATATCTCTCCGACTTCACAAAAACGGTCTGAATGACTTTTCTATCGAGTCCTGCCGATGACGAAAAAGAAACTAGACTGAGAGAATTTCTAATACTTTCCTCGTCTGGACGCTTATTAGCCAGATATATAGTCAGATCATTAAGTATAGATTTCGCAGCACTTTTGTTGGAGCCTGAAGCATATAAACTTTTGGCGGCACGCGAGTATTTACTCTCCAATCCCGATGCGCGCTCTTTGCACAAGTTAGAAAAAATAAAATGAAATCTTTCTATATTCTCCACCATACGAATAAAATCAGTTTGCCCAATTACTCCATTAGTTCTATACTCCAACAGAGCCAAAAGAAAAGGGCGCGGCTGAGTGACGCGGTAATAATTCAACGACTCAAAACAATATTTTACCAATCTCTCTTTTTGAATTGGCCAATCGCCATCCTTGGGAGCACCGATTTTTTCGTACATCTTCGAAGCAGCATCAATTTCCAGTAAAAAATCTTTTGCTGGAGCGATGAAACCCCGCTTGTGTAGTTTTTTGAAGCTTTTATATATTCTTCCATCCGAAGCAAAAGCATACTTAGAATTCCAATAGTGGCGAAAGAAAATTTCTGGCGTCGAAAAACTTGACACTCGCTTTCTCAAAACACCCCAAATTTCTTTGGCATTATCAATGGGATGAGTCTGATCATAATTTTTAAATATCCAATTTTTTATCAAATCTACAGAAGTAAGGCTAAGTCCTCGTGCATTCAAGGTTTCAAATATAGTGTACGCCTCGTCTTCACTCTTCGCCGTGACTTGTATAACCTTTAAAAAATTCAATACTTGATTTCTAACTATTTTTGCAGCATCCGCCTCACGGTGTGTGCCTATACGATAATTGTCTAAACGACCTTTAAAAAAATCCAAAGTTCCCTTAAGCCTCTTTTCCTCTTCCGTCTCAGGTCGATTGATTCCAGAAAGATCAAATGCTTGAATTTCATTTTGAAAATATGGCCTTGGACTCTCGTTTATCAACTTAAAATACTTACCCCCGTCGTTGTCAACACCCTCGATCATGTTATGGTAAGTTGCCTTAGCTGCGGACATATCGCCCAATTCTTTTAATCTGTCTACAATCGCCTTTACAAGAAGCGTCAGCGTTATCAAACGTTGTTGTCCATCGACGATCAGGTGCTCAGGCCGTGAATCCTCCCCAACAAAAACGACACACCCAATAAAATATTCATCATGAGTCACGGACCCCTCAGAATCCAGGGAGATCTGATCAGTAATATCGTCCCACAACTCTGTTACCTGCTCTAGCGTCCACGAATATTCGCGCTGAAAACGCGGAACGACATACTTCCTATTTTGAGAAAATATTTCATTTATAGATCTTGTCTCCGCAATCAACTCCATTTTTCTCTCCAAATAGAAAATACGTTATTTTTATAGTTAACGGGGTTAAATTATTCTAAATTCTCTGTTTTTCCATTGCCTTACAGCAACCGCTCTAAAGAATTAAAAAATACCTATTTCGTGTTGTTCGTTTTTACCCACCACGTGTCGATAACCCAACCTTCACCGCTCGAATACGGCGGCACCACATCGGGTTTGGCCAAACGCCATGCGTTATAGGCCATGCGGTGTGTGCCCGCCGTCCACTGCGGAATGAGGTAGTGGCTGTGCGCAATGATGCGCTCCAGGGCGTGGCAGGCGGGAAGCAGTTGCGCCTCGGTCTTGGCGGAGGTCATGGCCTTGATCATCGCGTCCACCGCCGGATTCTTGACGCCCGCAAAGTTGCCGGAATCCTCCACGTCGGCCGCCTGGCTGCCAAACATGTCGGCAAACTCCTGGCCCGGGTTGTTGGTGCCCTGGTAGGCAATCGAGGTAATGTCGAAGTCGAACTTCTGCAGGCGCTGCTGGTACAGCGCAAAGTCCACTGACCGAAATCGCAAGGTGACACCAATCTTTTCGAGATTGCGCATCCAGGGGGTGATAGTGCGCACGCCGCCTTCATTGCTGTCCATGTATTCGAGCACCATGGCCTCGCCCTTGGCGTTGCGCAGGGCACCGTCGCGCACCTCCCAGCCCGCTTCCTTGAGCAAAGCCTGCGCCCGCCGCAGGTTGGCCCGCAGTGAGGAATCGCCATCCGTGCGCGGGGGCACCGTCATCGGGCCAAACGCTGCAGCCGGAATGTCCTTGCGGTAGGGCTCCATCAGCGCAAGCTCCTCGGGCGAGGGACTGCGCTTGGTTTCGCACGCCGTGTTGCCAAACAGGCCGTTCACCCGCTGGTAAGCGCCATAGAACATCTGGCGGTTCATCCACTCGTAGTCCATGGCCAGGCCCAGGGCCTCGCGCACGCGCGCATCCTGCAGCAAAGGCCGGCGGGTGTTGAGCACATAGCTCTGAAAACCCGAGGGGAGCTTGTGCACAAACTCGCCCTTGACGAGTTCACCCGTATCGAACTTCTTGCCCGTAACACGTCGGGCCCAGTCGCCCGCGCTGAAAAACCGCATGAGGTCAAACTCGCCCGCCTTGAGGGCCTCCAGCCGCGCGGTGTTGTCCTTGTAGATCTTGACAAGGATGTTGTCGAAATTGGCCGTGCCCTTGCGCACGTTCAGGTCGCGCGCCCAGTATTGCGGGTCGCGCACATAGGTGATGTCCTTGCCAAAACGCACCGGGCCGATTTTGTAGGGGCCACTGCCGATGGGAATATCCATCACCACCTGGTCAAACGGCTTGGCCTTGCCGTTCTCGACGCCCCAGTCGCGGCTGAACACCGGCAGGCCACCTACGGTAAGGGGCAACTCGCGATTGGGCAGCTTGAAGCGGTAACGCACGGTGCGGTCGTTGATCACGTCCACGCCTGCCACCTCGATCAGCAGCGTCTTGTAGGCGGGGGATGTGAAGGGGCCGACCAGCGTGTCGTAGCTGTGCTTCACATCCTGCGCCAGCACCGGCTTGCCGTTGTGAAAACGCGCCTCGGGCCGCAGGCGGAAGGTGGCGGACAAACCATCGGGGGCAACTTCTACATCTTCGGCCAGCAGGCCATAGCCGGTGGCGGTTTCGTCCATCGAACCGGCAAGCAGTGAATCGAACATCAGCGACGACAAGTACGCTGGTGCGTTGCCTTTGATGGTGAACGGGTTGTATTTGTCAAAGGTGGACACCCGCAGGTTGCTGACCAGACGCAGCTCGCCGCCTTTGGGCGCATCAGGGTTCACATAGGCAAAGTGCGCAAACCCGGAGGGATAACGCGGCTCGCCCCACAGGGCATACCCATGCGCAGCCCACGCCGGAACCGCACACCCCATCAGCAAAAAAGTCAGCCAAAACCGCATGCGACAATTCTGCACTACGTTCGCCGGGCCTCGCTGCAGATCGCGCATATCCACATGCACCAGGCCGCCCGCCGACATTTCGCCATTCCAAAAGGAGATTGAACATGGGTTTTCTGACCGGCAAGAAGCTGCTCATCACGGGTGTGTTGTCCAACCGCTCCATCGCCTACGGCATCGCCAAGGCCTGCCATGCGCAGGGTGCCGAGCTGGCTTTCAGCTACGTGGGCGAGCGCTTCAAGGACCGCATCACCGACTTTGCCGCCGAGTTCGACTCCAAGCTGATCTTTGATTGCGATGTGGGCAGCGACGAGCAGATCGATCGCATGTTTGCCGACCTGGCCCAGGTGTGGCCCAAATTTGATGGTTTTGTGCACAGCATTGGATTTGCGCCCCGTGAGGCGATTGCCGGCAATTTCCTCGAAGGCCTGTCGCGCGAAGGTTTCCGCATTGCGCACGACATCAGCGCCTACAGCTTCCCGGCCATGGCCAAGGCCGCCCTGCCCTACCTGAACGACAAGTCGTCGCTGCTCACGCTGTCGTACCTGGGCGCGCTGCGCACCATTCCCAACTACAACACCATGGGCCTGGCCAAGGCCAGTCTGGAAGCATCGGTGCGCTATCTGGCCGAAGCCGTCGGCCGCACCGAAGACGGCCGCAGCATCCGCGCCAACGGCATCAGCGCGGGCCCCATCAAGACGCTGGCTGCCAGCGGCATCAAGGACTTTGGCAAGCTGCTCAGCCGCGTGGCCGATGCCTCGCCCCTGCGCCGCAACGTGACAATCGAGGACGTGGGCAATGTGGCGGCCTTCCTGCTGTCGGACCTGGCCTCGGGCATGACCGCCGAGATCACCTACGTGGACGGCGGCTTCAGCCAGACGGCAGGCCTGAGCGCAGACCAAGTCTGATTTCGCCTCGAAATTTGAGTCAAAACAGGCTCCAGCGCTTGATACAAAAGCGCAATAAGCTATCAATTAAATAGCAAATGCAACGCAGAAGCTACCTGGCCTGGCTGGCGTTCGCAGCCCTCCCCGCACTTTCCACACGTCCTGGCCATGCAGCAGATGCTCCGGCTCTGCTGCTGGCCAATGTGTACCGGCCGGGAATGGCGTTGGCGGACTATTGGGTCAGCGAAAAGTACGACGGCGTGCGTGGCTACTGGGACGGCCACACGCTGCGCACCCGGGGTGGTGAAACGGTAGTGGCCCCCGCGTGGTTCACCGCCAGCTGGCCCAGCACCCCCATGGATGGCGAACTGTGGGCTGGGCGCGGGCGTTTTGCGCACGCGCAGTCCACCACGCGCCAGCAGCAGCCCAACGACCTGGCCTGGCGGCAGATGCGCTTCATGGTGTTTGACCTGCCCCGGCACGGCGACACGTTTGACGAGCGACTGCGGTCGCTCAACGCCTTGGTGATGCAGATCAACCAGCCTTGGGTCCAGGCGGTGCCCCAAAAGCGCATCGAAAACGATGCGGCCCTGCAGGCCCTGTTGCAACGTACGGTGCGGGCGGGCGGCGAAGGCCTGATGCTGCACCGGGGCAGCTCGCGCTACCAGTCTGGCCGCAGCGATGATCTGGTGAAGGTCAAGACCCACGATGACACGGAAGCCCGCGTCGTTGCCCACCTGCCGGGCAAGGGTCGCCACGCAGGGCGCATGGGAGCCCTGCTGGTGGAAATGCCCTCGGGTCAGCGCTTTCGGTTGGGCGCGGGCTTCAGCGATGCGCAACGGGCTGCCCCTCCGCCGGTGGGCAGCTGGGTTACCTACCGGTTTCGCGGAACACACGACGGCGGCCTGCCGCGTTTCGCGAGTTTTGTGCGTGTGCGGGAAGACATGCCTGCTGCACGCTGATCGAGCGCCAAGCCAGGCAACCCGCCCTTCCACAACGGGCAGGCGCTTTTCAGCGCTTTCGTCAATGTGGTCAGTTGGGCAGCAGTACCTTGTCCACAACGTGAATCACGCCGTTGGACTGGTACACATCGGCAATGGTCACGCTGGCCATGCCACCCTTTTCATCGCTGACCATGATGCTGGAGCCACTGGCCTTGGCGGTGAGTGTGCCGCCCGCCACTGTCTTGAAGCTGGCCATGCCCTTGCCGTCGGCGATCATCTTGGAAAGCGCTGCGGCATCGTACTTACCTGCAACCACGTGGTAGGTAAGCACCTTGGTCAGCGTCGGCTTGTTCTCGGGCTTGAGCAGGGTGTCCACGGTACCAGCGGGCAAAGCGGCAAAGGCGGCATTGGTGGGCGCAAACACGGTGAAGGGACCGGTGCCCTTCAGCGTTTCGACCAGGCCTGCGGCCTTCACGGCAGCCACCAGCGTGGTGTGGTCCTTGGAGTTCACTGCATTGTCGATGATGTCTTTGCTGGCGAGCATGGGCGCGCCACCCACCATGACCTGCGCCATGGCAGGCACAGCGGCTGCAGCCATGGCAGCGGCCAATGCAATGGTGGCCATACGGGTGTTGAATCGGTGGGTCATGAGAATCTCCTGAAAGTGATGTAGGGACTGACACCGCCTGAAAATCACGCGGCTAACAGGCAATACGGGGGTACTTGTTCAGCGGATTCAAACCCTCCAAACTAAAAAATCGCTCCCCGGCGGTGCCGGGGAGCGATTTTTAGGACACGTTCACGATCTTGGGCCGGGTGAACGACCCCACCAGCCGATCACCACGGCGTCAAACCGCACTCACACGTTGCGGCCGTAAGGTCCTTCGTCGCCCACCTGTACCAGGTTCTTGGCGGTGGCCAGCGGCTTGGTGTTCTTGCCTGTCTTGGCGGTTGTGTCGGCCACGCAGTCCGCGTAGTAGCGCACCTGGCCGTTTTCATCCTCCACCTCCACCAGGCCGTGGATATCGGTCTCAAAGCCCGGGCACAGTTTGGCGAATTCGCGGGCGAACTTGAGGTAGTCCACGATCTTCTTGTTGAACACTTCGCCCGGAATCAGGAGCGGAATGCCCGGGGGGTACGGCGTGACCAGGCCCACGGTGATGCGGCCTTCGAGCTGGTCGATCTCCACGCGCTCGGTCTGGCGGTGCGCGATGTGCGCGTACGCATCCGAAGGCTTCATGGCGGGCGTGAGGTCCGATAGGTACATCTCGGTGGTCAGGCGCGCAATGTCGTACTTGGCGTACATCTCGTGCACGTGCTGGCAAAGGTCCTGCAGGCCCATGCGCTCATAGCGCTTGTGCTGCTGACAGAACTCCGGAAGGATGCGCCACATGGGCTGATTCTTCTCGTAGTCGTCCTTGAACTGCTGCAGCGCGGTGAGCAGCGTGTTCCAGCGGCCCTTGGTGATGCCGATGGTGAACATCACAAAGAAACTGTACAGGCCCGTCTTCTCCACCACCACGCCGTGCTCGGCGAGGTACTTGGTGACGATGGACGCGGGGATGCCGGTCTTGTCGAACTTGCCGTCCAGGTTCAGGCCCGGCGTGACGATGGTCGACTTGATCGGGTCCAGCATGTTGAAGCCATCGGCCAGTTGGCCGAAGCCGTGCCACTTGGCGCCGGCTTTCTTGCTCTTGCTGTCGCTGCGGATGATCCAGTCCTCCGCGCGGCCGATACCTTCGTCCACCAGCTTCTCGGGGCCCCAGACCTTGAACCACCAGTCCTTCTTGCCGAAGTCGTCTTCAATCTGGCGCATGGCGCGACGGAAGTCGAGTGCCTCCAGGATGCTCTCTTCCACCAGCGCGGTCCCCCCGGGCGGCTCCATCATCGCGGCCGCCACGTCGCAGCTGGCGATGATGCTGTACTGCGGGCTGGTGCTGGTGTGCATCAGGTAGGCCTCGTTGAAGAGGTGGCGATCGAGCTTGGTGGTCTGCGAGTCCTGCACCAGCACATGGCTGGCCTGGCTGATGCCGGCCAACAGCTTGTGGATGGACTGCGTGGCATACGTCACCGAATGCTTGGGGCGCGTGCGCTTCTTGCCCATGGCATGGTAGGTGCCGTAGAACGGATGGAAGGCCGCGTGCGGCAACCAGGCCTCGTCGAAGTGCAGGTTCTCCACGTAGCCATCGAGCATGCCCTTGATGGTCTCGGTGTTGTACAGCACGCCGTCGTAGGTGGACTGCGTGAGGGTGAGCACGCGCGGCTTGACCTTCTTGGCGTCCACGCCCTTGAGCAGCGGGTTGGCCTTGATCTTGGCCTGGATGGCGGCTGGCTCGAACTCGCTTTGCGGGATGGGCCCGATGATGCCGAAGTGGTTGCGCGTGGGCTTCATGAACACGGGGATGGCCCCGGTCATGATGATGCTGTGCAGGATGGACTTGTGGCAGTTGCGGTCCACCACCACCACATCGCCGGGGGCCACGGTGTGGTGCCACACCATCTTGTTGGACGTGGACGTGCCGTTGGTCACGAAGAAGCAGTGGTCGGCATTGAAGATGCGCGCGGCATTGCGCTCGCTCTCGCCAATGGCGCCGTTGTGGTCCAGCAGCTGGCCCAATTCTTCCACCGCGTTGCACACATCGGCGCGCAGCATGTTCTCGCCGTAGAACTGGTGGTACATCTGGCCCACGGGGCTCTTGAGGAAGGCGACGCCGCCCGAGTGGCCGGGGCAGTGCCAGCTGTACGAGCCGTCTTCGGCGTAGTCGAGCAGCGCCTTGAAGAACGGCGGCTGTACGCCCTCCAGATAGCTCTTGGCCTCGCGGATGATGTGGCGCGCCACGAATTCGGGGGTGTCCTCGAACATGTGGATGAAGCCGTGCAGTTCGCGCAGGATATCGTTGGGCAGGTGGCGGCTGGTCTTGGTCTCGCCGTGCACGTAGATCGGCACCTCCGTGTTCTTGCGGCGCACCTCGCCGATGAAGTTGCGCAGGCTCAGAACGATCGGATCGAGGCCTTCGCCCTCCGAGAATTCCTCATCGTCGATGGACAAAATGAACGCACTGGCGCGGCTTTGCTGCTGCGCGAACTGCGACAGATCACCATAGCTGGTGACCCCGACCACCTCGAACCCTTCGGCCTCGATGGCCTGCGCCAGCGCGCGAATACCGAGCCCCGAAGTGTTCTCGGAACGATAGTCTTCATCGATGATGATGATGGGAAAGCGAAACTTCATGCGCAGCCTCCGTGCAACCGTGCCCTGCCCGGCCAAAAAACGAAATAGGCGCGAAGTGTAAGGAATAACGTTGACGCGCCTTTGAACTGCAACCCTTTTGACCCAGAATGTGGTGCACTAAACACAACCACAACAAGGAGTTGGCTATGGAGGAACCCACCATCTGGTGGCTGGCAGCAGGGGCTGTGGTCGTTGTAGAGCTGCTCACCGGTACGTTCTATTTGCTGATGGTAGCCATCGGCCTGGTGGCTGCAGCCCTGGCCGCCCATCTGGGCCTGCCCACTACTGTTCAGGTTGTGGCAGCGGCCGTCGTGGGAGGAGGAGCGGTGGTGGGCTGGTACTACCTCAAGAAAAAGCGTCCCGGCGATCCCTCCGCCCGCGCTGACCGCAGCGTCAACATGGACGTGGGCGAAACCATCCTCATTGAGGGCTGGAACGCGGACGGCACCACTACAGTGAAATATCGGGGTGCCACCTGGACAGCCATCCACCGCCCCGGCGTCACCCCCTCCACAGGCATGCACCGGGTTGCGGAACTGGTGGGCAATCGCCTGCTGGTAGATCCGCTCTAAAAAGGCCGCGGCCGCTTCACCTTCACAGATCAACAACGAAAAGAGAGGTTTCTCATGGAAATTGCCGTCGTCATTCTCATCATTGCCGTGATCTTCATCGCACGCTCCGTCAAGGTTGTGCCCCAGCAGAACGCCTGGGTCAAAGAACGCCTGGGCAAGTACGCAGGCACACTCACGCCGGGGCTGAACTTTCTGGTGCCCTTTGTGGACAAGGTTGCCTACAAACACAGCCTGAAAGAAATCCCGCTCGACGTGCCCAGCCAGGTCTGCATCACCCGCGACAACACACAATTGCAAGTGGACGGCATCCTGTATTTCCAGGTGACCGACCCGATGCGCGCAAGCTATGGCTCCAGCAACTACATCGTGGCCGTGACGCAGTTGGCGCAGACCTCGTTGCGCTCGGTCATCGGCAAGCTGGAACTGGACAAGACCTTTGAAGAGCGGGACATCATCAACGCCCAGGTCGTTCAAGCCATTGACGAAGCAGCCCTGAACTGGGGCGTGAAGGTGCTGCGCTATGAAATCAAGGACCTGACACCACCCAAGGAAATCCTGCATGCCATGCAGGCCCAGATCACGGCAGAACGCGAAAAACGCGCGCTGATTGCCGCCTCCGAAGGCCGCCGCCAGGAACAGATCAACATCGCCACCGGCGAACGCGAAGCCTTCATTGCCCGCTCCGAAGGTGAAAAGCAGGCCGTCATCAACAAGGCCCAGGGCGAGGCCGAATCCATCAAGGCCGTGGCTGAAGCCAATGCCCAGGCCATCGAGCGCGTGGCCGCCGCCATCCGCCAGCCCGGCGGCGAACAGGCCGTACAGCTCAAGGTCGCGGAAAAGGCCGTGGAGGCGTACAGCCAGGTGGCAGCGGACTCGACCACCACGCTCATCGTGCCGAGCAACATGACCGAGGTGTCGGCACTGATCGGCTCGGCGATGAAAATGGTGCAAACCACCGGCACTCCACGCAACTGAAATCACACGGCAGACCGACGCCATCGGCCCTGGTCCCAGTGAACCGGCGAACCGGCGAACCGAGCACGCTGCAAGGCACAAGCCGCCAGCGCCCGGTGCCGGTTTTTTGATTCCAGGAATGGGTGTTCGTCCACGCTGCCGGTCGTTCCACAACCCCTTTGCTGAGCAAACAGCGAAGGCGTGCCACGGTGTAAGGCCGGCATGGTGTCGGCTAGGATGAAGTGCCATTTCGCTTTCCCACCGAGACACCTTCACGTGCAAGTACCCATGGGGTGCCACCCTCATCGTCAGCATGCTGTGCGTGCATTTGCTGTGCTTTAGCGCCATGTTCCTGCTGATCAGCACGCGCCTGCATGGTAAGAAGATGGGCATGGAAGTTTTCGCCATCGGCAACTTCTTGCTGGGCTCAGCCTACGTGTTGCAGCTGGTGGGCGGCCCCCCGGGGTGGAACGCGATGAGCGTGGTCAACCATACGCTCACCCTGTGTGCGCCGGCAGTCTACGCGGTAGGTGCCATGCGGTTCTTCGGTCGAGCGGCCCCGCTGTGGCGCCCTCTCCTCACACTGGCCCTTGCCTACGCCGCTGCGCAGATAGTGGTGCAATGGACGCTGGGAACAGAGGTCCGCTACGCCATGCTGGCGGGCGCCTCTGCCCTGCTCTTTCTCGCCATGACCGCCACCGTGATCCAGGGCGCGCACACTTTTGCCAGGGATCTGCGGGCGGAAATGGTGCTGTTCGCAGTCCTGATCGGCGGCATCTTTGCCCTCAACGCCATGAAGTTCGTGATGGTTCTCAAGGACGGACTGGAGGCACTGGACATGAACAGCCGTTTCCAGACCGTGTTCTATCTCTATATGTCCTTTCTGGCGACCGTGCTGGCACCGTCCGTCCATCATCTGGCTGGTGCTGCGCAGGCTCACCGACGAACTGCGCGCCATGGCGGCCCACGACCCGCTGACGCGGCTGGTGAACCGTCGCGGCATGCTCGACGGGTTGGATGCATATTTCCGCTCACGCACTGCAGGCCCTGCGCACCTGCTGATCGTGGACATCGATCATTTCAAACGCATCAATGACACATACGGTCACCAAATCGGCGACACCGTTCTGTGCCATGTGGCCGACGTGCTGAGGGACACCGCCCGCCAGGGCGACCTCGCGTGCCGCCTGGGTGGCGAAGAGTTCGTTGTTATTTGCCCGGACACCGACGCCGAGGGCGCACTGCGCCTTGCGAGCCGCGCGCGAACGGCCATCGAGAACAGCGAAGTGGTGACCGCCGCCGCCCCAGGCGGCCCCATCCGCTGCACCGTGACCATCGGAATCTCGGCGGGTTTCGCTGGCCCGCAGGAACTAGACCGCGCCATGCAACAAGCCGATGCAGCGCTGTACCGGGGCAAGCACACCGGACGCAACCGCATCGAGTGGAGCGACGACGCGCAAAAGATCGACTCCGCCACAGAATCAGCACCACTCGCGGCCCGACCCGCCCACTAAAAACAACCGATACATCAGTCGGGCGCAGAAAACGCCCAAAAGCACTGCTAGAATAGCGGGCTTCGGAGAGGTGGATGAGCGGTTTAAGTCGCACGCCTGGAAAGCGTGTGTGGGCTAATCCCCACCGCGGGTTCGAATCCCGCCCTCTCCGCCATTTGGCACACAAAGCCACCCATGACTTAGGAACGACTTCAAAATCCGTTCAACACAAAGTCCCACACAAAACAAAGCTCTGTCTTGAAAGGCAGGGCTTTTTTTTCGTCCCTATGGATTGCTGGCGCCGCACGCCCGCTTGCTCGGTTGTCCCAATTCCAGCCTTGCTCTCGAAGTAGGTACTGCCTCAGTCAAAGCGAGATCGCAGGATAGCAAGAGTCCTTGGACACCCTCATACGCGCCCGGGCAGGTCACGGAGTAGCGTATGCCCTGGCATCAGTCGGCGACTCGACCCGACTCGCCCGCAGCTGCAGCCTTCGACCTCATAGGGTCATCCTCGGAGGAAAGGGTAAAGAAAAACGTGGCGCCCTTACCCTCCTCTGCCTCGGCCCAGATACGACCGCCGTGGCGCTCCACTATCCGCTGCGCAATCGACAGGCCGACGCCCGTACCCTCATAGTCCTCCGCACGGTGCAGCCGCTGGAAGGGAGCGAACAGCTTGCCAGCATGGGCCATGTCAAAACCTACACCGTTGTCGCGTACAAAATAGGCTGCCTCTTCTTGCTGCGGAAGGCGCCCGATTTCCACCCGGGCTTGATCGCGACCCCGCGTAAACTTGAACGCATTCGACAGAAGATTGGTCATCACCTGCTGAAGCAGCGCAGGATCCGCGGTGCAGTGGTTCAGCGGGCCAACATGGATGCCGATGCCATCACGCGCGTAGTCCGGGCGCAACTCATCAATCAGCGCATGCACAAGACTGTCCAGATCGACGCGACGCTTGATCAATGTCTGGCGCCCCAGTTTGGACAAGCGCAGCAAATCGGCAACAAGCTGGTGCATGCGCTGCGTCCCCAGTCCAATGCGGCCCAACATCTCGCGGGCCTCTGCAGGCATTTCGGACCCAAAGTCGGTTTCAAGGATCTGGGCAAACTGGGAAATGATGCGCAAAGGTGCGCGCAAATCGTGTGAGACGGAGCTGGCAAATGCCTCAAGCTCGCTATTGGCTGAGGCCAGCTCCTTGTTGCGTGCCTCTAACGCCGCCATATGCTCCTGCAACTGCAGCTCCAGCACCGCATTTTCCTGGCGCAAACTGTGGACCTCCAAGGCACGCGCAATCACCGGAAGAATGGCGCTCAGCCGGAAAGGTTTGAGTATGTAGTCGAAGGCACCAACTTTCATGGCCTGAATCGCCGAAGAAATAGTGCCATCGCCCGTCATGACGACCCCCACCATCTGTGGATCTATATCCAACGCAGCGCGCAACAACTCAATGCCGTCCATCTCCGGCATGGTCAAGTCGGTCAATAACAATTCGTACCGTTGTTCCCGTAGCGCCAGGAGTGCCGCTTTGGCAGACGTGAAGCCGACGGTTTCATAGCCCTGGGGTGTCAGCGTGTCACACAGCGCTGTCATCTGCATCACTTCGTCGTCCACGATCAAAAGGCGCGGGGCTTGCATAGGCATGTGCTTGATGCGAACTCAGGTCACAAAAAAATGGGGACATCCCGACCAAGGGGCCCAACAGCCGACGCGGAGAAACTGACGCAGTTGCATGCCTTGTTCCCTCAGAAGAACGCAAAGTCCCTGTCCTGTGTGGTAACGACACCCAATCCACAAGAGGTCTCTGTCAATTATTTCTGTGTTCAATGGTAGTTTCAAACGCTGGGCCTGTCCATTCGGCTCCGCGCACAACGTGTTGGGTGGTTGATCCGCTGTCAATTGCGCCTTGCCTTGGCCTCCGGAATACGCACAATCATTGGGCATGCACTGACCTGCGGGACAAATGCCGTGTACCGGGGCCTGCAGCAGAAGCCTGGGCGCAGTGCCAGAGAGGTTCAAGATGAAACGAGCGACGGCATCAAAAGAGGGAAACGGGTCTGTTCGCATCGCAGCAGGCCTGCTTGTTCTGGCCATGGCAGTGGCGGGGACCGTGGTATGGGGCACCCGTACCTCATCGCAAGATCCCAGGCCCCTTGAGCAGGTGACCATTGCCGCCAACACCTTCTATGCGGGCTCGTGCCCGATACTGGCTGCGCACGAGAATGGCTACTTCGGTGCCGAAGGCCTGAACGTCACAATCCAGCCGCACACCAGCGGCAAGGCCGCGCTGGACGCGGTTTTGGAGGACAAAGCCAGCCTCGGTGTATCGGCCGACATCCCCATCATGTTCGCTGGCATGCGCCAGCAGCCGATTGCCGTGATTGCCACGATCTTTGCATCGGAATCCGACTATGAAGTCGTGGGGCGCAAGGACCGGGGCATCACTACGCCAGCCAGCTTGCGAGGCAAACGCATCGGTGTATCGCTGGGCACGTCCGGACATTTCGTACTGGATGCGTTTCTCAACCGGCAAAAGCTATCGCCCAGCGACGTGACGGCAGTTGACCTCAAGCCGGAAGACATCGCGCCCGCACTGGCCCGGGGGGACATCGATGCTGCCGCAACGTGGGAACCGCACATCAGCGCGATGAAAAAGGCCCTGGGCACCAATAGCACAGCCTTTTCCGCCACAGGCATCTACGAGGCAACCTCCAGCGTGAGCGGAACACACGACTACGTGGAGAACAACCAGGAAGCTGTCAAGAAAGTCCTGCGCGCGCTGATCCAGGGTGGGCGGTTTTGCCAGGATGCACCCGAGCAGGCCCGAGAAATGACGGGGCGGTTCATGAAATTCAGCGCGGAGGAACTGAAAGAGCCCTGGGCGCTGTATCGCTTTCGGGTTGTGCTGGACCAGAGCCTGCTACTGACATTGGAGGACGAGGCGCGGTGGGCGATTAAGAATGGATTGGTCGGTGACAAAAAAGAGATGCCGAATTACCTGAACAACATCCACCTAGACGGGCTGCTCGCGGTGATGCCACGCGCAGTGACGGTCATCCACTAGGAATGCCAGCGTGAAAATCGCAACCCGACTCAAACTTGCGGGACTGTTCTCCGCCGCCGTGGTAATCGTCATCAGCGCCGTGTTGTGGACCACGACGCAGCAGGTCAAAAAGGAGCTCGCCAAAAACGAGGCGGCCGGCGAAATTCTCAACGCTGTCACCGCAGTCAGACACCTGACGCTGGAGTACGTGCTGCGCCATGAAGAGCGCGCAAGGGTGCAGCGGCGCTTGAGCCAAGCGTCGCTGCTGAAGCTGCTGACCCCCATACCGGAATTCAGCGACGCCGAAGAACTTGCCATCTTGGAAGAATTCAGGCGCACCCACGCGGTTGTCGACACCTTGTTCGACCAGCTTGTTGCCAACCAGCAGGAGCGCAAGGCCGCCCCACAAGCCAGCGAGGTGCTGGAGGAGTTGGACTCCCGGCTCACCGGGCAGATCATCAACCAGACGCAAGCCATGATCTCAGATGCCTTGCGTCTGTCCGTGCGAAGCCGGGAGGGCGTTCTCAAAGCCCAGCAGCGCGCCAGTGTGGCCGTGGCGGCATTCGGTGGAGCAGTTTTACTGGTCATCATGATGACGCTCCTTCTCGTGCTCAGAAGCGTGACACGACCTCTTGAAAGGCTGCGCGCCAGCACTGAGGTCGTGGGTGCAGGCAATCTTGACTATCGGCTCGATGTGACTTCCCGTGACGAGATTGGCGACCTGGCACGCGCATTCGATGCCATGACGTCAACGCTGAAGGGAACGACCGTTTCGCGCGATCAATTGGTGATGTCGAACGCGCAGCTGCAATCGGAAATCACCGAACGCAAACGCACCGAGGTTGCCTTGCGCGAGAGCCAGGAGCGCAACCTCGCGGTGGTCAACACGGCCCTGGACGGCATCGTTTCCATCGACCATGAAGGACGTATTGTCGATTTCAATGCTGCAGCCCAAGGCATTTTTGGCCATACCAAGGGCGACGTGCTTGGCCGGGACATGGCTGAGTTGCTGATCCCGCCACAGTGGCGCGCGCAGCACCGCCAAGGCCTGGAACACTACCTCGCGACCGGGCTTGGCCCAATACTGGGCCAGCGTGTGGAGCTGACGGCCCTGCGCGCCGACGGAACGGAGTTTCCGGCCGAGTTGTCCATCACACGTAGCGGCTCTGCACACCCCCCCACCTTCACCGGATTTGTGCGAGATATCAGCGAACGCAAGTTGAGCGAACAGAAGCTCCAGGCGCAGTTGGGACGCCTTAATTTGCTGCATCAGATCACTCGCGCGATTGGAGAGCGGCAGGACCTGCCCAGCATCTTCCAGGTGGTTGTGAATAGCCTGGAGGACCAGCTTCCCGTGGATTTTGCCTGCATGTCCCTGCATGACTCATCCAACAACATCCTGGAAATCGCCAGCGTGGGGATACGCAGTGCTGTATTGGCCACGGAGCTGGCCATGACGGCTCACGAACAGGTGACCATTGATGCCAATGGTTTGTCGCGCTGTGTACGTGGGGAACTCGTGTACGAGCCCGACATCAGTCAGGTCGCGTTTCCTTTTCCGCAACGCCTGGCGCGCGGGAAGCTGCGTTCTTTGGTCGTCGCGCCCCTGTTGACGGAAAGCCGTGTGTTCGGTGTGTTGATTACCGCGCGCCATGCAGCGCATGCCTTCAGCAGTGGTGAATGCGAATTCTTGCAGCAACTGAGTGAGCATGTCGCCCTGGCAGCGCACCAAACGCAACTCTACGGAACGCTGCACCAAGCGTACGACGATTTGCGCCTGAGCCAGCAGGCTGTGATGCAACAGGAACGCCTGGGGGCGCTCGGACAAATGGCCAGCGGCATTGCGCATGACATCAACAACGCCATCTCGCCAGTGACGCTCTATACCGAGACGCTGCTGACCAATGAGCCCGGACTCAGCGCTCGCGGCCGCAATTATCTTGAAACCATTCAGCGCTCGATTGAAGACGTAGCACAGACGGTCACGCGTATGGGAGAGTTCTACCGACACCGCGAACCTCAGCTGACACTCACCCCCGTACAACTGAACCTGCTGCTGCAACAGGTGATCGATCTCACGCGCGCCAGATGGCACGACATGCCCCAGCAGCGGGGTGTTGTGATCCAGTTGCGGACCGAGCTTGCGCCGGATTTGCCAGTGGTCATGGGCATCGAAAGCGAGATCCGCGAAGCATTGATCAACCTCTTCTTCAACGCCATTGATGCCATGCCGGATGGCGGCACGCTGACATTGCGCACGAAGGCAGTGCAAAGGGTAGCAGACGCATCCCTTCCACTGGAGCAAGTACATCTTGAGGTGGAAGACACCGGGACGGGGATGGACGAGGCGACACGACGCCGCTGCCTGGAACCATTTTTCACCACCAAGGGCGCGCGGGGCACTGGACTTGGCTTGGCGATGGTGTATGGCGTTGTGGAGCGTCACAGCGCAGAAATTGAAATCGACAGCACACAGGGGCTGGGGACAACCATGCGCCTGGTGTTTTCGGTGCCCTTTGTCGCGGCGGCTCTTGCATCGACTGAAACACTCGATGTATCCATCCCGCGCCTGCGTCTCTTGATCGTGGACGATGATCCCATGCTGCTCAAATCGCTGCGCGACGTCCTGGAGGTGGACGGTCATGACGTGACCACCGCCAATGGCGGACAGGCAGGGATCGACGCTTTTCGCGCAACACAAGAAGCGGGGGAAGCGTTTGCCATGGTCATCACGGACCTGGGCATGCCGCATATCGATGGACGCAGGGTCGCCGAAGCCGTGAAGCAAATGTCACCGTTGACACCGGTCATTCTCCTGACCGGTTGGGGGCGCAAGCTGATGTCCAATGGAGAGACTCCACCGCACATTGACTGCATTCTCAGCAAACCCCCCAAACTCGGGGAGTTGCGCAAGACCTTTATCCACCTATCCAGGCTCGTGGGAAGCAGCGGAAGCTCGGCAGCGTAGCGTATTGCCGGCCCCACGGAGCATTGCAGAAATAGAGCCCTTCACGGGCCGACAGGCCCACTGCATTGTTCGCAATACTGAAACGGTCAGTTCGCAACCCGATGGTTTTTCTCTGGACG
>NZ_LMJH01000001.1:131932-582510 GCF_001428965.1 Acidovorax sp. Root275 | reverse complement strand
TCCCATGGTGGCGGCACTTCGCGGGTGCTGCTGCCATGGGGAGTGTTTTTATCCCGCGCTGAAGCCAAGCAAACTGGGCTCCCTTTGGGAGCCTTTTTTGTTGCTGCGTCCATGCCTCTGCAAGCAGCTGAAAAGCCTCGCAAGCCCTGCGCGTCCTTGGATCCGCGATCAGAGGCGAAGGAGGCTCCCAATCGCCCTCGACTAAAGCTTCGATTTCTTCAACGCCTCGTTGCGCAATGCGAAGCGTGCTGCCCATTGCGACACCGGCATGAAGCTCGGGTCGGTGCGCACCACCCGCTCGGTCTGGGCCCAGATGGCCTCGTCGTCCTGGTCCAGGTCCAGCGGGTCGCCGTGGGGCTGGCTCACGTACCAGGGGGTGTCCAGGTACACCTCCACGGTGTTGTCTTCAGGGTCCATGCAGTAGATGGAGATCGCGTTGCCGTGGTTCAGGCCGCGCATCTTCGTCGCGCCCAGGGCCAGGGCCCGGCGGCGCGCCTCGCGCAGGTGGTCGATGGTCTGGACCTTGAAGGACAGCTGCATCACCGTGCTGGGCGAGTCGGCCCCGCGCCCGCCGGCCAGCACCAGTTGGTGGTGCTGGTCGTCGCGCCCGCTCAGGAACACGATCTCGAAGCGGAAGGTGACGCCCTCGCCCCGGTCGGTCTCCTGCATATCGAACACGCCGGTGTAAAAACGCTTCATCACCTCCAGGTCGCGGCAGAAGATGCCGCAGTGCGAGAGGTTGGCGCTGTAGGGTGGGTTCATGGTGGCGGCCTCCATGGGGTCAGGGGATGAGGACGAGCTTGCCCAGCGTGCCACCGCTGTCCAGCAGCTCGTGCGCCTGGCGGGCCTGCGCCAGCGGCAGGCGCATGGCGCGCGGTGCGCGCACCTGGCCGCTGGCCATCAGCGCAATGGCCTGCTCCATCAGGCCGCGGCGCTGCGCGATGTCGGCATCCACCGCGTGGATGGAGAAAGTGCGGATGGCAAGGCTTTTGGCCAGCAGCTTGCGCAGCTCGTCGAACACGTCGCTCGACGGCGGGCCGGCAAGGATGTTGTACGACACCGCCATGCCCGAGGGCGCCAGCGAGCGCAGGCAGGCGATGAAGAGCGCCGCACCCACATGGTCGAAGGCAAGGTCCACGCCCCGCCCGCCGGTGAGCTCCATCACGCGCTGCGGCAGGGCCTGCACATCGCCATCGACCAGGTCGGTGACCCCGTTCTCCAGCGCGAAAGCGCGCTTTTCCGCGCTGGATGCCGTACCGATCACGCGCAGCCCGCGCGAGCGCGCCACCTGCGCCAGCGCCGTGGCCACGCCGCCGGCCGCGCCGGGCACCAGGATGGCCTGCGCAGGCAGGTTGCCGTTGCTCGCCAGCAGCGCCAGCGCGAGCTGGAAGTTGCCCAGGCTCACCGCATCGTCGAAGGCAATGCTGGCCGGCAGCACGAAGGGCACGGCCTGGTCCACGCAGATGGCCTGCACATAGCAGCCGCCGCGCTGGGGCAGCTCGCGGGCACTGACCAGCACGCGCTCGCCCACGGCCAGGCGGTCCACGCCCGGGCCCACGGCGTCCACCACGCCGGCCAGCTCATTGCCGGGCACGGCGGGCAGCGGGGGCATCCATTTGTAGGTGCCGTTGCGGATCAGCACGTCCGGCCCGCCCGCACCGATGGCGTGGGCGCGCACGCGCACTTCGCCCGGGCCCGGCTGGGGCTCGGGCAGGTCCACGAGCGACAGCACTTCGGGGCCGCCGGTGACCTGCAGCTGCACGGCCTTCATCGTTATGGTTGTGTGTGCCGCCATGCTCAGCGCTGCCCGTCGTGCACAGACACCTGCTCGCGCGTGAGCCCGCCCAGGCGCGAGTGGACGCGCCCGCCATCGGCCATCACCAGCGCGAACAAAATCTCGTTGGGGCGCGGTGCGTCCTGTATGCCCACCTCGGTGCTGTTGAAGTGGCTGCGCACATAGGCCGCATGGATGTAGTGCAGCGGCACCATCAGCCGGTAGCCCGTGGCCGCCACGGCCTTGGCCGCCGGCACGATGGCCTTGGGCTCGCCCAGCACCTGGCGCATGGCCCAGCCGCCGGCCTCGTGCCACACTGCGCCGTGCTCCAGCTCGCCGTTGACGCCGACGATGGCCGCCTTGCTGTAGGCCTGCACATTTTCCTTGCCCAGGGTGTCCACCAGCTCCTGCGCCAGCAGGGTGCCCAGGCTGCGCAGCTCGGCCATGAAGGGCAGCAGGTCCGGCTCGTAGCGGCCGGCGTAGGGGTTGCGGATCACCGCGCAGGCGGCGGCCACGCGCAGCGGCGTGTCGGCCGGCGGGCCACCCTCGTGGTAGATGGTTTCGATGCTCAGGCTGCGTTTGCGGATGGCGATCAGGCTCATGCGAAAAGTCTTTCAGTCAAATGAGTGGTTCATTGTTTCGGTATCTTGGCATCGGCCACGACCTGCTGCCACTTGTCAATCTCGTGGCTCACCATGGCCTTCATCTCCTCGGGCGTGCTGCCGCGCGCCTCGCCGCCCATGTCCTCCAGGCGCTGGCGCACGGCCGGCGCCTGCAGCGCGCGCAGCACTTCGGCGTTGAGGCGGTCCACCACCGGCCGGGGCGTTCCGGCTGGCGCCAGCAGGCCGGCCCAGGAGCGCACGTCGTAACCCGCCACGCCCTGCTCGGCCACGGTGGGCACATGGGGCAGGCCCGGCCAGCGCTGTGGGCCGGTGGTGGCAATGGCGCGCAGCTTGCCCGCCTGGATGTTGGACATCACGGCCGTGGGCGGTGCGATGATGAAGGGCACTTCGCCGCCCAGCAGGGCGGTGAGCGCAGCCGCATCGCCCCGGTAGGGCACATGCATCAGGCTCACGCGCGCCATCTTGGCTAGCAGCTCGCCCGCCAGGTGGTGGGTGGACCCGACCCCCGCCGTGCCATAGGCCACGGTGCCGGGCGCGGCCTGGGCGCTGGCCAGCACCTCGCGCAGGCCCTGCACCTTGGCGCTGGCATTCACCACCACCAGGAAGGGAAAGAAGGTGACCGTGGAGACCATCTCGAAGTCCGCCACCGACTTGTAGGGCAGCGTGTTGTACAGAGCCCCCGCCACCGCATGCCCGCCCGTGGCCAGCAGCAGGGTGTAGCCGTCGGGTTTGGCGCGCGCCACCGTGGTGGCCGCGATGGTGCCGCCCGCGCCGGACTGCGCCTCCACCACCACCGGCTGGCCCAGGGCCTTTCCCATTTCCAGGCCCACGGCCCGGGCGATGGCGTCGGCATTGCCGCCGGGCGCAAAGCCCTGGTAGAGCTTGATGGCGCGCTCCGGGTAGGCCTGGGCCAGGGCCGGCAATGCCGGCCAGGCAAGTGCAGCCGCGCTGCAGGCAGCCAGTAGATGTCTTCTGTTCATGGTGTTTGTCTCCATGGGCGGCGGCCACCGTAGGGCCTTGCGCTCTACCCGTGTGTGTGGTGGATGGGATGTGAGGTGGGGGGGAAAGCTCAGCTTTGCGCGACCACCGGGTTGCGCAGCAAGCCGATGGCTTCGATCTCCACCTCCACCACGTCGCCAGGTTTCATGAACTGCGGGGGCTTCTTGCTCCAGCCCACACCGGCCGGCGTGCCGGTGATGATCACGTCGCCGGGCACCAAAGTGAAGATGGTGGAGGCGTAGGCGATCAGGCGCGGGATGGAGAAAATCATGTGGCCCGTGTGGCTGGACTGCACCACGGCTCCGTTCAGCCGCGTCTCCAGCTTGAGCTCGCGGCCGGGGGCGATCTCGTCGGCCGTCACCATCCAGGGGCCGAAGGCGCCGGTGGATTCGAAGTTCTTGCCCGACGCGATCTGCTTGGCGTGGAACTGCCATTCGCGCACGCTGGCATCGTTGTAGCAGCTGTAGCCCGCGATGTGCGCCCAGGCATCCACCTCGCTGATGCCGCGCCCCTCCTTGCCGATGATGACGGCCAGCTCGCCCTCCCAATCCAGCGACTCCGACACGTGCGGGCGCACGATGGGGCCCTGGTGCGGCGTCTGCGAGCGCCATACGCGCAAAAAGATCGGCGGCTGCTCGGACAGCTCGCGGTGCATGCCGGCGGCCAGCACCTCCTGGTGGTGGTCCATGTAGTTGCGCACCGCGCAGACGATCTTCTCGGGGCGGGGGATCACGGGCAGGTACACCACGTCGGCCAGCTTCGCATCGGCACCCAGCCCGGCCACCAGCGCATCGCGGCGCGCGAAGTCGGGGCTGGCGATGAAGTCGGCCAGCGTGGCATGGCCCGTGCGCGCCGCCAGTTCGGCCACGCCATCGTCGACGACAACGCCCCAGGTTTCACGGCCGGCGATCGAGTAGGACATCAGTTTCATGGGTTTCCTTCAAAGGGATGGGAGAGGTGAAAAGAACGGCGACCCGGAGTGAATTTTTCCAGCCGCACGAATTGGTGCATGAAGTTATTTTTATGCATAAAACATTGTAAATGCATAGTGGTTTACACCAAGCACAAAACTGAAGGGGCGCGAAAGAGCCTGCCAGCGGCGGCGCCTCAGGTAATCAACAGGGGGAAAGTTGCGGGTGGCCGGCACCCAACCCCGCGTGCGCCAGGCAGGCAGGGGCAAGCCCGCAGCGGCGTGCCGCCTGGGCTGCGTGGGCGCGGATGCGCTGGGGGTGCGCGAAGAGAAAGGCTGAAAAGGATGCACGGGGCCGCGATGGCCGCCAGGGCATGTAGGCGGTGCGTGCAGCCGCTACCGGTCAGTTGGATGACGGGACAGCCAGGAGCCCTTCAGCCCTGGTGGAGGCAGCTGGATCAGCCGTCCTGCTGCTCGACCTGGGCCAGCACCGCCATCACATTGCGCTGGGTGCTCAGGATGTGCTCTTCAAGCAGCGCGCAGGCGGTGTCCGCATCGCGGCGCAGCGTGGCGTCCATGAGCTTGCGGTGCTCGTTCGACTTGCGCCGCGAGGTCTTGCGAAAGCGGGCCGAGTAGCGGCGGTAACGCTCGGCCTGGTCGAACAGGCTGGCGCTCCAGGTGCGCAGGCGCTCCGACGGGCTGGCGGAGATCAGCGCGGTATGGAAGGCGGTGTGCAGTTCGGTCCAATCGTTGTCCAGGATGACCGGCCCATCGCCCAGGCGGCCTTCCACTTTTTCAAGCCGGTGGTAGGCACCCACCACAGATGCCTCCCATGCATCGTCGCCATGGGCGATGGATTCGCGCAGCGCCTGCACGTCCAGCATCACGCGCATGCGGGTGATGTCGGCCAGGTCTTCCTCCGAAATGGCGGCCACCCGAAAGCCGCGCCGCTCGTCGGCCCGGATCAGGCCTTCCTGGGCCAGGCGGCTCAGGGCCTCGCGCAGCGGGCTGCTGGAAAAGCCATACGCCGTCTGCAGTTCGTCGAGCTTGAGCTTGGCACCGGCACCGTAGGTACCGCTGAGCACATCGTGGCGCAGTTGTGCAAACGCCTGGTCAACCAGGGGCGGTGTGCGCGTGGGCGTTTCTTTTTTGTACATGTTTTGAATTTTATGCATAAACTCAAACAATTGAAAGAAGGAGCAAACCCCAGTGACCGCCAACCCGAACGCCGCCCCCACCCGCCTCGTTGCCATATCGGGCAGCATCCGCCGCGCATCGCACTGCACGGCTGTGCTGCGCAGCCTCACACCGCTGCTGCCACCCACGGCCACGCTGGAGTTGTTCCCGCTGGACGACGTGCCCATGTACAACGCCGACCTCGATGGCGACAGCCCGCCGGCCGCAGTCGCGCAGCTCAAGGCTGCCATCGCGGCTGCGGACGGCCTGGTGATCTGCTCGCCCGAGTACAACTACGGCATCCCCGGCGTGCTCAAGAACGCCATCGACTGGGCATCGCGCCCGGGCTTCGCCTCGCCGCTCAAGGGCAAGCCGGTGCTGGTCATGACCGCATCGCCCGGCACGGCCGGCGGCGTGCGCGCGCAGGCCCAGATCCGCGATGCCCTGGCCGCCACGCTGGCCCGGCCGCTGGTGCGCCAGCACATCGCCATCGCAGGCGTGGCCAGCCGCATCCAAGACGGCCGCCTGGTGGACGAGCCGACCCTGGGCTTCATCCAGGCCGGCCTGGTGGACCTGCTCGGCGAGATCCGCTGGCTCCAGGCCGCGCGCCAGCAGGCGTGATGCACGCAGGGACCTGCCGCCCCTGCAAGCCCCGTCATGGCCTTCAACCTGGCCGCCGCGCCCCCATCAGCACGAAGAGCATGGTGGCAGGCTGGTCGGTGTGGTTGCGCCAGGCGTGCCGGTTGCCGTGCTGCACCGCCACGTCGTGCCGGCGCAGCAGCACCTGGGCGCCGTCGTCCAGCTCCAGCGTGATCTCGCCCTCCAGCACCACGTCGTAGTCGATGCTCTCGGTGGTGTGCATGCCCGGGTGATCCTGCTCGAATCGCTCGGCCAGGCCCGGCACCTTCTGCGCAAACTCCGCACCAAAGGCCGCACCGTCGAAATCCGCGCGCATCATCACCGCGTCCGGCGGGAAGGTGACGAACATCAGCAGCGTCTCGCCCGCTGCCGGCACGAAACCGGTCTGCCCAGTGCGGTCGGCCACCGCCCCCTGGCCCAGCACTTCGCCGGCCGAGGTGGCCCACAGCAAGGCAGCGGCAAAGCCCTGTGCGCTCTCGAACTCCACGGCACGCGGCGCCACGCCGTCCGTGAACACCTGCGAGCGGCCGTTGGCACCGACCCCCGCGACGATTCGTCTGATTTGCATAGCAGCTACCTCCAGTTATCCGATACCAAAGCTCCGTGCGCAGGGCCCTGAAAGCGCACGGCCCCAGCCAGTGCCGCCGTGCAAGGGCCGCCCCGCCGCAGGGGCGGCGTCCCCCCTCAAGGGGGAAGGCGCGAAGCGACTCAGGGGGTCGTCAAGGATTTATGACGAAATTACTGAACCCGCCATTGCGCCCCGCAATGCCCGAGATCGCCTCGTTGATGCGGTCCAGCGGATAGCACACATGCTCGAAGACCGACAGGTCGAGCGTTCCCGCCTCGGCCATGTCCGCAATGTCCTGGCCCTCGCCCGCGGTGAACCAGGCCGAGCCTTCGATGGATTGCTGCTCGTCCATCATGGTGTGCAGGTCCATGCCCACCATGCCGGCAATGGCGCCGATGTTGTAGGCCCGCCCGCCGCGCTTGAGGGCGCGCACACCCTGCTGCAGCGTCTCGTGCGAGGCGCCGGGGCCCAGCGCGTCGAAGAAGGCATCGACCCCCAGACCCTCGGTGCGCGACTTCACCCAGGTATCGATGGCGCCGCCATCGGCATTCGAGAACACCTCGATGCGGCCGGGCGCGAGCGCCTTGACGCGATCCAGCAGCTCCTGGTTGCGGCCCGTGCCCAGGATGCGGGTGGCGCCCATGGCCAGCCCGAACAGTGCGCCGCCGATGCCCAGCGTGCCGCTGATGCCGTTGATGAGCACGCTCTTGCCCGGCCCCACGCCTGCCTTGCGCATGGCCGAGTACATGGTGCCCAGGTAGCCGAAGCGCGCCGCCTCATTGAAGCCCACGTTGTCGGGCAGCTTCACCAGCGCGTACTGCGGAGCGATCATGTACTCGGCCAGCCCGCCGTTGGGGTAGTTCTCATAGAGCTTGAGCGAGTTCTGCGAGAAGCCGAAGTAGCCGCTGAACGCATAGTGCGTGCAGTTGATCAGGTCGCCGTTGCGGCAGGCGCGGCAGCCGCCGCAGTACAGACTGGGGTTCACGTACACGCGGTCGCCCGGTTTCCAGGCATGCACGTGGGAGCCTACTGCCGTCACTTCGCCCGCGGGGTCGAGCCCGAAGACGGCCGGCAGCGGGGGCAGCGGCAGCTCGGGAAACCAGGTGGTCCAGTTGGCCAATATGTTGCCCAGGTTGGGCACGATGCCGCAGGCCCTGACACGCACCTGCACGTCATTGGCCGCTGGCTGGGGGATGGGCAATTGCTCGATCTCCATGGGGGCGCCGACCTGGTGCAGGCGGGCCGCTTTCATCATCGACATGTCGTCTCCTTGTTAAATGCACAAATCAAACTTTGTGCATTTTTTGACGGAAGCAAGAACATCGGCATCGGGATCAACCTCTAATGCACATTTTATTTTTTTATGCACAATTCACATTTATTGCATTAAAAATACCATGACCAGCCACACCCCATCTTCTGTAGACGTCGCCATCATCGGCTTCGGGCCCGTGGGCGCATCCCTGGCCGCCCTGCTGGGGCAGCGCGGGTGCCGCGTGGCAGTCTTTGACAAGTCCGAGCAGATCTACCCCCTGCCCCGCGCCTTTGCGCTGGACCATGAGGCCATGCGCACCTTCCAGCAGATCGGCATTGCCGGCGCGCTGGCGGCGCACATCACGCCCTACCGCCCCACCATCTACCAGGGCGCTGACGGCCAGCCCATCCAGCATTTCGACATGGGACCTGCGCCCTACCCGCTGGCCTGGGCACCGTCGTATACCTTCAACCAGCCGGCGCTGGAGACCGCTCTGCGTGCGGCCGTGGGCGCGCTGCCCAACGTGCAGGTGCATCTGGGCCACGAGGTCACCGATGTCCAGGAGGCGTATGGGGGCGCGGCGCTCACGGTGCAGGCAGCCGGCGGCAGTCCGCGCGAAGTGCATGCGCGCTATGTGGTGGCCTGCGACGGCGGCACCAGCCCTGCCCGCAAGCGCCTGGGCCTGCGCCTCAAGAGCCTGGATTTCGACGAGCCCTGGATCGTGGTGGACATGCATGTGAACGAATCCGTGCTGGCCCGGCTGCCCGACACCAACATCCAGTATTGCAACCCGGCACGGCCCTGCACCTATGTCGTCGGTCCGGGCACGCACCGGCGCTGGGAGTTTTTGCTGCTGCCGCACGAGGCCGAGCAGCGCGAGATGCCGCCCGACGCCATCTGGCAACTGCTGGAGCCCTGGCTCACACCAGGGGAAGCGACCATCTGGCGCGCCGCCACCTACCGCTTCCACGCCGTGGTGCTGGAGCAGTGGCGACAGGGTTCGGTGCTGCTGGCGGGCGACAGCGCCCACCAAATGCCGCCCTTTCTGGCCCAGGGCATGTGCCAGGGCCTGCGCGATGCCGCCAACCTGGCGTGGAAGCTCGACTGGGTGCTCAAGGGCCGTGCGGGTGAGGCGCTGCTGGACAGCTACGGCACCGAGCGCGGCCCGCAGGTGGAGGCGGTCACCGCCACCGTCAAGCGCCTGGGGAAGATCATTTGCGAGCGCGACCCCACCCGTGCCTGCGAGCGCGACGAGCACCTGCGCGCCCAGCAAGGCCACCAGGTGCGCATGCAGTTGCGCCAGAGTCTGCTGCCCGGGGTGCACCATGGCCTCATCGACCGCGATGAAGCACCGATGGGAACACCGTTCCCGCAGCCGGTCTGTCAGATCGGCACGGCAGGCCATGAACAAATGATGGACGACCTGCTGGGGCATGGTTTCGTACTGGTCCTGCGCGATGCACCCTCGGCAGAACAGTTGGCGCAATGGACCGACACGCTGCAGCGCTTGCAGGCGCAGGTGGAGTGCATCGACATCACCGCGCGCGCGGTGGCCGGCGTGCAGGCATTGCATGAGGCCGACGACATCCTTGCGCACTGGTTCGGCCAGCACGGATGCAGCGCAGCCCTGGTGCGGCCCGATCACATCGTCTACGGCGTGGCGCAAGGCACGCCACAGACCACCGAGCTGCTGCAGCGCGCCTGTGAGCACCTCACAGTGCCGGCAGCAACCGTCTCGTGACAACGCCGCAGCATTCCGCAGCGTCCCGCTGAACAGTACCGCCACCGCCCTCCGGGCTTTGAACACAACAGGTTCCCATGACATCCCCCACCGATTCCCCCTCCGGCGCCGAAGCCCTGCTGCTGGACCTGGAGGCCCAGCGCTGCGACGCCATGAAGCGCGCCGACTTTGCACGGCTGCGCGAGATCCTGCACCCTGGCCTGACCCATGTGCATGCCAAGGGGCAGACCGACGACTACGAAAGCTACTCCCGCTCCGGCGGCACGCACGTCGACTACGAGCAGATCGACCGGTCCGACTTGAAGGTGCAGGTGCTCGGCACCAGCGCCGTCATGACCGGCCGCCAGCTGCTGGTGGCCCTGCGCAAGGACGGCACCGGCACCGTGCGCATCGACTCGCGCGTGCTGCAGGTGTGGACGCAAGCGGACGGCGGAGCGTGGCGGCAGATTGCGTTCCAGACCACGCCGCTGGCGATGAGCATCACCTGATCTCGTGCGCGTTCGCAACAAGTCCTTGCAGGCTGTGGCCGGCCTGGACCACTTGGGCGCTGCGGAGGCAGCCTCCGTCAATGCAGCGCGACGCTGGTGCGCGCACTTCGGCGCTGTCACCCAAAACTCGCCTTGCCTTGGCTCAATCTGCCATCGCATCCAGCCGGTACCCAAACCCCCGCACGGTCTTGATCAGCGCGAGGGCATGGCCTTCGTCGATCTTGCTGCGCAGGCGGCGCACGTACACATCGACCACGTTGGTCAGCGGGTCCTCGTTGGTGCCCCAGACGTTGGAGAGGATCCGTTCGCGGCTGTACACGCGGCCCGGTGAGCTTATCAGCAGCTCCAGAAAGGCGAGCTCGCGCGCGGTGAGCGCGATGGACTGGCCCGCCCGGCTGGCCTGCATGCGTTCCAGGTCCAACACCAGGTCGGCCACCTGCAGGGTGCTGGCGCGCGGACGCTGCTCGCGGCCCCGCCGCAGCAGGGCCTCGATGCGGGCCAGCAGCTCCTCGAAGGCAAAGGGCTTGGTGAGGTAGTCGTCTGCGCCCAGGCGCAGGCCGTTGACCTTGTCTTCGGTATTGCTCAGCGCGCTGAGCATCAGCATGGGCATGTGGCGGCCTTCGGCGCGCAGGGTCTGGCAGAGCTCCAGGCCGCTCAGGCCCGGCAGCATCAGGTCCAGGAGCAACAGCACGCCGGGCTCGGCGCCGCGCGCCAGGGCCAGGCCTTCGGGCCCCGTGCGGGCGAGCTCCACGCGGTAGCCCTCGGCCTTTAGACCGCGCACCAGGAAGTCGGCCACGCGCGCATCGTCTTCCACCACCAGGATGTGCTTGTTCATGCCAGCACTCCCTGCTGTGCGCCAATCTGCTGCGGGGGTGCCATCAACAGCGGCAGTTCGATGCGCACCACCGTGCCCTGCTGCGGCACGCTGGCGATGGCGATACGGCCCTGGTGCGCCTGCACGATGGCCTGGGCGATAGACAGGCCGATGCCCGTGCCGTCGGCCCGGTGGGCGCGCGCCCGGCGCCCGCGCACGAAGCGCTCGAACACGCGGGGCAGTTCGTCCGCGTCGATGCCGATGCCTTCATCGCGCACCACTACCGCGACCTCCCCCACACCATTCGCCCCCGCCACGCCCTGCAGGCCGATGCGCACGGTGGTGCCGCGCGCTGAATAGCGCACCGCGTTGTCCAGCACGATCACCAGCGCCTGGCGCAGGCGGTCGGCGTCGGCCAGCACAGTGACCTGTCCGGTGGGCAGTGCGCCGCTGGCATCGCCATCCCCTTCGGTGCCGTCCAGCAGCAATTGCACCTGCACACCCTGCGGTGCGCCCAAGGTGGCGGCCTGCTCTGCGGCATCGCCCAGCAGGGCGCGCAGGTCCACCGGTGCCGGGTGCATCACCAGCTGGTCGGCCTCGGCCTTGGCGATGAGCAGCAGGTCATGGATGACGCGGGTGAGCTGGTCTACCCCGCCCACGATGCGCGCCAGGGTCTGGCGGTATTCGTCGGCCGGTTTGTCGCCGCCGCGCAGCGCGATCTCGGCTTCGCCGCGGATGGAGGTGGCGGGGGTGCGCAGCTCGTGGCCCAGGTCGGCGAACAGCTGGCGGCGGCGCTGGTCCAGGCGCTGCAGGGTGTCGTGTGCGGCACTCAGCTCCTGGGTGCGGGCCTGCACGGCGTCTTCCAGCCCGCGGCGCGCGGCATCGGCGCGCGCACGGTGCTGCTGCAGCTCGGCCGCCATGGCGTTGAAATGCTGGGCCACGCGGTCGAATTCGTCGTTGGAGCCGGTGGCCACGCGGTGGTCCAGTGCCCCGGCCTGCAGGGCCTGTGTGCCTTCGAGCAGCCGGTCCAGCGGGCGCTGCAGGCGCCGCTTGAGGTGTAACGCCAGCACCACGGCCACGGCCAGCGTGACGAGGGCCATGCCGATGGCCTGCGCACGCAGCACGTCGAGCCCGCGCTCGGTGGCGGCGCGCGCCACCGGCACGGCCGCGCGCTGGTGCGCGATGGCACCATTGATCAGCTCGCGCAGGTCGCGCCCGCGCGCCATATCGAACACCTGGGTGAGCTCGCTCCACAGGGCCGGAAAGTCGGCGCCCCGCTCCAGCGGCACCAGTTGCGCCAGCCGTGCCTCCACGGCCTGAATGTTGTCGCGCAGCAGCTCCGTCACCCCCACCAGCTGGGGCACCTCGGCGGGCATGCTCACGCCTTCGCGGCGCACGAGCTCGGTCCACAGCGCCAGGTCGCGCCGCACCAGATCGTCGAGGTTGGCAGCGCTGGTGTACATGCTGGCCACCAGGCGTTCGCGCTGCTCGGGCTGGGCATCGGTGTTCATCAGGCGCTGCAGGGCCCACACGCGCAGCCGCTGCTTGTTGGCTGACAGGTCCAGCAGCTCCGCCTGGATGTCGCTGGCCAGCCGGCTGTGCTGGGCGTAGTCGTTGACGCGGTTGGCGCCCCAGTACACAAAGGCGGCCTGGATGCAGACCAGGGCCACCAGGGCGGCAAAGGCCAGAGAGAGTCGTGCGCGGTACATGGCGGGCAAGGGAGGAAGCCCCGGATTATGAAGCCGGGCAGGCGCACTCGCAGTGCGCCTGTGGCCTTTGCGTACGAAGCTGCTGCCCCCACGCCAGGGCCGGTCAGTTGCCGGTGAATGGCAAGGACGAATGGTGCACCATGATGCGCAGCTTGCCCGCGTCATCCTTGACGAACGCCCAGGTCTTGTCCACCGTGGTCACCTTGCCGTCCTTGCCCGTGAACATCACATTGCCCATGGTGTTGGCCGAGTCACCGGCGATGAACACGGCACTATTGGCGATCTCGCACTTTGTCCAGCCCTTCAGTGCAAAGCCGGTGTCCTTGGGGAACGCCGGATTGCCCCCCACGAAGTACGAAAGCGCGCCCTCGCGAGTGACGCGAAAGGTCTGAGGCACCTCGGTAAGTGTCGGCTTGAAAAGCACCGCCCCCATCTGGTAGCCGTAGGCGCTGTCGATCACCTTTTCAGCGAGCGCCTTGGCAGCCGCTTGGCCGCCGGAGGTGTTGGCGTTGCTGATATCAATCAGCGCCTTGCACCAGGCTTGCTGAGCCGCCAGCACTTCGCTTTCGGAGATGGCGTGGTTGACGACCGGGCCCTTGGCCAAAGCGGGCAGTGCAGCTGCGCCGATCAGGAGGCTGGCGACGGCGATGCAGGTGGTTTTTTTCATGATTTTCTTTGGTTGAAGTGGTTTGATCTCGCAGTTGCCGGAGCGGCTGCCTGCGAGAACTAGAGTTCACCAAAGCAACATGGATGGGTTCTGACTTCTTGATGAGCCGAACGTGAGCGGAACATGAACATTCGACGAACCAAGGTCAGGCAGCCGCCCAGGGCGACTGGATGGACTCACACCCCCCAGCTACGAAGGACTCAGGCTTTGCTACAAAGTCAGTGAATTTGTTGCAAAACGTGTGATTGGTTGTCACACCAAAGTGCCCTGTTCAAAATAAGTGTCTCCATCCCGAAGGAGTGCCCCCATGCCCATGGAGCTACTGTTCGTCCTTGCACAGAGCAAGCTGCCCATGATGATCGAGAAGCCCTGCGACGTTGACAAGCTTCGCGTACTGGCGGCTGCCCAGCTCGTGGAAGCCCGACTTCCCAATGTTGACGCCCCTGCGCAAAAAGCAGAGGTTTTCGCTATTTCGCCGCAAGGACGGGCAGCGCTGGCAACCACTTATCCCCGTCACCACTTCAAGTTCGCAGCCGTCCAGTCCCCGCAGGGGTCACTCATTCCCGACTGGCTCCCTTCCCTGGACGTTTGCCACATGCAGCGCGACACAACCAGAACAACGCTGGATTCCTAGCCCCGGGGAAACAGCTCGCAGCAAGCGTTCAGAAATACAAAGGAATCGAGGTCTTGCCTCTTCAGGTGCTTCGATCCCCCGCTTTCGCTGCGATGACGGAGAGAAGGCGTGGTCCGCATGAGGTTTGCTTGCGGCGTTGCCTGTGGTCTATCCCAAGCAACCCTATGCGCCGCCAACTGCGCAGCACGCGGCAGCACACATGCAACCAAAAGCAACATTCCGAAAACAACCCTCGATATCGCACTTGTCTGACAGACGCTAGGCGCATGCTTTGCTGAAATCCTTTCCAGCAGCCATTGAGGCTGGCTTGGGAGCTCATTGGGACTCCCACCCCTTTTTGACACAGGATCCATCATGAAGCGCCACCCTTTGACACCCGGAACCCGCGCACTGGCTGCGTTTGCCGGCACGGTTGTGCTGGCGGTACTGGCTGCGGCATCGTTGTTGATGCCCGATGTGACCGTACAGTCGGTGGATTCGATGTCGCTCTTGCCCAGTGGGTTGGACCAGATCCTCCCCTCCAGCTTTTTGGAATGATCTGGACTTACCTCGGTCAGATCGCGGCGGCACTCTTGCCGCCTTGGTAGTAAAAAACATAGCATCGGAGTACCATCTGGCGCTGCGCACCGGGATTTTCGGTGGCATTCAAGAATGGAGGACGATCGTGACCACACGTTTTCGAATCTCTGCAGGCCAGTTTTCTTCTCACTTCATGGCGTGGCCTTTGGCGACCACGGCGCTTCTGGCAGCGCTGACGGGCTGCACCAGCCCCAGGGACGGCTCCCTCGAAGAATTCGCGCGCTGGCACGATGGCGCGCGTGCCCAGGCCCAGGCGGGTGCGCTCAGCTGGAGCGAGCTCTACAAACAAAGTTTTGATCGCCTCACCGCCCTGCCCCCTTCCTTGCAGCAAGACACGCGGCTGGAAAACACCGTGCTGCTGCTGTCCACCGCACGCAAGTACGAGGCCAATGAAATCGACGCCCAGGAGTTTGCGCTGGAGCGGGAGCACATAGAGACCCAGTTGCAGGCTCGCCTGCGCTAGCCAGGCACACCTCAGCGCAGCGGTGCACCTTGCTCCACGATGGCCATGCGCCGACGCAGCGCGGCTGCAGCCTGCTGGTCGCCCGCAGCTTCGGCGCGTTGCGCCTGCAAATTGAGCCACGCCATCAGCGGCCTGCGCCATCCCTGGGCAGAAGCGGTGTCGGCAGCGATCGTGATCACCGCCGGGCTGGAGCGCCCGGACTGAAACAACACCCCTGCGGCCACCAGCCGCGAGAGCGGGTCCTCCAAGGCAGACAGGGCCGACGCATCGCCTGATGCGGCCACTTTGCGCTGGGCTTCGGGCAGCAAACCCAGATCCTGGGGCTGCACCCGGCCCGCCAAATAGTCAGCATAGGCGCGCTCGGGCGCGGCGGCGTCGGCACGCAGCCGTTCAAAGCCTTCGCAGGGGCCGGGCACCAGACTGGCGGTCTGCGCGGCGCAGCGCATCAGTTCCAGCCGGGCCAGCAGGTCCGGGCGGCCCGTGCGGGCCACTTCAGCACGGGCACGGTCCCATTCGAGCTTGTCCACGCGTGCATTGCCCGACAGATAAGCATCGATGGCCTTTTGCGCAGAACCCTGGGCGTTCATCTGCCAGTCGGGCACGGGGGGTTTGCTGGAGCATGCGGCCAGCAGCACCGCCGCGACCACCATGGCGCCGAAGAAGGGCATCCGCAGGGACATGGCAGGGCGCTGGGGCTTGAAGGACAGTGCGGCAAATGGCTTCATGGCAGCTTGAGTTCCGTATCCCGCGCGAAAGGCCATTTGCGGTTGATTTCGTTGACCAGGCTTTCCACCTTGCGCAGATTGCTTTCCACCTCGGCGCGCAGGGCCCCCAGGTCGGTGGAGGCTTCGCGGGCATTGGCGCCAATGGCCTGAGCCTCCACCAGCACCGCATCCACCTTCTTGAGGCTGGTGCGGGTGTCGGCCAGCAGGCCATTGAGCTGGGCCACCGTGGCACGCACCTCGGGCACCAGCGCATCCTTGCTGCCCTCACTGCCAAACACCTGCTTGTCGGCGCGTGCGGCCATGCCGTCCAGGCGCGCAAGCAAGGCGTTGGTGCGTTCGAGCGTGGCCACGATCTTCTTCGCATCGGCCTCGTTGCCCATCAGCACGCCCAGCACACCCCCCGGTCCGTTGATGCGGTCGGTCAGCGCCCGCACGTTGGCCAGACTGCCGCCCAGGGCAGCGTCCTGCGCCGTAAGCGCATTGAGGTTGGACAGCAGTTCGCGCGCCGAGGCCATGAGCTGCGGGATTTCGGCGGTGGCGTCGCCGCGCAGCACCGGGCGCACGGAACCATCGGGCAGGAGCTTGTCGTTCAGCATGCCGGTGTAGGCTCGGATATTGGTGCCCCCCACGATGCCCCGCACCAGGGTGAACACGCTGGATTCGCGCAGCCAGTGCGCATCCTTGCGGGGCACGTCCACGATGATGCGGGCATTGCCGGTTTCGGCCAGCTCAATGCGGCGCACGCGGCCGATGGGGAAACCCGAGAACGTCATGTCCATGCCCACCACCACGCCTTCGGAATCGTCCGCCGTCAGCACCAGGGTCTGCGTGGGCTCGAACGCGCCGCGCGCGTACAGCAGGTACAGGCCCGAGCCTACGATGAGGGCCACCGTGAACAGCAGCAACGCCGCCGCCTTGATCTCCAGGTAGGCCACCGGACGCAAGGTTTCCACGGGCGGCACATCGGCGGCCGAAGAAGTCGGAGCGGGTCCTGGGGGCGGCGTTGGGCGGGCGTTGTGGTTCTCGTCGTTCATGGTGCCGGAAGGTGGGTCGCTGAAAGGAGGTGGGGTGGTCGGGTGTCAGCAGACATCGGTCAGTAATAGTTGCCCATGAGCGAGGCCACCTCGATCATCAGCAGCACGGCAAACATGCGGGCCAGGCCGCCCAATTCCGAATCGGGCTGGGTGCGGTCTCCCGTGTCGTACAGGCCCGCCGCCATAGGGATGAGCGCCACGGCCAGGCTGAAGAACACCGTCTTGAGAGCGAACACCATCGTCACGCTGGGCGTGAACACCTGGCCAAACATGCGCGTGTAGCTGGGCAGCCCCGCCAAGTTGAAACCATACACCCCCAGGTACGCCAGCACCAGGGCCACCACGCAGCTGAGCGCGGCGAGCGTGATGCAGGCGAACACGCCCGCGATCACGCGCGGCAGAAGCTCGATGCGCACCGGGTCCGAGCCATGGGCGCGCAGCGTGTCGAACCGGCCGGTCTGCCGCAGGCGCGTGATTTGCGAGCCATTGGGGATGGTGCAGCGCATGGCCACAAACAGCGCCGCCGTGAGCGGGATCAGCTCCAGCACCAGCACGCGGATCACCATCTCCAGCGCATAGCGCGACAGGCCATAGCTGAGCGCCGTGACCACCACGATGCGCGTGAGCACCAGGCTGAGCAGCGCTGCCAGCACCGTAAAGCCGAGCAGCACCGGGGCGGTGTCGAGGTAAAGATGGCGCGCCAGCGCCCTGCGCGTGCCCTTGCCATAGCTGGACGGCGACAGCACCAGCACCAGCACCACAGCTCCGAGGTACAGGATGCGCCACCAGGCGACCGCCCAGCGCCGCGCGGTGTTCCACACACGTTCGGGCAGGGAGAGGCCGGGCAAGCGCGAAATCATGGCCGGATCATAGCGGCGCACTCACAGCAAGCGTTCACGGTGGGTCGTCATGGAATTTTTTGCATGTTTTTCGCTCTAGCGCTTGATAGATAAGTGCAGACAGCTATCATTTAAATAGCATTCTTGGATGCAGAGGAAACAGCTCCTCACATCCTCGCGAAAACTGGTGGCGGCAAGCGCCGACGGCACACCGGACTACACATGCCGCTTTCCCGCAGCGGTGGCTGAAGGCATGGCGGGCTGCGCATCCGCGCGCGCATGCAGGGCTTCGATGATGTGGCAGCGGTCATCCGACCCATCGCAGCGGTTGCGCAACGCCAGCAGGTCGGCCTCCAGCGTCTGCAGCTCTGCCAGACGGGCACGCACATGCTGCAAATGGTCATCCAGCGTATCGCGTGCAGCGTCGCAGTCTTCCTTGCGGCTCCAGTCCAGTGCCAGCAAGGTGCGCACTTCATGCAGCGACATGTCCATGGCGCGGCACAGGCGGATAAAACGCAGCTGGTGCACATCCGCGCCGCTGTACAGACGGTAGCTGTTGTCGCCCCGCGCTCCAGGGGGCAACAGCCCCTCCTTCTCGTAGTAGCGGATATTGGCAGCCGACACCCCGGACTGCAGGGCGGCCTCGCCAATGCGGAACTGCACAACGTTTTGATCCATGGCTTGACCTTCAAGTGACTTTAAGGTTTCCAATCATGCCATTGCTTTCAAAGAACCGGAGAAGAACTCATGTCTGCCCACTGCCACCACGACCACGGCGCCAACGGCCATCAGCATGGCGCCCCTGCCACCGCCGACCCGCGCTACCGCCGCATCCTGTGGATCGCGCTGGTCGTCAACGCCGCCATGTTTGTGGTGGAGCTGGGGGCGGGCACCCGCTCGGGCTCGGCATCGCTGCTGGCTGACGCCATCGACTTTCTGGGGGACGCCGCCAACTACGGCCTGTCGCTCTGGGTGCTTGCCATGGCCCTCACCTGGCGCGCGCGCGCTGCCCTGGTCAAGGGGGCCAGCATGCTGGCGTTTGGCGTGTTCGTGATCGGGCGCGTGGCCTGGGGTGCGTGGCAAGGCACACCGCCCGAGCCCTTCACCATGGGTGGCGTGGGCCTCCTGGCGCTGGCGGCCAACCTGGGCGTGGCCGCCCTGCTCTATGCCTACCGGGAGGGCGACGCCAACATGCGCGGCGTGTGGCTGTGCACCCGCAACGATGCCTTGGGCAATCTGGCGGTGATGGGTGCGGCCCTGGGCGTTCTGGGCACTGGCACTGCCTGGCCCGATCTGGCAGTGGCCGCCGTCATGGCGGGCCTGGCCATCAGCGGGGGCTTGAGCGTGATTCGCCAGGCACGGCACGAGCTGGCCGGCTCCGCTGCCCAACCGCAACCTCAGGGGCGCTGATCCATGCGCGTGCACCTGTCTACCCCCTTGAGCGCGCCGCCTGAATGGGTGGCTGCCCAGCTGCAAAGCACCGCCGTGTTCCGCCATATCACCGCACCGCTTATCCGGTTCCGGCCAGCGCGGGGCAAGGAATGGCCCACGCACTGGGCACCCGGCGAGCTGGCACTGCACATGCGGTTACTCGGCGTATTGCCCATGGGCCCCCAGACCGTACGCATCTCTATCGAGCCACCCGCACAGGCGGGAGGCTGGCCCACGCTGCGCGACAACGGAGAAGGCGTGCTCATGCGCCGCTGGGACCACCGCATCACCCTGCAGCCCCTGCCCGATGGCCGTACGCTGTACACCGATGACATCGAGGTGCTTGCACGCCACCTGCCCTGGCTGATGACACCGTTGAGCGCCCTGTTTGCCCAGATGTTCTACCGGCACCGCCAAAGGCGCTGGCGCCAGTTGGCCGCCCAGCACGCCGCAGGGGGCACCGCCCCCACCGCGCTGCACAGGCGCGCCGCGTTCGACCACCTGCTGGCCGGCTTTGCACACCAGCCCGACGTACCCCCCGCCCAGCGCTGGCGCTGGCTGGAGGCTGCCCATGTGCTGGGGCAGACATCGTTGCCGCTGCACTGGCGGTCACACACTGCCATGCTGCGTTATGCCCTGGTTCGGGGGGATGCGCGCGAGGCCACCGGCCAGCTCCTGCGGCTGGCCCTGGTGCCCCTGGGCCACCTGCTGGCACGGTTGCCGTTGGGCAATATCGGGCGGTCCCATGTGAGCGCCTTCCGGCCCATGGTGCCTGCGGCTGAAGTCACTGTGCTCATGGACCAGGCGCTGGAGGAAACGGCGATCCGCCCCGTGCAGCCGGACGACCACGGCGTCTGAAAACTGCGCGCCGCGTACCCCGGTCGCAGCCTGTGCACTCAGAGTTTGGAGGAGCGACCCGCGCGACCCGGCTTGAGAGGTGCCCTGGCTGGCTTCGCGGCGGCCTGCTCCAGCCACAACAGGCTGTCCATCTGCGACAAAAAATGCCGCAAGTAGTCGGGTGACAGGGTCCGCATCAGGGCCAGGGAGCGCAGCATGAGCCGGTGCGCATTCAGCGGCCCTGCGTTTTCAGGCCCACGCGTGAAGGCCTGGGCCACCTGCTGTTCTGCAGAAATTTTGGACCAGACTTCACTGAAGCGGCGCACGCTCTTCATGTCCGACACGCTGGCGCCACCACCCACCAGTACGCTGTCTGCATCTGCCTGGGCGCGGGCACTCAGATCGCGGTTCAGCTGCGCCAGAGGGGATGGCGTCCCGGCCACCACCGCACCAGCCAGTGGCCGGGGGGCAGCTGGCCGGGCACGCCCGGCGTAGTCCCGCATGGCGGTTTGCAATCTGCCTGCCAGCACCTGCTGGACAGCCTCTGGCTGCGCAGGCAGGCGTGTGGCCAGCACCTCAAGGTACCGAAAGCGCACCGGGTCGTGGTGCTGCGCGCCTTCTGCCCGCAGGGACTCCAGGGTTGGCTCACTCATTGCGGACGGGCTTGGCTTGCGCAGCGCGGGGTACAGGGGCCATCTCCACACGGCGGTTCTGTGCCCGCCCCCTTTCGTCGGCGTTGTCCGCCACCGGCTGCTCAGCACCAAAGGCCGCTGCAAACACCTGGGACGAGGGCATGTCCTCTTCGATCAGGGCGCGCGTGACGGTCAACGCGCGCTGGGCCGACAGTTCCAGGTTGTCGGCAAAACGCTGGTGGCGCCCTTGCAACAGCGTGGTGTTGTCGGTAAAGCCACTCACCATCAGCATTTCATCGCGTTCGCGCAGGTACACCTGCAGCGGCTGCACCAGGCTTTGGAGCAGTTGCCGGCCTTCAGGGCGCAACTCGGCAGAGCCTGCCGCAAACAGCACGCTGCCGCTGATGCCAATGCGGCCTTCATTGACCGTGACGCGGCCACTGGCCAGCGGAATCGCCAGCGCTTTTTCCAGCGCCATCCGGCGCTTTTCTTCCATCTGCCGCTTTTCCACTTCCTGCTTGAGGCTGGCAACCAGGTCGATCTGCACCACCAGCACGCCCACCAGAATCAGCACAAACGCGCCCAGCAGGCCCGCCATGAGGTCGCCAAACACAGCCCACACCGGGGCCGTTTGCTCGGTCGCATCGTCCAGCGTGTCGTCCAAGCCGGTCACGCAGCAACCCCCTGCACCGCAGCGGCCATTTGCCCATTGAGGCGACGCAGGTCTTCCACGATGCCCTGCTGCGAGGCAATGCTCAGGTCGATCACTTCACGGGCCTGCGCCACGTAGTAGGCAAGCTGCTCATCGCTGCGGCTCATCGACTGGCCAATGGCACCTTCGATGCGCTGCAGGCTGTCCATCAGCTTCTCGTTGCTGGCCGTGAACAGCCCCACGCCGTGGCCAAAGGATTCACCCAGGCTGGACAGCTCCACCGCGCTGGCTGCCACGTGCGCCGAAACTTCATCCACCTTGCCCGCCTGCGCGCCAAGCGCCTGGGAAAACTCCTGCCCGGCCTGCTCCAGCACCGAGGCCGCAGACCCCACCAGCGATTCAATGGCCGCACGCTGCTGCCCGGCGGCTTCGTTCACCGAATGGAGCAGCACACCCAGCTGTTCCATCATGGCCGTGCGTTCTGCCAGGGCCGCGTTGTCGCGTTCGCTCAGGTGGGCCATCTCCTGGCGCAGTTGGGTGATCACCTCGGCAGCGGCCTGCGGCACATCCGAAGCCGTCTGCAGCAATCGCGTGAGCGGGGCTTCCAGCGCAGACCCCAGCGTGGCCAGGTGTCCGGCCACGGCGGCCTGCAGCGCATCGAGCCGCTCTACAGCAGCCTGACCGCGTGCCGCCTCTGCATCCCGCAGTGCCACCAACTCCGTGCGCCACACGCCCGCCAACGCTTCCATGCGCTGGGACTGGGTTTCCGCCCATTGGGCTTCGGCCTCGATGCGCGTGTGCAACAGTGCGTCCGACTGGTCCATCAACCGGGCGGCACCGCCCAGGGCCTGGTGGACCTGCTCGGTCATGCGCTCGGTGAGCTGCGCCGCAGCGCCCTCCAGCGCCTGGCACACGCCGCGCTGCTGCTGCACCGTTTGTTCGCCCACACGCTGCCATTGCTGCGCGAGCGTGCTCGCCATGCCCTCCATGGACCGGGTCCAGCCCGCAAGGCGCTGCTGGTCAGCCGTCGCCTCGTCCGCCTGTGATTTCTCCACCGTCTCCTGCAAGGAGGCCAGCAGCGCCGTGGTGCGCTGCTCGAAGGCCTGCGACACCGTCTGCAGTGACTGGTCGAGCTGGGTGGCAGCGCCTTCCAGCGCCTGGCAGACGCCGCGCTGCTGCTGCGCCGTTTGTTCACCCGCAAGCCGCCATTGCTCCGCCAATGTGCTGGCCATTCCTTCCATGGACTGGCTCCAGCCTGCAAGGCGCTGCTGGTCGGCTGCCAGCTGGGCCGCCTGCGATTGGGCCACCGTCTCTTGCAACGTGGCCATCAGCGCCGTGGTGCGCTGGTCCAGCGTCTGCGTGATGGACTGCAGCGCGCTGCCCAGCTGCACCGCCTGCTGGTCCTGCGTCTGCGCATGGCGGTGCAGGGCCTCCGTCCAGGTGTCAGCCACCTGGCGGGCTGTGCCTTCCCATTGGGCCGTGAGTGCGTGTATCTGTGCGCCGGTGGCCTCGCGCAGCTGCTGGTGCGTGCGCTCGGCCTCTTGCGCCAACGTTGCCATGGCCTGTTCCACCACCGGGCGGATCGTCTCACCCGCCATGCGGGCGCTGGCGCCCAGGCTGTCGTGCAGGGATGCCCCCACGCTGGTGGCCAGCTGGGTGTAGGCCGCCGCCGCCTCGCGGTGAAACACCTGCTGCTGATCTTGCAGCTGGCCGTTCAACTGCGCGTGGCGGTGCTCCAGCCCCTCCATCAGCCCCTGCAGGCGCTCCGCAATCAGCGGCATGGCCTGCGCCTGGGCCTGCAGGGCCTCGAACATCTCCTGGCGCCGGTGGGCCGCCGAGAAGGGACGCAGCACGCCAGCGATGCGGGCATCCAGCACGCGCAACGCCGCCAATCGCTCACGGCGGCACAGGGCCGACATCAGCCCCAGCATGGCCGACGAAGCCACCCCGGCCACCGAGGTGCCAAACGACAGGCCCAGCCCCTTGATGGGTGCCGCCAGCGCAGCCCGGATCGACTCCAGGCTGGACGAGGCCTCCAGCGCGAACACCGCGCCATTGAAGGTCACCACCATGCCCAGAAAGGTGCCGAGCATGCCCAGCATGACCAGAAGCCCCACCAGGTACGGCGCCAGCGCAGGCCCCGGCAGGGGCACACGCTCCCCATCAATCCGCTGGCGAACCGGGTTGCGCAGGGACAGATGCAGGCGCTCCAGCCAGCTGCCCAGGTTCTCCAGGGGCTGCTGTGGCAGCCCAGCCAGCGCTATGGACAGTGAGGAAGTCGCGGCCCGAAACTGCATCAGTTCATAGGCCCCCAGCACGTAGACGGCGGCGATCACGGCCGTCATGGCGAGCGCCAGGGGGCTGGACCCGACAAACCCCCACCCCACCCAGCCCACCACCGCCAGGCCCACCGCAAAGATGGCGGCCATCACACTCTTGTTCATTCGATCATTCCTGTTACCTGTTCCGGGCTCATGTTGGTTTTAGGGGGGCGGTGGGGGGTGCTGGGATGGTGTTCATGGCTTTGGGCCGCCTCCAGCAAACCCGCAAGGGGCTCCAGACGCACCTGCAGCTCGGCCAGCAGCAGCGCACGCAGGTCCTGCTCGAAAGCAAACAGCCAGCCGCCAGGCAAAGCCCAGCGCTGCGGCTCATCGTCGCGCCCTGCAGCCGCCAGCTGCTGCTGGTGGGCTGCGCGCAAATGGGTCATCCGCCGCTCCAGATGGCCGGGCAGAGACGCCCACAGCCTTTGCTCGCGCACACCCAGCATCTGCTCCATCACCGCGTCCAGCATGGCAAGGCGGCGCAGCCCCTCTGGGCCCACCGACAAGGTCTGCCGAACCTGCGCGCGCAAGGTAGCCAGCCGGGTATCCATCTGCTTTTGCAGCGCCAGATAACGCGCTGCGTGGGCTGCGAAATCCGCACCGGCCTCGGGGTCCGGGGCGTCGACAGGGGTGTTGTCGGCGCGCTCACGCATGGGCTTGGTGGGCGCTGCCTTGGCCGTGACCAGGTCCGTCAAGTCGGCCCTGGCGGTCTGAAGGCTGGCTTGCAGGGCGCGGACATCGACCGCCCCTGCGCCGAGCCCCACCGATGCGGACGGGATTTGGCTGGCCTCCAGGGCGTGCAGCGCCCGGCTGAGCTTGACCGCATCCACCGTGCTCAGCCATTGGCTCAGCTGCTCCGCCACATCCAGGCGCACCGGCCCGCTGTGCGCCTGCGCCCATTGCTGGAGCAGGAGAACAAGTCTGGAGCTGTTGAGTCGGTGGTGCTGGTACATCGGTCTGGGCCATCCCATTGCAGCTGCGTCCTTGAGGCAGGCACAGGTTTCAGGGAGCAGCTCCCCGCAATGGGCAAAACCGACTATTTTCGCAGGAACGCCGCCGCCTCCGCCCCACGGCGCCCCGCGTTGCAGGTGTTACATCTGCAGCTAGTGGAAGGCACCACCGACAAAGGGCATTTCGGGGGGTTGCCCTTGGGGAGAACGCCCTGCGGATTCCTCGCCTTCTTGACGGCGGACAAGTCCGGCACGGAGTTTGCATGGTTCAATGGACTTCGCGCTCCCTCCTTGGCGCATGCGCCATCGCCCTGCCCGCCTGTTGTCACCATGTCCACCCCGCCCGCCATTTCCGCCCCCGCTGCCCCAAACCCCGCGCTTGGCGCAGCCCCTGTGGCCATTCCACACACGCACACGGAAGACGCGGTGGCCATCTTCACAGGTGTACTGCTGATTTCCGTGGGTGTGGCTTTTTTCACCAGCGCAGGTCTGCTGACCGGCGGGACGGCAGGCCTGGCTTTCCTGCTGCACTACGCCACCGGCATCGGCTTTGGCAAGATTTTCTTTGTGTTGAACCTGCCTTTCTACTGGCTGGCCTTGCGCAAGCTGGGACGGGCATTCACGGTGAAGACCTTTCTTGCCGTGCTGCTTTTGTCGCTGCTGACCGAACTGCAGTCGCAGTTTCTGCAGTTTGCGCAATTGCAACCCTTGTATGCAGCCATCGCAGGGGGTCTGATCACGGGCACGGGGTTTCTGGTGTTATTCCGCCATCGCTGCAGTCTGGGCGGCGTGGGAATTGCAGCGCTCTACCTGCAAGACCGGTACGGATGGCGCGCGGGCAAGGTCCAGATGGCGGTGGACTGCTGCATCGTGCTGCTGGCGCTGTGGACGGTGGAACCCTTGCGCGTTGCCTGGTCCATCGCCGGGGCCGTGGCGCTCAACCTGGTCCTGGCGATGAACCACCGGCCCGGGCGCTACATGGCGGTGTGAGCCGGAGTCAACCGACCCCAGTGCTGACCTCAGGCCGATGTTGCCCTTGCCAGCAGGTACTGCTCCAGTTCCTCGATCGGCACGGGCCGGCTGAACAGATAACCTTGCCAGAGCATGCAACCGTGCCGCTCCAGAAACGCCCGCTGCGCGTCGGTCTCTACGCCTTCGGCGATCACGTCGATGCCCAGGCTCTGCGCCATGCCGATGATGGTCTGCACGATCAGCGCATCGGTGTGCTGAATGCCAATGTTGCGCACAAAGCTCTGGTCGATCTTGAGCTGGTCCAGCGGCAGGCGCGTGAGGTAGGACAGCGATGACTGACCCGTCCCAAAGTCATCCAGCGAAAAACTCAGGCCCAGTGCACGCAGTGCGCTCATCTTGGCAATGGTGTCATCCACGTTGTCCAGCGCCAGGCTTTCCGTCAGCTCCAGCTTCAAGCGGTCGGGCCGTGCGCCGGTTTGCAGCAACACGGTGCGGACCTGTTCCATGAAGTCGGGCTGGCGGAACTGCCGCGCGCTCACATTCACGGACAACTGCAGCTGCTCCATGTCGGGGTTGCCCTGCCAACGGCGCAACTGGGCACAGGCAGTTTGCAGGACCCACAGGCCAATAGGCAGGATCAGCCCCGTCTCTTCGGCCAGCGGAATGAATTCACAAGGCGACACCATGCCACGCTGCGGGTGTCTCCAGCGGATGAGTGCCTCGGCTCCCACGGTGCGTGCACCACATCCCACCTGGATCTGGTAGTGCAGCAGAAATTGCCCGTCCGCCAGCGCCGTACGCAGGTCGTTCTCCAATGCCGCGCGGGCCGAGATGGCGGCCTGCATCATAGGGTCAAAAAAGCGGATCGCATTGCGCCCCGCTGTCTTGGCGGCATACATGGCCAGGTCAGCATGCTTGACAACGTCTTCCACCGTCTGGCTCTGGCCGCTGAACAGTACCGCCCCCACGCTGGTTGTGCTGTGCACATGGTGCAACGCCAGCTGATAGGGCTGGTTCAACGCGGCCAGTATCTTCTCGGACACGTTCTGGGTCTGCTCTGCGGCATCGGTGGCAAGTTCATCCAGATCTTCCAGCAGCACCAGAAACTCATCCCCCCCCAGGCGGGCCACGGTATCGCCTTCGCGCACGCAACCCGCCAGCCGCTGCGCAACCTGCTGCAGCAGCACGTCGCCCATGTCGTGGCCCAGTGTGTCGTTCAAGGTCTTGAAATGGTCCAGGTCCAGGCACAACAGCGCACCGTGCAGGCCGGTGCGCGCGCTGGTGGCAAACGCCTGCTGCAGGCGGTCCAGCATCAGGCGGCGGTTGGGCAGGTGCGTCAGCGGGTCGTAGAAGGCCAGGTGCTCGATCTCGCGCGCAGCCTGGGCGCTCTGGGTGATATCACTCAGCGTACCAACATAGTGCGTGACTTCGCCTCCGCCATCGGTGACGGCGGTAATGCTCATGAAGTGCAGGTTGACCTCGCCACTTCTGCAGCGGTTCCATATCTCACCCTTCCATTCACCGGTGCTTGCGAGGCTGTCCCACATGGCATCGAAAAAAACCTTGTCATGGTGGCCGGAGGCGAGCAGGCTGGAGCGCTTGCCCACCGCTTCTTCGGCGCTGTAGCCTGTGATCTTGGCGAACGCCCGATTGGTGCGCAAGATGACGGTTTCGCGGTCGGTCACAACCATGCCTTCCTGCGACTCGAAGGCAATCGCGGCAATGCGCAATTCGTTTTCATCGCGCTTGCGCGCCGTGATGTCTTTGCCCACACCCCGGTAACCGCAGAATGTGCCGCTCAGGTCAAAGATCGGCGTGCCGCTCACCGACAACCAGTGAAGCCGGCCGGAAAGGTCCTTGCGCTGAAACTCGAAATCGCGGAACTCCTGGTGGCGCTCCAGCAGTTCGCGGTGCTCTTTCCAGCGCGCTTCGCTCACCCCAGGCGCCGCCAGCTCCCAACGTGTCTTGCCCATGTGCACCGCCGCCTCCTGCAGCAAGCGGTCCTTGTCGCTACCGTCCACATGGGTCAGGCGGAACTGGGCATCCTGCTCCCAGTACCAGTCAGACGACAGGACGGTCAGGGTGCGAAAGCGCGCTTCGTTGTCCTCCAGCTGCTTGCGCACCCGGTACGACTCCGATACATCGCTGAACACCAGCACAACACCCACGATCTGTCCTTGTGCGTTGCGAATGGGCGCCGCACTGTCGGCGATCTGGTACTCCGCCCCGTCCCGTGCGAGCAAGGTGGTGTGGTTGCTCAGCCCCACCACCTCGCCCTTGGCCACCACCATCCGCACCGGGTCGACCACGGGTGCCCGCGTGCTGGCATTGACGATGCGAAACACGTCGGTCAGCGGCTTGCCACGTGCTTCGGGCAACGGCCAGCCCGTCAGGCGCTCGGCCACCGCATTCATGCGCGTGACGAAGCCCTGCGCATCCGTGGCCACCACCCCGTCGCCAATGGAATGCAGGGTGATGGCTAGGTTTTCCTCGCTTTCGCGCAACTGTGCCTCGGCACTTTGGCGGGTGAGCGCCATGCGGTCAAAACGCCGGCCCAGCTCGGTCAGCTCTGCCAGGCCGGTCGCCGGGGCCTGGGGCGCATAGTGACCCTGGGCCAGTTCGTCCGTAGCAGCCAACAGGCGCCGCAACGGCTTCATCACCCCACGCCGCACACCCTGCTGGGCCAACAGGAAGGACAGCGCAAGGCCCGCCAGCAAAAAAGCCACCTCGGTCCACATGTTGCGGTTGGCGGTGGCGTAGAGCTGGTCCAAGGGCACGGTCAGGCTCATGGTGGCCACCGTTTTCCCCCCCGACTCGATCAGGGGCTGGAACACCATCAGCTGGTGCGAGCCTGCGGCATTGCTGCGCTGCAAAACCCCTTCGGCAGAGCGTTGCAGCGCGGCGCTGAAATCGGCATCGGCCAACTGGGTTCCCAGCTCACCCGCATCGGGCGGAAAACGCGCCACCACGCGCCCATCGGGGTCGGTCACACGCGCCACGGCACCTGGGGGCAGGCTCAGGTCTGCAAGCCGCAGGCTCCACCACTCGAGCGACACCACGGCCACTGCGGCACCCACCACCTCCTGGCCACCCGGTGGTATGACCGGGACCGCGAAATTGACGCTGGCCACCTGGGCAGCCCGGTCGATCTGAAAAGCCCCGACCGAAAACTCCCGGGCGGTGATGGCATGCTGAAAATAAGGCCGGTTCGCCACGTTCACGGGGGCCTTCAGCGGCCGCGCATTGCACAGCAGTTCCCCATTGGCCTGCGGCACGCCGATGTTCACGTAAGTGGCGTTGAGCGAGAGCACCTCGGCCAGGTACTTTCCGCAATCCTGGTCACCCGGCCGGTGCACCTGGGGCATGGCGGCGAGTTTTTGCAGGAAATCGCGCGTGCTCTGTATCAGGCGCTGCTGGCTGGCTGCCACGGCCCGCAACGTGCTCAAGGCTTGATTTTCGGCAGCGGCAATGGCGTCCATGCGGTGCGCCCGCGCCTGGTAGACCGCGAGCAGCACAGCAGGCAGCGTCGCCACCAGGACCAGCCAGCGGATACGCGCAGACAACGTACTCCAGGTTCCCACCAGCCAGGAAGGCATACCGACCTTTCGTCTTGGGATGGCCTGTACAACCCGCCCACACCAGCGGCAGCGCGGATGGGGTGGCCACAAGGCGTCATTTTTTGCACCCTATCACTGAGCCATGGGCAAGAAAAGCAACGCGGGGGGCCACCAGAGGCCGCACACCACCGACCGCAGCGAGCTACGCTGGCCATCCAGCCCTACACAGTCATACCGGTGCACCACCGGGCCGAGGGGTGCACCTAACGCATTGTTACATCGTAAGCCGATCTGCCCCAGCCCGCCTCCCTATTTGCCCGGAGTGCCCAGCGACGTGGGCAATGCCGTCAGACGCGGGGTAGACAACCTGCAGGGAACCTTGTCGCCTGCCGCCGTATCATGGAGGTATGCGTCGCGGCTTGTATTTCATGTTGATGGTGGTGCTGGTCCTCAGAGGCCTTGCTGGCTCCGCCATGGCCGCCGGGGTATTGCCTCCTCTACAGCCCATCGAGGTGCTGCAGTCGCAAGAACACAGCCACCACCCAGTCCCTGGCGAGGCGCACGCCACCCCACCCATGCAGGGAACTCTCCAGTCCACACTGGCCATGGATGCGGGAATACCGGACAGTGGACATACACCCGCTTCGGACCATGACCATGACCATGACCATGACCATGCCGAGCATGCTGCGGCAGCGTCCCCGTGCGATGGCAGCGTGGAAGGTTGTACCGCGCACGACCACCACTCCGCAGCCTGCTCGGCTTGCGAAATCTGCCACTCTTCCATGCTGGACGCGCCTGCCGCGCTGACACCAACCCACCTCTCCACAGCGGCCCCGCAGCCCCTGGCCGCCGCGCAGTTTGACAGTGCCCCTGCGGCGCTGGCCATCAAACCACCCATCGCCTGACCTCCGACGCCCGAAGTGCGTCTGCCGTCGCCTGAACCCCCTCGATCAAGGGGCTTTCAGGCCGCAACGCCATGTCCTGTTCGTTCGTTGTCTGGAGATCGCCGTGCGCGCCCCTGTCTCACCTTTCCTATTGTCATTGCGGCGGAGAGCTGCATGCCTTGCGCTGCTGACGCCTGCGCTTTCACCCCTGCCCTCGCTGGCCCAGGCCCCCAATCAAGCAGGCCGTCTGGTCATCGGGACTGACGCTGCAAATCCCGCGGCACCTACGGCCCAGCTGACTCACCCGCCGGTGGCATTGCCCGTTCCTCAGGCCGACTCCAAGCCTTCGCCCCACACCTGGCACGAAGCCAATGAATCCGTCGCGGCCTTCCCGCGCGGCCATGCCGACATCCTGGCGCGGGGAACCCGTCAAGGCACCAAGCCGCCCACCGCAGGCATACCGCGCGGGGCCATGCCAGGTCATGCGCATCAAGACCACCACGGCAGCCATGAGGTCCGAGGTGGCAAGCCCGGAAATCCTCCGCACCACCCCCCGGAAGCAGGGAGCAAGCCATGAACACATTGCAATGCCCTGTCGCACCGGGCAGCAGGCCGCTGCACCGTCCCCTGCGTCTGTCTCTGCTGGGCGCGGCAGTGGTGCTGGCAGGGTGCGCCAGCGTTTCCCCCGACGGTCTGCGCAGCGACGTGGCCGCACTCACCGCAGGTCGCACCGCAGGCATCGAAGCTGCCCTGCCAGCCACCCATACGGGTGCCCGTGAGAAAGCCCAGCAGTCTGTTGATGGCTGGCTGGCCCAACCCCTCACGCAGGACGCGGCCGTGCGTATTGCCCTGCTCAACAACCCCGGCCTGCAAGCCCGCCTGGCCGCACTGGGTGTGGCCGATGCCGAGCGCGTGCAGGCCATCACCCTGCCCAACCCGCACCTTGCGCTGGGCCGATTCACGAACGGCCACGAGCGCGAAATCGAGCGCACCCTGGCCTTCAGCCTGCTCGACCTCATCACCCTGCCCTGGCGCACCGCCCGGCAGGCCGAGCGCCTGCAGATCGCCACGCTACAAGCCGCGCAAGACGTGGTGTCACTCGCCGCAGATACCCGCCGCGCCTGGGTGCGGGCCGTGGCCGCCGAGCAGGTGGCTGCCACGCATGACCGTATGGTCGAAGCCGCAGAGGCCGGGGCCGAACTGGCCCGCCGCATGGTGCAGGTGGGCAACTGGAGCCGCCTGCAGCAGGCCCGCGAACAGGCCGTGCTGCAAGAGGCCACCCGCCAGCGCGCCCGCGCCCGGCTGGCCGCCGCCACCGAACGCGAACAGCTCAACCGCCGCATGGGCGTGTGGGGGCTGCAGACGCAATACCAGCTGGCCAACCAGCTGCCGCCACTGCCCACCACCGCCTTGCCCGCAGACGGTATTGAGGCCACCGCGCTGCGCGAACGGCTGGATGTGCAGGCGGCGCGCCGCCAACTCGACACCCTGGCCACCCGCCAGGGCTGGAGCCGTGCAGGCGCCATGTTTGGCGACATCGGCCTGGCGTACAGCCGGAACACCACCACCGAGCGCGACAGTGGCCACCGCGAGATCACACGCGGTTGGGAGCTGGAACTGCCCCTGCCCCTGTTCGACTGGGGCGGCGCAGCCCGCACCCGTGCCCATTCCGAGGTCGAGCAAAGCGCCGCCCAGCTGCAAGACACCGCCGTACGCGCCCGCGGTGAGGTACGCGCCGCCTGGCTCACCTACCGCACCGCGCTCGACCTGGCGCGCCAGCAGCAGGCCGAGGTCGTGCCCCTGCGCCAGCTCATCAGCGACGAGACCACGCTGCGCTACAACGGCATGCTGGCCAGCGTGTGGGACATGCTGGCCGAAGCCCGCAACAGCACCCAGGCCGTGGCCAACGCCATCGAAGCGCAACGCGACTTCTGGCTGGCCGAAACCGACCTGCAATTGGCCCTCACCGGCACATCGCCGGGCGCCCTGCAGGGCCTCACCTCGGGCGCAGCAGCCTCCTCCACCCCACAAGGCCATTGACATGAACCGCCGCAATTTCTTCTCCGGCGCCGCCACGGCCGTGGCCGCTGCTTCCGTGAGCCGCGTGGCCCTGGCCGCGCTGCCCGAGCCCGCCATGCAGACCAGCGCCGACACCGCCCCGCCGCTGCACCCGCCCACGGGCCGCCCCTACCACCCCGTGGTCACCCTGAACGGCTGGACCGCCCCTTGGCGCATGAATGCAGGCGTCAAGGAATTCCACCTGGTGGCCGAACCCGTGGTGCGCGAGGTGGCGCCCGGCTTCCTGGTCAACATGTGGGGCTACAACGGCCAAAGCCCCGGCCCCACCATCGAGGTGGTCGAAGGCGACCGCGTGCGCATCTTCGTCACCAACCGCCTGCCCGAGCACACCACCATCCACTGGCACGGCCAGCGCCTGCCCAACGGCATGGACGGCGTTGGCGGCCTCACCCAGCCCGCCATCCAGCCCGGCAAGACCTTCGTGTACGAGTTTATGGCACGCCGCCCCGGCACCTTCATGTACCACCCGCATGCCGACGAGATGGTGCAGATGGCCATGGGCATGATGGGCCTGTGGATCACCCACCCGAATGTGGGCAAGGGGGCAACGCACCCCCAGATTTCCAAGGTGCAGCGCGACTACGCCTTTTTGCTCAACGCCTTTGATGTGGAACCCGGCAGCAAGACCCCCAAGGTCAACACCATGCTGGACCACAACATCTGGTGCTGGAACAGCCGCGTGTTCCCCGCCATCAGCCCGCTGGTGGCGCGCCAGGGCGAGCGCGTGCGCATCCGCGTGGGCAACCTCACCATGACCAACCACCCCATCCACATCCACGGCCATGAGTTCGAGGTGACCGGCACCGACGGCGGCCCTGTGCCCAAAAGCGCGCGCTGGCCGGAGGTGACCACCGATGTGGCCGTGGGCCAGATGCGGCAGATCGAGCTGATGGCCGACGAGCCCGGCGACTGGGCCCTGCACTGCCACAAGAGCCACCACACCATGGGCGCCATGGGGCACGACGTGCCCACCATGATCGGCGTGGATCACCGGGGCCTGGTAGGCAAGATCCAGAAGATCGTGCCCGACTACATGGTGATGGGCGAGCGCGGCATGGCCGACATGGGTGCCATGGAGATGCCCCTGCCCGACAACACCTTCCCCATGATGACCGGCACCGGCCCCTATGGCCCGCTGGAGATGGGCGGCATGTTCACCACCTTCAAGGTGCGTGCGGGGCTGGCGGCAGGCGACTACCGCGACCCCGGCGACTACATCCAGCCAGCGGGCACGCAGGCCTACGAATGGCAAGGCGCCCCTGCCAGCACACCCCGCCCCGCGCGCACCACGGCGCCGGGCACCGCCCCAGGCGCAGCCAGCGCCCGCAAACCCGCCGCCAGCGGCCACCAGCACTGAGACAGGACACACCATGAATACTATTAAATTGATAGCTATTTGCGCTTTACTAGCGGGCGGAAACGCCTCTTTTGGTCATGAAAACATGCCCCATCACAACCGCAATGCCCCGGTGGTGAAGGAACAAAAGCCTTGGGGCATGGCAGGCGACACCCAGACCGTGGCCCGCGCCATCACCATCCGCATGACGGACGACATGCGCTTCACGCCCCGCCACATCGAAGTGCGTGAGGGCGAGACCGTGCGGCTGCGCGCAGAGAACAAGGGCCAAGTGCTGCACGAGATCGTGATCGGCACCAAGGCCGAGCTGGACGCGCACGCCGAGATGATGGTCAAGCACCCCGGCATGGAACACGACGAGCCCTACATGGCCCACGTGGGCGCGGGCAAGAAGGGCGACATCGTGTGGCAGTTCAACCGCGCGGGCCAGTTCGACTTTGCCTGCCTGATCGCGGGCCACTACCAGGCGGGCATGACGGGCACCATCACCGTTCGCCCGCGCAAACCATGACCCGCACCCATCCACGCCGGAGCAACACCATGACACCCACACCACGCACCACACCTGCCCAGCCCACCCGCCGCCAATGGCTGGCCGCCGCCCTGCCCGTGGCGGGCGCGGGCCTGGCCATCGCCCTGCTGCCCACCACCGCCCGCGCCACGCCAGGCACGGCGGCCACCACGTCCGTCGAGGTCTGGAAAGACCCGAACTGCGGCTGCTGCCAGGACTGGGTGGACCACATGCAGGCCAACGGCTTTGCCGTGAAGGTGCACGCCACCGGCAACAACGCGGTGCGCGCCCGCCTGGGCCTGCCGCAAAAACTGGGTTCGTGCCACACCGCGCTGGTCGGCGGCTATGTGGTCGAAGGCCATGTGCCCGCCAGCGACGTGCGCAAGCTGCTGCAGCAGAAACCCAAGGCACTGGGCCTGGCGGTGCCGGGCATGCCCGTGGGATCCCCGGGCATGGACGGCGCCGTGTATGGCGACCGGCGCGACCCATACGACGTGCTGCTGGTGGCCCACGACGGCAGCACGCGCGTGTTCAACAGCTATAACAAGAAGGCATCGACATGAAGAAGGCACTTCTCTCCATCCCGCTGGCGGCCAGCCTGGTTCTGCTGGCCGCAGGGCCCGCGCTGGCGCAAGCCCCGGCCGCAAACGCATCGGACAGCCACAGCAGCCACCACCCTGCAGCACCCGCACCACAAGCAGAGCTGAGCGAAGGCGAAATCACCCGCTGGGACCCGCGCACCCTGCGCCTCACGCTGAAGCACGGCGAGATCAAGAACCTGGAGATGCCGCCCATGACCATGGTGTTCCGCGTGGCGGACGCCAGCGTGGTGGGCGATCTGAAACCGGGTGACAAGGTGCGTTTCCGGGCCGAGCAGGTCAACGGCGCCTACCACGTCCAACAGATTGAGAAAGCGCCCTGATGCGGTTCCAAACGCAGCATCAGGCCACTGATGCTGCGCAAGCAGGGCACTGCGCCCGGGCACCATAATCAACGGCCATGAGTTCCTCCAACGCACTGGCTGGCGACGCTGGCAGCATCACCCGCGTGGCCGGCATCGAGGTCGGCCACTTCACCGAAACCCGCCGCCCCACGGGCTGCACCGTCATCATCACCCGCGAAGGCGCCGTGGCCGGCGTGGATGTGCGCGGCGCCGCCCCCGGCACACGCGAGACGGACCTGCTGCACCCCTCCAACCTGGTGGACCAGGTGCACGCCATCATGCTGGCCGGAGGCAGCGCCTGGGGGCTGGACGCCGCCACAGGCGCCGTGCGCTGGCTCGAAGAGCGCGGCGTGGGCTTTGACGTGGCCGTGGGCCGCCTGCCCATCGTGCCCGCCGCCGTGCTGTTCGACCTGCTGGTAGGCGACATGCGCGTGCGCCCCGATGCGGCAGCAGGCTATGCGGCGTGCGAGGCCGCCTCCTCCGCTGACCCCGCCGAAGGCAACGTGGGCGCGGGCACCGGCGCGGCCCTGGGCAAGATTTTCGGCATCCAGCGCGCCATGAAGGGCGGCATTGGCACGGCGTCCGTCACCGTGGACGGCGTCACGGTGGGCGCCCTCATCGCCTGCAATGCACTGGGCGATGTGATCGACCCTGATACCGCGCAAGTCATCGCCGGGGCCCGCACCGACGACGGCCTGCGCCTGCGCGACACGCGCCGCGCCCTGCTGCGCGGCGACCCGCCCCAGCCGCTACTGGCGGGCACCAACACCACCATCGGCGTCGTGGCCACCGATGCCGTGATCACCAAGGTGCAGGCCCACCGCCTGGCCGTGGCCGCCCACGACGGGCTGGCGCGCAGCATCAACCCGGTGCACACCATGTCCGACGGCGACACCCTCTTCAGCCTGGGCACGGGCCGCAGCGGCAAGAGCCTGGGCATGATGGTGCTGGCCACCATGGCGGCCGAGGCCACGGCCATCGCCACGGCGCGGGCGGCACGGGCGGCACGGGCGATCACCACCGCCGAAGGCCTGTATCTCCCCGCTGCCGCCGACCTGCGGTAGGCCGCGACGATGGCGTCGCCTTCGCGCTGAACGCCACCTCTTCCCTATTCAGCCTCAGATCCAGCAGGGGCCATGGGCTGCTGCTTTGCGCCCACGCCTCCACACCTATCCAAAACCATCTGGCCGGCGGATACTGTGCGCAAAACAACTTTGCGCATATCGCTGTTCCGAGTTCAATCGGGGCATGGGGTGATCTGCGGCGCTGCGGATGCTCTCAATAGCTGCGGCTGTGGGCGCTTTTCCTCGCAGGCCTTTTCATGCACGGAGCGCGCATTCCCTGCGCGGTAAGCACCGAGGCCCTCGGTGCTTGCGCTACTTGCTACTTACTTGTTAGGAACATGTTCTCGATCTGACTCTAGCCAATTTTTTTGAGGAGAAAAGCATGCGACTGTCAAATCTGCGAGTCGGTTTGCGCATGGGCCTGGGTTTTGGCCTTTTGCTGACATTGGTGCTGGCCATGGGGTTGTTTGCCGTGAACCGCGTCAATCGGGTGCAAGGCAGCGTGGAGGACCTCGCCACCAACTGGTTGCCCAGCACCCAGCAGTTGGCAGGCCTCAACGAAGCGCTCAATCAAATGCGCCGTGCGGAGCTGCAGGTGCTGCTTGGTGGCGGTGACAAAGCCCTGCAAGAAGAAAGTGCGCGCATAGACAAGCAGTGGACCCTGGTACCCAAGCTGCTGCAGGCCTACGCAAACACCCTGGACGACGACGCAGAGCGCAAGCTTTTTGACACCTTCAAAGCTGCGGTCGAACGCTACAAAGGTACCCAGAGCCAACTGCTGGCCCTGGTGCGGGACGGCAAGGGTGAAGAGGCCCTGGCGTACCTGCGGGGTGATTCACGGCAGGCGTTTCGCGCAACCACCGACGCCATTGGCAAGCTCAACCAGCGCAACGATGAAGGGGTGGAAAAGGCACAGCAAAAAGGCACCGAGAGTTATCGCGCGGTGCTTTGGGGCATCTGGCTGATGGTTGCAGTGGCCTTGGCCCTCGGTGCCGCAATTGGCTGGGTGCTGACACGTTCGCTCACCATCCCCCTGAGTTTTGCAGCGGGCACGGCCGATCGCATCGCTGATGGCGACCTGACGGGTGAAGTGCATTCGTCGCGCGGCGATGAGTTGGGTGACCTGTTGCGCGCCCTTGCCCGCATGCAACAGGCCCTGAACGAATCCGTCACGAACGTGCGTCGCAGCGCCGACAGCATCGCGACTGCCAGTGAAGAGGTGAGCAACGGCGGGCAGGACTTGTCAGTACGCACCGAGGCGGCGGCCGCCAGCATCGAGGAGACATCTGCAGCGCTGCAGCAAGTCACCGAAACAGTGCGCCACAGCTCAACGTCTGCGCAGCAGGCTCACCAGTTGGCGTCGGCAGCCTCGACCGTGGCGGTCAGGGGCGGCGAAGTGGTGGCACGCGTGGTGAGCACCATGGACGGCATTCAATCCTCGTCGCGCAAGATTGGAGACATCATTGGTGTGATTGATGGCATTGCGTTTCAGACCAACATCCTGGCATTGAATGCAGCAGTGGAGGCGGCACGGGCCGGGGAGCAAGGGCGCGGGTTTGCAGTGGTGGCCACCGAGGTGCGAACGCTCGCGCAGCGCAGCGCGCAGGCAGCACGGGAGATTAAAGAGCTGATCTCAAGCTCGGTCGATCAAGTGGAAGGCGGAGCGCAGTTGGTCGGCGAAGCTGGCCGAACAATGGATGAAGTGGTGGGCTCGGTACAGCAGGTAAGCCATTTGATTGGCGAAATCGCCAGCGCCATCAAAGAACAGACCCAGAGCGTGGTCGAGGTCAACACAGCCATCTCTCAACTGGACAGCATGACCCAACAGAATGCCGCACTGGTGGAGCAATCTGCTGCCGCCTCTGAGTCGCTGCGCGACCAGGCTGGGCGGCTGATCGAGGTCGTGGCGCGCTTCAGACTCAAGGCAGGTTGAGCCGGGAAAGATGCCATTCCGTCATCCTATGCACGGGGCAATCGATGGGTGATTGGGGCCATCCATTCTGACTAGCCCGACCACCCAACCAGCAGCTCCACCACTGGCTTGGCGCGGCGATGCAACGAAGAGATTCAGCAGCGCAGCGCATGGCTTGCGGGGCCTCCTGTGCGCGGTCAAAAAAACCTTGACTGGACTGGAAAGTCGCTCAACATCAATCACCACGACACGCCACCGGCTTCAGCAGTGACCCGCCGTGGCGCCCCGCGTTGCCTGAGCACATGTGGCTGCTGGTTCACAAAAGCCTAAGAACGTGACGCTTGAGCCCGCAAAAGTGCATCATCGTTATCACCAGCTGGAGGGCCCATGGCATGAATGTCCTGCAAAACCTGAGCATCAAGACGCGACTTGGCATTGGTTATGTGGTTATCACCGGTGCCTTGATCCTGGTGGCCATCATGGGCCTGCACGGAGAAGCGAAGACGCAGGAGAGCCTGGACAACCAGGTCAATCACCTGAATGTGGTCAAGAGCCTGGGCATCCAGGTGCTGGATGCGGCTAACGCGCGGGCCATCTCGGCCCGCAACCTGATGATTGCGGGGTCGAAAGAAGATGCCGCCGCCGAACTCCGGCTCATCGGGGCAGCGCACGACAGCATGGGGCGGGCCCTGAAGAGCGTGGAACAGGCCCTCCAGACCGCCCCGCCCGAAACAGCGCCCCTGCGCAGCCTGCTGGCCCAGATCAAGGAGACGGAAGCCGCCTATGGGCCGATCGCGCTGGAGATCACGCGGCTGGGCAGCCAGGGCGAGAAGGACGCAGCGATCCAGAAGATCAACACGGAATGCCGCCCCCTGCTGACCAAGCTGGTGGGCAACATCGGCACATTTCTGGCCGAGAGTGACGCCATCAGCAAACGGGCCAGCGAGCAGTCGGTGCGCCAGTTTGAATCGCTGCGCCTGCAGCTAATTGTGCTGAGTGTGGCGATGGTGGTGTTTGCCTGCGTACTGGGCATCGCCACCATGCGCTCCATCGTCAGGCCCCTGAACGAGGCCAGCCGGGCCACGCAGGAGTTTGCACGGGGCAACCTAGCAACGCCACTTGTAGCGCAGGGCAAGGACGAAATCGCCACTGTGGTTGCCTCGATGGAGGCCATGCGCCAAAGTCTGTCGAATCTGGTGGCGGGGGTGCGCCAGGGGTCGGAGAGTGTCTCTACCGCCAGCGCCGAGATCGCGCAGGGCAACCACAACCTGTCGATGCGCACCGAACAGCAGGCCAGTGCGCTGCAGCAAACCGCAGCGTCGATGGAGCAGCTGGGTTCGACCGTGAGGCAGAACGCGGACAACGCGGTGAGTGCCAACCGGCTCGCGCATTCGGCCTCGACCGTCGCGCAGCAGGGGGGCGAAGTGGTGGCCATGGTGGTTGCCACCATGAAGGACATCAACGACTCCAGCCGCAAGATCAACGACATCATCAGCGTGATCGACGGCATCGCCTTCCAGACGAACATCCTTGCGCTGAATGCCGCCGTGGAAGCCGCCCGCGCAGGCGAGCAGGGCCGGGGCTTTGCCGTGGTGGCCAGCGAGGTGCGCAACCTGGCCCAGCGCAGCGCCGCTGCCGCCAAAGAGATCAAGCAACTGATCACCGAAAGCGTGGGGCGCGTGGAGCACGGCACTGCCCTGGTGGACAAGGCAGGCCAAACCATGACCGAGGTGGTGGCCAGCATCCGCAATGTGACGCACATCATGGGCGAGATCAGCGCTGCCAGCTCTGAACAGAGCGCGGGGGTCACGCAGGTGGGTGAAGCGGTCACGCTGATGGACCAGGCGACCCAGCAGAATGCCGCACTGGTGGAGGAAATGGCGGCCGCCGCATCGAGCCTGCGCGGGCAGGCCGACGACCTCGTGAATGCCGTGGCGGTCTTTCGGATTCACGGCAGCGGGTCGGCACTAATGCTCAAGTGAACAGGCGCTGCTGAAAACCTGGCGCAGGTTGGGAGGGGGGTTGGGTGGCGTTACTGCGTGTGGGAGGGCGGTGCCGCGCGCAGCCCCACCAGCAGTTCCTCCAAGGGCATTGCGCGGGCGAACTTCCAGCCCTGGGCCTGGCGCACGCCGCGCGCGATCAGGAAGTCCACCTGGTCCTGCGTCTCCACACCCTCGGCAATCAGCGCCAGTTTGAGCGTGTGGGCCATTTCGATGATGTGGGTGGTAACCGGGCTGATGGCAGCCTGCGCGCCGATGCTGGCGATGAAGATGCGGTCGATCTTGAGGGTGTCGATGTCGATGGACTCCAGCATGGACAGGCTGGAGTAGCCCGTGCCGAAGTCATCCAGCGCAATCGACGCCCCGATCTGCCGCGCCGCCAGCAGCGCGGGACGCGCTGCTTCGATGTCCACCAGCCCCCGCTCGGTGACTTCCAGCATCAGCGCGCCTGCCGGAAACTCCATGGCGCTGAAACGCCGCTGCAGGTATTGCACGGGCCCGTCGGCCACCAGGTCCTGGGGAGAGAGGTTCAGGCTCACATGAAAACCCGGGCGGGCCTTGAGCAGCTCAGGCAGGTCGGCCAGCACCATGTCGATCACGTAGCGCGTGATGGGAGCGATGACCCCGGCCTTCTCGGCTTCGGCAATGAACTCGTCGGGCGGTACCAGGGTGCCATTGCGGCGGCGCCAGCGCAGCAGCGCCTCTGCCCCCACCCATTGGTCCGTTTGCAGATCGACGATGGGCTGGTAGAGGATGAAAAACTCGCGCCGACGCAGGGCTGCCCGCAGCCGCACACGCGGCGACAGCTGCCACCGGGTCAGCACCGCCACGCCCAGTGCAAACAGGGCACTGGCGACCAGGCCCAGCGGCGCAAGGATCAGCGCCTGGGCCCAGAGCCCGCCGTAGGCCTGGGCCTTGGGGGCTGCGGCAATGGCTGCAATGTTGTTGTCTTTCGATGCCCGGAAAACGATGTGGTGGGTGTCGCTTTCGACCTGGCTGCTGGCATGGGGGGTGTACAAAGCCAGCCACTGCGCATCCAGCGGGCCCTTGGACCGTATCAGCGCCTGCGGCGCGCTGATCAGCAACCCCAGCGAGACATCGGCGTGAAGCACCGGCATGTCGATCACGATGCCGGGGTGGATGATCACCGCGTGGCCGTTGCGGGCGTAGATGTTGAAGGGCTGATCAGGCGCAAAAGGCGGGCGGGCGCCAATCCAGCTGGCAATCCCGGTGGCGGTGACCATGTGGTTCCCGGTGAGCGGCACCAGGTCACTGCCCTGGGTGAGCGTGCTGCAGACCAGGGTGCCGTCCATCACCGACCCCATGCCTTGCAGGTAGAACGAGGTGCCCACGAGCTGCTGCATGCGCGTGAGGCTGGCCTGGCTGCAGGGTGGGTGCGGGTCCCGGTCCAGCGCGTTGAGCGCGGCCACCAGCTGCTGGCGCGAGGCCACGCCGCGCCGCAGCACTTCGTCCGCCAACGACGTCAGGTAGGTGATCTGATCGTCCTTGGCTTTGCGATGGGCTACCCACAGCGAGGCCGCAATCGGAATCAGCGCCGCCAGCAGCAGTGGGATGGAGGCAACGACATAGAAGCGTTTCATCGGGCACGGCAGTGGTTGGGAATGACACAGGCAGACACAGTCTTGCCCTGGCGCGGTGCCATCATGCACGAACCGGCGCCGTGGGGCCAACGGGATTTCAACCGATGGCGCGAACTACAACCGAACGCGATGGCTGCAGGCCATCCTATGATGCAGACAGAGGGTGGCGCCCTGCGGCGAGCCCTGCCAGCCCCCCGCCCCTTATCGCAACGAGGAGAGAAAACCATGAAAGACCCGGCCTTTCGGAAACCCGCGTGGCTGCTGTGCCTGCCATTGCTCATGAGCGTCCAGGCAGTGCAGGCGCAGGACCAGGTGGTGGATTTGCAGTCCAGCGGCGGCTATACCTCCTACCGCCTGGCGGACGATGTGACCCAGGTCGATCTGGTGGAGCAGACGCAGGGCGTCTGTCGTTTCAACCGCACCTGGGGCTATGACCTGACCAACCGCGAGCTGTGGACCAACGGCGGCTGCGGCGGGCGCTTCAAGGTCACGCGCAGCTACGCCCCCGGCAACAACAGTGGCTCCAACGCTGGAGCGGCTGTGGCAGCAGTGGCAGCCATCGCGGGGATTGCCCTGCTGGCCAACCACAACCGGCACGACAACGACCGGCGCCCCGAGTACCCGGATTACCCCCATCAGGGTGGCGACTGGGGCCGCGAGATCCGTGCGGGAGGCGGCCTGTGCCTGGATGTACGCGGCGGCAAGTTCCAGCCCGGCACGACGCTGCAAGTGTATGAATGCAACGGCACGGCGTCTCAACGGTTTGCCGTGGGGCGCGGCGGTGAGATCCGGGTGCGCGACCTGTGCGTGGACGTAGACCGGGGCGACCCGCGCGATGGCGCGCGGGTGGTGCTGTGGTCCTGCTCGGGCTCGCGCAGCCAGAGCTGGAGCACCCGGGGCGGGCAGATCGTGAGCCAGCTCACCGGCAAATGCCTGGATGTGGAGGCCGGCCAAGTTCGCCCGGGCGCACACACCATGGTCTGGCCCTGCAACCGCAGCCCCAGCCAGCGCTGGTGGTGGTAAGGGGGTCCAATGATGATCAAGACAATGACCCAGCATGCTCTGCGCGCCATGCACCTGCTTTGCGGCGCTGCCGTGGCAGGCGCCTTCACCCTGGGGCTCACCACAGCCGCCCAGGCGGCAGACGCTCCAGTGTCCTCGCCCACATCTCCACCCAAAGCCGCGACTGCAGCCAGCCAGAAACCGGCACGCCCCTCGCGCACCGACCGGCTCCAGGCGATCTGCTCGTCTGCCGACCTGAACCACGATGGAAGTGTGTCGTTGGAAGAGTTTCATCAGGACATCGTGCAAAGCTGGCACAGCCTCTCGCCCGATGCGACTGGCTATGTCCAGCTCGCCGACCTGGCCCAGGTGCCACGCATGGGCAAAGGTCGCCTGAGGCGGCTTGCCGCCATTGACAAGGACGGCGATGGCAAGCTGTCGTTCAAGGAGGTGGTGGGGACCCGCATGGCCTATTTTGAGGCGGCAGATGCGGACCAGAACGATCAGCTCTCCCTACAGGAATGCGTGGCCTACGAGCGCCAGCGGCGCAGCAGCAAGCCATAGGCCGGGAGCCATTTTTTCGTTCCTGGCCGCATTGGCCAGAAACGCACACCACCACAGCATGAGCAAACACACTGGTCTCGGCGCGGTCGCCGAGGCCCGGGTTTGCTCCATCCCATGTTCAATACCCGTCCCATGTCCCAGGCTTTCCGCAACACACTGCTTTCTCTGCGCGATCTGATCGTGTCAGCCGGTCCTCTCGCATTTCTGGCAGTGGGTTTGCTGGTGCTGGCTTACTGGTGGCTCAACCCCAATCCGCCAAAAACCGTGACACTGGCCACGGGCCCGGCGCAAAGCGCCTACGAGGAATTTGGCAAGCGGTACCAGAAAGCGCTGGCCGTGGACGGCATCGAAGTGCGGCTACTGCCCAGCGATGGCTCTTCGCACAATCTCCAGTTACTGCGGGAAGGCAAGGCCGATGTGGCGTTTGTGCAGGGAGGCACAGCCGAATTGCAGCCCGATGACGCCGACCAGCTGGTATCCCTGGGCAGCCTCTTTGTAGAACCCGTGTGGCTGTTTTACCGCACAGATTCCGCCGAACGTGCGTACAACACACCGCGCATCGACAGCCTGCGGCAGCTGCGTGGCTGGCGGGTCAATGTAGGCTCGGACGGCAGTGGCGTGCCCAAATTGATGGAGCGCCTGCTCGACGCCAACAAGGTGTCGCCAGGCTCCGTGCAGATGTTCCGGCTGGAGCAAACGCCCGCCACCGTGGATTTTCTGGCAGGCAAGCTCGATGCGCTGGTGTTTGCATCGGCCCCGGAGTCGCTGATGGTGCAGATGCTGCTGCAGACACCCGGCGTGCAGTTGCTGGACTTTGCCCAGCACGAGGCCTATGCACGGCGCTTTCCGTTCCTGACGCCCGTCACGCTGCCTCGCGGCGTGGTGGATCTGGCCACCAACGTGCCTGCACGGGATGTGCGGCTGGTGGCATCCACCACCTCGCTGCTGGCACGCGATGCCACACATCCGGCCCTGCTTACGCTGTTTGCGCAAAACGCGCAGAAGCTGCATGGCGGATCGGGTTGGTTCAACCGGGCCCGGGAGTTCCCCAACTCACGCAACAGCGAGCTGCCAATGGCCAAGGAAGGCGACCGGGCCATGAACGAGCCGGTGCCGATGCTGCAGCGCTACCTGCCGTTCTGGATGGCAAACCTGATCGAGCGCATGTGGCTGGTGCTGGGCATCCTGCTGGCGATCATGCTGCCACTGTCGCGCGTCGTGCCACCGCTGTACCAGTTCAGGGTGCGATCACGCGTTTTCCGCTGGTATGGCCGGCTTCGTGAGATTGAAAACGACATGGAGGCTGGCAAGGCAGATTCCGCAGAACTGCTCAAGGCCCTCAATGCACTGGAGGCACAGGCCGAAAAGGTGAGCGTACCGTTGTCCTACGCCGACGAGCTGTACGCGCTGCGCAATCACATCCACCTGGTCCGCAAAAAGTTGCTCCGCAGCTGAGTGCACCTGGGCGCACCAAGGTGCATCGGTGGATTGAGCGCCTCTTTTCTACGGGACAGCAGGTGGGGCGAACCGTCAACGTGATTTCGGAACGCCTGGAGGGCGCCCGCACTAGCGGGTCTTGGAAGACTTGGAGCCCAGCGAGGCCACTTTGGAGGAAGGAGCGCCGCTGGCCCCCTTCCGGGATGATCCTGCTGCAACAGCGTCCAGAACACGGGCTGTCGTGGGCACAGCCGGAACCACCCGCAAGGAGCCATCCGCAGCCAGCTTATCTCGCATGCGCCGGGTCATGGACTGCGTGCTTGCATCGGGTGCGGTGAAAAGGAACAACGTGCCGTGCGGGCTTGCCCAGGTGAGTTGCGTGCGCACGACCCTGCCATTGGTGACCAGCTCGACCCACGCGCCAATCACAAAATCAGCATAGGGATCAGGTGCATCCACCGGCACCTGGGCGCTGTCTTCAGGGGCAGCGGCAGAAGATGGTGCTTCTGCAGGTGCGGCTTCGACCACCACCTCGGGCTCTGGCTGTGGCACCGGCACTGGCGCGGGGGCAGGCTTTTCAAAGGCCGACTGGTGCAATCCCACCAGCCGCTGCAGAAACGCGCTGGTTTGAACTGCGGGGTAGTTGATGGTCTTGAGCCCCTTGCGCAGCTTGGCCAGCAGGCCGGGGATGGCCTCGTTCAGGCGATCTGGCTCCTGGCGGGTCAGGTCGGGTTGTGAGCTCCACAGCAGCACCGGCACCAGCGCCAGGTAACCCCCGGGATCTTCGTCCTGGCCATCGCCCCCCTTCAACACCTGCGCCAAAGCGATCACGTCGGCCCAGGGGCCGGCAGCAAAATCGAGCACGTCGGCAGGGACGTTCTCCAGGTCTGGCAACCTGCGGATGTCTGCCGCCGTTTTTTCGGCCAGCATTTCCCGCTGCTCCGCCTGCAACAGGGCTTTTTGCTGCGCCTCCTGATGGGCTTTGATCTTCTGTTCCTGGGTCTCCCAGGCAGACTGCAGGGCCTTGAGTACGGTATCGAAAGGCCCTGCATCCTTGATTTCGTTGGCGGTCAGGTGATCCACCGCCCCTTGGACCAGTCGCATGAAGCGGCTGAACCCTGGTGTGGACTCGGCAGTGAAGGCCAGGCTGCGCTGCGTCAGTTCGTCGAGCAAACGGCGTGCAGGATGAGATCCATCGGTGAAAAACCGCCCGTCGTGTGACACCAGTTGCTTGAGCGCGGGCTCAAGGCTTTTCACGGCCTGCTGCACGGGCGGCAACAGGCGGGCATCCTGGGCAATGTTCTGCATCATGCGGCCGACCACTTCCATGGCCATCGCCGGTGACTGGGTGGCCGCATCCATCGGCATTGCGGCGTAAACCACGGGGGCCACGCCCGGTCCCCGCCACCCCGTCAAAGGTGCCGACAGCGAAGCCGCCTGGCTGCCACTGGCCAGCCTGCCCACCAGGCGTTCGAGCTGGGCCATGTCCTCGATGGCTTCTGCAGCAGCCCCCGCAGGAAGATAGCCACCATGGGCCGCCACTTGCGCGCCGCCGCCCACGCCAGCGGGAGCCACCCAGACGGGCTGCAGCGCTACCGGCTGTGATGGCATGGCACCATATGCACGCGGGTCAAAGGGATCGCCGCCTGCCAACATCTGGCGCAGAATTCCCACTGTCAGCAGTGCCTCTTCTGCAGCCGCCCCAGGCCCCATCTGCGATTGCATGGAGTCGCCGCTCCAGCCTGTCGACGGGCCGACGCCCCGACCGTACCCGGTGGTGCCATAGTCACCCATTGGCGTAGCCATGGAGTTGCCATAGCCTGAGTAGCCGCCACCATAGCCGGTGCCCATCCCGGTATTCGGGCCGGCGCCGCCATAGCCGCCGCCTCGGCCGGAATTGCCAGCGGGAGTTCCCAGCACGGCGTAACCCACGGGTTGCACCCCGTGTTCGCGCAGGCTCGCCGCCGTCTTCTTGTATTCATCCACCAGCAGCTTGCCCAAAAGGTCACGCATGTGCTGCATCCACAGCTGGCGCACTTCCGGCGACACACCGGTATCGCCGACAACCTGCTGAAGGGCGCGGATATAGCTTTCGGGACGCAGTGGATTGCGCTCGGGCTGCACACTGCGCAGCCCCTGCGCGGAACTCACCAGGGTATTGAGTTCTGCGAGCACTGCATCGGTGGCATGCAGCGCCGACTGCTGCGCCTTGGAGAGCTCCACCTGCGCCTGCATCTCGTTCTCATCCATGAGCGAGAGCTCGCCAAAGTCCATGCCAGTGTCTTCGGCCGAACTGCGGCCTTTGGCCGTAGACGGACCTTCGGCAAAGATCTCCAGCAGCGCCATGGGATAGCCCTTGACCAACGCCGCTTCGTGCTGGTTCAGAAACCTCAGGCTGTCGCTGACCAGATTGCGCTGCTGGATATTGCGGACGACAGACTCCTCGCCGGTCAAGGCCCCTTGAGTAACCTTGACCAGCTCCTGCATCAACGCCTCGCCCCCACGCACGGCGTTGACGACACAGGCGCGAAAAACAGTTCTCGAACGAGAAGCGGACTGGGACATGGTGGGGAGGAATCGATCGGACGACAGGTTTCCAGATGCAATGCTACTTGACCTGACGCCTTATTTGAGGGCTTTGAACCTCATTCGCTTGGGTTTTGCACCCTCTTCACCCAGTCGCTTCTTCTTGTCAGCCTCGTACTCCTGGTAATTGCCGTCAAAGAACGTCCACTGGCTGTCACCTTCGGCGGCCAGGATGTGTGTGGCGATCCGGTCCAGGAACCAGCGATCGTGGCTGATTACCAACATGGTGCCGGCAAATTCCAACAACGCATCTTCCAGAGCCCGCAGAGTTTCCACGTCCAGATCGTTGGAGGGTTCATCCAGCATCAGCACGTTACCGCCGGCAATCAGGGTCTTGGCCAAGTGCAGGCGACCGCGCTCCCCCCCGGAGAGCATGCCGACCTTCTTTTGCTGATCGCCGCCATTGAAGTTGAACCGTCCGCAATAGGCGCGGCTCGCCATCTGGAACTTGCCGACGTTGAGGATATCGAGTCCGCCGGACACGTCTTCCCACACTGTCTTGTCGTTGGACAGGTCATCACGGTGCTGGTCCACGAAGGCCATCTTGACGGTGGAGCCAATGACGACCTCACCCGAATCCGGCTTTTCCTTGCCGGCGATCAGCTTGAACAGCGTGGACTTACCGGCGCCGTTGGGCCCGATGATGCCAACGATGGCGCCTGCAGGGATGTTGAAGCTCAAGTTGTCGATCAACACACGGTCGCCAAAAGATTTGGTGACGTTCTTGAACTCGATCACCTGGCTGCCCAAGCGGTCCGCCACAGGGATGAAGATTTCGTTGGTTTCGTTGCGCTTCTGGTATTCGTAGTCGCTCAATTCCTCAAAGCGGGCCAGACGGGCCTTGCTCTTGGCCTGGCGGGCCTTGGGGTTCTGGCGCGACCACTCCAGCTCCTTCTTCAGGGCCTTGGCGCGGGCTTCTTCACCCTTTTGTTCGGCTTCCAGACGGGCGCCCTTCTGGGTCAACCAGTCGGAGTAATTGCCCTTGTATGGGATGCCGGAGCCCCGGTCCAGTTCCAGAATCCACTCTGCGGCGTTGTCGAGAAAGTAACGATCGTGGGTGATGGCCACCACGGTGCCCGAGTAGCGCTGCAGGAACTGTTCCAGCCAGTCTACCGATTCGGCATCCAAGTGGTTGGTTGGCTCGTCGAGCAGCAGCATGTCAGGCTTGGACAGCAGCAGTCGGCACAGGGCCACGCGGCGCTTTTCACCACCAGAGAGCACGCCAATGTTGGCGTCCCACGGAGGCAGGCGCAGCGCGTCGGCAGCAATTTCAAGCTGGTGTTCCGAGTCGGTACCGGCGGTGGCAATGATGGCTTCCAGCTCGGCCTGTTCGGCGGCCAGCGCGTCGAAGTCGGCATCTTCGGCGCCGTAGGCGGTATAGACCTCTTCCAGACGGGCCTTGGCGGCAAATAGCTTGCCCATGCCCGCTTCCACGCTCTCGCGCACAGTTTGCGTGGGGTCGAGCTGGGGTTCCTGGGGCAGGTAACCGATGTTCAGGCCCGCCATGGGGATGGCTTCGCCTTCGATTTCCTTGTCAAGGCCCGCCATGATCTTCAGGAGGGTGGACTTGCCCGAACCGTTGGTACCCAACACGCCAATCTTGGCACCTGGGAAAAAGCTCAGGGAAATGTCTTTCAAAATCTGCCGCTTAGGGGGCACGATCTTGCCGACGCGATTCATGGAAAAAACGTATTGGGCCATTGAGTGTCAAACCTGCAAAAGTGAGCAGAAATTCTGCGTGCAAACCGAGATTATCGGGCCATGCGACAATACCCACCGTAGCGGGCTCCAGTTGCCTGCCACATCAGCACACTGCTGGGGACGAAGGAAGCATCAGCTTCCAGGCTCCCACCCTTGAACCTCGTCGGCTTGAGACTGGCTCGGCAACCCCCCGGTTGTACGACAGGCCGATACCCAGCGCCCCGGATGGGCGCATTCAACGACATGACATTTGACGAACTGAACCTGGCTCCTGCCATCCTGAAGGCCGTGCACGAAACGGGCTACGAAACCCCCACGCCCATTCAGGCCCAGGCCATCCCCGCCGTGCTCGCAGGCCACGACCTGCTGGCCGGCGCGCAGACTGGCACCGGCAAGACCGCCGCGTTCACCCTGCCCCTGCTGCACCGCCTTTCGCAAAGCGCTGCGCCCAAGAACAAGTTCGGCGGAAAGGGCATCCGTGCCCTGGTGCTGACGCCCACCCGCGAGCTCGCCGCCCAGGTGGAAGAGTCCGTGCGCGAATACGGCAAGTACCTCGACATCAACTCTACCGTCGTCTTCGGCGGCGTGGGCATGAACCCGCAGATCGACCGCATCAAGCGAGGCGTGGACATCCTGGTGGCCACCCCCGGCCGCCTGCTGGACCTGCAGCAACAGGGCTTCCTGGACCTGTCGACCGTGCAGGTGCTGGTGCTCGACGAAGCCGACCGCATGCTGGACATGGGCTTCATCCACGACGTGAAGAAGGTGCTGGCCCTGGTGCCCCGCGAAAAGCAGAGCCTGCTGTTCTCGGCCACCTTCAGCGACGAGATCCGCGACCTTGCCAACACGCTGCTCAAGAACCCCCAGAGCATCCAGGTCACGCCCAGCAACACCACGGTGCAGCGCATCACCCAGGTGATCCACCCCGTGGGCCGCGGCAAGAAAAAGCAGGTGCTGCTGCACATCATCCAGCAGCACAACTGGAGCCAAGTGCTGGTGTTCACCCGCACCAAGTTCGGCGCCAACAACGTGGCCGAGTTCCTGACCAAGAACGGCGTGAACGCCATGGCGCTGCACGGCAACAAGAGCCAGAGCGCCCGCACGCAAGCCCTGGCCGGCTTCAAGAGCGGTGACATCCGCGCCCTGGTGGCCACCGACATCGCGGCACGCGGCATCGACATCGACGAGCTGCCACACGTCGTCAACTACGAAATCCCGAACGTCTCGGAAGACTACGTCCACCGCATCGGCCGCACCGGCCGTGCCGGCAACAGCGGTGAAGCCGTGAGCCTGGTCTGCATGGACGAAGAAGGCTTCATGATGGACATCGAGCGCTTCACCAAGCAGCAGATCCCCGTCCAGATCATCGAAGGCTTCGGCCCCGACGCCGGTGAGAAGGCCGAGCCCATCGCCATGGGCCGCCAGACCATCTGGGGCGGCGCAGGCAAGCCCCCGAGCCGCGACGTGATGCAGGCTGCCGCCAAGGCCGCCCGCAGCGAAATGATGGAACGCATCCGCACCAACAAGGCCGGCCAGGGTGCTGGCGGAGGTGGTGGCGGTGATCGCGGCCCCCGCCCTGCCGGCGGTGGCAATGGTGGTGGTGGCCGTGGCGGCCGCGCTGGCGGCGGTGCCGCAGCCGGCGGCGGTGGTGGTGCCAATGGTCCGCGTGGCGGCCGTGCGGGTGGCGGCGGCCAGGGCGGCGGCGCACGCGCTGGCGGCCAGGCTCCTGCACGCGGCCGTTCCGGCGGCGGTGGCAACGGTGGCGGTGGCGGCTATGAAGGCGGCAACCGCTACGATGATTCGCAACCCCCACGCGCCAATGCCCACCTGGGCACGCACATGGGCCATGCAAACCCGGGCCACCGCAACTCCGGCCATGCCGCCGGTGGCGCTGGCGGCCAACCCGACCCGATGCGCACGAGCGTGGACAGCATGGGCGGCGGCGGTCGCCGTGGCGGTGGTTATCGTGGTGGCAACGGTGGAGGTGGCGGCTATGGCGGAGGCGGCACGGGTGGTTCTGGTGGCAGGGGCAACGGGTCTCGTGGGCCGGGCGGTTCTCGCGGCTCTTTTGGCCGCTGATCCGTCAGCATCCGAAAGCACAATCAACGTAAGCGCAGCGCCCTGCAACGAGGCGCTGCCGCCTGAGGTGCATGCACTGCATGCCCTGGGTCGGCGCACGCCGGATATCCAACACCCACGGCTGCACCTGCACGCCGTGGACTTTGCAGCACTGGCGGCCAAGCCCGCCCTGCGTGGCCTGCCGCATGTGGACGACGTGTACATCACGCTCGGCACCACCATTGCAGCGGCCGGCAGCCAGCAGACCTTTCGCGCCGTGGACCAGGATGCGGTGATCGCCACCGCGCGCACGGCTCTGGCGGCTGGTGCCTCCCGCTGCGGCGTGGTGACCGCCATGGGCGCCGACGCCCGCTCCCGCATCTTCTACAACCGCGTCAAGGGCGAGGTCGAGCAGGCGCTCCAAAGCCTGGGCTTCACCACGCTGGTGATCGCACGCCCCTCCCTCCTACTGGGCGAACGCCAAGCCCTGGGCCAGGCCGCGCGCCCCGCAGAGTCCTTGTCCATCAAGGCCTTCAAGCTGCTGGACCCACTGATCCCTGCCAACTACCGTGCCCGCCCGGGTGTCGATGTGGCCCGAGCCCTGGTCCATGCTGTACAGACACGCCCGGCCGGGCTGCACGTGCTATCAGGCAGCGCACTGCAGGCCTTCTGATTTGCAGCCTGGCCCCGGGCTGCAGCAGCTCCTTGTGCGATGCTGTGGCCCATGCGCCCCAACGACCTACCCCAGCCCCTGGCCACTCTGATGGTGGCCACCTGCAATGTGCTCAACCTGGCCAATCCCGGCCGCCTGTTCTACGAGAATCAGGACCTCTACAGCCAGACAGAGTTTGATCGCAAGCTCACTTGGCTGGGCGACCGGTTTCGCATGCTCAATGCCGATGTGCTGGCCGTACAGGAGGTGTGGGACGACGCCGCCTTCAAGGGCGCCCTCAGCCGCAGCGGCCTGCGCTATGACTTCGTGGAGGTTCCCGGGGCGGAGAACGATGCCACGCATGGCGGTGCACAGGGTACCCCCCGCGTGGGCATCGCCACACGGCTCAAAGTGGATGCCTTGCAATCGTTTGCGGAGTTTCCACCGGGCTTCCAGGTGGACGTTCCAGGCCTGGGCCTGCATACGCGCTTCGAACGGCCGCCACTGGTTGCCACCTTGCGCATGAAGCATGGACAGTGCCTGAATGTGCTGACGACCCACCTCAAATCCAAGCGACCCAAGTTTCTGCAGGATGCGCAGGGCAACCCGGCCGAAGACCGGGACGACCGCAAGGTCATGGCACTGGCATCGCTGCGCTCCCTGATCATGCGGGGCGCCGAGGCCATGGCACTGCGCTGCCTGGTCATTGACCTGCTGCACCGCACCAGCGTGCCGCTCGTGGTCATGGGCGACTTCAATGACACGCCCGACAGCGTCACCACTCAGCTCATCTGCGCCACCAATGAGATTGCCTATGACCGCTCGGCACGCGATGTGGCGCTGTTCAATGCCTACGATCTGCAGGGCGATGCGGCACTGAAGAAGGACGTGGCGTACTCACACATCCACCAGGGCTCGCCCAGCGTGCTCGACCAGATACTGGTGAGCGAGGAGTTCGTGCACAACGGCAGGAACAGCGTGGGCGATGTGAGGCGCGTGGACTATTTCAACGACCACCTCCACGAAGGGCGTGATCGCTCCCGCTCGGACCACGGCTTCGTGCGCGCACTGCTGCGCTTGAAGATGGCGCCGCAGACGAATCCCTTGCCCACGCCGCCCACCCCCGCCACGGCGGCTGCGACCCAGCCCACCAGCCCACTCCCTCCTGCCCCAAAATTGTGACGCTGTAGAGGGTTTTGGCTCCTTCATCATGGGTTTGCAACGGGATGTACGCTGACACGGCATGGCATTGACGGGCAGGTAACATCCACGTAACAAAGCCGTCCCACCAGGGCCCAATGGCAAAGATCACCATGAACATGCACTCCACCCGCCACAGCGCCTCACCAGAAGCCTCTTCGGCCCAGCCCCCACACGCCCACCGGCTGCGGATGCCGTGGAAGGCATCTGCACTGCTGGCAGCCGCGTTGCTGACGGCGTGCTCCAGCACTCCGCTGCCCCCATGGCCATCCACGCCCGCAACACGAACGAGCGCGCCGGCCCCGTTGCCCCGCGTACAACCAGGTACGGTAGTGCCCGCGCCCTTGGGCCAGGCACCCCAGGCTCAGGCGCAGCGCCAGGGTGCGGTAGCCAGCCCCTTGCCGCCGCCCGCCCCGCTGGTGGTGCAAAACGAAGGCCCCATGGCGCCCCCCTATGGCGCGGCGGTGGCGGCTCGGTTCCCCGATCCACCCATGGCATACAGCACGCCCGGCCTGGGGCCGGACCGCAGGGCCTTCACCACCAATGCCGAACTCGGCCAATGGCTGCATGCGCTGGCCGACCCTGCGCCCCGCAGCTCCACGCGCACGAAGCTGCTCAACTTAGGCACGTCGCAACGCGGAGAACCCATTCTGGGCCTGCTGGTCACCCGCGCCACGGGCACCGAGCCCGCCAACCTGGACACAAGCGGTCGGCCCACGGTGGTCATGATCGGCCAGCAGCACGGAGACGAGCCCGCAGGCAGCGAGGCGCTGCTGGTGATCAGCCGCGAACTGACGCAGGGCCTGCTTGAACCTTTGTTGGACAGGATCAACGTGGTGGTGGTGCCCCGTGCCAACCCCGATGGTGCGGCCGTGGGCACCCGGGTCACAGCGAATGGCGTGGACATGAACCGCGACCACCTGCTGCTGAACACCCCCGAGGCCCGTGCGCTGGCCAAGGTGGTGAACGACTACCGCCCTATCCTGGTGGTGGATGCCCATGAGTACACGGTGGTGGGCCGCTACCTGCAAAAATTCAACGCCATCCAGCGCTACGACGCACTGCTGCAGTACACCACCACGGCCAACTACCCCGAGTTTTTGACCAAGGCTTCGCAGGAGTGGTACCACCAGCCCATGGTCGCGGCACTCAAGACCCAGGGACTGACAAGCGATTGGTACTACACCACCTCCACCCTTCCAGACGACAAGCGCGTCTCCATGGGCGGCACGCAGCCCGACACCGGCCGCAACGTGAATGGCCTGAAAAACACCGTGAGCCTGTTGATCGAGACACGTGGCGTGGGCATCGGGCGCATGCACATCCAGCGACGCGTGCACTCGCAGGTCACGGCCATCACCAGCGCCTTGCGCAGCACCGCCGAGCGGGCGGCCAACCTGGAGCAGGTTCGTTCGTTTGTGGCGCGCGACGTGAGCGCCCAGGCTTGCCGCGACCAGGTGGTGGTCGAGGCCGCCGCCACGCCCACCCAGCGCGAACTGGATTTCCTCGACCCAGAGACAGGCGCAGACCGCCTGATCCGCGTGGACTGGAACTCATCCCTCACCTTGCGCCCGACAAAAACCCGTGCCCGGCCGTGTGGCTACTGGCTGTCGGCCAGCTCTACCGCCGCCGTCGAGCGTCTGAGGCTGCTGGGCCTGCAGGTGATGCGCGTGGCCGAGCCAGGGTCTGCGCTGGCCGACATCTACCGCGAAACGGGCCGGGATTCCGGTGACCGGCAGGACGTGATCGGCACCATCGCAGGCGGTACGGGCATCGTGCGCGTGCAGGTGTCGCCCGTACGCAGCGCCATCGACGTGCCAGCCGGCAGCTTCTACGTGCCCCTGAACCAGCCCCGCGCCAACCTGGCCGTGGCCGCGCTCGAACCCGACACGCAGAACAGCTACTTCGCCAACCACCTGATCGATGAGCTGGCGAATACCGCACGTGTCATGGCGCCCCCAGCCCTGGTATTTGAAGATACCAATTAGGACTAGCGGGAGGCTTTCTGAAACTTCACGCAGGCGGCCCAACCGATGGCTCGACGTGCTGATGCGGCGCCCCGCCGTGCAACGCGGGCTGGAGGTAGCCAAAGACTTGCGCACGCCCCTGACCGACGAACCACGCAAGGTGTTGCGGCAAGCGCGCGGGAAGGCGTAGGAGCTGGGCCGACCCGATTGAGCGTGCAATCACAGTCACCATCGACAGTCACTATAAAATTAGTAGCTATCAGCGCTTATCTATCAAGCGCCAACAGCCAAAAATACTGTAATTCAGACCCGACTGTGTAGCGATGCAGGGCTGGTGTGTCGCGCACGGCGTGCTTCGGTACGCTCCAGCACATGGTGGGCCATGGCCTGGGCCAGCGCTTCATCGGCCAGAAACACCGTGCTGTCGCACTCCTGTGCAAGCCGCCGCGCCTCATCTCCACTGTGGCTGCGCACCACGGTTTCGATATGGGGGTTCAGTGTGCGCGCGGTGGTGATGATCTGCCGCACATTCAGGGTATCTGGCGTTGCAATGACCAGCATGGCGGCCCGGGCGATATGCGCCTGTATCAGGACGGCAGGGTCCACGGCGTCCCCAAAAACTGCCGCGATGCCAGACTCCCGCAACGACTCCACCAGTTCACGGTTTTGCTCGGCCACCACAAACGGGATGTCGTTGGCCACCAGCAGGTTGGCAACGCGGCGTCCCACCCTGCCGTACCCCACCAAAACCACCTGCCGTGCAAGATAGCGGGCGTCAGTGCTCATGGGCAGTTCGGCCAGGGGATCGTCACGCTGCTCTAGCCGCCGCGCCAGTGCCGAGCGAGCCCGCAGCCAAGCCTGCAACGGTGCAATGGCATGAAAGAGCATCGGATTGAGCGCCATCGAAATCAGCGCCCCTGCCAGCACCAGGCTGGCCCCTTCGGGTGGCAGCAGCCCCAGGGAGGAGCCCAGCGCCACCAGAATGAAAGAGAACTCCCCAATCTGGGCCAGGCTTGCGGAAACCGTCAGCGCCGTATTGAGTGGGTAGCGAAATGCCAGCACCAGCGCGGCAGCCGCCAGCGTCTTGCCCAGCATGATGATCGCCACCACCGCCAGCACCTGAAACGGCCGGTCCCACAGCACGGCGGGATCAAACAGCATGCCCACCGAGACAAAAAACAGCACGGCAAAAGCGTCGCGCAGCGGCAAGGACTCTTGCGCAGCCCGGTGACTGAACTCCGACTCGCGCATCACCATGCCTGCGAAAAAAGCCCCCAGCGCAAACGACACCCCAAACAGCGCAGCAGACCCAAACGCAATGCCCACCGCAGCCGCCACGACGCACAGCGTGAACAGTTCCCGCGACCCCGTGCGCGCCACCTGCCAGAGCACCCAGGGAAACAGGCGGCGCCCCACCAGCAGCATCAGCGCAACAAAGCCCCCGACCTGCAGCAACGTCCATCCCAGAGTCTTCCACAGCGCCGTGCCGTCCACGCCCTGGGCCGTGGCACCCTCGCCCCCATTGCCGCCCAGCCAACCAGCCAGCGGCGGCAGCAATACCAGCACCAGCACCATGGCCAGGTCTTCCACCACCAGCCAGCCCACGGCAATCCGGCCTGTGTGGCTGTCCAGAATTCCCAGGGTTTCCAGGGCACGCAAAAGCACCACCGTGCTGGCCACCGAGAGCGCCAGGCCAAACACCAGAGCCCCGCCCAGACTCCAGCCCCACCATGTGGCCAAAGCCATGCCCAGCGCCGTGGCCACCATCATCTGCACTACGGCCCCAGGCACCGCAATCTTGCGCACGGCCAGCAGGTCACCCCAGGAGAAGTGCAGACCGACGCCGAACATCAGCAACATCACACCGATTTCGGCCAACTGGCTGGCCATCGCGGCATCCGCCACAAAGCCAGGTGTGTAAGGCCCGATGACCACGCCCGCCAGCAGATACCCGATCAACGCTGGCAACCGCAACCGAGTCGCCACAAAACCCAACGCCAGGGCCAGCCCGAGCGCGGCAGCGATGGTATGTATGAGCGTGACGCTGTGCGGCATGGTGCGGGCGACGGATCAAGGAAAACCGTTGGTGGGTATGTGACCTTGTTATACCCGCATCCGCCGTGCTTCTGCTACTGCCAATATCAGGATGGTCATCGCAGGGAAGGCTCCGGCCGCAGGTTATGATTCGCGCTCTGCGCCACGGCGCGGTTGCGGAACGCTCCGCAAAGCAAGTAAGCACATCTTCGCCGAAAGCCTGTTTACTGCCCGTAGCTCAACTGGATAGAGCAATAGCCTTCTAAGCTATAGGTCGGGGGTTCGAGTCCCTCCGGGCAGGCCAAAGTAGCATTTCAAACAGTCTCACACCCTCTCAGAACCCGCACGTTTCCTAGCGTTGCGGGTTTTTTGTTGTCTCAAGCCATTTCACTACGTACCATGAGATACCGTCAAAAAAACGGTATCTCTGACGGTATCTCTGAAGTACCGCACCCCAGATACCGTTAGCAGGGGAAGCAATGGCACTCACAGACACATTCGTTCGGCAGGTGAAGCACAGCGGCAAAGCCAGCGGGGACAAGTACGCCGATGGCGGGGGCATGTACCTGTTGGTCAAAGCCAGCGGCAGGTATTGGCGGATGGACTACACCCACGCAGAAAAACGCAAAACACTTGCATTAGGCGTGTACCCCGAAGTCTCTTTAGCCAAAGCCCGCAAGCGCCGTGACGACGCCCGCGAACTCCTGGCCGAAGGACTCGACCCCAGCGCAGCCAAGAAGGCCGAAAAGCTGGCAACCCGCGTAGCAGCAGCCAACACCTTTGAAGCCGTGGCCCGTGAATTCCACGCCACCCAGGCCAGCGGCTGGAGCCCCCGCTACGCGGCGCGGTGGATCGAGCGCATGGAGAAAGACCTGTTCCCGCACATTGGCAAGCTGACACTACCCGCCATCACCGCCCCGGTGCTGCTGGACGCACTGCGCAAGGTGGAAAAGCGCGGCGCCAACGAAACCGCCCACACCCTGCGCCAAACCGCCGGGCAGGTGTTCCGCTACGGTGTGCAGACGGGGCGCTGCGAACGCAGCCCCGTGACCGACCTGCACGGCGCCTTAAAGCCCATCGTGGTCAAGCACATGGCCGCCGTGCTGGAGCCTGCCAAGGCGGGCGAACTGCTGCGGGCCATAGACGGCTACACCGGCCAGCCCATGACCAAGGCGGCGCTGGCGCTGTCTGCCCTGCTCTTTCAGCGCCCCGGCAACATCCGGCAGATGGAATGGGCGTGGATCGACTTCGACAAAGCCCTGCTGACCATTCCATCGCAAGACATGAAGCGGCGGCTGGCCCAGAAGCTCAACGGCAGGCCGCACTTTGTACCCCTGGCACCGCAGGCCATCGCCATCCTGAAAGAGCTGCAGCCCTTCACCGGCCATGGCCGCTACGTGTTCCCCAGCCTGCGCACGGGCGAACGGGCCATGAGCGACAACACCATCAATGCAGCCCTTCGGCGCATGGGCTTTGCCTCCGACGAAATGAGCGCCCACGGGTTCCGGGCCATGGCGCGCACGCTGATGATTGAGCGCATCCACGGCATATCCGCCGATGTGATCGAAGCCCAACTGGCGCACGGCAAATCCGGGCCTCTGGGGACCGCCTACGACCGGGCGGAATTCATGGAGCAGCGGCGCAAGATGATGAAAGAGTGGGCGGATTATTTGGACAAGCTGCGCAAAGGGGCCGATGTGATCCCCTTGCATAGCGCGGCCTGATTCAACGCTGACCGATTCGCCAGCCCTAGGCTGATCCCCGAAAAACCGTTTCCCCTGACGGGCTGGGCTGGCACCTTTTTAGGGAGCACAAGGGAGCGCTATTCATGAACGAATCATTAGACGAATCAACGAAAAAATACCTCTATGAATTGATCCAAAGATCACTCCACGACAGCAAAAGCGATGCGGCTGAACTCTATAGATACCTCAGCGCAACTCAGAGCGAGATACAAACCGCAAGAGCACTCATGATGGACGTAGCGTTTGGCGTTCAGCCCGAAGAGCTACCACTCGACAACACCCGGCGAAATCAGCTGCTTCTACAAGTAGCTTTGGCCGACCTCATCGCAGATCGCATCCTGAGTGACCTGCAAGAAGATCATGATCTTGGATTCGTGATGCTTGGTGCGTGGCAATCGGTAGCCCAAATCAAAACTGCAGCAGGGAAATGCCTAGGGCTAGAGCTGCAAGCCGCAGATGCAAGTAAGTTGGAAAGAGCAATGAAAGCACAGCGCGCGGCGAATGCCCTTCACGACAAGGCAGGCGGCTCCCGAGAAAAGGCCCAAAAAATGCGCGAGCTTTGGGCGTCTGGCAAATATACAAACCGCGATAGATGCGCCGAAGAGGAGTGCGGGGCACTTGGGATGTCTTATGCATCCGCCAGAAAAGCCCTTAGAAATACCCCACCCGCTGGTTAGCCGGTGCAATGCAGAGGCTAGCCTGTGCACTGCATTAGGACTTCAAGCTAGGACTTGATCCAAAGACATTCAAGCCGTCACTTCTTCATAAGGCGGCAGTAAATGTCAATCCATATCGCAACTTTCGACAAGCTCCCAGACAGCGCATTCATCCGCGAGGCGCAACTGGTGCAGAGCCCCAAGCGCCCAGACAACCCAGCCCCCCTGCCCTTCAGCGCGCCCACGCTATGGCGTAAAGTAAAAGCAGGCACGTTCCCTAAGCCGCACCGCCTGTCTGAGCGCGTGACGGCATGGAAGGTGGGCGACGTGCGCGCATGGATCAACCAACACACCGCCGATGCGTAAAGGTGCACACCATGCACACCGACGCAACCAAGCGGCAGGCACTGGCCGAGATTCTGGCCGCGCATCCGGGCACCGACGCCACGGCGCAATGCACACGCATCCGGGCTGCGCTGGCCCGCTTTGCACTCAGCACGTTTGAGGCTTCACGCTATCTGGGCTGCTACGACCCGCGCGCACGGGTGATGCAACTGCGCTATGCCGGTGATGTGATCCGCACGCACTGGCAGACGGTAGAAACCGAAGGCGGCGGTAAACACCGCGTGGGGCTCTACGTGCTGGAACCCAAGGGGGGCAACCATGCAGAGCGCCATTGATGGATTCAGCACCGCCATGGAGGCGGCGGGCCTGCCACCACCGCCCACCATTGAGGCTGATGGAAGCCTGCACCGCTTCAACACCAGCGGCAAGCGTGGCGACGACTCGGGCTGGTATGTGCTGCACCCGGACGGCGTCGCGGCGGGCGTGTTTGGCTGCTGGCGCAATGGCTGGTCGCAGACCTGGAGCAGCAAGCCCGACACGGCGATGACCCAGGCCGAGCGCGACGCACACCGCCAGCGCATCAAGGCCATGAAGGCACAGCGCGATGCAGAGCAGGCCCAACGCCAGCAACAGGCCCGCCAGACAGCGGCAGCGCTGTGGCAGGCCGCAGCACCGGCAATGCAGCATGAGTACCTGGCACGCAAGGGCATACAGCCCAACGGCGCACGAAGTGACGGGCACCGGCTGGTGGTCCCCCTGCGCGATGTGGACGGCACATTGCACAGCCTGCAAACCATTGCACCCGATGGTGAAAAGCGCTTTCTGCCCGGCGGGCGGGTAGCAGGCTGCTATCACTCCATGGGCAAGCCCCAAGGCGTGCTGGTGGTGTGCGAGGGTTTCGCCACCGGGGCAAGCATCCATGAGGCCACACGGCACGCGGTGGCAGTGGCTTTCAACGCAGGCAACCTGCTGCCCGTGGCCCAGGCACTGCACGGCAAATACCCCGCACTGCGGATCATCGTGGCCGCCGACGATGACTGGCGCACCGATGGAAACCCCGGCCTGACGAAAGCCACCGAGGCGGCGCATGAGGTGGGCGGCGACCTCGCAAAACCTCACTTTGGCGACAGCCGCCCAGAGAAGGCGACGGACTTTAACGACCTGCACCAACTGCTGGGGCTGGATGCGGTGAAGGCGTGCATTGATAGTGCAGCGACGGCATCCACCGACAGCGGCTGGCCTGACCCGGTGCCCCTGCCCAGTGGCCTGCCGCCCGTGGCACCGTTTGATGCAGAGCTGCTGCCCGAGGCCCTGCGCGGCTGGGTGGCAGACATTGCAGACCGTATGCAGTGCCCGCCCGACTTCACAGCGGTGGGGGCTGTGGTGGCTCTATCCAGCCTGATCGGTGCGCGTGCGGTGGTCAAACCCAAGGCCCGCGACGATTGGGCAGTAACGCCCAACCTGTGGGGGGCCATCGTAGGCCGCCCTGGTGTGATGAAGTCGCCCGCACTGAGCGAGGTATTGAAGCCCCTGCAGCGCATTGAAAAAACAGAGCGGGAAAAATGGCAGGCCGCGCACGAAGCCTGGCAACTCGATTGCAAGGTGGCCGAGCTGGCCGCCAAGGCCAACGAAAAGCAGGCCGCAGCCCAGGCCGCCAAAGACCCGGCCAAAGCGCGGGCGCTGTTGCAGCCAGCGGACAACATGACACCAGAGCCCACCATGCGGCGCTACGTGGTCAACGATGCCACGGTGGAGAAACTGGCCGAGCTGCTGACCGTGAACCCATGGGGCACGCTGGTCTATCGCGATGAAATCCACGGCCTGCTGTGCAGCATGGACAAGCAGGGGCAGGAGGGTGCGCGGGGCTTCTATCTGACGGGCTATGACGGCAACCAGGGCCACGCTGTGGACCGCATCGGGCGCGGTGAATCGTTTGTGCCCCGCGTCTGTCTGGCAATGCTGGGCGGCATCCAGCCCGGCAAGGTGCAGAGCTACGTGCGCGACGCCGTGGCAGGTGGTGCGGGTGATGATGGCTTGCTGCAGCGCTTTGGGCTGATCGTGTGGCCGGATGTGCACCGCGAATTTGTCTATGTAGATCGGTGGCCCGACACCCCCGCCAAGCAGGCTGCATGGGCGGTGTTTGAACGCTTGAATCAACTGCAGACAGCCACGGACAGCGATGCACAGGAATGGCGCTTTACGCCCGATGCTCAAGCCTTGTTTGAGGAGTGGCTGATCCCGTTTGAAACAGAGCTACGCGGCGAAGAACTGCACCCGGCGCTGGTGTCGCACCTAGCCAAATACCGCAAGCTGGTGCCCGCCCTGGCGCTGATATTTGCCCTGGTGGACACGCCCGAAAGTGGACACCTGATCCATGAGCGCGAACTGATCCGCGCGTTAGCGTGGGCCGACTACCTGCGCACTCATGCCGAGCGCCTGTACGCCGCAGCGGTGATGCCAGAAACCAGCGCAGCCAAGCAACTGCTGGACAAGATCAAGGCGGGCAAGCTGGCCGACAGTGACGGGGCTTTGCTGAATGCCTTCACGCCCCGGCAGATCGCGGTGAAACACTGGGCAGGACTGGGCACGCCAGACGCAGTGCGCAAGGCCGCCGACCTGCTGGCCGACTATGGCTGGCTGGAACGCGAGGCAACGCCCAGCGGCACCACAGGCGGCAGACCCAGCGAACGCTACGTGCTGCACCCCCTGCTGGTGAAAGGCGGTGCGTGATGAAGTGGCTACAGCGCCTGAAATTGGCAACACACCCCAAAGCGGACGCTACGAAACCTACAGAACCGGGTTTCGTAGGTTTTGTAGCGTGCCCCGATGGGGCTTCTGAAAACTTTACAGCCCCGCAACAGCCTCCGGCCAACGAAGCGAACGCAGACCCTGACCGCTGGTGCTGGCCCCATGGCGCTGCGATGAACACGGCAGAGATTGACACCTTCACAGCGCGGCTGGCGCGCTTCACCGACAAGGGGCTGACCCTGGACGATGCCGAAGCGCTGGCCGACAAGCTGGTGACGCGGGACAGGGACAACGACAACCGCCGACTGTGCCTGGAGTGCGCCCATCTGCAATGCGTGAACTCATGGCGCTGCAGCAACTGGAAGCAGGCGGCCATCGGCACCCGCGCTGCGGACGCCGGGCTGGCGCATGGGCTGGTGGTAATGCTCCAGCACTGCACAGGATTCAAGGAGCAAGCACGATGAAGAAGAAGGCCCAGGCCCCGGCGGCGCCAAGTGGCAACCCCGACCCCAACACCCTGCAGCTACACAAAGACCCAGCGCAGACTGACGCCGCCCAGATCGCGGCAATGGCGCTGGGCAGCGTTGCGGCCAACGCGATGACTGCACGCACGTTCGCAAAGGGCACGTTTGGTGCGCTGGACGTGACCGAGTGCGTGATGACGCTCAAGAAGCGCGTGGACGCCACCCACGGCGGCGACCTCAAGCACGCAGAAACCACCCTCACGGCGCAGGCCGCAACACTGGACGCCATCTTTAACGAGATGGCCCGGCGGGCAGCGCTGAACATGGGCGAGTATCTGGACGCCACCGAGCGCTATATGCGGCTGGCACTCAAGGCCCAGGGCCAGTGCCGCGCCACGCTGGAGACACTGGCCGCCATCAAGAACCCGCCGGTGATCTTTGCCAAACAGGCCAACATTGCCCACGGGCCGCAACAGATCAACAACAAAACGACAACAAGAAACACCAGCACGCGCGCGAGAAAAACAGAAACACTGCAGAACGAACTATTAGAGGATTCAGGGCATGGCAGCACGCACATGGACGCAGGAGCAACGACAACGCCAGCGCGAGGCCATCCAGCGGTGGAAGCCATGGAATCAGTCCACAGGCCCCGTAAGCCTAGAAGGAAAAGCGGTGGCAGCGCGTAATGCTGACCGTGGTGGGCAGCGGGATGCCATGCGAAGGGCAATCAAAGAGCTGCGCGAAGCGCTGCGGGCGCAGCGTGATACGTTGAACGAAACGCAGCTAAGACACTGAGAACAGCCCTGCAAGAATGCAAGGGGCTCAACAGTTGCACCGTTTAAAAACCTAGTTGCAATACACCGACTGCCCAATGCGGTTGCAAGTGCTGGTCTTGCCATTCCCATGGTTAATATACGTTGAGTTGCCAATCGTGCTGGCACTGCTTCCGTTGCTCCCGTACGTCGTGTTTCCTATCTGCTGATAGCTATTTCCGTTGCTACCGTAGGTGGTGTTTCCGATCTGCTGGTAGCTGGTCCCATTGCTGCCGTAAGTGGTGTTTCCGATCTGTTGGTAGCTAGTTCCATTGCTCCCGTACGTCGTATTACCAATCTGTTGATACGTCTGCGCTTGGGCACCGAAAGCCAAGATTGCAGCAGCGGCTAGTAGCACAATTTTTGAGGGGTCATGAAAGCTCTCCTTTCACAGATCGTAACGGAACGTTTCAAATACACAAGCTATTTGAGCTCGTAACTCATTTGCGTGCGAGAGGAAACGGACACGGGGAGCGTGCAAAGTCTGAACTCGCGGCTTTGATGACACCCCGCCGACCCTCACTCGCAGAAAAAATCCCCCGTTTGAAAACAATCAAACGAAAATTCGCCAATCAACGATAGACACCGCTGGTGAGCCTACGCAGATTGGGAAAAAACGTGTACTTCAAAGCCATCTGCGCACTTAGCGCATTGCTCGCAACAGCGGGCGCACATTCGCAACAAGCGGACATCGCAACGTGCAGAAGTCCTGCAGGCAAGGTGTACCGACATTTCAGCGGCATTGTGGAAAAGGCGGATGCGGGGTGGTCAGATGAAAAAATCTCCGAGGGCGTATTGACGCTCGTGCGGACACCTACAGGCACGCTGGACATGCTATTCATCGATGTTCGCAACAAACCTATCAGCATGACGCAGGACGGCGCAAAGCTTGTGCTGCTCAGGTCATCCGACAGGTCAATTTCGATTCTTGCGCACTACCCGGGCGCGACCACGGAAATTTATTCGTTCTTTCAGGAAAAAGACGGTCGCAATAGGTACAGCGTTCTCACCAGCAGAACAGGCCCACAAACTGCAGTGGAGAAAAGTAGCGTAATGGTCGGCCTATGCGATCCGATCCGATTTGACCTGCTCCCGCGATAAGTGCGCGTGTAGGCACACGGGCGAAGGGACGACAAGAGCGACACCGAATCCGGCGTGGACTTACTGCAACGGAAAGGGGACGCTTTCGCAAATGACGGTACTTTTGACGGTACTTTTCCAAATCGAAAACATGAAACCTAGCATTCATGCGGGTTTCAAGCCACTATGTGAACTCCTCCGGGGCCAGCTCCCCCCGCTCAGCGGAGCCAACTGCTTTTCCCAACCCAACCACGCAACACGCTTCAAAAAGCAACGGCAACCCAGCCAACGCTTTTTAAGAGCCAGTTACCTGGGCGCACTAACTCGCGCACCAGAACACCTGAGGCACTACCGGTTTGGCTGCGGGACTGCCGCGTAGTTCATGGCAATTGCCTGCACCACTGCTCCAATGAGGGCGCCATCACTTGCACTCTGGGGCAAAACTTCTCGCACGATCTGGACCGCGTATTCGAGCTGCTCCTTGGCAAGGGCTGCAGACATGGCGTTGCCACGTTTCTCACTGGGCGACGCATCGCGGATCACAAGGCTCATTGAAGGCTCCAAAAAGATTTAAGGCACAGTATGCGCTGTGCACCATGCACTCCACCGTGCACAACCCGAATCACATCAAAGAAATGCAGTTCTCGGATTGGTCAGATGGTCGTTGCCCTTAGAGCGTCCTCATTTTGAAGCCCCAAAACAAAAAAGCGCCGCAACAATTGTTGCGGCGCTTTTTCTGATTTGGGGTGGCTGATGGGGCTCGAACCCACGACAACAGGAATCACAATCCTGGACTCTACCAACTGAGCTACAGCCACCGTAGCTTTGTATTATAGCTTGGGATTTTGATCCCTACAGCCAATTTACTTAATTTTCTGCAGCCGCTTGTACGGTGGCTGAAGGCCGAGGTGTCTTGATCTCGGCCTTGAAACGCTTTTTGAGCATCTCGTAATACGCCTGCCCTTCAGCGGACGCCCACCATTGCATGTATTGCTGGCGCTCCTGCTGCGCGCGCTGTCCTTCAGGGGCGGGACGAGGCACGATGCGGTTCACCTTCACCACGGCATAGCCGTCGGCCCCCAGGTCCACACCGACCCAGGCAGGAAGGGCATCCGCGGCTGGCGCATGCAATGCGGCATCAATCAAGGGCCGGGGCAGGTTCTGAACCTGTTCCCGTGAAATCTGCACAGAAGCGCCCAAGCCGCTGGCGCTTGCCGGGGTGGCCTTCCACGCTGCCAACTTGGTTTCGCCTTCCTTGCGGGCCAGCTCCGAAGCCTTCTGCCCGATATAGAGCTCACGCACACGAGCACGCACTTCGTCCAGGGGCAGGGTTTTGGCGGGGGTGTACTGCACCACACGGCCCGCAGCCAGCTGGCTCGGACCTACTTCCACGGCTTCGGTATTGCGCTTGTTCTGCAACGAATCCGAAGAGAAGAGTGCCTCCAGAAACTTGGGGTTGGCCAGCGGTCCGACTGCACCGGGCGCCGGCGCCCGGGTAACGCCGGAAACAGTCTGCACCTTGAGCTTGAGCTTCTCGGCCACCGGCTTGAGGCTGTCTGACTGTTCGTACACGCTATTGGTGAACGCCTCGGCCACTTCCGCAAATTTGCGCTGGGCCTGCTGCTGCTTGAGTTCTGCCTCCATGGTGGGACGCAGTTCTTCGAAGGAAGGCTGGCGCGGCGCCTTGATGTCGGTCAACTGGATGATGTGGTAGCCAAAATCGGTCTCCACAACATCGCTGATTTCGCCTTTCTTGAGGGCAAAGGCGGCCTCCTCAAACGGCTTGACCATGGCACCACGCCCGAAGAAATTCAGGTCCCCGCCTGCTGTGGCCGAACCCTTGTCGTCCGAAGCCTTCTTGGCCACGTCCGCAAACGTGGCTGGCGCCTTGCGCACCTGCGCCAGCAGTTCCGTGATGCGGGTCTTCGCCTTCTCGCGGTCCGCAGAAGAGGCATCCTTGGGGGCATTGATCAGGATGTGGCTGGCCCGACGTTCTTCTTTGCCGGCCATCCGCGCCACATTTTCCTTGTAGTAGGTGCGCAGATCGTCTTCATTGAGCGTGATTCCCGAACGCACGCTGTCGAGGTCCAGTACTACGTATTCCACCGCAGCCTGCTCCAGCTGCAGGAACTGGGCGGGATGCGCCTTGTAATAGGCCTCCAGATCCGCATCCGTGGTCGCGACCTTGGTCGAGAAGTCCGTGGATTTGAAACGTACTACCTGAATTTCTCGCTGCTCGTAAAGCGGGTCGAGTGCAAGCTTGACCTGGGTATTGGTGCTGAACGCTGTACCCATCACGCCACCGATGACCTGATTGATCGACAAGTCGCGGCGCACATTGGCCTCAAAACCTTCAGGCGTCAAACCTTGCGTACCCACCAATGCTCGGTAGGCTTCTGCGTCCAGCGTACCGTCAGCACGCTTGAGCCCGGCGATGGCGGGAATCTCCTGCAGGCTGCGCGCCAGGCGCGCATCACTCGTCACCAAGTGCATTTCCTTCGCCGCAGCAGCCAACACGCGGTCGCGTACCAGACGCTCCAGCGTGGCGTAGCGGGCCTGTGGCGAGTCAAGAAGCTTGGGATCGACCGAGGGAGACTGCGCACGCATGCGGTCAGTCTCCACGCGATGCGCGTTGTCCCAGTCGGTCTGGTTGATCTTGTCGCCATCGACACGTGCCACCACAGGGCTCTTTTCAGAGAAGTAGTTGCTGTCAATGCCTACCAGCACAAACGATGGAATGATCAGCAAGAACAATAAGATCATCACGATCTTGGAGTGCTTGCGGATGGATTCAAACATGGTCGATCTTTCAGAAGGCAAAAAACAAAAGGCGAACTTGCGTTCGCCTTTGTTCGGTGATGGTGGGTCCTGACGGTCTCGAACCGCCGACCTACTCCGTGTAAAGGAGCCGCTCTACCAACTGAGCTAAGGACCCCACCTAAACTGATCCTCAGTTCAAGGCATCTTTCAATGCCTTGCCAGGACGGAACTTCGGAACTTTAGCAGCTTTGATTTTAATCGTAGCGCCCGTACGGGGATTGCGGCCCGTGCGAGCAGCACGCTTGCCGACCGCAAAGGTACCGAAACCGACGAGCGAAACGGTGCCGCCCTTCTTCAGGGTCTTCTTGACGGCCTCGATCGTGGATTCCAGGGCACGAGCAGCAGCGGCCTTGGAGATGTCGGCGTTGGTAGCGATGTGCTCAATCAGTTCGGTTTTGTTCACAAGAAGCCTCTCGGAAAAGAGTTGATGGAATGTCTCGCGGATATCTGGTCTTCACACGTCCGAAAGCGCAGCCGAAGGCTGGTTGAAAACAGACGGGGGAATGACTGGCATACACAGCAGTGGCTGCTGCATCAGATTAAAGCCATCGAGTTTCCGGGTGTCAATACAACACGCTGGTTTGGCGCAGCGTTGGGGTGAATTCTAGTCGTATTTCACGCTGCGACAGGGCTTGTGGGGCGTTTTTGTCTCAAACACGCCGTATGGGCAGCACTCCGTATTGACACCCCAGTTCCGACAATGCAGCGAGGGCGATTGCACCTAGCATTCACACGCCGAAGCGCTGGGGGATGCGGAATCCACCCCGTGCTATTTCACACGCGCCCGGATTTCTGGCAGCGCCTTCTGCAGGTAATACACCATGGACCAGACCGTGAGCACCGCCGATGCCCAGATCAACCAGGTGCCCCACACCCCCGTGTCAATCACGCCAAACAGGCGGGCGTCGTACAGCAGGAACGGGATGGCCACCATCTGCACTGTGGTCTTGACCTTACCGATCATGTGCACGGCCACACTCTTGCTCGCGCCGATCTGCGCCATCCACTCGCGCAAGGCCGAGATCGCGATCTCGCGCCCGATGATGATGAGGGCCACAAATACATCGGCACGCTGCAGGTGCACCAGCACCAGGAGCGATGCACACACCAGAAATTTGTCGGCCACCGGGTCGAGGAAGGCTCCAAAGGACGAGGTCTGGTTGAGCTTGCGCGCCAGGTAGCCATCCAGCCAGTCGGTGGCGGCAAACACCACGAACATCACCGTCGCAATCAGGTTGCGAGTGGCCGGGTCCAGCGGCGCGTAGAACACTCCCACGATCAAAGGTATCGCGACGATGCGCGTCCAGGTCATCAAGGTGGGGATAGTCCAGAACATGGCGGCGATTGTGTCACGGCGCGGCAGCGGCGCTGTGGATAAGGCTTATCTCAACGCCCTATAAATTTCTTCCGCCAGTTCGCGCGAGATGCCATCCACCGTAACCAGGTCTTCCACACTGGCCGACGCCACCCCGCGCACCCCACCAAACCGCTGCAGCAACCGCGCCCGCTTCTTGGGCCCCACCCCCGCAATTTCTTCGAGCTGGCCACCGCCCACGCGCACCTTGGCGCGCGCAGCGCGCATGCCCGTGATGGCGAAGCGGTGGGCTTCATCACGGATCTGCGCCACCAGCATCAGCGCAGCCGAGTCCTTGCCCAGATAAACCTTCTCGCGCCCATCGGCAAACACCAGCTCTTCCAGGCCCACTTTTCGGCCTTCGCCCTTCTCGACACCCACAATGCGCGTCAAATCCAACCCCAGCGCGGTAAACACCTCGCGCGCCACGCCGACCTGGCCCTTGCCGCCATCGATGAGCACCAGGTCCGGCAGCCGCGCCACGCCTTTGGGCTTAGAGGGTTCTTCCCCTCCCGGCGCGGGGTTGACCGCAAAGTCGATGCCACCGGCTTCACGCGCCGCCTCGGCCACCTTGCTGTAGCGGCGCGTCAGCACCTGGCGCATGGCGGCGTAATCGTCGCCGCCGGTAATGCCTTCGATCTTGTAGCGGCGGTATTCGCTGCTTTGCATCTTGTGATGGTGGAACACCACGCACGATGCCTGGGTGGATTCGCCCGCCGTGTGCGAGATGTCGAAGCACTCGATGGTGAGCTGGTCGATGTCCTCGGGCGGCAGGTCCAGCGCCTCTACCAGTGCACGGGTGCGGGCTTGCTGCGAGCCTTCTTCGGCCAGAAGCCGGGCCAGTTGCAGGTCGGCGTTCTTCTGCGCCATGTCCAGCCAGGCGCGGCGTTGCTCGCGGGGCTGGTGGATCGCGGTCACGCGCACACCGGCCTGGTCGCCCATTGCCTCCAGCAGCGCCTTGTCCACCGGTTCGCTGGTGACCAGCACCGGCGGCACCGGCACACCGATGTAGTGCTGGGCGATGAAGGCCTCAAGCACCAGCACCTCGACCCGGCGAACGGGCCTGGCCGGCGCATTTTCATCGACAACCTCAGCCCCCTCGCCCCCCTCTTCCTCAAACACGGCAGCAGCGTCTTCCACATGCACCGGGAAATACGGCCGGTCTCCCAGATGCCGCCCACCGCGCACCATGGCCAGGTTCACACAGGCACGGCCGCCTTGCACGCGCACGGCCAGGATGTCCACATCCTTGTCGTCCGCAATCTCGATGGACTGCTGGTGCAGCACGCGCGACAGCGCCTGGATCTGGTTGCGCACCTCGGCGGCCTGCTCAAATTCGAGCTTGTCGGAGTGCGCCATCATGCGCGCCTCCATGGCTTGCAGTACCTCCTGCGTTTCGCCGCGCAGCAGCGCCTCGGCATGCGACACGTCGGCGGCATAGGCCTCGGGCGAGATCAGATCCACACACGGGCCGGTGCAGCGCTTGATCTGGAACAAAAGACAGGGCCGCGTGCGGTTAGCAAACACGGTGTCCTCGCAGGTGCGCAGTCGAAACACCTTCTGCAGCAGCTGGATGGTTTCCTTGACCGCCCAGGCGCTGGGGTACGGGCCGAAGTACCGATGGCGCTTGTCCACCGCACCCCGGTAATACGCTATCCGCGGAAACACCTGGCCGGGCGCATTGCCGCTGGCCGCAGGTGTGCCGGTGATCTTGAGATACGGATAGCTCTTGTCGTCCCTGAACAGGATGTTGAACTTGGGGTTCAGCGTCTTGATGAGGTTGTTTTCGAGCAGCAACGCCTCGGCCTCGGAGCGCACCACCGTCGTCTCCATGCGCACGATCTTGCTGACCATGTGGCCAATGCGGGTGCCGCCATGGTTCTTGGTGAAGTAGCTCGACACGCGCCGCTTGAGGTGGCGCGCCTTGCCCACATACAAGAGTGCGCCCTGGGCGTCGAAATAGCGGTAGACACCTGGCAGCGCAGGGAGCGCAGCCACTTGCGCCAGCAGTTCTTCGGAATGTACTCGGTCTTCGTCTTCGGCCATGGGAGCTATTGTCATGGCAATGCAAAGTGCCTTGCCCAGCAAAACACATCCCCACGCTGCGCGCCCTGGCATAGCTTGATGCCGGCCGTCGCCGTGGCCCAGGTGGTGGGCACACCGGCCGGCGTGTTCCCCGTGTTCGGCTTGGTCATGGACCGCCCCGACCCCACCCGTCCCGCTACCATCAAGCCTCACCACCTGCAATATGCCAGCGTGCTGCACCACGAGTGCTATACCGCCCCCGCCAGCCTCGCTGCCAAGATCGGCGACTACGACGCTCAGCTACGCGACTTCCGGGCCAGCGAAGGCCTGCCCGAGATGGACTGGAGCGACTTGATGCTGCAGCGCTTGGCCAATGCCGATGCGCTCAAAGGGGCGGCGTTTCCGCTGCGGCGAGGGTGCAATAGCACCGCGGCACCAAGTCCGTGTAAATTCCCCCCACCTAAAAAGAGAGAGGGAATCATGAGGAAACTCACCATACGCTGGGCGGCTGCCGCTGCCCTGGCTCTGCCATTGTTCGCCGGCCCATGGGGCACCACCGCCTACGCGGGCGATGCCGAGGAGCGCAGCGAAATCGTCGTGCTGTTCGTCAAGAACTATTCGTCGGGCGACTACACCAAGCTGGACGCCTGGTACACCAAGGCACTGCTGGACGATGCACGCATGCCCTCCGGCGTCTACCGCGCCAACCGGATGGTGCGCTCCATCGTAAGCGGATTCGGCGGCGCGTCGCCACTGCCACCGTGCGCCAAGGAGCCTTGCCCGCGCGTCAACGACGCCTTCTGGGTCGAGCACCAGAAACGGGCCCAGGCCTGGCTCAAGCAGAACCCCCAGTCCACCCTTGCGACCATGACCCTGGCCAACGCCTACAGCAGGCAGGCCTGGGCGCACCGGGGCGGCGGCTACGCCAATACCGTGCGCGACGAGGACATGAAGAAATTCCTGGAGCTCAACCAGCAGGCCCTGCGCACCCTGTTCGCGAATGCCGAGTACGGCCGCAAGGACCCCAACTGGTGGTCCGAGCTGCTGACCTACGCGCAGTATGGCCAGGCCAGCCGCCAAGACTATGCCAAGCTGGCCCAGGACGCGATCGCCGCCTTCCCCAAAAACCACGACATCTACTTCACCATCTCGCAAAGCCTGCTGCCGCAATGGGGCGGCAGCTACAAGGCGATTGCTGACCTGGCAGCGCAGGCAGTGGAGAACACTAAGGCCGAACAGGCGCAGACCTTCTACGCCCGCATCTACTGGAACGTGTACTACGGCTTGAACCACCAGGGCGCGGCGGTCTTCACCCGTCCCGACGTGGACTGGCCGCGCATCCGCGCGGGCTTCGAGGACCTGGTCAAGCGCTACCCCGACAACTACAACCTCAACTCGTACGCCCGCCTGGCCTGCGTGGCCGCGCAGGACAAGAAGACTACGGCCGAGGTGCTGCAGCGCATTGGCCAGGACGTGGTGCCCGAAGCCTGGGAAGGCCGCAACGAGTACGTGCGCTGCAAGAGCTGGTCGCAGGGCAACGCTTCGTGATGCGGCGCGCGTCGCTGGCGGTGGCCTACGCCCTGCTCCTGTATCCCGGCACGGCCGACACGAGCCTGGCCCAGCCGAGCTTTCACGACTACATGGACGCCTACCCGCGCCTGCAACGTCAGGAATTCGCCCAGGTCGAAAGCCTGTACGCTACGGCGGTGCAGCAGCCCGCAGCCAAATCCAGCCGCAATGGTGCCGAGTCCTTCTTCAGTGCGCTGCGAGCGCGCAGCGGTGGCGCGGGCGGCAACACGCCCGAGGCCACGGCCGCCTGGGGCCTGGCCCGGCAATGGGTACAGGCATCGCCCAACAGCGTACCGGCCGCCATCTTCCTGGGCCGGCTGGCGGTGCGCGATGCCCCCGCCAACCGCGACTGGGCCGCCCAAGAACGCCAGACCACCGAGGCCATCAAGGCCCTGGACAAAGTGAGAGAGCAAGGCCGCACGGACCCGATGTGGAATTCCACCTACATCGCCCTGCAAACCATGGGCGGCGCGACGCCCGCGCAGACGCTGGCGATGGTCAAGGCCCACCTACCCGCCATGTCAGAACCCGGCGAAATGTTCTTCGAGGATGTGGTGGCCGCGCTCGACCTCAAGAGCACCGATGCCCTTTCCCAGCTAAAGGAGCTATCTGAGCTCGCAGTGCAACGAACGGCCAAAACACAGGGCACGGGAATGCATGCTGTCATCTACCTAGCAGCCTTTCACCACATGCCGGCACTGCGACTCAACCCGTTCAAACCCGGACTCATAGAATGGGAAACGATAGACGCAGCCCTCACCGACCTCAGCAATCAACGTCCGAACTCTATCAACCAAGTTCATCATGCAGCACTGGCTTGCCTTGCCCAGGACCGGAAACGGGCAATTGAATTATTGACCGGACTATTTGAACCCAAGGACATCAACACAGCAATATGGAACTCATGGGGAGGCGAAGTGTTCTACCAACGCTGCAAGGTATGGGCGTATGGGCAACCCGTGCCCACCTGACAGCATCCTCTAGCACTCTGGAGCCAGCAGCAGGGCATAGTCACCAGGAATGCAGCTACACCCCAGTACTCAGGCTTCTCGACCTCCCATCAACGACCGTACAGCTGCACTCGTCACTCGTTGAAACGGCAATACATCTGGAGACAAAGCCATAGGCATATCGAGCCTTATGTCGACTTACAAGGTTACCTCCTTGCCGATCGGCTGGTGTGTGCAATTCCGTTCACTCAGCCTCAATCTTTGAGGTTTTTACCACCGACGCCCAGTTCGCAAGATCGGCCTTCACCTTATCGCCCAGCTGCATCGGGCTCTGGTAGTCCGCCGTGGCCCCCTGCTCCAGTGCCTTCTGCTGGAACGCAGCGCTCTGTACCACGGTGCGGATGTCGGCCGTGAGTTTTTCCACCACGGCCTTGGGCACGGCGGCCGGGGCAAACACGGCAAACCACGAGGTGGCATCGACTCTGGGGTAGCCCGCCTCGGCCGTGGTGGGCACATCGGGCAGGCTGGGCAGGCGCTGCTTGCCCGTCACAGCCAGCACGCGCAGCTTGCTGCTGGCGATGTGGGGCATGAAGGGCGGTGCAGTGCCAAAGGTCAGGTCCACCTGGCCGCCCAGCAGGTCCTGCAGCGCGGGGCCCGTGCCTTTGTAGGGCACGTGGACCATCTTGATGGCGCCTTGCTGCTCCAGCATGGCACCCGTGACATGCTGCAACGATCCATTGCCCGACGAAGCGTAGTTGAGCTTGCCGGGATTGGCCTTGGCATAAGCGATGAGTTCAGCCAGCGTCTTCACCGGCAGGTCGTTGCGCACCACGATGATCTGCGGAGCCGAGATGACATTGGCCACAGGCTGGAAGTCGCTCTGCTCCCACTGCTTTTGTTTGGTGATGTGGGGCGAGATGACGTGGTAGCCCGAGTACTGCATGAGCAGCGTGTAGCCATCGGCCTCGGCCCGCTTGACGGCGCTGGCCGCGATGTTGCCGTTGCCCCCGCCCTTGTTGTCTGCGATGACCGATTGGCCCAGCACCGGCGCAAGCGCCTGCGCCAGCATGCGGGCCGACAGGTCGGTAGTGCCACCGGCGGCGGTGGGCACCACCAGGGTCACATTCTTGGACGGGTAGGCGCCCTGCGCCGCTGCGTGGCCGATGAAGCTGATGGTGGCCAGTGCGGCAAGGGCCAGGGTGGTGAACTGCTTGCGGGTGGTTTTCATGAAAGCGATGTCTCCGTCGTTGTCGTTGTTGTCAAAAATCTGAGTAGCGAGAAGCAAAAAGGCGCAGAGAAAGCTCCTGGTCAATCCACCGTCGCGCCCGTGTCCTTGACTACACGGCTCCACTTGGGCAGGTCGGACTGCACCAGCGCGGCCAGCTGCGCCGCCGTGCCCTTGAAGGGCTCGCAGCCCACGGTGGCCAGCTTGTCCACCACGTCCTTGTGCTCCAGCGCACGGGCCACCTCGGCCTGCAACTGCGCCACGATCTGCGCGGGTGTGCCGGCCGGGGCAAACAGCGCATACCAGGGCGCCTGGCCAAAGCCCTTGATCGTCTCGCCAATCGTGGGCGCGTCGGGCAGCGCGGCCACACGCTTTTCGTTGACCACGCCCAGCACCTTGAGCTTGCCCGCCTTGATGAAGGCAATGGCCGACGGCAGGCTTTGCACCGACAGCGGCACTTGCCCACCCACCACATCGGTGGCGGCTGCGGCCGAACCCTTGTAGGGGATGTGCTGCAGCTGGATGCCTGCCGCCTTCTGCAGCATCTCGCCAATAAGGTGGTTCAGCGTGCCGTTGCCCGCCGAGGCAATCGAATATTTGCCGGGGCTGGCCTTGGCCAAAGCCACCATTTCGGCCACGGTGTTAGCCGGGAAGGATGGATGCGCCACCAGCACATAGCCCGCCGTGGCCACGGGCGCCACGGGTGCGAAGTCCTTGACCGGATCGAACCCCGGGTTCTTGTACAGCGCAGGGCCGATCACATGGGCGCTGTCGGCCGTGAGCAGCAGGGTGTAGCCATCATTGCGCGCGCGGGCCGTGGCGCCGGTGGCCAGCGTGCCGCCCGCGCCAGGGCGATTGTCCACGATCACGCTCTGGCCCAGCTGCTCGCTGAGTTTTTGCGCCACCACGCGCGCAATGGCGTCGTTGGCGCCACCCGCAGCCTGGGGCACCACCACGGTGATGGGCTTGGAGGGGTATTTGTCCTGCGCGCCCGCAGCCAAAGCAGCAGAGCTCAGCACGGCGGCGGTAAAGATGCGGCGGGACAGCGTCGTTTGAAATGTCATGGCTTTTGTCTCCTGGTGTTATGTATGAATGCAGGCTCGCCCGCATTCAGCGGGCAAGCGCCCTTTCGCGGATCGCCTCGAAATCGGCAGGCACCGGATGCAGCGCCAGGCGCGGACCCGCCTTGGCAATCTGGCTGGGGATATCGTGGCCGATCAACGCAGGCAGTTGCTGCGCCGCCGCCACCAGTTGTGCCAAGTCCACCCCGGTGTCATAGCCCATCAGCGCCAGCGCATGCACGATCTCCTCGCTGCACACATTGCCGCTGGCGCCCGGCGCATAGGGACAGCCGCCCAAGCCGCCCAGCGAGGCATCGAACCGATCCGCACCTGCGCCAATGGCCGCCAGCACATTGGCCAGCCCCATGCCGCGCGTGTTGTGGAAATGCAGGGTGAACTCCACCCCCTGCCAGGGTGCGCGGGCCGCCGCCGTGAGCTGGTGCACCTGCGTGGGGTAGGCCATGCCCGTGGTGTCGCACAGCGTGATGCCACGCACACCCAAGTCCACAAAGCGCTGCACCCAGCCGAACACGTCGGCCTGGGCCACATCGCCCTCCATCGGGCAGCCGAACACGCAGGACAGCGACACATTCACCGCCACGTTGGCGCCCTGCGCCAAGGCCACCACTTGCGCCAACGCCGCGAACGACTGCTCCTGCGTCATGCGCAGGTTGGCCAGGTTGTGGGTGGCGCTGACCGACATCACCAGATTCAACTCGTCCGTGCGCGACTCGATGGCGCGCTCTGCACCGCGCAGGTTGGGCACCAGCGCGGTGTAGACCGTGCCAGGGCGGCGCGTGATCTCGCGCATCACGATCTCGGCGTCTTTCAGCGCGGGGATGGCCGTGGGCGACGTGAACGAGGTCACCTCGATCTTGGCCAGACCCGCCGCCGACAGTGCGTTGCACAGCGCGATCTTGTCGGCCGTGGGTACAAAGGCCTTTTCCATCTGCAGACCGTCGCGCAGGCCGACTTCCTGCATGTGGATGCGGTGGCCTGCGCCCTGCCACACCGTGTTGGATGCACTCATTGAATCACCCCTTTGCTGCGCAACAGCGCAATCTGCTCTGCCGTCAAACCCGCCTCGGCCAGCACCGCATCCGTGTCGTCGCCCAGGTGCGGCGCGCTGCTGCGGATGCTGCCCGGCGTGGCCGAGAGCTTGGGCACGATGCCGGGCACTTCCACGCTGTAGCCATCGCGCGTCTGCTGGGTCAGCAGCATGTCGCGGGCGCGGTAGTGCGGGTCTTCGGCAATGTCTTTGGCGGTGTAGACCTTGCCCGCAGGCACGCGGGCGGCGCCCAATGCCTCCAGCACCTGCTGCACGGTGCGCTGTGCGCTCCAGGCGCCAATCGCTGCGTCGATCTCTTCCACACGCGCCACGCGGCCGGTGTTGTTGGCGAGGTCCGGCGCAGTGCCCAGGTCGGGCCGGCCGATGGCATCCATCAACCGCTTGAAAATGCTGTCGCCATTGCCCGCCACCAGCACCCAGCCGCCCTGGCAGGGGTAGGCGTTGCTCGGTGCAATGCCCGGCAGCGCGCTGCCTGCGGCCTCGCGCACGGCGCCGAAGGCGCTGTACTCAGGGATCAGGCTTTCCATCACATTGAACACGGCCTCGTGCAGCGCCACGTCGATCACCTGGCCTTTGCCACCGTTGACCTTGCGGTGGTACAGCGCCGTGAGTACGCCGATGGTGCCGTGCAGTGCCGCGAGCGTGTCACCAATCGAGACACCGACGCGCACCGGCACGCGGCCGGGCTCGCCCGTCAGGTGGCGCAGGCCGCCCATGGCTTCGCCGATGGCACCAAAACCCGGCAGGTCGCGGTACGGCCCCGTCTGGCCGTAGCCAGAGATGCGCAGCATCACGAGGCCGGGGTTGAGTTGGTGCAGCTCCTCGGGCGACATGCCCCAGCCTTCCAGCGTGCCGGGGCGAAAGTTCTCGACCAGCACATCGGCTTCTGCAATCAGCTGGCGAGCGATGTCCTGCCCCTCCTTTTGCCGCAGGTCCAGCGCCACCGAGCGCTTGTTGCGCGACTGCACCTGCCACCAAACGGAGGTGCCTTCCTTGATGAGGCGCCAGTTGCGCAATGGGTCACCGGTCTCTGGGGCCTCGATCTTGATCACGTCGGCGCCAAACTCGCCCAGCGTCTTGCCGCAGAACGGCCCGGCGATGAGCTGGCCCATTTCGATGACACGCACGCCTTGCAGTGCGGCGGGGGAAGCAATGGAATCCATGGAAATGTGTGTCTCCTGCAGGCCTCGCACAGAGGCGGTTCGGTGCGAATCATGCGCAGCACGCGCGGCGCCGTAAATCGCTCAAGCACGAAGCTGCCATCGCAAACCGGCATGGCGGGGGTAACATCCACGATCCATGAAACTCGACCCCGTCTCCCTGCGCCTGTTTGTGGCCGTCATGGAAGAAAACACCATCGCCGCCGCCGCCGCGCGCGAGCACCTGGCCGCCTCGGCCGTGAGCCGCCGCCTGGCCGACCTGGAAGACGCGCTGCAGGTGGCGCTGTTCACCCGCAGCAACAAAGGCACCGAGCCTACCGCCGCCGCCTTTGCGTTGCTGAACCTGGCGCGTGGCGTGCTCAACGACCTGGACGGCATCGCCACGCAGATGCGCGAATACGGCACCGGCGTGCGCGGCCATGTGCGCGTGGTGGCCAACATCTCGGCCATTACGCAGTTTCTGCCGGCCGAGCTGCAGAGCTTTCTGGCGCAACACCCGCAGGTGGACGTGCGTCTGCAGGAGCAGATCAGCACCTCAATAGCCCATTCAGTGGCCGAGAACGCGGCCGACGTGGGCATCCTCAATGAAGGCCACTACGGCGAACGCGTGACGCTGCTGCCCTACCGCACCGACGAGCTGGTGCTGGTGGTGCCCACCGGCCACGCGCTGGCACGGCGCAAGTCCGTGCGGCTGGCAGACGCCCTGCCCTTCGACTTTGTGGGCGTACACCCGGGCAGCGCCATCAACAACCAGCTGACCCGCGCGGCGTCCGAGGCGGGCCTGCCACTGCGCCTGCGCATGCAGGTCACCAGCTACGACGCGCTGTGCCTGATGGTTAACGCCGGCCTGGGCGTGGGGGTGATGCCCCGTGGCAGCGCCGCGCTGTACCAGGGCACGCTGGCCATCCGCACCATTACGCTGAACGAGCCGTGGGCGCAGCGGCGGCTGGCGCTGTGTGTGCGGTCCGAAGAATCGCTCTCCAGCGTCGCCCGGCTGCTGGTGGAGCACCTGCGCTCGCAGCCACCGGCGCCCTCCCCATGAACCATCCTCTGCCGCCCCTGCAGTGGGATGTGTTCTGCCGCGTGATCGACAACTTTGGCGACATCGGCGTGTGCTGGCGCCTGGTGGCGCAGCTGGCCGCACGGGGTCACCGCGTGCGTCTGTGGGTGGATGATGCCTCGGCCCTGCAGTGGATGGCGCCCACAGGCTGCCCGGGTGTGGAGCTGCGCGCCTGGGGTTCGCCACCGCCAGGCCCCGATGAGGCACCGCCCGATGTGATGGTCGAGGCCTTCGGTTGTGATATTGCTCCTGATTTCATAGCTTATAGCGCTTACCAATCAAGCGCCAAAGGCCAAGAAGACCGAAAACCTCTCTGGGTCAACCTGGAATACCTGTCGGCCGAAAGCTACGTGGAGCGCCATCACAAGCTGTCCTCGCTGCTCTCGTCCGGCCCCGGCGCAGGCTGGACACGCTGGTTCTTCTACCCGGGCTTCACGCCCGCCACGGGCGGCTTGCTGCGCGAGCACGACCTGATGGCGCGGCGGGAGGCGTTTGACCGCAGCGCCTGGCGCGCAAAGCACGCGTCGGCGTTCGGGCTGGGCGATGGTGGCCCAGAGCAGCGCTGGGTTTCGCTGTTCTGCTACGAACCCGCCGCCCTGCCTGAGCTGTTGTGGCGCTGCCAGGCACAGCCCACGCAGTTGCTGGTGACACCGGGCCGCCCCACGGCCGCCGTGCGGGCAGCGCTGGCGGAGCACGGCGTCCAAAATATGAAACAAATTGGCCACCAGCGCTTATCTGGCGGGCGCGAGCAGCTATTGATTTCATACCTCCCTCCCCGCCCCCAGCCCGCGTTTGACGAGATGTTGTGGGCCTGCGACTTCAATGCCGTGCGTGGCGAAGACTCGCTGGTGCGTGCGCTCTGGGCCGGGCAGGCGCTGGTCTGGCAGATCTACCCGCAGCACGACAACGCCCACCACGACAAGCTCTGGGCGTTTCTGGACTGGCTGCAGGCCCCCGCGTCCCTTCGGCAATTCCACGCCACCTGGAACGGGCTGGACACCGCGCCGCTGCAATGGCCCGGCGACGACACCCTGGCCGAGTGGACGGCATGCATTCAGGCTGCCCGCGCGCGCCTGGTGACGCAGGACAACCTCGTCGCACAACTTTTGGGCTTTGTCGCCGAAAAACGGTAAAATCCGAGGCTTTGCGCAAAACAGGTACGGCATGTCAGTGCCCCCACCCCGCGCATTCCCGCCGCGGAACATGCATCGGCAGGGCAAACCAGCAGATCCATCCGCCAGTTTGCCGGCCCGTGCGTTGAGCGGCCCCAACCCAAGCAACATGCTATGAAAATCGCTCAAGAAATCCGCGCCGGCAACGTCATCATGCACGGCAAGGACCCCATGGTCGTCCTGAAGACCGAATACGCCCGCGGCGGCCGCGGTGCCGCCACCGTGCGTATGAAGCTCAAGAGCCTGATCGGCAACTTCGGCACGGAAAACGTGTTCAAGGCCGACGACAAGATCGACAACGTGATCCTGGACAAGAAGGAGTGCACTTACTCCTATTTCGCCGACCCCATGTATGTCTGCATGGACACCGAGTTCAACCAGTACGAAGTCGAAGCCGAGAACATGGGCGACGCACTGAACTACCTGGAAGACGGCATGTCTCTGGAAGTGGTGTTCTATGACGGCAAGGCCATCTCGGTCGAACTGCCCACCAGCGTCGAGCGCGAAATCACCTGGACGGAACCTGCCGTCAAGGGTGACACGTCCGGCAAGGTGCTCAAGCCCGCCAAGATCGCCACCGGCTTCGAAGTGCCTGTGCCCCTGTTCGTCAGCCAAGGCGACAAGATCGAAATCGACACCCGCACCGGCGAATACCGCAAGCGCGTGTAATTCCCCCTGTGCAGTTCTCCCTGTCGGGAGAACGCCCACAAAAAAGGCTTCCCCAGGGAAGCCTTTTTTATTGATTTTGGCCGCCAGCGCTTATTTACAAAGCGCTTGCAGCTATCAATTACATAGCAATCAGATGGGTTGCGCCACCAGATCGTGCCCCCGCACGCCCACGATGCGGGCCTTGGTGAACTCGCCCACCTTCATGGTCTTGCTGATCTTCTCAGGCGGCAGCAGCTGCACGGTCCCGTCGATCTCGGGCGCATCGGCATAAGTGCGACCCACGCCCCCCTTGCGGCCCAGGCCTGGGGCGGAATCGACCAGCACCTGCATGGTGGCGCCCACGCGGCGCTGCAGCTTGGCAATCGACACTTCTTCGGCCACGGCCATGAAGCGGGCGCGGCGTTCCTCGCGCACTGCCATGGGCAGCATGCCAGGCAGCTCGTTGGCGGCGGCACCGCTCACATCACTGTAGGCGAAACAGCCGGCACGGTCGATCTGCGCCTCGCGCACGAAGTCCAGGAGGTGCGCAAATTCTTCTTCCGTCTCACCGGGGAAGCCGGCGATGAAGGTGCTGCGGATGACCAGCTCGGGGCAGACCTCGCGCCAGCGCTGAATGCGCTCCAGGTTGCGCTCGCCGCTGGCGGGGCGCTTCATGCGCTTCAAGACATCGGGGTGGCTGTGTTGCAGCGGCACATCCAGGTAGGGCAGCACGCGGCCCGTTGCCATCAGGGGCAGCACGTCGTCCACGCTCGGGTAGGGGTACACGTAGTGCAGGCGTACCCAGGCGCCGTAGGGCTCGGCAATCTCGCCCAGGGTCTGCACCAGCTCCAGCATGCGCGTCTTCACAGGCTTGCCGTCCCAGAAGCCGGTGCGGTACTTCACGTCCACACCGTAGGCAGACGTGTCCTGGCTGATCACCAGCAGCTCCTTCACGCCGCCTTCGAACAAGGCCTTGGCCTCGCTGAGCACATCGCCGATGGGGCGCGACACGAGGTCGCCGCGCATCGACGGGATGATGCAGAAGGTGCAGCGGTGGTTGCAGCCCTCGCTGATCTTGAGATAGGCGTAGTGCTTGGGCGTGAGCTTGATGCCGGCAATGCCAAAGCCGCCGGGCACCAGATCGATAAAGGGGTCGTGCGGCTTGGGAAGGTTCAGGTGGACGGCGTCCATCACCTCCTGCGTGGCATGCGGACCGGTCACGGCCAGCACGCTGGGGTGCATCTTGCGCACCATGTTGCCACCGTCTTCAACGGTGCGTGCACCCAGGCAGCCAGTGACGATGACCCGGCCGTTCTCGGCCAGCGCCTCGCCAATCGTGTCCAGGCTTTCCTTGACGGCGTCGTCAATGAAACCGCAGGTGTTGACGATGACCAGGTCTGCACCGTGGAACGTCTTGGAGGTTTCGTAACCCTCGGCGCTCAGTTGCGTGAGGATCAGTTCGGAATCGGTCAGCGCCTTAGGGCAGCCCAGGCTGACAAATCCGACTTTGGGTGTTTTCGTGGGGGACAGTACTTCGCTCATATCCCGTATTGTCCCAGTTCCGGCGTTGAACCGTGGGTTTGCCCCTTCACCGCAGTGATTACCGCGCCTTGCAGACCCAGAAAAGAGCACGATCAAAGCCAGTGCCGCCATGCAAGGGCCGCCCCGCCGCACGGACGGCGCCCCCTTTGGGAGGAGAAGCCGCGAAGCGACCCTGTGGTTACCTTTTTAAGCCAAAAGCGCCCAACATCTGCTCCGTCTGCTTTTGCATCTGCTCCTGCATTTGCGTGAGCATGGACTGCGACTGCTCCACATAGTTGCCCATCATGCCCTTGAGCATAGGCGACTGCAGGTTCATGAACTGCGCCCACATCTCCGGCGTCACGCTTTGTGACTGCTCGGCCAGCTTGGCCTGCACGTCGGTGAAGGCCTGCACGTTTTTCTCGAGATAGGCGCCCATGAAGCCCTGCATGGCGTGGCCATAAAAACGGATGATGTTGGCCAAGACAGCCTCGGTAAACATCGGCGCGCCACCGGCCTCTTCTTCCAGAATGATCTGCAGCAAGATGCTGCGTGTGAGGTCTTCCCCTGTCTTGGCGTCGCGCACCACCACCTGCTGGTTGGCCATGACAAGCTGGCGCACTTCGGCCAGGGTGATGTAGGTGGATGTGTCTGTGTCATACAGACGGCGATTGGGGTACTTCTTGATGACACGCTGGACCGACTTGGATGCAGCGCTTTTCTGTTCGGACACAACGAACTCCTCGGGCTCAGAACCCATGTATTGCAGTGCAGCACATTCTAGGGAGAGTGCGCCACGGCAGCGGCAAAGGAATACCCTGATCGTGGACTGAAAGCTGCTGTCGCGGCCGCGACAGCAGCTTTTCGCGCGGCGTTGCGGCAGCGCGTGTCGACTTGAAGGTTTTCATGACTGCTCGGCGGCGTCACCAAGGAAAAATCGCCTGCTCGGCGCAGTGACTGCCCCTGGCGCTCAAGCGCCAACAAGGAGAGCTTCGGTGTTATTTGTGTTCGACAGGCCACGGGCCCTGCAAATGCGCCTGCTTCCACCGGCCCACTCTGCCCACGCCCTAAAGATCCACACACTCGTCAGGCCTAGTCCCATCCAAGGTGAGCAATGCAAGCGCCCAATAGAGCTGCGCTTCATGCCACACCTGCGAGGCAACTGACCCGCCCGCGCTCGCTCACTCAATACCCCATCTTGAAATACGCCACCACCAGCACTGCCATGGTGGAGGCCACCGCAGCAAGCCAGAAGACCCGAATGTCGTACATGCCAAGTTCAGGATCGGTGTCGACAAAACCTTGCTGGACTCTCGAAGAACTGGCTGAAGTTTTCATGATTGCGCCCCTTCTCTTTGAAGCCCCAAGTTAACGCGGCCCCGAATCTCTTCGTGTCAGACAAAAACCAATCTATCAACTTACACAGGGGCACTTCTCTGCCTGGTCCTTTCGCCTATCCCAGGGACACAAGCAAGCAATGGCACTTTCGGGGTCAGGAAAGAAAACGATGCTCGTAGGCAGGAAAACGAGCAACGATGACCCCTGCGTCTTTTGAGGCTTGAAAGGTGATGACAAGATTGCCGGCGAACGCGTGACTGAGCCGACAGTGGTCGCACCCGCGAAATTGGTGCACGAGGCACCATCAGCGCTCAAGATCAAGCCCGCCTGGGGCCGGGACCCAACGAGTGCGGCTTGATAGACCGACAGCATCCGGCACGAAACACTGGATGTTTGCCAAACTAGGACACTTTCCGCCGGCCCCCCTCGGCGGACTCCTGCCTGGATGCACACCAACGAGCACATGCCGCAGCCTCTTCCAAGCTCAAGCGTTACGCAGCCTGTTTCAGGCAATAGTTGAAGGGCGGGAGAAGCAAAGGCAGAGGCTATGCTGAGCCACAAAAAAGACAACCGGCTCAGGGCCGGTTGTCTTCATCAATTTCCCGCATGCTTTGAGACTGGTTGATCTCAAGCGGAAGAATTTGGTAGGCGCGATTGGACTCGAACCAACGACCCCCACCATGTCAAGGTGGTGCTCTAACCAGCTGAGCTACGCGCCTGTCGTTGTTTAGCTTTCAATTATAGCCATAAAAATCGAGGCTCCATTCAAAATAGAACACTACATGGCAAAGACTGCCGGCGGCGCGCTGCCCATCCCCCTGAAGCAGAAATTCAGCGCCTGCGCGCGGAGCGCACTCCAGACACACCAGCCACAATGCCCAGCACCTTGTTCAGGCGGCCCGAGTCAGCCACTTCCACGGTGAAGGTCATCCACGCCGTGCCTTTCACCGATTGGGTCTGCACGCCAATCACATTGGTCTTCTCGCGCGCAAACACTTCGGAGATGTCGCGCAGCAGGCCCTGGCGGTCGGCGGCTTCCACAGCGACGTCCACGGGGTACACGGCCGCAACCGCCGCCGATTTGGAGGCACCCCACTCCACCTCGATGACGCGCTCGCCGCTGCGTGCCGCCATTTCCCGAAAGTTGCTGCAGTCGGCCCGGTGCACGCTCACGCCCTTGCCACGCGTGACAAACCCACGGATCAGATCAGGGGGAGCGGGTTTGCAGCACTTGGCCAGCTGGGTCATCAGCGAATCGATGCCCACCACCAGCACCCCGCCCTTGGGGGCGGCATCGTTGGTGCGTGTCTTCTTGAGCAGCAGGTAGTCGTCGGGTTGCAGGACCGGCTCGGGCGGGCGCAGCACCGTTTCGATGTTGCGCAGCGAGAACTCGTCCTTGCCCACCACTTCAAACAAAGCATCGGCGGACTTGAAGCCCAGCTGCACCGCCAGGTCATCCAGTTTGACGGAGGTCTTGCCCTCGCGCTGCAGCAGCTTTTCAACCGCCTCGCGGCCACGGGCCACGGTTTCATGGGTGGCCTGGGCGTTGAACCAGGCGCGCACCTTCGCCTTGGCGCGGTTGCTGGTGAGGTAGCCCAGCTCGGCATTGAGCCAATCGCGCGAGGGACGGCCTTCCTTGACGGTGGAAATCTCCACCGTCTGCCCGTTTTGCAGCGGTGTGTTGAGCGGCACCATCGCGCCGTCCACCCGGGCGCCCCGGCAGCGGTGCCCCACACTGGTGTGCACTGCATAGGCAAAGTCCACCGGTGTCGCGCCCTGCGGCAGCTCCACCACGGCGGCGTCCGGGGTCAGCACATAGATGCGGTCTTCAAACAGGCCCCGGTTGGGCAAGGCGCCCGAGAGATCGCGCTCCCAGGCCAGCAACTGGCGCAGCACCGCAATCTTGGCGTCGTATTCGCCCGTGGCCGAAACCCCTGCATAGCCCTTGCTGCCCGCCTCCTTGTAGGCCCAGTGCGCAGCAACGCCATGTTCGGCATGGTCGTGCATGGCCTGGGTGCGGATCTGGATCTCGATGGGTTTGCCGTGGTCGTCGCGCACGATGGTGTGCAGCGACTGGTAGCCGTTGGGCTTGGGCTTGGCGATGTAGTCGTCAAACTCTTCCACGATGGGCTTGAACTGCTCATGCACCCAGCTCAGGGCGGCATAGCAGTCCTTCACTGTGGGCACCACCACGCGCAGCGCACGGATGTCGAACACTTGGTCAAAGTTGAGCGACTTGCCGCGCATCTTCTTGACGATGCTGTAGATGTGCTTGGGGCGCCCCTGCACGCTGGCACTGATGCTGCGCGCGCGCAGGTCAGCTTCGAGCCGGGCGCGCAGCTGCTCCATGTAGACCTCGCGCTCGCCGCGCTTTTCATCCAGCAGGCGGGCCACTTCCTTGTAGGTGTCGGGCTCCAGGAAGCGGAACGACAAGTCTTCCAGTTCCCACTTGACCTGCCAGATGCCCAGGCGGTTGGCCAGCGGCGCAAACACCTGCAGCGACTCGCGCGCCAGGCTGGGCGATACCGGGCGTTTGCTCGCCGCATGAAAGCGCAGCGTCTGCAGGCGCGAGGCTAGGCGCAGCATCACCACACGCAGGTCGCGCGAGAAAGCGAGCAGCATCTTGCGCACGTTCTCGGTCTGCACAGCAGGGTCTTCCAGGTGCTCGGCGGTGCGGGCCTGCTGCTGCACGCGCATGAGCTTGGTGGTCTCTACCGCCAGTGCTGCAAAATTTGCGCCGAAGGCCTTGGCAATCACCTCTTCGGGCTTGTTCAGGTGGATGCATGCATGCACCAGATAGCTGGCGGCCTGCATGGCCTCCGAGCCGCCAATGCCCTTGAGGATGGCAGCCACGGCATCAGCGTGGGCCAGCGTGTTTTCGCCGGAATCCAGCGTTTCGCCGGCCATCAGGGGTTCAGCAAAGGCTCGCGCACGCGACAGCGCGTTCACCTGCTCGGGCAGCGTGTGCGCGGTGGCGGCAATGAGCTGGGGGACGGCGTCGGTCTGAGGGGTATGGGACGCCTGTGCGGGAGGGTAGGTTTTCATCCGGCCACAGCACCTTCCGCCGCCAGCAGGAAGCCCGTGACCGCAGCCAGCTGATCGGCCGCCACCAGCGTGGGCGCATGCCCCACGCCTTCAAATTCGACCACTTGCGCGCGGGGCCCACGCTGCGCCATGGCCAAAGCGGTTTCACGCGACAGCAGGTCCGACTGCGCACCGCGCAGCAACAGGGTGCGCGCCGTGATGTGGTCATACAGCTGCCACAGCATGGCCTCGCCCGCCACCGCAGACTCTTGCGTCAATGTCTTGAACGGTACAGCGATGGCGGGGTCATAGTGCAGCGTGATGCCGCCACCGGCAGCTTCCGGCAGCGTGCGCACCATGGCGCGCGACAAATCCAGCCACTGCTCGGGCGTGTGGGGGCCAAAACTGGCGGAAATGGCCCACATGGCGTCGGCCGCCTGCTGCAGCGATTCAAACCGCGCCAGTTGCCCCAGGTACAAGCCGATGCGCTGCAGGGCCTCCCACTGAATGACGGGGCCCACGTCGTTCAGCACCAGCCTGCGCACCGGCACCGGCAAGGGCAAACCTGGCTGCCCCACGATGGCCAAGCCGATCAGCCCGCCCATGCTGGTACCCACCCAGTCGAGGGTGGTGATAAGCGCTTGCTGGTGCAGTTGGGCCAGCAGGGCCAGCATGTCGGCGGCGTACTGGGGAATCTGGTAACCCATCGGGTCGGCAAGCCAATCGCTCTGGCCGCGCCCGACCACGTCGGGGCAGATCACACGGGCATGCTGGCTCAACGCACGCGCCAGGGTGTCGAAGTCGCGCCCCTGGCGCGAGAGGCCATGCATACAGACCACCACATGGGGATGCGCCGGGTTGCCCGTGGCATTCCACTCCCAATACGCCATGCGGTGGTGTGTAGCCTCAGATGTGGAAGAGTTACCGGAAGACACCACAGGCGCCCCGGGGCCAGGGCACAGTACGTAGTTCAGCGTAGGTTCAATCATGGGTGCGAAATCCGGGGGGCAGCGCTTGATAATGCAAGTGAAAGTCGGCTCGCATCGCCAGGCCATGCAAGCCGACTTTTCCTTGCGTTGCATCGTAATTCATTCGGAGAGACTCTCATGCTGAAAGGCAAAACTGCACTCGTCACCGGCTCCACCAGCGGCATTGGCCTTGGCATCGCCAAGGCGCTGGCCCGCCAGGGTGCCAACATCGTGCTCAATGGCTTTGGTGATGTGGATGGCCCCCGCGCCGAGGTGTTGGCGGCTGGCGAAGCTGCTGGTGCCAAAGTGGCCTACCACGGTGCGGACATGAGCCGCGTGTCCGACATCGAAGACATGATGAAGTACAGCGCCGCGCAGTTTGGGCGCGTGGACATTCTGGTGAACAACGCAGGCATCCAGCACGTGGCCAATGTGGAGGACTTCCCCGTGGAACGCTGGGACTCGGTGATCGCCATCAACCTCACAAGCGCCTTCCACACCTCGCGCCTGGCGCTGCCGGCCATGAAAATCGCCGACTGGGGCCGCATCATCAACCTGGCTTCGGTGCACGGCCTGGTGGGCTCGGCACAGAAGGCCGCGTACGTGGCGGCCAAACATGGCATCGTGGGTCTGACCAAGGTCACCGCGTTGGAGAACGCCACCAGCGGCGTGACCTGCAACGCCATCTGCCCCGGCTGGGTGCTGACACCCCTGGTACAAAAGCAGGTGGATGCCAAGGCGGCCGAACACGGCCTGTCGAACGAAGACGCCAAAAAACTGCTGCTGGGCGAAAAGGAGCCCTCCATGCAGTTCACCACGCCCGAAGAACTGGGCGAACTGGCCGTGTTCTTCTGCTCCCCCGCAGCCAACAATGTGCGTGGCGTGGCATGGAACATGGACGGCGGCTGGGCAGCGCAGTGAAGGCAACAACCCCCTGAGCGGCTGCGCCGCATACGCGGCTTGGCGGCCCTTGCGCGGCACCTGCTGGGCGGGGACGTGCCAGTTCAGGCGCCGCAGGAAGCTACAAAATTGATAGCTACCAGCACTTATCGAATAAGCGCTGGAGGCCAATTTTTCTAAAAATCAGCGCATCTGTACGGAACCCGACACGTTCACGATAACCTGGGCCTTGCCCGCCTCGACCGGCACGGCGGAATCGGAGAACGAGCCCGCCTTGGCCTCCATGGCCATCATGCGCGGACGGGGGCCAGGCACCATCTCGTTGCTGTTCACCGCCACCTCGCGCAGGCTGTAGTTGCTGAAACCAAAACCCTTGGCCAGCTCGGCAGCGCGGGCCTTGAACTGCTCGATGGCCTGGGTCTGGGCCTCGCCCTCCACCTTGGCCCGGGCCTCGCGCGACAGGCCGAAAGCCACATTGCTGATGGCCAGAGTCTGGATCTTGCCGGCCGTGGCCGTAATGCGCGCGAAGTCGCGGCCTTCCAGCACCAGCTCGGCACGGCCCTGCCAGCCGTTGATCTTCCCGTCCTTGCCATAGCGCGGGTACAGCCCGAACGGGCCGGTACGCACATCCAGCTGGCCCGGCTGGGCGTTGCGCTTGGCTTCGGCCAGGGCCGCGTCCAGCGCCTGCTTGAGTTGTGCCTGCACCGTGGCAGCGTCGGTGGCTTCCTTGCTGGTAGCCAGATTGAGCACCAGCAGGTCCTGCTGCACTTCCACCGTGCCCGTGGCCGACAACTGAACGATGTTGCGCAGTTCGGTGGTTGGTGAATTTTGTGCAAAAGAGGCTCCAGCGCATGCAATCAATGCGCTGACAGCTATCAATTTAGTAGTAATTTTCATCACAAAGGTGTCCTTGATATCGGTGCACGGTCCGGGGCCGGGCCATGCGGGGCACCACCTTAACCGCACTGCCCGCCCACTGCGATGAAGCCCCTCCACCGCGCGTGCGAAGCTGGGCAAAACTTGTAACAGTTGGTCAAACCCACCCCCAAAACCCGAACTTCGGCGTTCCAAGTGGTCAGAATCGGCTCTGTTACAAATTGGACTTGGGATCAAGATGGCCACAACAACCAATCGCACCGACAAAGTTCTAGTGGTGGACGACGATGCACGAATCCGTGATCTGCTGCGCCGCTACCTCACGCAGGAAGGCTTTGAAGTCATGGTCGCCGAAGACGGCAAGGCGCTCAACCGCCTGCTGCTGCGCGAGACCGTGGACATCATCGTGCTGGACCTGATGATGCCGGGCGAAGACGGCCTGTCCATTTGCCGCCGCCTGCGTGCCGCCAATGACCGGACGCCCATCATCATGCTCACCGCCAAGGGCGAGGACGTGGACCGCATCGTGGGCCTGGAAGTGGGTGCCGACGACTACCTGGGCAAGCCGTTCAACCCCCGCGAACTGCTCGCGCGCATCCACGCTGTGCTGCGCCGCCGCCCCGCGCAGGAAGCGCCTGGCGCACCGTCGGGCGACAACGAGGTCGTGACCTTCGGCCCCTTTACCTTCGACCTGGGCACCCGCGCACTGCAGCGCAATGGCGAAGAGTTGCCCCTGACCACTGGCGAATTTGCCATGCTCAAGGCGTTGGTACGCCACCCGCGCCAGCCCCTGTCGCGCGAAAAGCTGGCCCTGCTGGCCCGTGGCCGCGAGTTCGAACCGTTTGACCGCAGCCTGGACGTGCAGGTCTCGCGCCTGCGCAAGCTGGTGGAAGTGGATGCAGCCGCACCGCGCTACATCCAGACCGTGTGGGGAGTGGGCTACGTGTTCGTGCCGGACGGAACCAGCTGACCGATCTCTCCTTGCCTGTATGCACAATTCCGACGGCAATCCGAGGTCGAGATCATCATCGTTCCGGCAGTCCGTGACCGCTTCCCCCGACGCCACCAGCCCCGCCCCTCTGGAGTCCTTGAGACAGGCTCGGGAGCAGCGGGCGCGTGTGGGCCTCAATCTCTTCTGGCGCACTTTCTTTCTGCTGGCACTGCTGCTGGTGGGCAGCATTCTGGCGTGGCTGCAAACTTTGCGGGCGCTGGAGTTCGAACCGCGCACCCTCCACACCGCGCAGCAGATCGCATCGCTGGTAAACCTGAGCCGCGCGGCGCTGGTGCATTCCGACGCCATTGCCCGCGTGTCGCTCATCAAGACCATGGCCGACCAGGAAGGCGTGCGCATCCTGCCGCGTGAACCACGCGACAAGTTCGAGCTGCTGGAGGGCACGGCCCTGGGCAACCGCCTGACCGACGAACTCACGCAACGCCTGGGGCCCGACACCATCGTGGCGCAAAACGTGAATGGAGAAACCGGCCTGTGGGTCGGCTTCAACATCAATGGCGACCCCAACTGGCTGCTGATGGACCGTTCACGCTTCAGCCCGGCGGGCGGCCGCACCTGGCTGATCTGGCTGATCACGGCGGGGGCGCTGTCATTGGCTGGCGCTGCGGCCATTGCACGGCTGATCAACCGGCCGCTCAAGCAACTCTCTTACGCCGCCAACCGCGTCAAGGACGGCGACTTTGCAGCCAGTCACCTCGACGAAGAAGTGGTGACCAGCGAAATCCGAGAAGTGAATATCGGCTTCAACCGCATGGCACAAAAACTGGCCAAGCTGGAGCAAGACCGCGCCGTGATGCTGGCTGGCATTTCGCACGACCTGCGCACGCCGCTTGCCCGCCTGCGGCTGGAAACCGAGATGAGCGTGACCGATGAAGTGGCGCGCGAGCACATGGTGGCCGACATCGTTCAGCTTGATGCCACGATCGACAAGTTCCTCGACTACGCACGGCCCGACCACGTCACGCTGACACCCGTCAACCTGCATGCCGTGGTGTCGTCTTGCGTCTATGCCGTGCAAGACCATCGGGAACTGCAGATCACGATGTCCGTGCCCGAAGACCTCAATGTGCTGGCCGACGAAGTGGAACTGGCCCGCGTCATCTCCAACCTGCTTGAGAACGCGCGGCGCTACGGCAAGGCCGAGGACACGGGTATCACCAACGTGGACATTGCCGCCAAAGGCCGCGAGAACTGGGTGCTGATCAAGCTGCGCGACCATGGCCCCGGCGTGCCGCCGGAGCAATTGTCGAATCTCACCAAGCCCTTCTTTCGCGGTGACTCTGCTCGCACCGCAGCGGCAGGCGCGGGGCTGGGGCTTTCCATCGTGGACAAGACCGTGCAGCGCATGGGCGGCATCTTTGCGCTGGCCAACTCCAGCACGGGCGGCCTGGTGGCCCACCTGCAACTGCAGCGCGCCACCGACTTGCCCGATGGCGCGGACCCCAAGCAGAGACTGCAGCGGCCCTCCATCAAACGCCAGTTGCCCCGACGCCGGGCCGAAGACCGGACAGCCTGAGCGCTCAGCTGCCGCGAACCACCACCCAGCAAAAAGCCCCGTCCGTCGGGGCTTTTTGATTTGGTGGGGTCGTTCCCCATCCGCACGGCTAAACCGCGAAGTTCACCGCACCATGCAAGGCGCCTTGTTGTTGAACTTCCATCCAGGGATCAGGTACTGCATGGCGACCGCATCGTCGCGTGCGCCCAGCCCGTGCTCCAGGTACAGGCGGTGGGCCCGCTCGACCTCGTCCATGTCCAGCTCCACGCCCAGGCCGGGCTTCTTGGGCAGCTGGATGAAGCCGTCCTTGATCTGGAACGGCTCCTTGGTCAGGCGCTCACCGTCCTGCCAGATCCAGTGCGTGTCAATCGCCGTCACACGCCCCGGCGCGGCGGCGCCCACGTGCGTGAACATGGCCAGCGAGACGTCGAAATGGTTGTTGGAATGCGAGCCCCAGGTCAGGCCGAAGGCCTGGCACATCTGCGCCACGCGCACCGAGCCAGCCATGGTCCAGAAGTGCGGATCGGCCAGCGGGATGTCCACCGACTGCAGGGCCAGGCTGTGGGCCATTTCGCGCCAGTCGGTGGCCACCATGTTGGTGGCGGTGGGCAGGCCTGTGGCGCGGCGGAACTCGGCCATCACCTCACGGCCCGAGAACACGCCTTCGGCGCCGCAGGGGTCTTCGGCATAGGCCATCACGCCGTGCAGGTCGCGCGTGATGCGCACCGCATCTTTCAGCAGCCAGCCGCCGTTGGGGTCCAGCGTCACGCGCGCCTCCGGGAAGCGCTCGTGCAGCGCGCGGATGGCCTCGACCTCTTCCTCGCCACGCAGCACGCCGCCCTTGAGCTTGAAGTCGGCAAAGCCATAGCGCTCGTACGCGGCTTCGGCCAGGCGCACGATGCCGTCGGCCGTCATGGCCTTCTCGTTGCGCAGGCGAAACCAGTCGTTGTCGGCACCGGGCTCGGTACGGTAGGCCAGATCGGTCTTTTCGCGGTCGCCCACGTAGAACAGATACCCCAGCATCTGCACCGCATCGCGCTGCACGCCATCGCCCAGCAGCGCGGCCACGGGCACGTTCAGGTGCTGGCCCAGCAGGTCCAGGAAGGCCGACTCCACCGCCGTCACGGCGTGGATGGTGATGCGCAGGTCGAAGGTCTGCAGGCCGCGCCCGCCCGCATCGCGGTCGGCGAACTGGGCGCGCATGGCGTTGAGCACGGCGTTGTGGTGGCCGATGGGCCGGCCCACGATCAGCGGGCGCGCGTCCTCGATGGTCTGGCGGATCTTCTCGCCGCCAGGCACCTCGCCCACCCCGGTGTTGCCCGCGCTGTCGCGCAGGATGATCAGGTTGCGCGTGAAGAAGGGGCCGTGCGCACCGCTCAGGTTCATGAGCATGCTGTCGTGGCCCGCCACGGGCACCACGCGCAGCTCGGTGACGACGGGGGTGCTGGTGACCAACGGTGTAGAAGAGGTGTTCATGGTGTCGAGAATCAGGTTGGAAGGCGAAGGCGCCTCATGGAGAAATCAGTCGGCAGTGATCTTGCGGGTTTCGATGACCGTCTTCCAGCGCGCGAACTCACGTGCCTGGTAGGCGGTGAAGGCTTCGGGCGTGCTGGCCACGATCTCCAGGCCCTGGTCGAGCATGCGCTTCTTCACCGCAGGGTCGTTCATGGCGGCGACGGCAGCGTCCGACAGCTTCTTCTTGAGTGCAGGCGGCAGGCCCTTGGGCGCGGCCATGCCCTGCCACGAGTAGACCTCGGCACCGGCCACACCCGCCTCGGCCAGGGTCGGCACGTCGGGCAGCACGGGGCTGCGCTTGTCGCCGGTGACGGCAATCGCATGCAGCTTGCCGGCGCGGATGTGCTGCAGCACCGCATTCACGTTCTGGAACGAGAACTCCACCTGCCCGCCCAGCAGGTCGTTGATGGCCGGTGCGCCGCCCTTGTAGGGGATGTGCAGGCCTTCGGTGCCGCTCTGCTGCCAGAACACTTCGGCCGAGAGGTGGTCCGACGAGCCATTGCCCGAGCTCGCAAAGCTCACCTTGCCGGGGTTGGCCTTGAGCTGGGCGAGCACCTCTTTCACGGTGCGGGCCTTCTGATTGGGCGCTGCCACCAGCACGTTGGGCGCCTGCACGGGCACGGTGATGTAGTCGAAATCCTTGAGCGCGTCATAAGGCACGCTCTTGAGCAGGTGCGGCGCCACAACGAAGGCCCCGAGCGAGGACACCAGCAGTGTGTAGCCATCGGGCGCGGCGCGCTTGACCGCACCGGCACCCAGCGTGCCCGTGGCACCGGGGCGGTTGTCCACCACGAAGCTCTGGCCCAGCTTCTCGCCCATTTGCAGGGCCATGGCGCGGGCCACCATGTCGGTGGAGCCACCGGCCGGGAACGGCACGACGATGGTCACGGGCTTTTCGGGCCAGGGGGTGGTCTGTGCCGTTGCGGCAAAAGCCAGGGTGCAGGCGCTGGCAAGCAGCAGCAGGTGTTTCTTGACGAACATGGTGGATGTCTCCGGAGGTGGTGGTGTCGTTGCGGTAGCCCTCTGCGGGGCCTTGGGGGTTTGCGTGGGGCAGAGAGTCGCGCTTACTGCGGACCCAGCTTTGCAATGAGCGCCTTGAGCTGCTCCATCTCGGCAGGCTTCAGGTCCGTCAGCGGCGCGCGCACAGGCCCTGCGTCGTGGCCCACCAGCTTGGCGCCCGCCTTGATGATGCTCACGCCATAGCCTTCCACCTTGTTGCGGATGTCCAGGTAGGGCATGAAGAACTCCTTGAGCAGCTTGTGCTGCGTGGCCATGTCGTCGGCCGCCACCGCCTTGTAGAAGTCCATCGCCGTCTTGGGGATGAAGTTGAACACCGCCGACGAGTACACCGGCGTGCCCAGCGCCTTGTACGCTGCCGCATACACCTCGGCCGTGGGCAGCCCGCCCAGGTAAGAGAAGCGGTCACCCATCTTCATGAAGATCGAGGACATGGTCTCGATGTTGCCCACGCCATCCTTGAAGCCGATCAGGTTAGGGCAGCGCTCGGCCAGGATGGCCAGCGAATTGGCCGTGAGCTTTGTGCGGTCGCGGTTGTAGACGATCACACCGAACTTCACGCTGTTGCAGACCGCAGCCACATGCTCGATCAAACCTTCCTGGCCGGCTTCGGTCAGGTAGTGGGGCAAGAGCAGGATGCCGTGGGCGCCCAGGCGCTCGGCCTCCTGGGCATGGGCGATGGCCGTGCGCGTGGGGCCGCCGGCACCGGCAATGATGGGCACCTTGCCGCGGCAGGTATCCACGGCGGTCTTGATGACCTGGCCGTACTCGGGGCCGGACAGCGAGAAGTACTCGCCCGTGCCGCCGGCGGCGAACAGGGCGCTGGCGCCGTAGGGGGCCAGCCACTCCAGGCGCTCGATGTAGGTCTTGGGGCGGAATTCACCCTGCTCGTCGAAGTCCGTGATGGGGAAGGACAGCAGGCCGGAGCCCATGATGGATTTGAGTTCTTGCGGGTTCATGGTCATTCATTCAGATCAACAGGTCAGGGGTCACAAACGAACGGGAACCAACGCAATAGAACCGGTTCCGCGAAAATCAAGAGGTCATACAAGCCGCTTATCCCAGGAGCCTGGGCACGTAAACAGCCTCTGAACCTCATTTCAGAACCTGTTAGCAACAGCAGATATGCCAAATGTTAACGTTAACAAATTAATCAAGCATAGTGGATAACCCTATGTCATGCGACAACTAAAGCCATGCCGGTGGCTCGTTCATGGGGCTTTCGCGTGATCGGGCCTGCGGTCTGCGTTACGCTCGGCTTGAATCAGCACACCCCAGCCCATGAGCATCCACACACAGTTCTCCCTTCTCAGATTGCAAGGCGAACCTCTGCCGCAGGACCTTGCGGTCCTTCTCCTGCATCAGGAGGAACTGCAGCGCCGTACGGGCGTCCGGATGAGCGCAGAGCCCCAGTGGACGCCGTGGCTGGACACCAGCTACCTGACTGAAGCCGAGCGGGCTGACCCCGAGATTGCGGCAAACATCCGGGCCATTGCCGAGGTCTGCCGCCACGTTGCCTTTGTGGTGGCCGATGATGAAGGCAACTATTTTGGCTACTGGCGTGGGCCGTCGTTGAAGCCCATTGCTGAAAGCGTGGTGGTGCAACTGGACAGCGAAGGGCAGTTCTCGGTGTGCGGAACTGCAAACATCGCTGGCGCCATCCTGACCCAGTGCTGCTACGGCGGGACATTCGACGAGACCCGCCAGTGGTTCCTGCGTCTGGGCCTGACCGCCCTGCCCACTTACCCCTATGACCTTGGCAATCCGCAGGTCACGCCCACTCCGACCGCCTTGCACCAACAATTGTTCGAGGCCTATCTGCACGAAGTCAGGTAGCTCCACAACGCAAGGGGGCGTTTTCCGAAACACCCTGGTGGCCACCTGGAAGCCTTTTACGGCGACCTCGGTCACCGATTGGGGGCGCGGTCTTGAAGGCCTTTGCCTTATATAGACTCGACGCATGCCGCTTAACCCCTCCAGTCCCCGCGCGCCCGCATCGTCAGCCACCCGCGACCGGCCCGTAGTGACGCTGCGCGAGGTGGCAGAACAGGCGGGGGTGTCGATGATCACCGTGTCCCGCGCGATCAATACGCCGAACCAGGTGTCGGAGCCTACGCGCACCCGGGTGCAGGCAGCGGTCTCCAGCCTGGGATATGTGCCCAATCTCATTGCAGGGGGCCTGCGTTCAGCACGCAGCCATCTGGTCACGGCCCTCGTGCCCACCACCACGGGGCAGCTGTTCGGCGAGATGGTCCAATCGCTCACCGATGCCCTGGAGCTGCGTGGCTACCAGGTGATGCTGGGCCAGGTGGGCTATGCACATTCGCGTGAAGACGAACTGCTGCGCGCCATCGTGGGCCGCAGGCCCGATGGCATTGTGCTCACCGGCATCATGCATTCCCCAGAGGGGCGGCGCCTGCTGCAGGCCTCCGGCATCCCCGTGGTGGAAACCTGGGACTTCACCCCCACCCCCATCGACATGCTGGTCGGGCTATCGCACGAACAACTGGGCGCCGCCGTGTGCAAGCACCTGCATGCCAAGGGACGGCGCCGGCTGGCGCTGCTCAGCGGAGACGATGAACGCGCCGCGCGGCGGCGCAAGGGTTTCTACGCCGAAGCGGACCGGCTGGGCCTGCGCGAGCCAGCGTTACAGCTGGAGAAGTCTCCCACATCCCATACCGAAGGGCGTGCAGGCCTGGCCGCATTGCTGGCGGTGCAACCAGATATCGACGCTGTATTCTGCAGCTCCGACATGCTGGCCCTGGGGGCGCTCACCGAAGCGCATGCGCGCGCAATGGCAGTCCCCGACCAATTGGCCGTCGTCGGTTTTGGAGACTTGGAGTTCGCCCAAACCGTGATCCCGAGCCTCACCACCGTGCGCATCGACGGCACCCGCATGGGCCAAACGGCGGCAGGCTTCATTGCCGATCGTGCCGAAGGCAAGCCAGTGGCAGAGCCTGTGGTGGACATCGGTTTTTCGATCATTGAGCGCGAGAGCGCCTGAACCCCTCTGTGGGATCTTCGCCGCCAGTCACGGCAGCGTGAGCACGGTCACACGGTGTAGATCAGCACCGCAGCCCGTGCCTCCATCGCCAGCCCCTGCCCCACCGGCCCCAGGCGCTCGGCCGTCTTGGCTTTCACATTGACCTGCCCCTCGGCGATGCCCACGGCACGTGCAATGGCAGCCCGCATGCCGGGAATGTGCGCGGCCAGGCGCGGTGCCTGCGCGACCACAGTGCTGTCGATATTGCCGATTTCGTACCCGGCCGCACGCACGCGCCGCGCGGCCTCGGCCAGCAAGACGCCGGAATCGGCGCCACGAAAGGCTGCGTCGGTGTCGGGGAAATGGCTGCCAATGTCGCCCAGGGCCGCTGCGCCCAGCAGCGCGTCGGTAATCGCATGCAACAGCACGTCGGCGTCCGAGTGGCCGAGCAGTCCCATGGGGTGGGCAATATCCACGCCGCCAATCACCAGACGGCGGCCGGGGACCAGTGCATGCACATCCCAGCCTTCACCAATCCTGAAATTCATCCGTTTGCCTTTGTTTGTGCGTGCCTTACGGCGTTGTGTTGCCTTGCGCCCCTGACTGCGCCGTGAGGCCGGGGTCGATGAACCGGAGGAAACGGTTCTAAAACAGATTCTTCTTGCCAGGGGCGGTGGTCACCTGGCCCCGGTCGCCACCAAAACGCTCCAGCGTCGTTCCGTGCGCACGCGCAGCAAGCACGGCGGCAGCCAACGCGAAATCGTCCGGGTAGGTGACCTTGAAGTTTTGCGCCCCTCCCTGCACCAGGCGCGGGTGCAGGCCCATCGCCTCCATGGCGCTGGCCTCGTCCGTCACGTTGGAACCCACCTTGTCCATGGCATCCATGAGCGGCCCGATGCGGAACATCTGCGGCGTCTGCGCAAGCCATTTATCACTGCGATCCACCGTGGAAGCCACGCGCACACCGCCCGGGCCGTCGATGGAGGTCTTGAGCGTGTCGGCCAGCTTGTGGGCCAACAACCCCCCCACGCTGTCGCCAGCACACTGGTCAATGAGGTGGTCGATCTGGTCGGCGGTCACCAGGCAGCGCGCCGCATCGTGCACCAGCACCCAGTCATCACGCAGCGCACCCCGCTCCAGCAGGGCCCGCAGACCGCCCAGCACCGTGTCAGCACGTGTCGGACCACCACACTCCACCACAAAAAACGCTGGGTGCGCATGTGCATCCAGAAACCGGTCCCCCGGGGCCACCGCAACCAGGGTGCCCAGCAGGCGCCCCACCCCGGCAAAAGCCGCCAGCGTGTGCAGCACCATGGGCTGCCCCGCCACCAGGTGGTACTGCTTGGGCAGGGGTGCCGGGGCCGTGGTTGGCGCAGCGTCCACGGCCGAGAAAGCGGCCAACGTCGATGTCAATGGCACAGCATTGCCTGAAGCCGGCGCCGGGGCCATCAAAGCGGCGCCAGCCGGAACAGCACGCGAGCCCATGCCGGCGCAGGGCACCAGCGCCCAAAATCGCCCGTGGGCAGACAAAGGAGCGAGCGGGGGGTGCAACAAGGGAGCAGTCATGGATCGCTCATTCTAAAATCTCCCGTTGCCTACCCATCCAGCCCGTGCGCGTTTTGCGCCCCTGGGGATGCGGCGGGCCCAGACGACACACACCGTCCGCATGGAACTGCCCAAACTCTCCCCCGGAAAACGCTTCACCCTGCCCCGCCCCGTGGGTAGCGCCGATTCGCTGCTGCTGGCCCGCCTGGCCGAACGTGACAAGGCCGCAGGGCGCACCACCGCCATCGTCACGGCCGACGCCACCGATGCGCAGCGCCTCATCGAGGAAATGGCGTTCTTCGCGCCCGGGCTGCGCTGCGCGCTGTTCCCGGACTGGGAGACGCTGCCCTACGACACGTTCTCGCCGCACCAGGATTTGATCAGCGAGCGGCTGGCCACGCTTTGGCGCATCAGCCAAAAAGACAAGGACACCGGGGCCGACGTGGTACTGGTGCCGGCCACCACGGCGTTGTACCGCCTCGCCCCGCCGTCCTTCCTGGCCGGCTACACCTTCCACTTCAAGGTCAAGCAAAAGCTCGACGAGGCCAAGTTCAAGGCCCAGCTCACGCTGGCGGGCTACAGCCATGTGTCGCAGGTGGTCAGCCCCGGCGAATACGCGGTGCGCGGCGGGCTGATCGACCTGTTCCCCATGGGCTCTCTGGTGCCGTACCGCGTGGACCTGTTCGACGACGAGATCGACAGCATCCGCACGTTCGACCCCGACAGCCAGCGCAGCCTGTACCCCGTGCCCGAAGTGCGCCTGCTGCCCGGCCGCGAGTTCCCCATGGACGACGACGCGCGCGCCAAGTTCAGGAGCCGCTGGCGCGAAATGCTCGAGGGTGACCCGACCAAGAGCCGCATCTACAAGGACATGGGCGCGGGCGTGGCCACCGCCGGCATCGAGTATTACCTGCCGCTGTTCTTCGACGAGACGGCCACGGTGTTCGACTACCTGGGCGGTGAGGCCACGGTGGTGCTGCACGGCGACCTGGAGCCGGCTTTCCAGCGCTTCTGGCAGGACACGAAAGACCGCTTCCGCCTGGTACAGGGCGACCCCGAGCGCCCGGTGCTGCCGCCCGAGGAGCTGTTCCTCTCGGCCGACCAGTTCTACACGCGCGCCAAGGAGCATGCGCAGCTGTCCATCCGCCCTGGGGTGGAGGACATTGCCGACAACCCGCACTTCCAGAAACTGGGCGACCTGTCGGTGGTGCGCGGCGCCGAAGACCCGCTCTCCCGGCTGCACGCCCACATCCGCAACACCCAGCACCGCGTGCTGCTGCTGGCCGAGAGCGCCGGCCGGCGCGAGAGCCTGCTCGACTTTCTGCGCGCCAGCGGGGTGAACCCGCCGGCCTTCGACTCGCTGGCCGAGTTCCAGGGCACGGCCGACGAAAAGGTGGGCATCGCCACCGCGGGCCTCACAGTGGGCTTCAGCTGGATCGAGGACGGCATCGACTTCGTCACCGAGACCGAGCTGTTCGCCGCCGGCCCCACCACGCGCCGGCGCAAGAAGCAGGAGCAGGTGAGCGACGTCGAGGCGCTGATCAAGGACCTGGCCGAGCTCAACGTGGGCGACCCCGTGGTGCACAGCGCGCACGGCATCGGCCGCTACCGGGGCCTGGTCAACATGGACGTGGGCAACAAGAACCCCGACGGCACGCCCGCCATGCAGGAGTTCCTGCACCTGGAATACGCCGACAAGGCCGTGCTCTACGTGCCCGTGAGCCAGCTGCAGCTCATCAGCCGCTACACCGGCGTCAGCGCCGACGAAGCGCCGCTGCACAAGCTCGGAAGCGGCCAGTGGGAAAAGGCCAAGCGCAAAGCCGCCGAGCAGGTGCGCGACAGCGCGGCCGAGCTGCTCAACATCTATGCCCGCCGCGCGGCGCGCGAAGGCCACGCCTTCCGCTACAGCCCGCAGGACTACGAGACCTTTGCCAACGACTTCGGCTTTGAAGAAACGGCCGACCAGAACGCCGCCATCCACGCGGTGATCCAGGACATGATCAGCCCCCGCCCCATGGACCGCCTGGTCTGCGGCGACGTGGGCTTCGGCAAGACCGAGGTGGCCCTGCGCGCGGCCTTTGTGGCCGTCACCGGCGGCAAGCAGGTGGCCTTTCTTGCGCCCACCACGCTGCTGGCGGAGCAGCACTACCAGACGCTGGTGGACCGCTTTTCCAAGTGGCCAGTCAAGGTGGCCGAGGTGTCGCGCTTTCGCTCGGGCAAGGAGATTACTGCGGCCATCAAGGGCATTGGCGACGGCACGGTGGACATCGTGGTCGGCACGCACAAGCTATTGAGCGAATCCACCAAGTTCCACAACCTGGGCCTCTTGATCATCGACGAGGAGCACCGCTTCGGCGTGCGCCACAAGGAGCAGATGAAGGCCCTGCGCGCCGAAGTGGACGTGCTGACGCTGACAGCCACGCCCATCCCGCGCACGCTGGGCATGGCACTGGAAGGCCTGCGCGACCTGTCGGTCATCGCCACCGCGCCGCAGCGGCGCCTGGCGATCAAGACCTTCGTGCGCAACGAGGGCACGGGCGTGATCCGCGAGGCGGTGCTGCGCGAACTGAAGCGCGGCGGGCAGGTCTACTTCTTGCACAACGAGGTGGAGACCATCGAAAACCGCCGCCAGAAGCTCGAAGAGATATTGCCCGAGGCACGCATCGCCGTGGCCCACGGCCAGATGCCCGAGCGCGAGCTCGAACGCGTGATGCGCGACTTCGTGGCCCAGCGCTACAACATCCTCTTGTGCTCGACCATCATCGAGACCGGCATCGACGTGCCCACGGCCAACACCATCATCATGAGCCGCGCCGACAAGTTCGGCCTGGCGCAGCTGCACCAGCTGCGTGGCCGTGTCGGCCGCAGCCACCACCAGGCGTATGCCTACCTCATGGTGCCCGACACCGAGGGCCTGACCAAACACGCCGCCCAGCGCCTGGATGCCATCCAGCAGATGGAAGAACTGGGCAGCGGCTTCTACCTGGCCATGCACGACCTCGAGATCCGCGGTGCCGGTGAAGTGCTGGGCGAGAACCAGAGCGGCAACATGCTGGAGGTGGGCTTCCAGCTGTACAACGAGATGCTCAACGAAGCCGTCAAGGCGCTCAAGGCCGGCAAGGAGCCGGACCTGCTCTCGCCCCTGTCGGTCACCACCGACATCAACCTGCACGCCCCCGCCCTGCTGCCCGACGACTACTGCGGCGACGTGCACCTGCGCCTGTCGTTCTACAAGAAGCTTGCCACCGCCAAGAACCCCGACCAGATCGACGGCCTGCTCGAAGAGATCGTGGACCGCTTCGGCAAGCTGCCGCCGCAGGCCCAGACCCTCATCGACGTGCACCGCCTGCGCGTGCTGAGCCAGCCCTACGGCGTGGTGAAGGTGGATGCAGCGCCCGGGGTGATCAATATCACCTTCAAGCCCCAGCCGCCCATCGACCCCATGCGCATCATCGAACTGATCCAGAAGAACAAGCACATCAAGCTGGCAGGCAACGAGAAGCTGCGCATCGAGCGCGAACTGAAGGACCCGAAGGACCGCGCGCAGATGGTGCGGGACATCTTGCGCAGCCTGGGGCAGCCGCTGATAGCTGTCTAAGGGTTTTTTGGATCAAATTGGCCTCTAGCGCTTATCCATAAAGCGCTGCTAGCTATCAATAGCGTAGTAAACAGAACCATGTGGCTGGAAGCCGCCCTCGCCCTCGTCGCTCTGGTTGCCGCCCTGGCGGCGCGGCCCTGGCGCATATTGGCCAGCCGCAAGCCCCTGGCACCCGGGGCCTTTGGCACGCCATCTGCGTTGTGGACACCGCTGCTGGCCACGCTGGTGTTTCTGCCCTGGATGTGGGCCCTGCCCACGCTGCACCACATGCCGCTGCAACTGCAGTGGTCGGGCGCATGCCTGGTGCTGCTCATGCTGGGTTGGCCGCTGGCCGTGCCGACGTTGCTGGCGGTGGGCGCCATCGCGGCGTTGGTCTCGCCCGGCCTAGGCGTGTGGGATGCACTGGGCATGGCCGTGTGGCAGGGCGTGGTGCCTGCCACGCTGGCGCTGCTGCTGGGGGTGGCGCTGCGCCGCCTGGCCGGTGCACGATCGCTTGCGGGCGTGCGCGCCTTCGTCTATGTGCTGGGGAGGGGCTTTCTGGGTACGGCGCTGTGCCTGTTCGTGGCAGGCACGCTGTCGCAATGGAACGGCCACACGCTGCCGGGCGTGGGTGGCCAGCTCTCGCTCGTGGCGCGCTGGCTGATGGCCTGGGGGGACGCGGTGGTCACCGGCATGCTGTGCGCAGTGTTCGTGGCGTTCAAGCCCGAATGGCTGGCTACCTGGTCGGACGATCTGTACCTCCATGGCGAAAAAAACTGACGCCCGGGAGGCAGCTGCGCCAGCCGCCGTGCGCACGGCTTTTACCGTGGCCTATGGCGCCCACTGGCTGCATGGCAGCACCTGGGGCCGCACGGCCGCTGCGGTGCCGCGCCTGGTGTCCCTGCACGGCGGCGGTGCGGCCACCGACCACCGCCGCATGGACTACCTGCTCCAGCCCCTGGCCGCCCAAGGCTGGGCCGGCTCAGCCTTCGACTTCGTGGGCCATGGCGCCACGGGCGGCAGCCTGCTGGGCTCCAGCCTGGCCGACCGCCAGGCCCAGGCGCAGGCCGTGGCGGCCCACCTGGGCCTGGGGGCCGCACGACCGCCCCTGGCCCTGATCGCCTCCAGCATGGGTGGCCACACGGCCTGCCAACTGCTGGATGCGCTGCAGCCCCGCGCCCTGGTGTTGTTCTGCCCCGCGGCCTACACGCCGGTGGCCGAGCACCAGCCCTTCGGCCCGGCTTTCCAGCAAACCCTGCGCACCACCACGGACTTCGCCGACGCTCTGGCCTGGACGGCATTGCGGCGTTTTCGCGGCCGATTGCTGCTGGTCTGGGGTGCGCAGGATGTGGTGATCCCGCCCGCCGTCATCCAAGGCTACGGCCAGGTCGCCACCGCCGCACGCAGCGTGGATGTGGTCCAGTTGCCCGGCGCGGGCCACGCCCTGCACGCCTGGCTGCAGGCCCAGCCCGTGGCGGCCCTGGCGCTGCAGCAGCGCATCGCCGCCCTGCTGGCGGCGGCCGAGCAGGACTGAGCCGCCCGGCCCCTGCCCCGGCCAAAACCGGCCCTGGGCCACGCCCGCCGAGACGGACACGGGACTTGCGGATGGCCCCACATGGCACCGTGCCGGCGGACACCCTCGACAAGAGATTTCCTACGCGGCAAAGGGCTCAAGCGCCCCGCAGCTCGGTCTTGCGCTCGATGATGCGCGTGATCAACCCATACTCCACCGCCTCCTCGGCCGGCAGCCAGCGGTCCCGCTCGATATCGACCAGCACCACTTCCAGCGGCTTGCCGGTCTCGCGCGCGATGGTGCGTGCGATGCGCTCGCGGGCCTTGACGATCTCCTGCGCCTGGATGGCGATGTCACTGGCGGGCCCACCCGTGCCACCACTGGGCTGGTGGATCAGGAAGCGCGTGTTGGGCAGGCAATACCGCCGCTCGCGGGGCGCCGCCAGAAAAAGATGGGTGGCCGCGCTGCCGACCCAGCCAGTGCCGATCATGTTCACCGGCGCAGCGATAAAGCGCAGGATGTCGTGAATGGCATCGCCCGATTCGAGATGGCCTCCGGGCGAACTCACCAAAACATCGATGGGATCGGCGCTTTCAGCGTCCAGCGCAATGAGCCGGCGCGTCACATCCGCCGCCATGGCGTCGGTGACGGTGCCAAAGATCAACAGGGTGCGCGCCTTGAAGGCTTTTTCTTCCAGGTATGACGTGCGTGGCTCGGTGCTGCGGGATGGCTCGGGAGTGTCTGGGGTGGTGTTCATGGAAAGGTCCGGGGAGTTGAACTGCCTTGACGAACGAGACGCGGCTTGCGTGACACGCAGCCCGCTGGCCTATGGCAAGATTTGCCGATGCACGATGACCGCCTGCGTCCCCTGATCGAAGCCAACCGCCACCGCCTGGTGCGCGCCGCCACCCGCCTGCTGGGCCCGGCAGAGGCAGAAGATGCCGTGCAGGACGCTTATGTCCGCGCACTGGAAGTGGGCGCCACACCTGAACTCAACGCCGCACAGGCCTGGCTGCTCACGGTGGTGCGCAACCTGGCCATCGACCGCCTGCGGCGGCGCCAGTGGATGCAGCACTGGCTGGCGGAGGCCAACGATGCCCGCAACGGCGTTGAACCCGCGCACACCTCTGCCGAAGAGGATGCAGCGTTGGCGCAAGAAGCCACCCGAGCGCTGCGCCACCTGGCCGCCCACCTGGCACCGGCCGAGGGCGCCGCCGTGCTGCTGCACGAAGTGTTCGAGGCCAGCCATGCAGAGATCGCCCTGGCCAGCGGCAAGACCGAGGCCGCCAGCCGCCAACAACTGCGGCGGGCCTTGCTGCGGCTGCGGCAGTCGGGCGACACACCGCAGCCCGAGATCGACTCCGGTGAAGAGACGGTTTTGCGGCGGTACCTGCAGTCACTGCAATGGCGAGACCCACAAACGCTGTGGGCCATGCTCAACCAGCCGCCGATCAGCGCGCTGGCGGGGTTCCACGCGATGGCAGTGCCCGCCGCGGTGGCTCCGCGCACCACCACCAGCGGCATGGTGCAGATGGGCGGCCAGCTGGGCCTGGTGCTCACGCTCGACGGCGTCATGCTGTGTGTGCTGCCGCTGGGTGTGCGGGCGACATGCGACCTGGAAGCCGCGCTGCGGTAAGAACCTGTTGTAGCGGCGGCAATCACCGGGTAGCGGCTGTGCCAACTGCCTGCACCGTCACGAAGACCTGGGCCCGTGCCCCCTCAACGCTGATCGACAGCGACGGGACAAGCCGTCAATGAGCGCTTGACTTAGAGTGCGCTCCAACTTTCAGAATGTTCCCATGGCATCCCTCCTCACCATTGCCGAAGTCGCAAAACGCACCGGCCTGACCGCGCACACCCTGCGCTACTACGAGCGCGCTGGCCTGATCGCGCCCGTAGCGCGTGCGCCCGGTGGCCAGCGCCGTTATGCGGCTTCGGACATGGAATGGATCGGATTCCTGCTGCGCCTGCGCGAGACCCAGATGCCCATCGGGCAGATGCAGGCCTTCGCGCGGCTGCGCAGCGAAGGGAACACAACCACCCCCGAGCGGCGCGAGCTGCTGGAGCAGCATCTCGCGCAAGTGCTCGCCACGATCAGTGCCATGCAGCAGTCCGCACAGGCGCTGCAAGCCAAGATCGCGCACTACCGGGATCTGGAAGCTTCCCTTCGCCACACGCCACAACCGTCACCCAGCCAAGGAAGCACCCATGTCCCCCGAAACCAATCCACGTTATCTCCAGGGCCTCGCCAAGTTGCGCGAGATCGACGGACAAGCCGGTGAGCACGTCATTGCCAGCCTGGCCGACATTGCCCCCGACTTCGCCCGCTATCTGATCGAGTTCCCCTTCGGCGACATCTATTCCCGCCCCGGGCTGGACCTGCGCAGCCGCGAGATCGCGGTGGTGGCCGCGCTCACGGCGCTCGGCAACGCAGCACCCCAACTCAAAGTGCACCTGCAGGCGGCGCTGAACGTGGGCGTCACACGCGAGGAAATTGTGGAAGTCATCATGCAGATGGCTGTCTACGCGGGCTTCCCGGCGGCACTCAACGGGCTGGCAGCGGCGCGCGAGGTGTTCGCAGCGGCCGATGCCCCAGCAGAAACGGCGGCTGCCTAAACCTCCGCCCTGCCGCCGAAAGCACCGCGCAAACGGCCACAGCCACGTAGCGAATACCCCCGTGGCAGGCGGTATCGCTGCGCGCGCGTCAACCCGCCAGCGACAGGGCGGGCTGCGTCAACCCAGCGCCAGACTGCCGGCATCCAGCGCAGGAGGGCGCAACAGGTCTTCGTCGATGCCCATCACCCGGCTGGCACGCTCCACGGCCTGCCACAGCGGCGCGGGCATCTGAAGAATCTCTTCGGGCGAGGCAGAGCGTGCAATCCATGCGCTGATCTCCCCGTGCTGCTCGCTCGTCAGCAAATCCAGGTTCAGCATTTCGTCAATGGTCTTCATCGGGGCTTGTTAGCTTGTTGGTTGGTAGGGGCTGGCCCCCATGGACCACCGCTGAGGCTACCTGACAAACATGCTGTCCGCAGCGTCGATCTCAAGCCCGGCCGAATCGCTCAGCCCCCTCGCCGCCGGCATTGAGCGGCAATCATTAATCCCATAATCACCAATATCTCTACCACAGTATTTATACCAAGCATTATTGAAAGCCAATTGAAAGATAACCATTACCCAAGGGTTCTCACCGATTTGCGCACGTGGCGCCACTGTCACTATATTCCACACCAATGCCAAAAACCTGATCAACGGATTTAAAGCAGCCATTATCCGGCGTGCCGGATTTCAGCAAATAATCTTGAGGAGATTTTCAATGGTGCATGTCGACGCGCATTGGAGCCGCAGACGCTGGCTGGTTGCCGGCGGGCTGTTGCCGTTGGTGCCGCCTTGGGGCCACGCCGCTCCATCGTCGCCATCTGCCACCGCTGCGACAGGCAACACGCGCAAATCGCCACTCGTGTTTGCAGTGATCACCCCCAGAGGCTCCGACGCCGCTGTGGCGGCCTGGACATCCTTTGTGAAAAGGGTGTCGCAGGAGCTGGGGCAGCCGATCACCCTCAAGGCATGGGTATCGCCCGACTCAGCCGCGTTGGCGAACGCATTTGCCAACGGCGAGATCGACCTGGCCTGGGTGGGCAACTCCGCAGCACTGGCGGTGGTGGAGCGGGGTGTGGGCGAGGTCTTTGCCCAGATGGTGACCGACACCGGCAGTACCGGCTACCACGCCATCATCGTGACGCACAAGGACAGCGGCCTCAAGACCCTGGACGCGGCCCAGCAGCCCGGCAAGGGCCTGGTCTTTGCCGATGGTGAGACCAAGAGCTTCTCGGGCCACCTGGTGCCGCTGTACTACGCCTTCGTCAAGCGGGGTATCAACGACCCGGCAAGCCTTTACAAGGAGGTGCGGCGCGGCAGCCACATCGACAATCTGACCCTGGCCGCGCAACGCAAGGTGGACCTGGCCACCGCCAATGATGAAGAACTCAAGATGTTCAAGGCCAAAGATCCGGACCTGGCCAGTCAACTGAATATCCTGTGGACATCGCCGGTAATACCACAATCTCCGCTGATCTGGTCAACAGCCCTTTCGCTGGATTTGCGCCGCAGGATTCAACAGGTGATTACTTCTTTCGGGAAGCACAATGCGCTGGACGAAGAAGTCTTGAAACAGGTCAACAACCTTTCAGCCTTCAGAAAATCCCGAAACTCCCAGCTCATCACCGCTGGCGACATCGACATGTTCGTGGCGTGGCAGCAGGTCAATCGCAGCAAGGACCTGTCCGAGGCCGAGAAAGCCCAGCGCATCCGCGCCATCAGCGAACGGGCTTCGCGCCTGGAGCTGCGCCTGAAGCTCCCGCCCAGCGTGCTGTAGCAGGGCACACATTGCAGACCGAAGGGCAGGTAGCGGGCACCCGGACGCACATGCCAACCTTCGCCCGCCGCCTGTGGCAATCGGCGCGGGCGATACCATTGCGGGTTGTTCACCCCCGATAAAAACGAACCCCACGTTCTGCCATGACCCACGCTACCGAATTCGCCCCCGGCCTCGTCATCCAGGGCATCACGCCCCCGCTGTCCCTCTCGAACTACAAGCTCATCGCGTTTGACATGGACTCCACCCTCATCAACATTGAGTGCGTGGACGAAATCGCCGACGCCGCAGGCCGCAAGGCCGAGGTGGCCGCCATCACCGAAGCGGCCATGCAGGGCGTGATCACCGATTACAAAGAGAGCCTGCGCCAGCGCGTGGCCCTGCTCAAGGGCGTGACGGTGCAGTACATGGAACAGGTGTTCACCGAGCGCCTGCGCTTCAACCCTGGCGCCAAGGAGCTGATCACCGCGGCCAAGGCCGCAGGCCTGACCACGCTGCTGGTCTCGGGCGGCTTCACCTTTTTTGCCGACCGCGTGAAGGCCGGGCTGGGCATTGATTTCGCCCGCTCCAACATGCTCGAAGTGCAAGATGGCCAACTCACCGGCCGCATGGTGGACCAGGCCTGGGGCGACATCTGTGATGGCGCCGAAAAGCGCCGCACGCTGCTGGAAGTGGCTTCGCTCATGGGCATCTCGCCGCAGCAGGCGATTGCGGTGGGCGACGGCGCCAATGACCTGCCCATGATGGGCGCGGCCGGCCTGTCGGTGGCCTACCACGCCAAGCCCGCCGTGCGCGCGCAGGCCAAGGTGGCCATCAACCAGGGCGGGCTGGACCGGCTGCTGGAAGTGCTGCGCTGATCCCCCGCGGTATCTCCCTTCACCCATTCATGCTGAAAGTCCGCATCACCCGCGCTGCGCAGTCCCTGCGCAAGGGCTGGAAGCAGCACATGGTCACCCTTGTACTCGCCTGGATCGCCATCGTGGCGGTGGACACCTGGCGCACGCGCGACCTGCCCCAGGGCCCTGCGCCCGATGTGGCGCTGGTGATGGCCCCCAGCGCTGGCGCCACCGCCCCCACCACCCTGGCCCAGTGGCGTGCCCAGCACCCCGGCCAGGCCGTGGCCGTGCACTTCTGGGCCGAATGGTGTGCAGTCTGCAAGCTCGAAGAGCCCAGCATCGCCAGCCTCTCCTCCGACTGGCCCCTGCTGGGCGTGGCCATGCAGTCGGGCAACGCCGAGCGGGTGGCCCAGGTGCAACGCCAGCGCGGCATGCCGTGGCCCACGGCGGTGGACCCGCAGGCCACCCTGTCGCGCAGCTGGGGCGTGCGCTCCGTGCCCGCGCTGGTGGTGATCGACGCGCACGGCCAGGTGCGGTTTGCCACCTCGGGCTACACGCCCGAATGGGCGATGCGCCTGCGGCTGTGGTGGGCGCAGACCATGCCGCAGTGGAAAGTATTGCTTCCAAAACAATAGCTGATTGCGCTTGATGGACGCGCGCAGACGGCCATTTTGACCACTATTTTTTGCTCCACCGGGCGCCCTATGCCCTGATGCGCCCCGCGCTGCATGTGGCGCAAATCTTCAAGACCAGCCACCCCCGTCCTTTGCACACTGGCCCCGTCACACCCACGGAGGCCCCATGCACATCACCCTGAACCAACAAGCCCAGCCGGTGCCTCCCGGCTGGGAGGACGAACCCCTGCTCTGGCTGCTGCGCGAGCCCCTAGGCCTCACGGGCACCCGCTTTGGCTGCGGCATGGGCCAATGTGGCGCCTGCACCGTCCTCATCGACGGCGTGGCGCAGCGCGCCTGCCTGCAGACGGCGCGCGGGCTGCAAGGGCGCTCCATCACCACCGTCGAAGGCCTGGCGGCACCCGACGGCACGCTGCACCCCGTACAACAGGCCTGGCTGAACCTGCGCGTGCCCCAGTGCGGCTACTGCCAGAGCGGCCAGATCATGGGCGCCGTGGCCTTGCTGCGCGCCACGCCCCGCCCGAGCGATGCACAGATCGACGTCGCCATGTCGGCCCACCTGTGCCGCTGCGGCACCCAGCACCGGGTGCGCGCCGCCATCCACCAGGCTGCTGAGGGTGCGAAGCCATGAAGCGCCGCCAGTTTTTGGCAGCGGCAGGCGCCGGGGTACTCACCGTCACGCTCGCGGGCTGCAGCCTGGTGCCGGTGATCCCCAAGCGCCCCACTTCCACCGCCAATGACGCGCTGGGCTGGATACGGCACGAAAACGGCCGCTACACCCTGTGGCTGCCCAGCGCCGAAATGGGCCAGCAGATCAGCGCCGCCATGCAGGGCCTGGCCGCTGCCGAGCTGGGCGTGCCGCCTGCACAAGTACACCTGCAACTGCCCAGCACCCGCCACATCGCCCGCGTGCGCGCCACCGTGGGCAGCGCCAGCGTGCAGGACTTTGCCCTGCCCCTGGCCCGCGCCTGCGCCACGCTGCGCGAGGCCCTGGCGCAAGGCCAGACCACGGGCACGCTGGCCGCGCGTGACCTCCCGGCCAATGCGCTGCGCAGCCTGCGACCGCGCACCGGGGCGGCCAAAACAACGCCTGCGGCACCGGGCCAGCTGCACGCCCTCGTCACCGGCCAGCCGCTGTTTGCGGGTGACACGCGCCTGCCCGGCCTGCTCTACGGCCGCGTGCTGCGCGCGCCCGTGTCGGCCGAACTTGCCTCACGGCCCTTGGTGTTTGACGAAACCGCCGCCCGCGCCGATCCCGCCTGCGTGGCGGTGGTGCACAACCCGCGCCTGCAACAGATGGGCAGCCTGGGGTTGGGTATCGTGGCCCGCACGCCCTCGGCACTTGACCGCATCGAGGCCGCCCTGGCCGTCCAGTGGCAGGTGGATGGCAACGCGTTCGAGCAGGCCGCGATCGACGAGCGCATCGACATCGACACCCACCTGCACCGTGGCGCGCTGCAGCATCGCCTGCGCAAGGACGACCTGCCCGCAGACACCGCCTGGACGCTGGACCTGCGCATGGACATCCCCCTGGCTGCCCACGCACCCATCGAGCCCCGCAGCGCCACGGCGCACTGGCTGGCCGCCGCAGACAAAGGCATCGCCCTGAAGGTATGGGCGGGCACGCAGGACCTGTTCTACGTGCGCGACGTGCTCGCACGCCAGCTGGGACTGGATGCGGAACGCATCGAGGTGCAAGCCTGCCGCATCGGTGGCGGCTTTGGCGGCCGCACGCTTTGTACGGTGGAGCTGGAAGCCGCCGTGCTCGCCCAGGCTGTGGACGGCCCCGTCAAGGTGCAGTGGAGCCGCGCGCAGGAGTTTGCCCAGGGCTTCCAGCGCCCGCCCTCCAGCCACCGTGTGCGGGCGCGGGTGCAGGGCGGGCGCATCACCCACTGGTGGCATGCGCTGGCCAGCAGCCACATCCTGTTCACACCCGCCGCCATGCCGGTGTGGATGCAGACCCTGGCCGACCTGGCGGGCGACAGCGGCGTGGCGCGCGGCGCGCAAATACCGTACGACGTGCCCCAGCAGCGCATCGAGTTCACCGCCCAGCGCCTGCCCGTGCACACCGGCCCCTGGCGCGGACTGGGTACGGGGCCCAACACCCTGGTGGTGGAAAGCGCCATGGACGAATGCGCGCGCCACGCAGAGGCAGACCCATTGGACTGGCGCCTGCAGCACACCACCGATGCACGCCTGGCCCAGGTGCTGCGCCGCGCCGCCGCTGAGGCCCACTGGCCAGAGCGCCCCGCCAGCGACGCCAGCACCTTGCGCGGGCGCGGCATCGCGGGCGGCATCTACAAGGGCGTGAGCTACGCCGCCGCCGTGGCCGATGTGGAAGTGCAACGCGCCACCGGCCAGGTGCGCGTGGTGGCGCTGTGGTGCGCGCACGACTGTGGCCTGGTGCTGCAGCCCGACGGCGTGCGCGCACAGACCGAGGGCAACCTCGTGTGGTGCCTGGGCATGGTGCTGCACGAGAAGTTGCCCATCGCCCGCTCGGGCGTGGCAGCGGCCAGCTTTGCCGACTACCCGCTGCCACGCATGGGCGACATTCCGCCGCTGCATGTGCACCTGATCGACAGCAGCGCGCCGCCCACCGGTGCCGGAGAAACCGCCATGGTGGCCGGGGCCGGAGCGATCGCCAACGCGCTGCGCGACGCCACAGGCGTGCGTTTTGTCCGCCTGCCGGTGCGCAGCGCGGATGTACTCCGTGCCCTGGGCGCGCACGGCTGAACGTCCCAACAAGCAACGGCACAATCCGCCCATGCAAGACTTTGCCAGCGCCGCCATGGTCCGCCTGCTGGTGCGCGCCGTGGCTGCGCACGGGCTGGTGCCGCCACCGCCCCCACCGGGTGCCGACGGGCTGGCCGCGAGCCACGTGCCCCTGGCCTACAAACGCAGCGTGGTCGAAGCCGTGCTGCACCAGGGCGGCCTGGGCACACTGCTGCAGCTGGCACAGCAGGTGGACCTGCTCGCGGGCGACCCCGTGCACCGCGCCCTGCTGGGCGCGACCTGCGTGCCCGAGCTGCTGACACGCTGGCAACGGCTGGAGCGGTACGTACATTCGCGCCACCAGGTCAGCATCCTGGCCAGCGCACCCGGCACCCTGGCGCTGCACCACCATGCCCGCCCCGGCGTGCTTGAAACGCCCCTGCCCACGGAAAGCCTCGCCGTGCTCGGCGTGCTGATGGGCGCCAGCCACGCCATGGGCGTCCGGGGGCTGCAAGTGGACCTCGGTGCACCCGAGGCCCCTGCTCAACGCGTGAACCTGCGGATTGGAGTCCCTGCCACGGCGCCAACCGAGCTGCACGCGCAACTGGCACCGCTGGCCGCGCAAGGGCAGATGGGCCATTGGACCTTGCGTTGGGAAGTGCACACAGACGAAGGCAAGGCCCCCGTCGCCCCCGCCCTGGAGCCCCAGCCCGCCACCCACCTGTGCGACGCCCTGCCCTGGCCGCCGCTGGCGCACCAGCTGGCGCGCCATGTGCTGCAGGACCCGGCAGCGCAGCACACGGTGGATGCACTGGCCCAGCACACGGGCCTGGCCCGCCGCAGCCTGCAGCGGGCGCTGACCGAACGCGGCCTGAGCTGCCGCCACATCGTGACCGAGGCACGCGCGCGTCTGGCGGCCCAGTGGCTGCTGGACAGTCCACATGGCCTGGCAGAAATCGGGTTCGCCTGCGGCTTTGCCGACCAGCCCCACTTCACGCGCGAGTTCGCCCGCCACGTGGGCCTGACACCCGCGCGCTATCGGCAGGCCTTTGCAGGAGTCATCGCGTCCGGCGGTGGATAACTACAAATTGAATAGCTAAAAACCCATACCCATCAAGCGCTAGCAGCCATTTTTATTCAATTTCTGATGCTGCCGATGGCAACCCCGCCACCGGCAAGCGCCGGCGCGGCGTGGCGCCGTTGCGTGGCAGCGCCACGGCGGGCAGCAGGGCACGCACAGCGCCCCCGCCCGCCGATGCAGGCCCAGCAGGGGGGGCCATCAGATCCTCCAGCGTCACGCCATCCAGCACCGCCAGATAGGCCTGCATGGCCTGCCAGAGCACGCCTTTGAGGCGGCAATGGCTGCTCAGGCGGCATTGGTTGGTGGCAGGGTCAAAACACTCCACCAGGTTGAAATCGGTTTCGGTGGCGCGCACCACCGCACCGATGTTGATGGCGGAAGCGGGCAGCATCAGCCGCATGCCGCCGCCCCGCCCGCGGGTGGTCTCCAGCAGGCCCTGTGCAGACAACTGCTGCACGATTTTCATCAGGTGGCTGCGCGAAATGCCGTAGCCCTCGGCCACCTCGGTGATGGTCACCGGCTGCTCGCGGCCTTCGGTGGCCGCGCAGTACATGAGCACGCGCAGCGTGTAGTCCGTCCATTGGGTCAGGCGCATGGAATTTGCCCCAGGTCAATTAAAAGATGCATCTCGTTGGAATTTTATTGGATAAAATATTCACATCAAATGAATCTTTAAAGGACCACCATGAACGCCCGCGTTGATCATCTGGAAGCCGCCCCTCTCGCCCCCGCCCCCCTCAGCACCGAGCAGCAGATCGGCCAGATCGCGGTGCAACTGCCGGGCGCCACCGCCGTGTTCCGGCGGCTCAAGCTCGACTTTTGCTGCGGCGGCCAGGTCAGCCTAGCCAAGGCTGCTGCCGACAAGGGGCTGGATGCCAACGCCGTGCTGGCAGAACTGGCAGCCCTGCAACGCAGCGATGCCGTGCCCGAAGCCGCCTCGCCCAGCGCGCTCATCGACCACATCCTGGTCCGCTACCACGAGGTGCACCGGGCCCAATTGCCCGAACTGATCCGCATGGCCCGCCGCGTGGAAGCCGTGCACCGCGACAACCCGCATGTGCCGGCCGGGCTGGCCGACCACCTCGAAGAAATGCACGAAGAACTGCTGTCGCACATGCTCAAGGAAGAACAGGTGCTGTTCCCCATGCTCAAGGCCGGCAGCAACCCGTTTGTGGGCCAACCCATTGGCATGATGCGCGCCGAACATGTGGACCACGGCGAAGCACTGGACAAGCTCAACGCCTTGACCAACGACGCCACGCCCCCCCAAGGCGCCTGCAATACCTGGCGCGCGCTGTATGCGGGCATTGCCCAGTTGGGCGATGACCTCATCAACCACATCCACCTCGAAAACAACGTGCTGTTCCCCCAGTTTGAAGCCAGCGCGGTCCCCTCGCAGGGTTGCGGTCCGTCAGGTTGCGCCTGCAGCGGTGGGGGCACACTGCAGGCATGAACCTGCAAACCACGTCACCCGAGGGTCTTGGGGCACACGCACCACCCAGCGTGGAAAGCATCACGCGGCTGGTGCATGGTTTTTATGGCGATGTGCGCCAGGACCCGCTGCTGGGGCCTGTGTTTGAAAAGGCCCTGCACGGCCAGTGGGACACCCACCTGCAGCGGCTGGTGGACTTCTGGAGCACCGTGGCACTTGGCACGCGCAGCTTCAAGGGCGACGTGTTTGGCAAACACATGGCGCTGGAGGGCGTCACGCCCGCCCACTTTGCCGCCTGGGTAGGGCTCTGGCAGCAGCACACCAGCCGCCTGTTTGCCCCCGAGGTGGCGCGCGACCTGCAAGTGGCAGCACACGGGATTGCGCGCAACCTGTTCCGGGGCTACTTTGGCGCCGATCCAGCGTTTGCGCCGACCCGCAGCGAAGACGACGGGCACGGGCCGCAGCCTCGGGACGGCTGAAAGGCAAAGGGGCTTTTACCCCGTCGACATCTTCGCGCCTGTGCCAAGGCCTATTTGCCCTTGGTCCCCGGTGTGAAAAACAACGCCAGGCCCACCGCAATCAGCGCCACAGGCCACCACACCCGCAGCAGTTCGCGCAGGCTGATGCTGATCAGCCCGAGATTGGTCAGCAGAAAAAACACGCCCAGCACGACCAGAACGATCGCAGCAATATTGCCCTTCATGTGTATTCCCTCTGAATAATGGTGGTTGTGGATACCGGGCGATTATGGCAATACAGTGGGCCCACGTTCACATGAGTGCAAAGGTCTCTTGCTCGACCAATGACAACTGATATGACCGTCAGTCCCGCTCGAAGTAAAGGCTGGGCGGCGCATAGCAAACATCGCTGGCTACGACATATCTTCCCAGGCTACTGATCGACACGCTGGTCCAGGCGTTGCCCGTCTTCGGGTAACCGTAAACACACATGCCAAAACCCATACCTGCAGAGGCGCCTGGCACCGCAGTCAATGCCAGCGCTGCATCGGTCTCCCGGGCTGGCGAACGTAAACGAACTCTCAGCACGTCCTGATAGTAGGGCGATAGGTCCTGCTTCCAGTCATCGGCAAACCGGATGGGATAAGGCTGGTCGGTATACCGGACCTCCAATTTGGCGTCCCCCTCGACCGTCTCGACCATGACAGCCGTAGCGCCGTTCTGGGCAGCGTCGCTCTGCACCATGGTGCAGGCAATCAAGGGCCGGTCCGCAGATGCATATCCCGCAGCTGACACATTTCGATAGACGCCGTCAAAGAATGGAAAGGTACAGAAAGCCGCTTGAGCAGCCCCCACATGCGCGACAACACAACAAAGGACAAAAACCGGCTTGATTTTCACGAAACATCCTTTTCACTGGCTGCGCACACAGAACCCTGCTTACCGCGCCCTCAAGGGCTGGAGCAGTTGCGACAGCCCATTGTGGTCAATCTCATGCATCAGCGCCAGCAACTGGCCCAGCTCGCCTTTGGGAAAACCCTCGCGCGCAAACCAGTTCAGGTAGTTGCCCGGCAAATCGGCCAACACCGTGCCTTTGTATTTGCCATAGGGCATCTGCAGGGTGACCAGACGCTGGAGTTTTTCGGTGTCCATCACGGTGTCTCCTTGCGGGCCTTCTCACGCAGCCAGCGCATCAGCCGCCCGCGCGCTTGACCTTGTGGCCCAGCTTCTGCAGGGCGGCCATCACGCGCTCCACATGGTCGCCCTGGACTTCGATCACGCCGTCCTTCACCGTGCCGCCGCTGCCACAGGCGGCCTTGAGCTGCTTGCCCAGTTGCTCCAGCGCGGCCCCGTCCACCAGCACTCCCTTGACCAAGGTCACGGCCTTGCCGCCACGGCCCTTGGTTTCGCGCGAGATACGCACAATGCCGTCGCCCGTGGGCAGGGATTTGTTCTGCTGGCAGGTGCACTGCGCCACGGGTTGGCGGCAGCCGGGGCACATGCGGCCCGACTCGGTGGAATACACCAGGCTGCCCAGGTCGGCAAACGACTTCATGGCTTTTTCCCTTCCACCTCTTGCTGCAACATGTGAAAGTTGAGCAACCGGGTGGCCAGCAGCGTCTCGGTCAGAAAACACACCAGCGCCAGCAAAAACGACGCTACGCCTGCCAGAAAGCCACCCACGGCGAACCGACTGGACTGAAAGTCGGTCGTCTCCCCCAGGAACAGAAGGATGATGGTGGTGCCAATCAGGAACGCGCAGAACGTGAGCAACCCGATACAGCCGTTTGCCAACCGCCCGCGCAGCCGCAGGTCGGCCAGCTCGTTGTAGGCGCGGGCCAGAAACTCGGGCTCGGTGTTGGCGCGGGCGCGGTCTTCCACCACGCGGGCCCGGTCGATGATGCGGGCCAGCCGGCCCGCAACGGCACCGATCATGCCGGACACGGCCGTGAGCAAAAACACAGGGGCCACCGCCAGCTGGATACCGTGGGTGATGGCAGAGGAGTCGAGGGTCAGAGCCATGGGTGTAGAAAAATGGGGAAAGGTCGGCGAACCGCCGGTGGCTCGATTATCGGCGGCGACCGCACAGGACGAAAACCAATCCCAGTGAGCCCAACGCCCCGCGATGCGCCAGCGGCGCGGCAACTGCTGGCCCCATGCGCAGGCCACAGTGGCAACTGCGGCGACAATCTCCCCATCTTTTCCCGTTCGCGCTGTCGTGCGTTGCCTTTTCAATGCCGCTCCAGCGCCGCCCCCATGCCCTTTGCCTCCCTCGGTCTGTCCCCCGCCCTTGTCCACGCTGCCGAAAAAGCGGGCTTTTTAGCGCCCACGCCCATCCAGGCGGGCGCCATTCCGGCCATCCTGCAAGGGGCTGACCTGCTGGGCGCAGCACAAACGGGTTCGGGCAAAACCGCCGCTTTCGCCCTGCCCCTTCTGCAGCAACTGCAGCTGAGCGCCACCAGCGGCCCGCGCCGCGTGCGCTCCCTGGTGCTGGTGCCCACGCGCGAACTGGCCGCCCAGGTGGGCGAGGTGCTGCGCAGCCTGGCCCAGCATCTGCAGCAGCCGCTGAAGGTGGCCATCGTGTTCGGCGGGGTGTCGATCAACCCGCAGATGCTCGGCCTGCGCGGCGGCGCCGACATCGTGGTGGCTACCCCGGGCCGCCTGTTGGACCTGGTGGAGCACAACGCGCTGCGGCTGTCCGCAGTGGCACACCTGGTGCTCGACGAGGCCGACCGCCTGCTGGACCTGGGCTTCGCCGAAGAGTTGACGCGTGTGCTGGCGCTACTGCCCGCCCAGCGGCAGAACCTGTTCTTTTCAGCCACCTTTCCCGCCGCTGTGCAGGCGCTGGCGGATGGCCTGCTGAAAAACCCGGTGCGCGTGGAGGTGCCCCACACCCCAGGCAACGAGCCCGCCATCGAGCAACGCGCCATTGCGGTGGACGCGGTGCGCCGCACCCAGCTGCTGCGGCACCTGGTCAAGGAACGCAGCTGGTCGCGCGTGCTGGTGTTTGTGGCCACGCAGTACGCGGCCGAGCACGTGGCCGAAAAGCTCTACAAGGCGGGCATCTTTGCCACGCCTTTTCACGGAGGCCTGAGCCAGGGCGCGCGCAAACAGGTGCTGCAGGAGTTCAAGGACGAACGCTGGCAGGTGGTGGTGACCACCGACCTGGCGGCACGCGGCATCGACATTGCGCAGCTGCCTGCCGTGGTCAACTACGACCTGCCCCGTTCGGCAGTGGACTACGTGCACCGCATCGGCCGCACGGGCCGCGCGGGTGAGAGTGGTATGGCCGTGAGCTTTGTGACGGCCGATGCCGAAGCGCATTTCCGCCTGATCGAAAAGCGCCAGCATCTGAGCCTGCCGCGCGAACAGATTGCAGGCTTTGAACCCACCGAGGCCCCTCCGCCCGCATCGGCCACCGATCCCCAGGGCACCGGCGGCATCAAAGGCAAACGGCCCAGCAAGAAAGACAAGCTGCGCGCCGCAACGGGCATAGCAGCAGCCACGGCGGAATCCGCCCCCACCGCCCACAAAAAAGGCTCCTGAAAGGAGCCTTTGGAAGAACGGTGCAGGGCGGCCGCCAAGGTGCCGGCAGGTTCAGGCCGCTTCGTCGCCTTCGTCCATGCCATCCCCCTCAGCACCTTGCGCCTCGCCCGGCAGCCGTGGCTTGCGCTTGGCGGGCTTGGCCAGGACTTCGACATAGAACTGGGCACCGCCTTCGGCCGCCACCTCATTGATGAGGCCGGTGAGGGCCGACAGGTGTGCCACCACAGCCTCTTCTTTGGTGCGGCCAAACTGGCAGTCAAAGTCCCAGAAGTCGGCGCCTTCGGGGAGGTCGCGGCGCCGTTCGCGCTTGATGTACTTGCGGATTTCGTGCTTGACGGCATCCAGAACGCGGTCGCGGTTCTTGCCTTCAACGTGGAGTTGGAAAGTTTTTCTCATGGGCGATGGTACCGCCTGCCGCAGACATGGATTCCAATCCAGGCACCCAAGTGCCACAATGGAGCATTACTTTTGGTTACCGCCAAGCCCGATGTTCCACGACCTCCGTCTGCTGCAAACGCTGCCAGCGGCTGTGCTCGTCACGCAGGAGGGCACCATCCGTTTTGCCAATGTGGCCAGTGCGCAGCTGCTGGAGGCCCACAGCACCGACATCCTCATCGGGCGCCCATACAGCGAATTCGTACACCCCGTCGACTTGCAACGCTCCAGCAACCGCGTTCAGCAGGTGGCAGAGCCGCCGCAGGCCGGCCAGCCCAACAAGCCGTCGGAGTTCCGCATTCGCACGGTGCATGGCAATCTGCGCATGGTGCTGATCACCAGCGTGGCCATTGAGTGGGAGGGAGCCCCCGCCGTGCTGATGTGTGGCCTGGACATGACCCACCAGAGCGAGATCGAGGCCCAGCTGCGTGAGAGCGAGCAGAACTTCCGCCGACTGTTCGAGAACCTGCAGGATGTCTACTACCGCACCAATGCCCAAGGCGTGGTGCAGCATGTAGGCCCTGGCGTGCGGCGGGTACTGGGCTACGAGCCCCACGAGATCGAAGGCCGCACGGCCGAGTCCTATTACCCGCAGAGCTCCGACCGCGACGCCTTCAAGGCCGCCATCCTGGAAAACGGCGAGGTATCGGACTTTCCGGGCCAGATGGTGCGGCGTGACGGCACCGTGATCGATATCTCCATCAGCAGCCATGCCCTGTACGACCATACCGGAAATTTTGCGGGGGTCGAGGGCATCTACCGTGACGTGACGCAGCGCAAGAACCTGGAGCGCGAGCTGCACCGCCTGGCCACGACCGACATGCTCACCGGCATGGCCAACCGCCGCGCGTTTCTGGAATGCGCCGAGTCGGTGTATGAACACTCACGCAGCAACGGCGAGCCACTCGCGCTGCTGATGATGGACCTTGACCACTTCAAATCCATCAACGACCGCTTTGGCCATCTGGAAGGCGACCGCGCCCTGGTGGCCTTTTCCCAAGCCGTCAAAAGCCAGCTGCGCGCCAGTGACGCCGTGGGGCGCCTGGGCGGCGAAGAGTTTGGCGTGTTGCTGCCGCTGACCAGCATGGACGAGGGCCTGGAAGTGGCAAGGCGCATCCTGCACGGCGTTCGCGCCCTGCAGCTCGGCGATGAAACAGGCCACACCTACGGCATCACGGCCAGCCTGGGCCTGAGCACCTTCCGCCAGGCGGACCGCAGCCTGCGCGACATGCTCGACCGCGCTGACCAGGCGCTGTACCTGGCCAAGCACCAGGGGCGCAACCAGATCGCTTCGCTGGAACCCTTGGGCGAATAGCGGCGGCGTGTCACAAGCGCATGCGGTCCTGCTGAAGGTTCCACAGGCAGGCACCAATTCGCAGCAGCATCTCCATCACCTGTTCGGAGCCACGGCTCGACAGCTCCAGGCCATCGATGATCACGGCCAGTTGCGAGATGGCGTCTTCGGGCGCGGAAGCGCCACCCGTCCGCGCTACCTCGGCAATGGCGATCAGTACATCCGTGCGGTTCATGGGATGGTGGCCCCACCGCGAAGACGTCTGGTGACCTGCTCCGTGCCAGTGCAGTGTTTCACACTAACGCGCAGCCATGGAAAGTTGCTTCGGGGATGTCACCCCCGCTTGCAGAGCAGGCAGTTGCCGCCCACTCCGGTGCGGCAACGCCGCGGCCCCCCCAGAGCCGTCGGGCGCCAACCTGAACTGGTGGATCACTTCCAGCAGGCGCCGGACCTGGTTCTTCATGCCAGCGGATGCCGACGAGCTGTCATCCACCAACACGGCATTTTTCTGTGTGGCGGCGTCCAGTTGCCGCACGGCCTCGCCGATCTGCGCGATGCCACGGGCCTGCTCCTGCCCTGCATCCTTGATCTCGCTGATCAGCTCCATCACCTGGTCCACCCGTTGCACGGTGCGGGCTACACGTTCGCCGGCCTGGCCTACCAAGAGGGACCCGCGCTCGACACCGCGCACACTGGCGCCAATCAGGCCCCGGATCTCACGGGCGGCTGTGCTGCTGCGCTGGGACAGCCCACGAACCTCCCCCGCCACCACGGCAAAGCCGCGCCCTTGCTCACCCGCACGGGCAGCCTCCACCGCCGCATTGAGGGCCAGCAGGTTCGTCTGGAACGCGATGTCGTCGATCACCTTGATGATGTCCGTGATCTTCTGCGACTGCATGCTGATCTCCTGCATGGTCGCAATCACGTCGCGCATCACGCTGCCACCCTCATTCGCCACCTTGGCAGCCTCTTGGGCCAGCTCGGTGGCGCGGTGGGCATTGTCGGTGTTGTGCTGCACGGTGATGGTGAGCTGCTCCATCGAAGCCGCCGTCTCCTGCAAGTTGGCCGCCTGCACCTCGGTGCGGCGCGCAAGGTCTTCCGTGCCCCCCGCAATCAGCACAGCATCCTGCGCCACCGTCTCGGTGCTGGCCCGCACCTCGGTGATAACACGCACCAGCTGGTGGTTCATCTCCCGCAGGGCGCCCAACAATTCCGCAGTTTCATCCGTGCCGCGCACATCGATCTGCGCGCTCAGATCTCCGCCCGCCACGGTACGGGCCAGCACCACCGCCTGGCGCAAGGGGCGCGAGATAGAGCGGGTGATGACCCAGGCCATCGCAGCCCCCACCACCAGGGCCAGGCCGGTGGCCGCCAGCATCCACCAGTGAATGGTGTTGCTCATCTCCCGCGCGCCCGCAAACTCCGCCGCCGCCACGTTGATCTGCAGTGCCACCAGTTGCTCGATCGTGTCCTGCACCTTGGCCGCATTGGGCCGAATCTGGTTGATGTAGAGCTCCGAGCCATCGTCGTACTTGCTGGCCAGCAGTGCGGAGGCCGCAGGGATCAACCCCTTGTCCAGGTAGTTGGCATTGGCATCGGCAAAGGCCTGCGCCAGGCCTTGCTCCTCGGTGCCCAGCGCCTTGCCGGAGTAGGCCGTCCACAGCGTGTGGATGCGCTCAACGTTGGCGGTCAACGCGGCGTGGCTGGCCTGCAGGTTGCTGGTGCCCGGGTCCATCAGCATGTCCATCACCAGAACCCGGTTGCGCTGCGTGAGGTGGCTGATCTCCGCCAACACGCCCAAGGGCACCGTCCGGTCGCCATACAGCGCCGCACTGCGCTCCGTGAGGCGCTTGGCGCCGCTGATGCCCCCGGCGGCCAAGGCAGAAATCAGCAGCAAAAGCACTGCAAACGCCAGGAAAAGCCGGGTGCCAATCTTGATTTTTTGAAGCATCTGAATCTCTCGTGAAGGTCCACAGGGTGGGCGACTGGAGCCTGCGCCACAACAAGGGTTGGTGGTTGTGCCTTGCCCACAAGGTTCTATCCCCACCACGAAAGATACTAATTGTTTCAAATGACAAAATAATGACGATTGCAGAAACCTTGCCTCCGTATTGCCATAGTTAAAACCACCGCCACTTTGATATGCTTCGCACCGGAAATCGCCCAGATTGGCTCTGACCGGCACCGGTCCGGGATTGAAATTTCCTTGATATATCTTTATTCATAAAAATCAATACACCAAAAACATGAAATATATTTATGCCATATTCACCCTGGCTCTTTCGCTTTTACAACTGGGCCAGGCCAGCGCACAGGCCGTGACAGGCGCTGGCTCATCGGCCGCAGCGCCCATCTACCGCAGCTGGGCCAAGGCCTACGCCAAGGCCACGGGTTCCAGCGTGGACTACGACCCAGTGGGCTCCAGCACAGGCATGAAAAAAATCCAGCAGCAGGCCGTGGGCTTCGGCGCCACCGATGTCTACCCGCCCGACAAGGACCTCATCGAACATGGTTTGCTCGCCCTGCCCGTGGCCATCACCGGTATCAGCCCCATCGTCAACCTGCCCAAGGTGCACAACACGCAGCTGCGACTGACTGGCGAAGTGCTGAGCCGCATCTTTATGGGCGAGATCAGCCGCTGGAATGCCCCGGAAATCACCGCGCTGAATCCCGAGACGCCACTGCCCGACATGCCCATCAAGGTGGCGGTGCGCGCCGACGGCTCGGGCACCACCTACAACTTCACCGATTACCTGGGCAAGGTCAGCCCGAAATGGAAGGCAGCCCACGGGGCCAAAACCAGCATCAAGTGGCCCGAAGGATTTCTGGCGTTCAAAGGCAGTGAGGGTGTGGCCAAGGGCGTGCGCGACACGGTGGGCGCCATTGGCTATGTGGATTTTGGGTATGTGGCCGAATACGGTCTGGCATCGGTGCAGATGAAGAATGCCGAGGGGGTTTTTGTGAAACCCTCCATCGATGCGTTCAAATCCGCGCTGGCCAACAGCGAATGGCCGGCCACTGGCACCTTCAACAACACTTTGACGCAAAAGCCCGGAAAATCCGTGTGGCCCATCACCATGGGCACGTTTGTGGTGTTCCCCAAGGTCACCCAGAACCCGGAGCAAACCACACAGGCCCTCAAATTCATTATCTGGTCGTTTCTCAATGGCGACACCCTCGTCCATGAAAACAACTTTGTGCGCTTACCAGACCGGGTTCAGGCATCGGCGTTCAAGGCGATTACCTCCGTTCGCGATAAAAATGGCACCCCACTGGGGATGAGCCTGATTTCATCGTCCGCACCTTCGCAGCAATAATTCAATACCCATGAATATCGCCATTCCGGCCATTCATTTGAGATATTTATAATCCTTCACTGGCCGGTTCTGCCCTCCCCCTCACAGCGCCCATTCTTCATGGAAATCGAGTTCAAGTTCTGCATCCCCCCTGAGCGCCTGGCGGTAGTGCAGGCCGCAGCGCGCCGGGGCACACATGCGCAAATCCGCATGGAGGCCCGCTACTTCGACACGCCCGATGCAGCGCTGTCGTCGCGCGGCATTGCCTTTCGGCTGCGCCGCGAAGGCAACCAGTGGGTGCAGACCGTCAAGGCCCTGGGCGATGGCCCGCTGGACCGCGAGGAGCACAACGTGGACCGGGGCCAAGCCCACGCCACCGGCCCTGCCCCGGAGCCGCAGCCTGAACTCCACGCCGGCACCGTGGCAGGCACTCGGCTGCTTCACGCGCTGCAGGCAGCCACCGGCCCGCTGACCGAAACCTATGGCACCGAGATGGACCGCGTGACGCGGGACATCGCTTTCAAGGGCGGTGTGGTGGAGCTGGCCCTGGACACCGGACGGGTTATTGCCCATCGCGGCAAACCGCAGCAGAAGGAGGCGCGCATTTGCGAGCTGGAGCTGGAGCTCAAAGCCGGGCCGCTGGCAGGCCTGGCGGCCCTCGCGACCCGGTGGGCCACACGGCATGGGCTGTTTCTGAGCACGGTGTCCAAGGCAGAGCGTGGCGAACGCTTGCTGGCCCCGCAATGGGCCCGGCCCGCCACCAAGGCCGCTCCGATGAAGGCCAGTGCCCCCCAAAAGCACTTTCTGCAGGGGCGCGAACTGCAGCGCACTGTGGTGGCGCACTGCCTCCAGCAAATATTGGGCAATGCCAGCGAGATCGTGGAAGGCGGGGGCGATGAAGAGCACGTGCACCAGTTGCGCATCGGCATCCGCCGGCTGCGCACGGCCTTGCGCGAGTTGGCGCCTTTGGCCCCCGGCGCGTTCGACCCCGCCTGGGAGCCGACGCTGGTGGAGGTGTTCCAGCGCCTGGGCCAGCTGCGCGATCGGGGCCAGGCCCTGCAGCCCATCGTTGCCGAGATGCGCGATGCAGGCGCGCCCGCGTTGGAGGTGCGTGCGGCGATGAAAGAAGCCCCCGGCCCCTGCACCGCTGCCATCGTGCGCACGCCAGCGTTCCAAGCGGCGTTGATCGCCCTCATGGCGTTCACAGCCCGGGGCCTCGACGCCCCATCCGCGACCGGGGGAGAGGCCCTGGATGCCAAGGACGTCCGCCGCCTGCTGCAAAAAAGAATGCGCAGCCTGCATGCCAAGGTGCGCGCAGGCGCCCAGGGCTTTGCAGCGTTGCCGGCGGAGGAACAACACCACCTGCGCAAACGACTCAAGCGTTTGCGCTACCTCACGGAATTTGTGGAGCCTGCGCTGGACGCAGAGGGGCACGCTTTCCTCGCCAGCCTGCAGCCCGCATTGGCGGCCATGGGCCGGCTGGGCGACGAACGTGTGGCCTGTACGCTGTATGGTCAGGTTGCCGCCACCCACCCAAGGGCCTGGTTTGGCGTAGGCTGGCTGACTGCACGGCAGGCATTGACCATAGCAGCCTGCCAAGAGGCCCTGGGTCACATTGCCGACATGCCCCACCTGCACAAGACGGCCCAGCGTTGAGAGCGCTGCCACAGAGGCGGATGCGCCCCTGCCCCGGCGTGGGGCACGGCAGGGCTCCCAAGCGGGCACGGCACAATGGGCCCATGACGGCATCCCCCCCTCCCCGGCGCCCCCACCCGCCTTCGCGCACCGCCCACCACGCCACCCCCGACAAAGACCAGATCGCCCTGCTGGACCCTTTCGAGCGGCTGGGCACGGACCGCATCACCCTCGTCTCCACCCCGGAGCAGGCCGACACGGCCTGCAACGCCCTGGCGGCGGCCAGCGCCTGGGGATTTGATACCGAATCCAAACCCACCTTCGTGCAGGGCGAGGAATCCGATGGACCCCACATCGTGCAGTTGGCCACGCTCGACACGGCCTGGGTATTCCAGCTGCACGACCCCGGCTGCCGCGCCCGCGTGGCCGAGTTGCTGGCTTTGCGCGGCGTGACCAAGGCGGGCTTTGGCCTGGGGGATGACAAAAAGCGCATACAGGCCAAGCTGGGCGTAGTGCCCGAAGGCGTGTTGGAGCTTAACCACGTGTTCCGCCAGCAGGGCTACCGCAAGGAGATGGGCGTCAAGGGCGCGGTGGCCGTGCTGTTCAACCGGCGCTTCATCAAATCCAAAAAGGCTGCCACCTCCAACTGGGCCAACCCCCGGCTGACCGAATCGCAGCTGGTGTACGCTGCCAACGATGCCTATGCGGCAGCACGCGTGTACCATGCGCTGGGGCTGTCGGCCAGCGCCTGAGCATCTTCGGCATCGCTACACTGCGGCAGGAAAATTCCTGTAGCGGCCCTCCATGATCTTCGACTCCGCGGATTACTACTTCATCGATTTCCAGACTGATCTGCCCAAGGAGGCCGCAGGCACGCGCATCGGGATGTATGTCGCCTGGCTCACCTTGCGCAGATTAGGTGGCGAAGGGCTCAATGACTATCTGGATGACCTGCGCGCGAGGCGCATCTCCTGTGCAGACTTTCTGTTCGATGCGTGCGATGGCAAGTTCAGCACAGATGATGTGAACGAGGAAGGCCTGGCCTTCACCGAACACTACTACCGGGAGCAGTTCGACAACGACTACGACGCCGTCTTTGCCGGTGAATTCAGCCGTACCGGCCACGAGCTGGACGACTCCTGCAGCATTGCCTGCAGCTGGCACAACTTCGACCGCCTCGCCCTGACGTTGAACCGCCGCTTGCTGGACTGGCGGGCCCGGCGCGACCATGTGGAATGGCCCGTACTGCCCACTCTGGACAGTGTGTATGCGGCAGTGCTGCGCGCGCTGCGGCCCTTCATGCAATCCAAGGGCTTCGTGCACGACCCCGTCAACGAGCCGACCATGACCGACGCGCCGTCGCCCAGCCGGGTCGGGCACCTGTATTGCAGCAATTTCTCCGGCGGCAAGCACTGGCTGCTGGTGGTCGTCAGGTCCACGCCGCAAAACACCGTCACGCTGTCGCTGACGGTCGCATCGCGCCTCGATGCGGTGGCCGAGCGCATACGCGACCATGGCCTGCCCGAGTATTTCAACGACACGGCCGACAGCCCCTTGCCCTACACCGCCCTGCTGCGGATGGCGCACTGGCTGCGCGCCGACCCGGATCTCATCATAGAAGCGGATGACGATGGCGCCAGCTTGCTAGCGATGCGGGGACCCCAGGGCCTTGCAAGGACAGTGCTCTTGCTCGCCCAGCGCTGCGAAACCGTGCTCGGCCCCCTGCTGGACCAGCTGGCCACAGCGCAGGGCCTCGATGCCGTGCGCTGCACGCACCCGCTGTCGGAATCGATCCTGTACACCGAGCCGTTCAACCGGTTCGTTCTGTCCACCGCCGAGGCGGCGGGCAACCCGCGCATCCTGGAGCTATGCGACGAACTGGAAGCCCTGGGCAGCGACCCACAGGCGCCAGGCTCGCGCATGTTCTACCCAAACCTGATGGCGCACATCCGCTTGGTGCGGGAGCGCAACACGCCCAGGTAGCCCTACCTGTCAGAGCCGGGCCGCCAACCGCGCCGCCTGGTCGATGGCGCGCTTGGCATCCAGCTCCCCGGCCTCCAGCGCGCCGCCAATCCGATGGGGCTTGTGGCCCGCAGCCTCCAGATCCTGCGCCAGGCTGAAGAGGGGCACCTGCCCAGCGCACAACACCACGGTGTCGCAAGCGATCCAGGTGGGGTCCTCGCGCTTGTCGCCGTATGACACCAGCAGCCCCTCGTCGGCGATGCGCTCGTAGTTCACGCCACTCACCATCTGCACTTCTTTCATCTTCAGCGTGGTCCGGTGGATCCAGCCCGTGGTCTTGCCCAGGCCCGCGCCAAGCTTGCCCTTCTTGCGCTGCAGCAGCGTCACCTGCCGTGCGGGTGGCGTAGCGCGTGGCCCCGTGGGTACCAGGCCGCCGCGCGCCGCAGCCGGATCGGTGATGCCCCATTCGGCCTTCCAGGCCGGGAGGTCCAGCGTGGTGGAAGGATGGTCACCATGCGTCAAGAATTCGGCCACGTCAAAGCCAATGCCACCTGCGCCGATGATGGCCACGCGCTCGCCCACCGGCCTGCCGTGGCGCAGCACGTCGATGTAGCTCAGCACCTTGGGGTGGTCCTGGCCAGGGATCTTCGGGTCACGTGGCTCCACGCCGGTAGCGACGATGACCTCATCAAAGCCCGCCAGGTCGGCGGCTTGCACGCGCTGGTTCAGGTGCAGCTGCACGCCCGTGTCCTCCACCCGCGTGGCCAGGTAGCGCAGCATTTCGTGGAACTCTTCCTTGCCCGGCACCACCTTGGCCATGTTGAGCTGGCCGCCGATGGCCGGGGCCGCGTCGAACAGATGCACCTCGTGCCCGCGCTCGGCGGCGACCGTGGCAGCGGTCAATCCCGCAGGCCCCGCGCCCACCACCGCCACACGTTTGCGCGACGACACCGGGCGGTAGACCAGCTCCGTCTCATGGCAGGCACGTGGGTTCACCAGGCAGCTGCTGGTCTTGTTTTGGAACACATGGTCCAGGCAGGCCTGGTTGCAGGCGATGCAGGTGTTGATGCGGTCAGCCCGGCCCTCTCGCGCCTTCTTCACAAAGTCGGCATCGGCCAGCAGCGGCCGCGCCATCGATACCATGTCGGCGCAGCCATCCGCCAGCACCTGCTCGGCCACCTCAGGCGTGTTGATGCGGTTGGACGTGACCAGCGGCGTGGCAATGCCTGCGGCCGCGAACTCGGCCTTCATCTTCTGTGTGACCCAGGCAAACGCTGCGCGCGGCACGCTGGTGGCAATGGTGGGCACCCGCGCCTCATGCCAGCCGATGCCGGTGTTGACGATGTTGGCCCCACCGGTGGCCACGGCCTTGCCCAGGGTGACGATCTCGTCCCAGGCGCTGCCGCCAGGGACCAGGTCGATCATCGACAGGCGGTAGATGATGATGAAGTCAGGCCCCACGGCCTCGCGCATGCGGGCCAGGATCTCCACCGGCAGGCGCATGCGGTGACTGTAGTCGCCGCCCCAGGCGTCGGTGCGCAGGTTGGTGGTTTGCGAAAGGAACTGGTTGATGAAGTAGCCCTCCGAGCCCATCACCTCCACGCCGTCGTAGCCGGCCTCGCGCGCTTTCACGGCACAGTTCTCAAAGGCACGGATCTGGCGCTCCACACCCCGCGCCGACAGCGCAAACGGCGTGAACGGCGAAATCGGTGACTGCAGGCGCGAGGGCGCCACGGCCAGCGGGTGGTAGGCGTAGCGGCCGGTGTGCAGGATCTGCAGTGCAATCTTGCCGCCCGCGCCGTGCACCGCGTCGGTCACCACGCGGTGGCGCTTGGCCGCACCCGAGGTCGCCAGCGTGCCCGCAAACGGCTTGGCCCAGCCCGCGATGTTGGGCGCAAAACCACCGGTCACGATCAGCCCCACGTCCCCCTCGGCCCGCTCGCGGAAGTACGCCGCCATGCGCGAAAGGTCGCGCCCGTCCTCCAGCCCCGTGTGCATCGAGCCCATGAGCACGCGGTTCTTGATCGTGGTGAAGCCCAGGTCCAAAGGGGCAAGCAGGTGCGGATACAGGGCGGCGCCGGGGGCGGGCGGCATGGGTGCAGAAGGCACGGGCGCGGTGGTGGCGGAGGAATACATGGTGTTGCGTAGGGAGCAGAAGGTTTTTCTAGAACTTTATTCTAGAATCCCGTTCCATGGCAAGCCGAATCACCCCCAGCCCCTCCGCCGTTCCCGCCGAAGCCAGCACCGACCGCCGTCAGGACATCCTGAACGCCGCCCTCGCCTGCGCGGCCGAAGTTGGTGTGGATGCCGTTTCCATCGACGGTGTGCGCGCCCGCTGTGGGGCCAGCGTTGGCAGCATTTATCACCACTTTGGCAACCGCGACGGCATCGTGGCCGCGCTGTTCTTCGACATCTTTCACGACCAGTCGCGCAGCGTGCAGGCACAGCTGGACGCCGCCCAGGGCGTCGAAGCGGGCGTACAGGCCCTGGTTACGGGCTATCTGGACTGGGTGGTGGCGCAGCCTGAGCGGGCGCGTTTTCTGTTCCAGGCGCGCGGCGCCGTGGCGGCCGGCCAACGCACGCCCGACCTGGCCGAGGCGGCACGGCGCCGCAACCAGGCACTGGTGGCCTGGTTCGAGCCCCACCGCCAGTCGGGCGCGCTGCTCGACCTGCCTTGCGAGCTGATGCCATCGCTGGTGATGGGGCCGGTGCAGAGTTATTGCAGGGCGTGGCTGTCCGAACGTTCAGGTCTGGGTGGTGGCCTACCCTCGCCCACCACGTATCGCGCAGAGCTGGCGGACGCGGCGTTGCGGGCCGTGAAGGCCTAGATCGAAAAATCAGATCAGTAATGCGGCGGTAGCTCGTCGCGCAGATTGCGCGGACCGTTCGAGCCGCCTTCGGGCGCCTGCTGGCGCAGCTGGATGACCTCGTGCGTCAACCGGTCGATCAGTTGCTGCTGCTGGTAGATGGTCATGTTCAGCTGGTCCAGCAGGTCTTCGGTGTAGCTGGCCTTGATCTCCAGGCTTTCGAGGCGCTGGAGAACGTTGGCAAGATCGTTTGTATCAGACATTGATGCGTCAGATCGCCTGGCCCAGCCGCGCCACGCCTTCGCGGATCTTGTCCACATCGGCCGTGGCAAACGACAGGCGGAAGGTGGCGTGGTCGGGGTTGGCGCAGAAGAACGGCGTGCCGGGCACGAAGGCCACGCCCTTTTCAATCGCGCGCTTGGCCAGCACGTTGCCGTCGGCCACCTTGCCGCTTGCGCCGGTCAGGCGCGCCCACACAAAGAGGCCGCCCTGGGGCTGCACAAAGTCGACGGCATCGCCCAGTTCCTTGCGCAGCGCGTCGCCCATGGTCTGGGCGCGTTCCCCGTACACCTTGCGCACATGGGCCAGCGTGGCCGGCATGCGGCCGGCCTTGAGGTACTGGGCGGCGGTGGCCTGCGCAAAGGTGCTGGTGTGCGCGTCGCTGAACTGCTTGCACATGGTGGCTTTGGCCAGCAGCTCGGCCGGGGCAATCATCCAGCCCACGCGCAGGCCAGGCGAGAGCACCTTGCTCAAGGACCCGCAGTGAACCAGCAGCTCGCGGCTGCCGGGCACGCTGGCCGACAGGTTGAGCAGGCTCGGGGGTGGCGCGTCGCCGAAGTACAGGTCGCCGTAGGGGTCGTCCTCGACGATCAGGGTGTTGTGCTTGACGGCCATCTCCAGCACGGCCTTGCGGCGCTGGGCGCTCAACATGGCGCCACTGGGGTTGCCGAAGGTGGGGATCAGGTAGACGAATTTGGGCTTGTGCTCGACGATGAGCTTTTCCAGCTCGTCGGTCTTCACGCCGTTGCCGTCGATGGGGGCGCTGATCAGTTCTGCGCCATACAGGCGGAAACACTGGATGGTGGCCAGGAAGGTCGGGCCTTCCACGATGACCTTGTCGCCGGGGCTGATGAGCGTCTTGCCCAAAAGATCCAGCGCCTGCTGGCTGCCGGTGGTCACGATGAGGTTGTCGGCCGCCACATCTTGCGCGCCCTTGCTGGCCATGAAGGCGGCAAGTTGCTCGCGCAACGGGTTGTAGCCCTCGGTCGCTCCGTATTGCAGCGCGCCGCCGGGTTCTTCATCCAGCGCTGCGTTGCTGGCGGCACGGATGCCTTCCACATCGAACATGGCGCTGTCCGGAAAGCCGCCCGCAAAGCTGATGATGCCGGGCTTGCCCAGCAGTTTGAAGAGCTCACGAATGGCGGAGGTTTCTACGTTGTTCAGGCGGTCGGCAAATTGCATGGCGGCGGTGTGGTTGGCAGACTAGGAATTTCGCATTGTCGCTAATTGGCGTGCAGGTTTCCTGCGGCTTAGACTTGTAGCCCTGTCCCCCACCGTCCCCCACTCCTTCTCAGGCAAACCACCATGCCCCTAGAAATCCGCCAGTTGCCCGCCATGCGCCTCGCCTACATGCGCCAGACCGGCCCTTACGGCCCGGCCCTCACGCAGCTTTGGGAGCGCTTTGGCCAGTGGTGCAGTGATCGCGGCCTGAGCGAGCCACGCCCCAAGTACTACGGCATCAGCCACGACAACCCCGCGTGCACGCCGCCCGAGCAATGCCGCTATGACGCCTGCGTGCAGATCGGCGTCGGCCTGCGTACCGGCACCGAAGCGCTGGTGCAGGACTTTGCGGGGGGCGACTACGCTTGCATGCAATTCACAGGCACCGGGCCCGAGATGGGCGCGGCCTGGGCCGGCATGACCGCACCGGGGCAAATCCCTGCGGGCTGGGAACTCGCCGCGCGGCCTGCGATCGAGGTGTATGACGAGCACTTCGCGGTGAACCTGCTCACCGGAGCCTTTCCGTGCTGGCTGTGCCTGGCAGTGCAGCGTGCGCCATGAGCACCGACATCAGCAAGGCGCAAGGGGCCGCAGCCACGGTCACGGTCACGGCTTCAATCGGACTTTTTTTCGCACAAGCTCTGGACCGCAGAACTCGCACGCATACAAGGCGTTTGCGGTGCATACGCAAGCGCCTAGCGACTGAAGACGCATCACGCCGCGTGAAAATAGTTGCGAATGCCTGCCCTCGGAGATCCCTGAATGCGCAAATCCGGATCATCAAAACCCATCGCCGCGTGGCTTGAAGAAACCAAGTGGATGCAGTTGCTGTCGGCAGAAGCCCGCCAGCGCGTGCTGGAGGACGCGTACGCAGAACGGCACGCGGACAAGGCATTCGTAGCCCGCAAAGGCGAACCCGCGAATTCCTGGATTGGTGTGGTGGAGGGGCTGCTCAAGGCAAGCGAAGACTTTCGCAGCGGAAAATCGCTGATCTATAGCGGAATTCCTGCGGGGAGCTGGATCGGCGAGGGCTCGGTAATGAAATTTGCGCCCCGGCACTACGACATCGTGGCCATGCAGCAAAGCATGACAGTGCACATTCCGCGGGCGACATTCCGCTGGTTGTTGGACACCAGTCTCTCCTTCAACCATTTTGTGCTGGACCACCTTAACGAGCGGCTCGGCCAGTTCATGGGTATGGTGGAAACCGACCGCATCGACGATCCGATGCTCAAGCTGGCGCGCGCAATCCTGAGCCTGTTCAACCCCGTGCTGTACCCCGGGATGGGTTCTGCGCTCTTCGTTTCGCAAGAAGAGTTGGGCGAGCTTGCTGGCCTGTCACGCCAGCGCACCAATGCCGCGATCAAGGCGTTGGAAACCGCAGGGCTCGTGCGTGCCAACTACGGTAACTTGCAGATTTTGGATTTGAAAGCACTCGGCAGTTTCGCGCGCAACGCCGAATAAGGCTCTGGCCACGGCCGGAACGTGCCGGCTTGCAGCCGTGCAGGTCGCCAAGCCTCAAGGGCGAGGCATTCTGCCCACCCACTGCGGAGGTGCTTTCACCACTACCGCAGCCCCAAATCAAGAAATATTGCATACGCCCGAGGCTTCAAAAGCACCTCTTTCACCAGACGCGGAGCCCTTGATATCGCTCGTAAGAGAGGCGCCCAACGCAGCGAAATTCCCCCGCCGCATTAGCGTAACCCCCTATCACAAATGTACGCCCAGGGACAGTGTCGAACTGGCTGTAGGAATCAAATCGCCTTGTTTTCTCAACAAGGAAATAGGACATGAAACCCACTCGCTCTCGTTCAGCCAGCGTCGGATCTGCCGTAGTCACGGCCTCCATAATTTCCCTGTCCGCTTGTGGCGGCAGCAACGACAACGACGCTGTCAGGGCATCCTCTACCGCGCAGCAGGCGTGCGCAACACTTTCGGGCAAGACAATCGGCGGCGCGGCGCTCACGGCGGCAGTGGTCCCCGCCAGCGGTCCGGCTCCGACCTATTGCAAGGTCAACGGCACGCTGGCCCCCAAACTCAATTTCGAGATTCGCCTGCCGGATTCGTGGAACGGAAAACTCCACTACGCGGGCGGAGGAGGCTACAACGGCGCCATCCCGGACGTTGCGCTGTCAGCGTCCGCCCTCAAGCAAGGCTATGCCACCGCTTCCAGCGATTCCGGCCATCAAGGCAGCTTGCTCGATGCGTCTTTCGCACTCACAGACCCTACTGCGGCACAACTATTCGGGAGCCTGTCGGTCCCCACGGTCATGGCAACAGCCATCGAAGCTGTCACGGCAGCGTACGGGCAGTTGCCATCGAAGTCGTACTACGAAGGGTGCTCAAACGGCGGCCGGGAAGGGTTGATGAACGTGCAGCGCTATCCCAAACTGTTTGACGGCGTGATTGCACGTGCGCCTGCATACAACTGGGTCGGTTTCATGGGGGCCTTCAATCGCACCGCCAAGGCGCTGGCAGCGCCCGGTGGCGCGTTCACTTCCGCCAAGACTTCGTTGCTGGCAAAGTCCGTCCGCGACGCGTGCGACGGCCTGGATGGTGTGGTCGACGGCGTTGTTTCCAACCAGTCAGCCTGTACTTCTGCCGCATTCAACCCTGCCAGCTTGCGCTGCGCTGGGGGCACAGATACGGGCGACACCTGCTTGTCCGATGCGCAGCTGGCCGTGGTCTCCTCGTGGACCACCGACGCCGTGTTTGCTGGCAGCCCTACGTTCCGCAACGCCGGCTGGAGCCTTACCGGGAACGAGGACAGCCCCACAGCCATGGGCCTCTGGGTCACGGGCAACGGCAACGTGACCACCGCGTTGCAATACCTCTTCCAGGACACAACCGTGAAGAACTATTTGGCGCGCGATCCCAGCGCCAACTCCTTAGCCTACTCACCGTGGGATCAGAACCAGAGCGCGCTCAGTGCGATGGCTGCCCTGAATGACGCAACGAACAGCAACATCCAGCCATTCGTTGACCGCGGTGCGAAGTTGATTCTGTGGCACGGGGGTAATGATGCCGCATTGAGCAAGAACAACACTGCCGAGTACTACAACAATGTGGTTTCCAAAGTAGGAGGGCAAAGTGCCGCAGACGCCTTCATGCGTTTTTACATTGCGCCGGGTGTTGATCACTGCGCTGGCGGCCCCGGTGCCGACACGGCCGACCTGCTGACCGCGCTCGACAATTGGGTCACCAACAAAGCTGCGCCTGGCACCCTGACCGCTCAAAAACTGGACCCGGCAAATGGGGCGGTGCAGTTCGAAAGACCGCTTTGCCAGTACCCGAAGTACCCGCGCTACACCGGTCCGGCCAACGACGCGAACGCGGCGAAACTGGCGTCGAACTACGCATGTAGCTAACGCAATCCGTGAGCCAATGGGGTTGGCTGCCGTGCCAGAGGCGTCATCAGCGCGTTTGGCACGGTACCCCAGCTCGCCTTGCGGCCAGCGAATCCACCCTCCGCTAAAACGGGCATGGCCTGAACAATGTCTGCGCAATGGTAGCCACGAAGATCCAACTCCGCAGAGACACAGTCCCACTGCGGGACAATGCGGCACCTACCCGCAAAAATACCCCGCCCCATGCAAGCCGCGCAGATCGAGCCCTTCTTTGCCACCCTCAAGGCCGCCAATCCCATGCCCAACACGGAGCTCGAATACACCACCCCGTTCGAGCTGCTGGCCGCCGTGCTGCTGTCGGCCCAAGCCACCGACGTGGGCGTGAACAAGGCCACGCGCAAGCTCTTTCCCGTGGCGGGCACGCCGCAGGCCATCCTCGACTTGGGGTTTGAGGGGCTGGAGCGCTACATCAAGACGATTGGTTTGTACAAAAGCAAGGCCAGGCACCTTTTGCAGACCTGCCAGATCCTGGTGGAGCAGCACGGCAGCGTGGTGCCGCGCACCCGCGAGACACTGAAGCCCTGCCCGGCGTGGGCCGTAAGACAGCCAATGTGGTGCTGAATGTGGCCTTCGGCGAGCCCGCCATGGCTGTGGACACGCACATCTTCCGCGTGAGCAACCGCACGGGCGCGTTTGCCTGCTGGCTGTGCCTGGCGGTGCAGCGCACGGCCTGAGCGAGCCCCGCGCTGCCTTCTTGATCAATCGACGCGGATGTCCGCCCGCGCCGCCACGGCGCGCATCAGCGGTAGCTCACGCTCGATGCGGGCGCGCAGCGCGTCGCCGTTGCCCCAGGCCGGGGTCATGCCAATGTCCACCAGCTTCTTCTTGAATTCGGCGGACGCCATGGTGTCGGCCAGGGCCTTCTCCAGCTTTTTCTGCACCGGTGCGGGCAGGCCTGCGGGTGCGACGAACGCAAACCACGAGCCCATGTCGAAGCCCGGGTAGCCGCTCTCGGCCACCGTGGGCACGTTGGGCAACAACGCCAGGCGCTGCGGGCTCAGCACGGCGATGGGCTTGATCTTGCCGGCCTTGATGAGCGGGGTGGAGGCCACCACCGTGTCCACCGCCAGCTGCACCTGCCCGCCCATCAGCGCAGTCAGGTTGGGAGAGCTGCCGTTGAAGGGCACGTGCAGCATCGGAAAGCCCGCGGTGGCCTTGAGCATCTCGGCGCCGAAGTGCACCGACGAGCCCGTGCCGTAGGACCCGTACGAGAACTTGTCCGGCGCGGCCTTGGCCTGCGCCACGATGTCCTTGAGCGTGCTGCCCTGCACATCGTTGTGGGCCACCAGCAGCAGCCCCATGTCGGCCACCATGCCAATGGGCGTGAAGCTGCGCACCGGGTCGTACGGCAGGTTGGTGCGGATGGCGGGGTTCATGGTGAGCGTGGTGTTGGCGCCCAGCAGCAGGGTGTAGCCGTCGGCCGGTGCCTTGGCCACCAGCGATGCGGCCACCACCGTGCCCGCGCCCGGCCTGTTTTCGACCACCATCGGCTGGCCCAGCCGCTCGCCCATCGCCGTGGCCAGCAGGCGCCCCAGGATGTCCGTGGCGCCGCCGGGCGCGAACGGGACGACCAGCTTCACGGGCCGGTCGGGATAGGTCTGCTGCGCCCAGGACACGGCGGGCGCTGCCAGCACGAATGCGCTGGCCAGGAGACACGATACGAAGCGGGCGCGCGGCAAGGACATGGGGAGTTCTCCGGTCAAAAAGTGCGGTAAGGGCGGGATGGCGAAACGGTGGGGAAAACAGCGCGCATCAACCCAGCAACGGGCTCGGCACACGGGCATGGCCGCTGGCCTGGTCGTACGCGTGCCCGACCTGCAGCACGGCCGCATCGGACTGCGCCGGACCGATGATCTGCAGCCCTGCAGGCAAGCCCCCGGGCCCGAAGCCCGCAGGCGCAGCCAGTGCGGGCAGGCCGGCCATGGTGGCAGGCACCACGGCCTCCATCCAGCGGTGGTAGGTGTCCATGGTGCGGCCACCCACCGCATGCGGCCAGTCCAGGTCGGCATTGAACGGGAAGACCTGCGCGGCCGGCAGCACCAAAAAGTCGAACTGCTCGAACAGGCCGCGCAGCACCTGGTACCAGGCACTGCGCACGCGGGCCGCGTCGTATATCTGCAGGGCCGACAGGCGCATGCCGCGCTCGATCTCCCACACCGCCTCGGCCTTCAGCAGTGCGTGTGTGTCTGGGTTGCGGTACAGGGCCGCATTGGCCCCCGCCACGCTGAAGCTGCGCAGGTCGATCCAGGCATTCCACAGCTGGGCCATGTCGAACGCAGGCACCACGGATTCCACCGTGCAGCCCACCGTGCGAAAGTGCGCGAGCGCCCGCTCACAGGTGGCCAGCACGCCGGGCTCGGTGGGCAGGTGCCCTCCCAGGTCGCCCAGCCAGCCGATGCGCGCACCGCGGAAGTCGCGCTCCAGCGGCTGCCCCAGCAAGGCCACGTCCTCGTGCCGGCGCGTGAGCGGCAGCCGAGCATCGAAGCCCGCCTGCACCGACAGCAGCAGCGCCAGGTCCGGTATGTTGCGCGCCATGGGCCCGGCCACGCTGAACTGCTGGAAGAACACCTCTTCGGTCGGCCCGTGCGGCACCAGGCCGAACGAGGTGCGCAGCCCGTACACGTTGTTGAACGCCGCCGGCGTGCGCAGCGACCCCATCATGTCCGAGCCGTCGGCCACCGGCAGCATGTGCAGCGCCACGGCCACCGCCGCCCCGCCGCTGCTGCCGCCCGCCGAGACGGCCGGGTCGAACGCATTGCGCGTGGTGCCATACACGGGGTTGTAGGTGTGCCCGCCCAGGCCGAATTCGGGCGAGTTGCTGCGGCCGATGAACAGCGCACCGCCCGCGCGCATGCGCTCGAACACCACGGCGTCGGTGGTGGACACCTGCCCCGCAAAGATGGGGGAGCCGCGCGTGGTGACCATGCCGGCGGCGGGCATGATGTCCTTGGGTGCCTGCGGAAATCCGTGCAGCGGCCCCAGGCTCTCGCCGCGCGCCAGCTGCGCATCGCGCTCGGCGGCCTGCGCACGCAGCACGTCACGGTCTGCCAGGGCCACCAGCGCATTGACCACGGGGTTCAGCCGGTCGACCTGGGCCAGGTAGGCGTCGAGCACCTCGGCGCACGACACGTCGCGGGCGTGGATGGCGCGCGACAGGCTGGTGGCCGTGTGGCCGACGATGCCGCCCGGTGCCCTGCCCTGGGCAGACTGCGCGGGTGTGGTCGATGTGGCGGAGCTGGAGGATTGTGTCATTTGCAAGTCAGCATAAGCAGCCCCTTGCGTTTCGACAATCGACGATTTCTGAGGTTATCGTTGCGTTTTATGCAACCCACACCCCAAGGTGGCCCCATGCTTTCGACCCGGCTTCAGGACACGGCACTGCGCTACTTTCTGGAGGTCGTGCGCAGCGGCTCGGTCAGCGAGGCCGCCACGCGCCTGAATGTGTCGCCCTCGGCCGTGAGCCGGCAGGTGGCCGCGCTCGAAGACCTGCTCTCCGTGCCGCTGTTCGAGCGGCGCCCGCGCGGCATGGCGCCCAGCGCCGCCGGCGAGCTGCTGGCGGCCTACGCCCGGCGCGGCGCGCTGGAGGCGGACCGCGTGGTCTCGGATATTCAGGCGCTGCAGGGCCTGCACACCGGGCTGGTGCGCGTGTGCAGCTCGGCCGGCTTTGCCATCGAATTTTTGCCGCGTGTGATGGCGCATTTCCGCACGCAGTACCCGGGCATCCAGTTCCACCTGCGGGTGGTCAGCCCGGCGGCCGTGACCACCGCCGTGCTCAACGGCGATGCAGACATTGGCCTGACCTACAGCCGCTCCGCCGAGCGGGACATCACGGTGCAGCACCGCCAGGCATCACCCGTCATCGCCATCATGCGCAAGGACCACACGCTCGCGCGTTTCGCGTCGGTCACGCTGGCGCAAATGCATGGCTACCCCATCGCCCTGCCCGAGCGCGACAACACCGTGCGCCAGCTGTTCGACATCGGCTGCAGCCAGCGCGGCCTGGTGTTCGAGCCCGCACTGGTGTGCAACCACTTCGAGACCCTGATGCACTTCGTGCTGCACGGCGGGGGGCTGTCCATCTCGGGCGAAGTCACGGTGCGCGACCGCGTGCAGCGCGGCGAACTGCGCGCCGCACAGATCCGCGAGCCCGGCATGGGCGCGCGCTATACCGAGCTGCAGACCTTGCACGGCCGCACCCTGCCGGCCGCCGTGCGCATGTTCCTCGAATTCCTGCGCGGCCAGCTGCGGGACAATGCAGCGGCACCACCCGTGCCTTCCAGAAAAAAGACATCCCCACCCAAGTCCAGATGAAGACCTCCGACATCGAGCCCTTCTTCGCCACCCTCAAGGCGGCCAACCCCATGCCCAACACGGAGCTGGAGTACACCACCCCGTTCGAACTGCTGGCCGCCGTGCTGCTGTCGGCCCAAGCCACCGACGTGGGCGTGAACAAGGCCACACGCAAACTCTTCCCCGTAGCGGGCACGCCGCAGGCCATCCTGGACCTGGGGATTGACGGGCTGGAGGGCTACATCAAAACCATCGGCCTGTACAAAAGCAAGGCCAAGCATCTGATGGAAACCTGCAGCATCCTGGTGCAGCAGCACGGTGGCGTAGTTCCGCGCACCCGGGAGGAACTTGAAGCCCTGCCCGGCGTAGGCCGTAAGACGGCCAATGTGGTGCTGAATGTGGCCTTCGGCGAACCTACCATGGCGGTGGACACACACATCTTTCGCGTGAGCAACCGCACGGGCCTGGCGCCCGGCAAAAACCCGCTGGCGGTGGAGATGCAGCTGATGAAGCGCGTGCCTGCAGCCTACGCAGTGGATTCGCACCACTGGCTCATCCTGCTGGGCCGCTATGTGTGCCAGGCACGCAAGCCGCGCTGCTGGGAGTGTGTGGTGAGTGAGTATTGCGACTACCAGCCGAAGACACTGGCGCCTTGAACGCAGGCTGCTTCTATTTTTATAGCTGCTCGCGCTTACTGGATAAGCGTCAGATGCCAAAAATACGTATAACTTGAGAGCCAACGGCCCTCCCAGTGCCGTCGTAGACCAGGTGGTCTGCCCAGCAGTGTCAAACAACCCCGGCTGTGCCCAAGGCCGCCATCTCCCCCGACACCCCCGCCCATGCCACATCGAAGCCGGGCACTTTGCGCTCTGGCGGCACGGGGTGGGCCCGCAGGGCCCAGGTGGCACCGGCCACCACACTGTCGATCACCGGCACGGCCACCTGGGGCTGCACCGCAGCGGCCATGCCGGCAAGTCCTGCCCCGCCCAGGATGACAGCCTGCACGCCCATCTGCCGCACCACGTCACGGCAGGCCTGGGCTAGCAACGCGTGGGCAGCGTCCGGGTCTGCCGCCAGCTGGGCCCCCGTGGGCGCCACCGTGTGGATACCCGCGAGCCCATGCGAATGCCCCAGCGCCTGCGCCAGGCGCTGCAGCATGGGGCCCCAGCGCTCGCCTCCCGTGACGATGGCATACCGCCCATGGCGCGCGGCTTCGATGAAGGAGGCCTCGGCCAGGCCCGTCACAGGCACGGGGCAACTTTCACGCAGCGCCATCAGGCCCGGGTCGCCAAAGCAGCCGATCAGCACGGCATCGGGTCGGGGCTGGGGTTGCACCAGGTCATGCGCCCAGGCATCCAGCGTCGCATGCGCCGCCACCGCGTAGCTGGCCTCGCAGGCGATGTAGGGGGCGCCAAAACGCGCCGTGGCCGTGCGTACCGCCACGTGCGAGCCTGCGGCTGCCTGCACATGCCGCTGGAGCAAGGCGCTGACGCTGGCCGAGGTGTTGGGGTTGATGACGAGCAGCTGGCGCATGGCGACGTGTCGGGATTCAGGCGCCCAGCAGTTGCGCGAGATCGGGCACATCGCTGGCCGGCGGGGTGAACTCCAGCTGCGTTTCGATGCGCGCCAGATGCGCCAGCATGAGGCGGGGCGCCTCGCGCGCGTCGCGCAGGCGGATGGCGTCGATCAGCGCGCGGTGCTCGCGGCAGCCGCAGGCCGTGGCCTCTTCGCGGGTCTGCGCGTGGCTGGGGCTGTAGGTCATGAGGATGAGCGAGGTGCGCGACACCAGCTCGCGCAGGATGCGCCCGAGCGTCTGGTGCCCGGCGGCCTGCGCGATGTGCAGGTGGAAATCGCCCGACAGGCGGATGGCACGCCGCATATCGCCACTGGCGCGCGCGGCCTCTTCGTCGTCGATGCAGGTGCGCAGCGCGGCGATGTCGGCATCGGTGGCGTTGGCGATGAACAGCTCCACCAAACGTGGCTCCAGCAGGCGGCGGGCCTCGAACACTTCCAGCGCCTCCTGCGGCGTGGGCTGGGCAATGGATGCGCCCCGGTTGGGCGTGAGCGTGACCACTTGCTCATGGGCCAGACGCACCAGCACGGGCCGTACGCGCGTGCGCGAAACGCCAAAGGCCGCCGCCAGCTTGTCCTCCACCAGCTTGGTGCCGGGGGGTAGCCGGTGGTCGAGGATGGCCGACACCATGCGGTCGTACATATCGTTGTCGCTAAGCTGGCCTGGGGCCTCGGGCTGGGCGGTCGGTTCGGCGGCCGCAGCGCGTGCGCGCCGGGGCTTGGGAATGGTGGTCGTCATAGGGGTGCCGTTTTTACCCCGAACGACCTTTGCGCCTGCGGCCCAAAGCCCACACCAGCGCCAGCGTGATGCCCATGACGATGAACGACACCACCGTGGTCAGCGTGCCCAGCGCGTAGATCGACGGCGTGGTCACCGTGCTGGTCAGGCCCTGCAGCTCCAGCGGCAGCGTGTTCACGTCGCCGATGGCCTGCGAGGTGCGGGCGATCTCGTCCCAGCTCAGGGTGAAGCCGAACATGCCGATGCCCACGACCGAGGGCGCGATCAGCGGCAGCACCACGTGGGCGAAGCCCTGCCAGGGGGTGGCGCCCAGGTCGCGCGCCGCCTCTTCGTACGCGGGGTTGAAGCGGTTGAACACCGCGAACATGATGAGCAGGCCAAACGGCAGCGTCCAGGTCAGGTGCGCGCCCAGGGCCGACGTGAACAGGCCCAGCGACGTGCCGTAGCCTTCGAGCGTGCTCTCCATGCCCAGCCATTCGAGGGCGGCCTTGATGCCGTTGTCGATGAGCCGGAACTCCAGCCCGATGCCCAGCGACACGATGATGGACGGCATGATCAGGCTGGCCACGACGATGAAGAACAGCGTGTTGCCGCCCGCCAGCCGCTTGCGAAACGCCAGCCCGGCCAGCACCGACAGCACCACCGTGCACAGCATCACCGCCACGCCCAGGCCGAGCGAGCGCCACAGTGCCGCGCCGATGTCCACCACGCCCAGCCCTTCGGCCAGCTTGTAGAACCAGCGCAGCGACACCCCCCGCATGGGGAAGGTCAGCCCGCCCTCGGGGCCCTGGAAGCTCAGGATGAAGATGACGAACATGGGGCCGTACATGAACAGCACGAACAGGCCGAACACGATGGCCAGCAGCCAGAAGCTGGCGGGATGGGATTCGCGGATGCGGGCTTTCATGCGGGTGTCCTGTCGGTGTTGGTGGCGTGGTTCACAGCTCTTTGCGGATGTCGACCAGGCGTGTGAGTCCCCAGATGATCATCAGCACCACCGCGAGCAGGATCACGGCATTGGCCGCAGCCAAAGGGAACTGCAGGTACGACGTCTGCACCTGGATGATCTTGCCGATGGAGGCGATCTGCTGGCCGCCCATCACGCCGATGGTGACGAAGTCGCCCATGACGATGGTGATCACGAAGATGGACCCGATGATGATGCCGGTGCGCGACAGCGGCACGATCACGTTCCACAGCGTCTGCCAGCCGCTGGCCCCGCTGTCGCTGGCGGCCTCGATGAGGCTGCGGTCGATGCGCATCATGCTGTTGAAGATGGGCACGATCATGAACATGGTGTACAGGTGCACGAAGGCCAGCACCACCGAGAAGTCCGAGAACAGCAGCCATTCGACGGGCTGATCGACGAGCCCGGCCCCCACCAGGGTCTGGTTCACCAACCCGTTGCGCCCCAGCAGCGGCACCCACGAGATCATGCGAATCACGTTCGACGTCCAGAACGGAATGGTGCACAGGACGAACAGCAGCGTCTGCATGCCCGACGAGCGCACATGAAAGGCCAGGAAATAGGCCACGGTGAACCCGATCACCAGCGTGATCAGCCACACGAGGAAGCTGAACTTGAGCGTGGACCAATACGTCTTGAGCGTGACGCACAGGCCCTCCGACGCATCGCCACAGCCCGCAAAGATCGACACGTAGTTCTTGAACGTGAAGCCCGGCAGCAATTCGTACTCGTTGAAGTCCCAGAAGCTGACCATCACGATCAGCGCCAGCGGCACCAGGAAGAACAGCACGAACACCAGCGTGAACGGCGCAGCCTGCCACCAGGCAGCAATGCCGCGCCCGGGGGCGGCGCTCGATGGCAGAGTCGGTGTGGTGGTGGTGCTCATGGTGTTTGCAAACAATCGGTATCAGGTATCCACTGCTCGGCGTTTCGTCTCAATCCTTGAAACTGGCGCTGCCAAAGGCCAGTGCCCCCGTGCAAGGGCCGCCCCGCCGCACCGGGGGCGTCCCCCTCCCGAACCGCGCAGCGGTTCGAGAGAGGGGTGAAGGCGCGCAGCGCCTCAGGGGGTGAACTCTCTACGCCGCGACGAACTCGTTCCACTTCTGGACCATGTAGTTGTTCTCGTCCATCAGCGCGTTCCAGCAGGCGATGCCGCCCATGCGCGATTCGTAGCTGCCGCCGTCGCGCACCGCGCCAGACTTGGCCAGCACGTCGCCATTGGGGCTCTTGATGTCCTGCGTGGCGGGCTTGCCTTCCATCCAGTAGGCCCACTCGTAGGCTTCCATCTTGGACTTGGCGGTCTCCAGCACGGCGCTGTAGTAGCCCTGGCGGTTCAGGTACGCACCGGCCCAGCCGTCCAGGAACCAGTTGATGAACTCGTAGGCGCCATCGAGCTTGCGGCCCGACAGCGTGGCGGGCAAGCCAAACCCTGCAGCCCAGGCGCGGTAGCCTTCCTTGAGCGGCTGAAAGTTGCAGGCAATGCCCTTGGTGCGCACGGCGGTCACGGCGGGGCTCCACATTGACTGGATCACCACTTCGCCCGACGCCATGAGGTTCACCGACTCGTTGAAGTCCTTCCACAGCGCGCGGAACTGGCCCTGCTTCTTGGCTTCGATCAGGGTCTTGATCGTGAGGTCGATCTCCTTTTTGGTCATGTTGCCCTTGTCGGGGTACTTGTAGATGCCCATGGCCTCGACCACCATGGCGGCGTCCATGATGCCGATGGAGGGGATGTTCAGGATCGCGGTCTTGCCCTTGAACTCGGGGTTGAGCAGCTCGGCCCAGGAATTGATGGGGCGCTTGATCAGGTCGGGGCGGATGCCCAGCGTGTCGGCGTTGTACACGGTAGGGATCAGCGACATGAACTGCGTGGGCGCGGTCGCGAACTTCTTGGACTTTTCGCCTTCCAGGTAGATCACCTTCTTGGGCGCGGTGCCCTGGTCGCCCACGGCCTTGCCGGCCACCATGCCGTTGGTGAACAGCGTGGTGATCTTGTCGGCGTTCTTGATGCGCTTGGTGTCGATGCCCTTGAGGTTGCCCGTGGGCACGATCTTTTTCAGCGAGAAGTACTCGGTGTCGATCAGATCGAAGCTGTTGGGCGCGGTCACGGCGCGCTTGGTCACGTCGTCCGTGGTCACTGCCACGTACTGGATCTCGATGCCGGTGTCGGCCTTGAACTTTTCGGCGATGGCCTTGTCCTGGTTCACCGCCGTGCCCAGGTAGCGCAGCACGATCTTTTCCTGCGAGTGGACGGCCGGGAACACGCCAGCGGCCAGGATGCCTGCCGTGCCCTTGAGCAACGAGCGGCGCTGCACGCCGGTGGTGTCAGAGGCAACAGCGGGGGAATCGGCACGAGAGTCGTCGGACATGGGAAAGCTCCTTGGTTTGCAAAGTGGAGGGGTGGAAACAGACAGCGGACAACGAAAGAAAGAGGAAAACTCAGGCCGGCACGGCCTGGGCAGTGGCCGTCGCCATGGGCGCGGACACAGGTACCGCCTGCAGGGAGAGAGGATGGGCCTGCTCGGGCGTCCAATGCAGTTGCACGCCCTGCCCCACCGTGTAGGGCTGGGCGGCAAAGGCGGCTTCGGAAACCATCACCGAATACGCCGCCGTGGCGTTGGCCGACAAGGCCACGCCCTGCTTTTGCAGGCCCACCAGCACGTAAGTGCCCTGGTACTCCACGTCGGTCACCACGGCCTGCATGTGCTGGGCGCCCCAGGGCAATTCGGCACTGGCGGGGGCAATCTGCAGGTGGTCGGTGCGCACGCCCACCTTGCCTTCGGGCGTGTCGATCACGTTGTGCCCGCCCATGAAGCGCGCCACGAATTCGCTGGCGGGCCGGTTGTAGACCTCGTGCGGGCTGCCCACCTGCTCGATCACGCCGTGGTTCATCACCACCATGGTGTCGGCCAGGGCCATAGCCTCTTCCTGGCTGTGGGTCACATGGATGAAGGTCAGGCCCAGTTCCTTCTGCCAGCGGCGCAGCTCGGCGCGCATCTGGATGCGCAGGAAAGGGTCGAGCGCCGATAGAGGCTCGTCCAGCAGCAGCACGCGCGGCTGGGTGATCAGGGCGCGCGCCAGCGCCACGCGCTGCTGCTGCCCGCCCGACAGTTCTGCCGGCTTGCGGTCAGCCAGGTGACCCATGGCCACGCGTTCGAGCAGGTCCCGTGCCTTGGTCTGGCGCTCAGCCTTGGCCACACCCTTCATCTTCAGGCTGAACGCCACGTTGTCGAGCGCCGAGAGGTGCGGAAACAGCGCAAAACTCTGGAACATCATGGCCGTGCCACGCGCTGCGGCGGGCAGGTCGGTGATGTTGCGGTTCTCCAGCAAGATGTCGCCGCTGGTCACCGACTCGTGCCCGGCGATCATGCGCAAGGTCGTGCTCTTGCCGCAGCCCGAAGGGCCCAGCAGGCAGCAGTAGCTGCCGCTGGCAATGCGCAGGTTGATGGCATCGACCGCCGGTTTGCCGTGGGCATAGCGTTTGGTCAGCGCAATGATCTCGATGGCGGCGGGGGTCTGCGCAGGGGTTGGGGCTTGCATGGGGAGGATGTACGCAAACCCCATGCCAACTTTGTACACAATGCATTTGCTGCTTTGCATACAAAATGCACCAGTACCGTGCACGACTGCACCAACAGGACGATGCGCCTGCACCCCAAGGGTCCGCACAGCAGTCTTTGTGGTGCAGTAAATCACCGTACCGCCGGGAGCAGGTGCGTGGCTATACTGGCCTTGGGCTCAAGAAACAATTTCTTACGTAGGCGCGCCACCTCCCCTTCCCGCCGCATGAACCTCGACCCACGCTCCATGATCGCCATGGCGGGCTTCATGTCCGCCATCATGGCCATCGTGCTGCTTTTCATGCGGCGCTATTACCCGCCGTCGATCCGGGGCGTGGGGGCTTGGGCTGCAGCGCCGCTGCTGTGGCTCGCGTCCACCGTGTTGTTCGGCGCACGTGGCGCCATCCCGGACTGGCTCAGCCTGGTGCTGGCCAACCAGTTGTTGGTGTTGGGCACGGTGACCTACTACATGGGCACGCGAAGCTTCATGGGGCAGCCAACCACGTGGCGCCACTGGAACTGGCTGATGGTGGGCACCACCCTTGTGTTCATTGTCCTCACCTACTGGGTGCCCCACTATGCGCTGCGGGTCGGCTTCTTCACGGTGGTCATGGGGATGATCTACTTCGCGCAGATGCGCTTCATGCTGCGCCACGGGGGGCGCAACTTTCCGGTGCGGCTGGTGGAGGTGGTGCTGGCCTTGCACATGGTGGTGCTGGCCATGCGGCTGGTCTCGATCGTGACCGGGAATGCCGGTGCAGACCTGATGGAGCCCTCACTGTTCCAGACGCTGTATATCGGGGCCTATGTGATCACAGTGCTCATGCTGTCCATCGGGGCGGTGCTCATGGCCACCGACCGCCTGCGCACCGAGCTTGAACACCTGGCCACCCACGACTCCCTGACCAACACGCTGAACCGCCGTGCCCTGCTGCAACGCTGCGAGGACGAGCTGGAGCGGGCGCAGCGCTACGGCAATGGCCCGTCCCTCATGATGGTGGACCTGGACAACTTCAAGGCCGTGAACGACACCCGAGGCCACCAGCACGGTGACGCCGTGCTGGTGCACTTTGCAGAGTGCACCCGTCAGGTGCTGCGCCGCGCAGACCGGCTGGGGCGGTACGGGGGTGAGGAGTTTCTGGTGCTGCTGCCAGGCGCGGACACGGCAGCTGCCATGGGCGTAGCCCAGCGCATCCACGCCACGCTGGCCACCGGACATGCGCTGGACTGCCAGGTGAGCATTGGGCTCACCAGCTGGACGGGATCGCACGAAACGCTGGATGCCATGCTGTCGCGTGCCGATGCGGCGCTGTACCGCGCCAAGGCACAGGGCCGCAACCAAACCAGCGTGGCCTAAAAGCGCGGCGATGCCCGGTAGGGTCAGACTGTCTGAGTGGCCACACCGGCCGATTCAAAACTCGCCATCTCGGCCAGCACCGCACAGGCCGACTGCAGCAGCGGCCAAGCCAGCGCAGCACCCGAGCCTTCACCCAGGCGCAGCCCCAGGTCCAGCAGGGGTTCGGCTTGCATCTGTGCCAGCATCAGGGTGTGCCCCCGCTCGCCCGAGCGGTGGGCAAACACGCAGCGCTGCAGCACCGCAGGCTGCAAGCGGCTGGCCACCAGCACGGCGGCGCTGGTGATGAAGCCGTCCACCACAATCACGCGGCGCTCCGTGGCAGCCTGCAGCACCGCGCCCACCAAGGTCGCCACCTCATAGCCGCCCAACGCGGCCAGTGCGGCCAGCGGTGTGGTGGCGTCGGCATTCGCGTCCAGCGCCTGCTGCAGCACGGCGCGTTTGCGCTCGATACCGGCCGCATCCAGGCCCGTGCCGGCACCGGTCACCTCGGCCAGGGGCAGCCCGGCCAACCGCGCCAGCAACAGGGATGCCACCGAAGTGTTGCCAATGCCCATCTCGCCCAGCAACAACGCATTGCCCGGCAGGCCGCGCACCACCTCCATGCCGTTGAGCAAGGCCTGTGCACATTGCTCAGGCGCCATGGCAGGGCCGACCGAAGCATCCTGGGTGCCCGGCGCCACATTGCGCACCAGCAGGCGCGGTGCACCGGGTGCCGTGTCGCGCGCGGCAATGGTGCGCGCCACACCACAGTCCACCACCGTGAGTTGCAGCCCGTGCTGGCGGGCCAGCACGCTCACTGCGGCACCACCGGCCAGAAAGTTCTCCACCATCTGCCAGGTCACGTCGCTGGGGAAGGCCGAGACACCCTTGGCCGCCAGGCCGTGGTCGCCCGCACACACCAGCATCTGCGGTTGCGTGAGCACGGGGGCCTCAGTGCCCAGCACTTGGCCTATGCGCAGGGCCAGCGCTTCCAGCAGCCCCAGCGAACCGAGTGGTTTGGTCTTGTTGTCCAGCAGGTGCTGCAAACGGGCGGTCAGGGGGGCATCGGTGATGTCAGCGATGGCGGGGACGGTGAACTGGGCCAGTGATTGCATGGTGTGTGAGATAGCGAAAAGAAAAAAGAAACGGGAAGGACTGAAGGCCGAAGGCACCAGCGCTCAGGCAGTGGCCGGATCTGGCGCGATCAACGCCTGCAGCGCACCGGGGGCAAAGCTGGCTTCCGCCATGCGGGCCAGGCCTTCAAACACCACATCGAGCGTGGGCACGGGCGCCGCGCCCGCACGGCCAAACAGGGCCTGCAACGCGGCGGGGTCTTCGAGCAGGCCATGCAGATACACGCCCAGCACATTGCCAGCCGGGTTTTGCCACGCAATGCTGGGGATGACCTCGCGCGCCACATCACCCTTGGCGGCCATGGCGGGGTGCTGGGCCGTCTGGCCGTGGTGGATTTCGTAACCGGTGACAGGCACACCCGCCAGCGCGGCCCAGGCCCCTTGCACCCCACCAAACTGCGCCTGGGTGCGCTGCACGGTCTTGGCGACCTCGAAGGTGGTGACCAGGGGCAACAGGCCCAGGCCCGGCGCATTGCCGTCGATGCCCTCCGTGTCGATGAGCGCCTCGCCCAGCATCTGCAGGCCACCACACACGCCCAGCACTGTGCCGCCCTGCCCCGCGTGGTGGGCAATGGCCTGGTCCAGCCCTTGCGCGCGCAGCCAGGCCAGGTCGGCGGCGGTGGACTTGGAGCCCGGCAGCACCACCCAGTCGGTGGGCTTGAGGCCCGCCAGGTCGGCCGGGCTGCGCGCCCAGAGCAGGCGCACGCCGGGCACGTTCTTGAGCGGCTGGAACTCGTCGAGGTTGCTGATGCGCGGGTAAGCCACCACGGCCACCGTGGTGTGCACCGTGCCCACCGACAGCGTGCGGTCGTCAAACACGCCATCCTCTTCGGGCAGACCATGGCGCCATTGCATTGGGATGGTGGCCACGGTGGGCACGCCGGTGAGGTCCTGCAGCATCTGCGGCGCAGGCGCCAGCAGGCTGGCATCGCCCCGAAACTTATTCAGCACAAAACCATGGATCAGCGCGCGCTCGTCCTCGGGCAGCAGCGCCCAGGTGCCGTACAGGTGGGCAAACGCGCCGCCCCGGTCGATGTCGGTCACCAGCAGGCAGCGCGCATCGGCATGGCGGGCCACGCGCATGTTGACGATATCGCTGGCATGCAGGTTGATCTCGGCGGGGGATCCTGCGCCTTCAATCACGACCACATCGTTCTCAGCGCGCAGCGCATCCAGCGCGGCGGCAATCTGCGGCCACACCTTTTCGCTGCGGCCGCGCCAGGGCATGGCCGTCAGCTCCGCACTCACCTGCCCCATCAGTACCACCTGGCTGTGCGTGTCGGCCTCGGGCTTGAGCAGCAGCGGGTTCATGCGCACCTCAGGTTCGGCACGCGCAGCCAAGGCCTGGAAATACTGGGCACTGCCGATCTCTCCCAGGCTGCCGCCCGGGCCCGACACCACGCGCGCGTTGTTGCTCATGTTCTGCGCCTTGAACGGCGCGACCTTCAGGCCGAGGTTGCTGTAGTAGCGGCACAGGGCCGTGGTCAGCCAGCTTTTGCCCGCGCCGCTGGTGGTGCCCAGCACCATCACACAGCGGGCTAGCTTGGAAGAGGTGTTTGAAGTCAAGGCAGTGGGCGGACCATGCGGTCCATGATGTGGTCGAGTGCTGCCGCCGCATCGGTGCAGCGGCCGGTGTGCACGGGGGATGTCTGGATGATGGCGCTGCGTTTGGCGGTGAGCCAGTGAAAGCGCTGGCGGTACGGCAGGCGCGCAATGGGGCCACAGCCTTCGTCGCCCGCACAGATGGCCACGATGGCGGCCAGATGGCGGCGCACGGTATCGATGTCGGCGTGCGGGTCCATGGCCAGCAGGCGCGCTTCATCGAGCGCGATGGCAGCCTGGAGAAAGCCGGTGCGCTGGCACGAGAGGATCACGCCCGCGTTGATGAACTCCTCGCGCTCCACGCGCGGCACCACGCGCACGATGGCGTAGTCATACACCTCAGGCGCATGCATCGACGGCTCCCTTCACCGCATTCACCCATGTTTCACGCCCTGCCAGGCGCGCGCGGAAGTAGTCCACATAGGCTTGGCGGTGGCTTGCGGGCGCCGACAGCGGGCCTTCGGCATGCTCGGCCCCGGCCAACGCCAGAAACTCATCAGGCACTTCGGCCAGGATGCCCGTGACCACCCCGGGTGTAAGGCGCGCCGCCAGCTCGGCATCCACCTGCGCCAACGCCGTGGCCTGGGCCAGCAGCACATGGTCGGCAATCGGGGCGAAGGGTTTGGCAGGCTGGGCCACCACGCCGTTCCAGGCATGGTGAAAGGTCAACGCAGCGCCGTGGTCGATGAGCCAGGGTTTGCGGTGCCACATCAGCAGGTTGGTGTTGCGCGCCGTGCGGTCCACGTTGCCCACCAGCGCATCGAACCACACAAGGCGCGAGGCAAAGTCATCCGACACAACATCCACCGCAGGGTCGAAGTTGAGCGCGCCCGAGAGGTAGTCCAGCCCCACGTTCATGCCACCGCTGGCGCGGACCAGGTCCTGGATCTCGGGGTCAGGCTCAGTTTGCGCCAGGGCTGTGTCGAGCTGCGCCAGCACGATCTCGGGCACGGGCAGACCCAGCGCGTGGGCAATGCCGCCCGCGATGATTTCGGCCAGCAGCGCGCGCACGCCCTGCCCTGCGCCACGGAACTTGAGCACGTAGGTGCCCAGGTCGTCGCCCTCGACGATGGCGGGCATGGAGCCACCTTCACGCAGCGGCGTGACGTAGCGGTTGACAGTGATGGTTCTCACGAGGTCTCCCCTGAACCGGTTGAAACTCTGTTCGGGATGGTACGGCCCTGCAGCGCTTGCCATGCGGCCTGCAGCGCATCTTGTGCATCAGGTGGCAGCACCCCCAGGCGCACGGTACCGGGCAGCCCGAACGAGGTCGCATCCCGCAGCTTGATGCCACTGGCGCGCAGCGCCGCCAGATCGCCCTGCAGTGTGGCTGTGGCGGGCTGCGCGCAGAAATAGTTGGCCAGGCTGCCTGCATGCTCGGTCCAGCCCAGGTCGGTACACAGCGCCTGCTGGCGTGCCTTCCAGTCGCGCAGGGTACCCAGGCTGTGCACCAGCCACTGCTGCACCATTGGACTTGTCCACGCCTGCAGCAAGGCTACGCCATGGGCGCCCACGGGCCAGGAAGGCGCCAGGGCCGTCAACGCCTGCACTGCGTCCTCACCACACATCGGTGCGACGGCATAGGCCGCACGCACGCCCGTCAGCCCCAGGGCCTTGTTGGGGGTCCAGAGCTGCCAGCTGACTGACGGCAGGCGCGGCGACGGTGCACCGGTCCACGCGCCTTCAGCGTCAAGCCGCAGGGGCACATACGCGCAATCGAGCACACGCAAAGCACTGGCAACTTCACCTTCTTCGCCTTCTCGCCAACCGCGTACTGCGGGATCTTCCAGCCCCAAAGGGCTGGACGGCTCGCACGCCCATTGCAACCCCACCGCAGCGCCACCGCCCCGCAGCACATCCAGCCCACGCACCTGTGCAGCCTGGGCATAGTCGCCATAACTGTGCGGCGGCACGGCCACCTGCACCGCGCCCTGCTGTGCGGCGAGTGCGGTGATGCGGTGGATGAACTCGCTGGCACTGGCCGCCACCACGATGCGGCCCGGCGCCACGTCGTGGAATGCACCCAGGGCCTCGCGCAGCGCCGTATAAGCCGGGTCGGGGTACCGCGTGGCCTCGGCCACCTGCACGGCGTGCAGTGCCTCAGGGCACGGCCCGCACGCATTGCTGTTGGTCGAAAAATCAAACACCGGGATGCCTGCAGCGTCTGGCCCACCGTGCAAAGGCGCCAACACGGGAAAAGAAACCGGGGATGTCATGCGTGCACCCATGCAAAAGCCACCAGCACCAGGAGCTGGATGGCCACCACCACCGGCACCATGGCCAGAACCACCTGGGTGCCCAGGCGCGCCGCACGCCGCGTATCGAGCGGCCCGGCCCGGCGGCCGTTGCTGTGCAGCGTGTACACACCGGGCTTGGCCAGGCGCACGCCCAACGCCAGTGCCATGGCCGCCATGGGCCAGCCGCTGTTGGGGGATGGCGTCTTGCGCGCCTGTCGCGCCAGTGCTGAAAACGGCAGGCCCTGTGCCACCACCGCCAACAGCAAGGCCGTGATGCGCGCGGGCACCCATGACAACACATCGTCCGCCCGCGCAGCCCACTTGCCCGCCCATTGCCAATAGCGCCCACCGCGCATGCCGGGGTAGCCCCACATGGCATCGGCCGTGTTGGCAAACCGGTACAGCGCGGCGCCCGGAAGACCCAGCAGCGCAAACCAGAACAGCGGCGCCACCACCGAATCGTTGAGGTTCTCGGCCAGCGACTCGATGGCCGACTCGCGCACCTGCACGGCGGTGAGGGCACTCACATCACGGCTCACCAAGCGGGCCAGCTGCGCGCGCCCGGCGGGCAGCGACTGGCCCAGTGCCACCTCCACCGCCAGCACCTCGTCGTGCAACATGCGCCAGGCCAGCAGCGGCTTGAGGAGCAACGCCAGCAATGCCACTGCCAGGAACTCGTGGAACATCAGCACCAGATGCTGCGCCACCCACGAAACTACCAAAACAATAGCTGCCAGCGCACACCAGATAAGCGCTGAGCGCCAAAAAAGCTTGATATCACGGGCCACAGGCGCCGTGGGCGCCAGCCGGTCACCCCACCACTGCAGCGCCTTGCCCATCCACACCACGGGGTGCCAGGCCACGGGCGGCTCGCCCAGCCACCAATCCACCGCCAGCGCCAGCAACGGGCACCACAAGAGCACGTGGAACAGGGCCGCACCCGTACCGGGGAAAAGCACGGCCCTCAGGCTGTCCATGCGCCCTCCGCCGTCCGCACGGTGGCCGCTGACGACCGTGCAGCCCGCCGCTGACGCGGCACCAGCACACGCCAGGCCACCACACAGGAGGTGATACACAGCGCCACCCCCAGCAGCGACAGCCCCACGATCAGCCCGGTACGCAGTGCCGGGCGCGCCAGCAGCGGCGCGAAGTCGAGACTGTGCAGTCCGTTGTAGAGCAACCGCTGCCAGGGCGTGGAGGCGTCGGCACGCATCACGATGCGGGCGGAGGCAGCGTCGGCGTACACGGTCACGTCGTCCTCAGCCCAGTGGGCACGCCAGACGGGCAGCGGCCGGTGGAAGGAAGTGGATGCGTCATGGTGGCGCGCATAGTACAGGCCGTCGTACTGGGTGACTTGTTCAATGCTCGGCGCTGGCATTCCCGGACGCAGGCCCTGCAGCGCAGTCAGCACCGTCGCATCGGGCACGGCCTGCGCCACGGTGGCCTCGGGCCCGTCGGCACGCACCAGGCGTTGCACCACGCCCTCCCCGTGGCCGCGCACCCGGTACCAGGCCTGGCCGGCAATGCGCAAGGTGTCCACCTCCAGCGGCACCACCCCCTCGACCGCCGTCAGCGCCACGGCCTCGGCCGGGCCGCGCACCATGCGCGGAGCCTCCCCCGCCCATTGCGTGCGGGCCTGTGGATCGACCGCGCGGCCGGTGAACACGCCAAAGGGGTTCATCGACATCAGCCCCGAGAACATCCAGGTGAGCGTGAACACCGCTGCCACCAGGCCCAGGATGTGGTGCCAGCGCATCCAGAACTTGCGGTAGGGAATCCAGCGCCGCCGGTTCAGGAACAGCTGCCAGATACCCAGCGCAATGCCCGTGGCGGCCAGCAGTACACCGGGGATCGAGAGCCACACCACCACGTGGTGCCAGGCCTTGGGGAACTGCCGCAGCACCGTGGGGTAGATCCAGTGCGGCACGGCGCCCAGCCAGTTCCAGAAGCGTTCGGCACGCCGCGTGTCACGCACCACCTCGGCGGCGCCGGGCGACACATACAGCTCCAGCCCGTCGTCGCCGTCGAGCAACACCTTGACCAGGGGACGGTGCACATCCAGGCCCTGGGGCACCGTCCACTGATCCCGCTCCACCCATTCGGAGCCCATGGCGCGGCGCCCGCTGAAGGCCTCGGCCACGGTGGCGGCCTGCGCATCGCTGAGTGGTGGCACCACGGCCCCGGTGCGGGCATCCACCGTGTACCAGCGCGGGGCCGCGCCCGCCTCTGATGCCGCCAGCATGCGCCACACAGGCGCATCGGTCAGCATGCCCAGCCGCGCCTCGCCGCCACCGGTCGGGCGCAAGCCCGCGCGCTGAGCGGCATCGGGCGCGGCCAGACAGCAATCGGCAGGCAGCTGCAGCGGCGGCAAGGCCGCCAGCCGCTCGGCCTGCGTCAGGCTGGGGAACGGCACGAAGTACAGCACCACCCCGCTCACAAACCACATGAGGAAGAACAGCGCCAGCACAACACCCAGCCACTTGTGCACAAAGATGACGAGCCCCTTCACCATGCGCCGTTCCTCGCTCGATTCACCAAGATCAGAACGTGGCGCGCGCGGTCAGCTGCACGGTGCGCGGCGCGCCCAGCAGCCAGCGCGCGTTGGCCGTGCCGGCCAGTGCGTAGTCCCGGTCGGCCAGGTTCTTCACGGCCAGGCCGAGCTTGAGGTTGCGCGAATAGTCGTAGGCCAGCGAAGCATCCAGCACCACATACGACGGCAGCTGAGCGGTGTTGGCGGTGTTGCCCTGGCGCTCTCCCACATAGCGTGCGCCAAAACCAGCCTGCCATTGGGGCAGGAAACGGTAGGCCGTCCAGACACTGGCCGTGCGCTGGGGCACGCCCGTGGGCGTGTTGCCATCGCGCGAGACCACGCTGCCCGAGACCAGTTCCTTGAAATCGTCGTAGCGCGCCCGCAGGAAAGCCGCGTTGGCGTCGATGGTCCAGCCACGCACGGGCTCGGCCGCAAAGGCCAGCTCAATGCCGGTGGAAGACTGCTTGCCGGTCTGCTGCGTGACGTTGGGGTTGCTGGCATCGCGCGAGAGCAGGTTGCGCTTTTCGATCTGGTACAGAGCCACCGTCCACTCGCCGCGCAGTGCAGGCACCGCGCCCTTGGCGCCCACTTCCACCTGGCGGCCCCGGGTCAGATCGAGGGTGTTGCCGCCGCCGGGCAGCGACAGCGCACCGCTGAGCGGATCGGTGCCAGTGCCGAACTGGCCGTAGAGCGACAGCGCATCGCTGGGCGACCACACGGCGCCCAGGCGGCCGGTGACGGGTGAATACTTCTTGACCAGGTTTACGCCGGTGCGCAGGTCGGTGTTGTCCAGCTCCATGCGGTCGCTGCGCAGGCCCGCCACCAGCTTCCACTCCGGCGTGAGGTCGAGGGCGTTCTCCGCGAACAGGGCCGTGGCCTGCAGCCTGGAGCGCCGGCCGGGGATGGTGGGCACAGGGCTGACAAAGCCCCCGGGCGTGAAGTTGAACGGGTCCACCGTGCTTGCGCCGCCATAGGGCGAGTTGTTGGTGTGCACCAGTTCTGTGCGGTACCAGTCCAGGCCCACGATGAAGCGGTTCTTCATACCGCCCAGGTGGCCGTCGAACGTGGCGTCGAAGCGGTTGCCGGTCTGCGTCTGGTCGTGCAGGATCTCCAAGTAATCGCTGCGGTTCACGGCCGTGCCGGCGGCGTTGAAGCTGTAGGCCTCGGCATTGCGCCAGTGGCGGTCAGTGGTCAGGTGGTAGGTCTCGTTGCGCAGGTGCACGCCCGCTGCGGCTTGGTAGTCGACCTTGGCGCGCAGGATGCGGTCGTCGTACTTGACCACCGAGTCGGCCACGTTGAAGTTGGTGCGGGGCAGGCGGTCGTCCAGCACCCCATTGCGCAACGGCGTGCCAAAGTAGCGCGCGTCGTCGTTCACGCCACCGTCGAGCGACAGGGTGATGTTCAGATCGCGGCTGGCGCGCACGGCCAGGGCCAGGGCGTAGTTGTGGCGCTGCGTGTCCATCAGCGCACGGTAGCCGTCGCTCTTTTCCGCATCGAGGTAGACCGAGTACGCCAGCACGTCGTTGATGGGGCCGCGCAGGCCCACGCCGCCCTGCACCGTGCCGAAGGAGCCCACGCTCAAAAACGCCTCGCGCTGCGGGGCGCCGAAGATCGGGCGTTTGGTCACGTAGTTCACGGCCGCGCCAATGGCGCCGTCGCCATAGAGCACCGAGGCCGGGCCGCGCAGCACCTCGACCGACTCCATGGGCCAGGTCGAGAACGGATAGGTGATGGTGCCCGAAGCGACGATGAGGCGCGTGCCATCGACCATCTGCGCCACCGAGTTGTGGCCCGCGAAGCCGCGTGCCACCAGGCTGGTGCCACCGTTGCCGGGGGCCGGCGCCTCGGTGACGCCAGGCATGCGCACGGCCACGTCCTGCGCGCGGGTCAGGCTGCGCTCTGCGATGTCGCCCGCACCCAGGCTGCTGACGCTGGCCGGTGTCTCCCGCGCGGTGAGGCCCAGGCGCGAGCCCGTGGCGCTGGGCGCATCAAGCGAGAGCGTGCTGCCGGGCGCGGACAACGTGTCCGTGACCTGGACGGCCGGCAACTCGGCGGTGGCCTGGGCCATGGCGGTCTGCATGGTGCAGGCGAGCACGGCCAGCGACAGGGGGGTGAGGTGTTTGCGCATGAAGAGGACGAACGAAAGAAAAACAGGGGCGGAAGGACGGGCCCCCAAAGCAGCTGCGGGAATTACAGGTTTCAGTCCTCGATGCCGCGCTGCGCGGGAATGCCCGCCTTGAACGCGTGCTTGACCATCTGCATCTCGGTCACCGTGTCGGCCAGCTCGATGATCTCGGGCGGGCAGCGGCGGCCGGTGAGGCACACATGCACCTCCTTGGGCCGGTCGCGCAGCGTCTGCAGCACGCCTTCGAGCGGCAGCCAGCCGTAGATCAGCGGATAGGTGATCTCGTCGAGCACCACCAGAAAATGTTCGCCCGACAGGATGGCGGCGCGCGCCTTCTCCCAGCCGTCGCGCGCCAGCTGGGCCGAGTGCTCCAGGTCCTTGCTCTTCCAGCTGAAGCCGTCGCCCAGGCCCTCGATGGGCAGGCCGAGTTGCTCGAACATGCGGTGCTCGCCAAAACGCGCCGTGGGCACCTTCATGAACTGGTAAATCTTGACAGCCTTGCCCCGGCCGTGGGCACGCAGCGCCAGCCCAAAGGCCGCTGTGCTCTTGCCCTTGCCGTCGCCGGTGTTGACGATGACGATGCCGCGGCGTTCGCCCTCGGGCTTTTCGTAGCGCTTCTCGGTGGGTGGGGTTTCGATCTGCATGGTGTGGGTGCTTTCAAGAAGGGTCGGTTCACGCGCGGGCCAGGCCGGGCGCAGCGGAGATTGAGAACGGACGACGCGCCTGCCACGCAGCGCCCGCCAGCACCACCAGGCCCATCACTAGCAGGGCCACGATGCCGGCCATGCGCTCCACGGGGCTGGGCTCTTGGGCGGTGTCAAGGGCTTCGCGCTCGGGCTGGCGCTCCAGCAGCACGCCCATGGCGGGCACAGTGGGTGCGGCGGGCGGTGCCTCCGCTTGGGCGGGCGGTGCAGGCAGATCGGCAGCAGGCGGTGCGGGCTGCAGCGCCGGGGCCGCTGGCAACTGCGGCGTGGCCACGGCCATGCCGGTAGACGCAGGGGCGGTGCTCTGCGCGGCCTGCTCCACCCAGCGGCGCACGCTGGGCAGCTCGGCCGCCAGCGGCGCGGCGCGCGTGAGCTCCTGGTACATCTGCGCGAGCTGTTTTTGCGTGTCGGCATCGGCCTGCCAATAGCCCTGGCGCTGCGCCTGCACCAGGCGCTCCAGCGACTGGGCATAGGCCTGCGGATGCTCTTTGAGCCACTCGGGCAGGCCCAGCTGGTGCTTGTCGCGCACCAGCACGTCGTAGAAGCTCTGCCAATGGTCGCTGCGCACCGTGTCGGGCGCCACGGCCTGCCAGCCCCAGGCGAACTGCACGGCCTTGAGCACCTGCAGCGTGCCCGAATAACCCTCGGCCTTCTGCGCCTTGAGCCAGCCCGGGTGCAGGTAGCGCGACTGCATCTCCAGCGCAATGGCGCGCTGTGCAGTTTCGGTGGTGGGCTCGCTTACATCCTGCAGCTGGGCCACATGCAGCTCCAGCCCGTGCGGCCGGCCAGCCACACGGGCTGCGGCAGACAGGCCACCCAGGTACTGGAACGGGTCGTCCGAGCTGACCATGGCGTACAGGTTCGAGCTGCGCGACAGGATGGCTGCGTCGGTGCGGCGCAGGTGCGCTCCCAGCGCCTTCGCCGCTGTGCCGCCCGCAACCCCCGTCACCGGCTCGCCATCCAGATAAGGCTGGCTCATCCGCTCGAGGAACATCTGGCCCAGGCGCGCATCGTTGGTTTGCAGGCCGTCGCTTTGCACCGCGTCGGACAGGCCGGTGCCGTAGTCGCCCACCGCATTGCCGAACGAGCGCACGCGCGCCAGTTGCTCGGCCTGTGCGCGGGGCACGCCTTGCTTGCGCAGCTCCTGGCCGATCTGGTCGGTGTTGCGCGCAATCACGTTGCCGGGCTCGGCCGTGGCGGCCTGGGCCACCGCGCGGTCGAGCAGCGCCATCAGCGCGGGGAACTGGTCGCGGTAGGAGCCGGTGATGCTCATGAGCACATCGACGCGTGGGCGCTTGAGCTCATCGGCGGCAATGGTCTCCACGCGCACCGGGCGGCCCGAGTCGTCCCACACCGGGCGCATGCCCAGCGCCACCAGGGCCTGGGCTTCCATGATCCCCTGGTGGCGCAGTGTTTCACCCGCCCACAGCGACAGCGCCATGCGCTGCGGCGCCTGGCCGCCATGGCGCGCCTGGTAGTCCTTGAACCAGTCGTTGAACAGCGTCTGCGCTACGGCATAAGCCTGGCGCGTGGGCAGACGGCTCGGGTCCAGCCCCGTGAGGTTGCGGCCCGTGGGCAGGCTCTCGGGGTTGCGGATCGGGTCGCCACCGTAGGCAGCGGTGAGGAACCGGCCCTCCAGCCCCGCCAGCAGGCCGGGCATCTCGCCTTCAGTGGCCAGCAGGCGCTCCAGCTCCTGCGCGCGCCGGGCCAGTTGCAGCAGCGCGGGCGTGTCGATGGGCTTGCGCGCTGCGCGGTTGGGCACATGGTCTGCGGCGCGCACCACGTCGGAGGCACCCGCTGCACCCGGCGTTGCAGCCTGCGCTGGCAGCACGGGGCGCAGGTCCAACACGCTGGCAGCCTGCGCGTCGGTCAGCGCCACTTCCAGCCAGCGCGCGGGGCGCGCTGCCAGCACCGCATCGTGCTTGATGAGAAAAGCCTCATCGATGTCCTCGCCCAGCGCCTCGATCAGCGGCTTGCGCAGCGCCTGCAGGATGGTCTCGCGCAGCTGCTCGGGCGCGGGCACGCGGCCGAACACGGCCAGGCCCTTGGGCTGCGAGCTTTGCGCGAGCTGGTCCAGGTAGGGGTGCAGGATTTCAAGAAAGCCGCTGAAATCGGCCGCGATGCGCTCGGCGCTCCAGCCCAGGTCGCGGTGCAACTGGTGCTCCACAAACTGCGCCACCAGCTGCTTTTCGAGCGCGCGGCGCGTGGGGCCTTCGTCCACCGTTTCCCACTCGTGCATCACCTCGTGCATGTGGGCCATGCGCGCCTCGAAGCCTGCCGGGGCGAACACGGGCGTGCGGTGGCTCACCAGCACGGCGCGGCCCCGGCGCTTGGCCGTGAGGGCCTCGCCCAGGTTGTCCACGATGTAGGGATAGACCACGGGCAGGTCGCCCAGGGGCAGCAGCGCGTCGTCGTGCACATCCAGCGCGCGCGCCTTGCCACCGGCCCATTCCTGCGTGCCGTGGGTGCCGAAGTGGATGAGCGCATCGGCCTCCAGCTGCGCCCACAGGTACACGGCCAGGTAGTGGTGCGACAGCGGCGCCTTGGACTTGTGCATGAACGGGTTCTGGCCCAGACGCAGGGTTTCTTCGCGCGGGGGCTGGGGCAATACCGAGAGCTTGCCCACCTGCAGACGCGGGATGGCGAACACTTTTTCGCCCTGCCATTCGACCACGTAGCGACTCTTTTCGGGCGCGCCCCAGTGCGCGTTCATGCGCTCGCGCACGGCCTTCGGCAGCGTGGCCAGGTGCTGCTCATAACGCGCCAGCGGCAGCGCGGCGGCTTGGCCGTTTTGCAGCAGCGCGCGCACATCGGCGCCGGGATAGTAGGCGGCCAGCAGCGGTTTGAGCCCATCGATCCAGCCCTGCTCGGGCACGCGCTCGGTACGGTAACCCGCCTGGGCCAGGCCGCCAGAGACCTGCTCCAGGCTGCGCGGCACGTTGAGGAACGAGGCACCGAAGTTGGTGCCGCCCGGCGGGTAGTTGTAGACCATGGCCACCAGGCGCTTGTCGGCGGCGGGTTTGGTCTGCAGCGCGATCAGGCGCCGCGCCTTGGCCGCCACGGCCTGGGCCTGGCGTTCGATGAGACGGAAGTCCCGGCCCTCGGCGCCGTGGGCGGCGACCAGGACCGGATCGATGGCACCCGCCGCCTCAGGCTGCGCCAGATAGAACGGCACATCAGACAGCGACAGGCCCGTGTCGTTGGCCTCCCACGCAGCGGCATCGCCCGCGCGGTAAGGCTGCGTGCCCAGCAGGGGTGCGCCCCAGCGGGCCAGCAGCGGCTGCAGCGCGGCGGCCTGTGGCACGAGCTGGTGCAGCACCAGGGCCGAGGCATGCAGGCGGCCGGGTCCGGTGCCGCTTCCGGGGGGCAGCTCCAGCACCTCGGACAGGGTCTGCGCCGTGACCTGCTGGCCAAAGGCCGCATAGGCGAACAGGCCTTGCTGGCGGAAGGTGCGCAGCCAGGCGTCGAGCCACTCCGTGCTGCCGTCGATGAAGTGGTGGCGGTGCACCAGCACGGCCACGGCGGGCAGGCTGCGCAGCGCGGGCTCGCCCTGGCGCCAGGCCTCCAGCGCTGCGGCGTTGGGCAGCAGGCGGGGCGCGTCGGGGTGGTAGATGCCCCGGGTGGGCAGGATGTCGGGCGCGGGCAAGGCGGGCATGGCAGCACCCGCCACGGTGGCACGCGCCAGGGCGATGGCGCTCTTCAGATTGCGCGGGCCGCCAGCCTGCAGGTAGGCCGCCATGCGGGCAGAAGCATCAAGCGCCGCCAGATCGGGCACCGGCGTGCCCGCAGGCACCCAGACCACGCGGCCGGGTGAACGTGTGGCACGGGCATCGAGCTGCGCCCCCGCCATGCGGCGCAGGCGAGCCTCCACGCTGGCATGCGGCGCATCCACCCACACCAGCGCAGCGCCCGCCAGCGCGCGCTCCAGCTTCTGGGCCTGTGCTGTGTCGAGCACCGCCGGCCCCGCGAGCGGGTAGTCGATGTGCGCAAAGCCCAGGCCCGCCTCGGTGGCCAGGCGCTGCACCATGGCCGTGCGTGTGGCCGTGGTGATGTCGGAGGTGAGCCACAGCAGCACGGGCGCTGTCTTATCGGCGTTGCCCGCTGCCTGGGTCTTCTCAGCCTGGACGGCATGCACCAGCGGCGCAGCCAGCAGCAGGCACCACAGTGCAGCACGCAGGATCAGCGCCTTCATGGCTTGGCGGGTACCGGCTTGGCGGCGCCACCCGCGCCACCGGCCGAAGCGCCGGCAGGGGCAGCGCCCGTTTCTGGGATGTAGACGATGTTGCCGTCTTCGAGCTTGTAGGCCACGCCCGCACGCACGCCCTGCCCTTGCGCTACGCTGCCAGCGCCCTTGAAGCGCACTTCCTTGCCCTGCTCGCGCACGACCACTTCCATGTCGGGCTGGCCTGCATTGCGGATGATGGTGACGCTTTCATTGGCGCTGGTCTGGGTCTGCACCGCCACGGCCGTGAGCAGCGCCACCACCAGCACCAGAAACACGTCCACCAGATTGACTGCGGACAGCATCGGGTCGTCGTCGTCCTCGGCCAGCACATTCAGGTGCTTCAAGGTCATTGCGCCACCCCGCGCTCCTTGCGCACCACCAGCAGTTCGGCCAGCAGCCAGCGGCGGCGCACCGAGTACACCACCAGACCCACCGATGCGGCGGCCAGCGCCAGCACCACGCCCGCAAAGGCGCCGCTGAACACCGCCAGCGCCTGCTGGCCGTTGCCCGCCGCCACGCTCTGCAGCGCGGGGCCGAGGGGAATCATCGTGGCGATCAGCCCCAGCATGGGCGACAGGCGGCTGAGCAGGCGCACGGGCTCCACCTGGCGCACCAGTTGCAGCTCCAGTTCTTCCATCGACAAGCCAGGCGCCACACGCAGCGAGCGGTACTGCGGCTGGCGCCAGCGCTGCCAGGCCTCCATGAGCGTGGCGCCGCCCGACCACAGCGCGTAGACAAACGCCAGCCCCACCAGCACCAGCACCGGCCACAGCAACGACTGCGCGACCTGCGAAAAACCCGATTCGATGTTCATGCTTGCACTTCCTTCATTCCTTGGTGGTTGTTCTTGCGTTGCAGGGAGGGCAGCGCCATCCACATGCCATCCAGATGCCGCACGTGGATGCGGTGGTCAAACACGCTTTCCAGCGCGGCGTGGGTATCGGGCGCATCGCAGGCACCCTGGTGCAGCACGCGGCCCTGTGCCATCACCACCATGTCGTCGGCCTGCAGCGCCAGCGACACCTCGTGCAGCACGCTGACCACCGTGCCGCCCGCATCGACCAGCGCGCGCATGGTGTGCAGCCAGTCGGTCTGGTGGGGCGGGTCGAGGTTGGCCAGGGGCTCGTCCATCAGGAGCACCTGCGCCTGCACCGCGAGAGCCCGGGCCAGCAGCACGCGCTGGCGCTCGCCGCCCGACAGCTGCGACAGCGGGCGGTGGCGCCAGTCCCAGGCCTGCGTGGTGCGCAGCGCCTGCTCGACGGCCGCGTGGTCGGGCGCGCCGGGCGGGGCCAGCCAGGCCTGGTGCGGCAGGCGGCCCAGCATGGCCACGTCGTAGCTTGTGAGGTCGTCGGCCGAGCCTTCGTTCTGGCCCAGCCAGGCGAGCTGGCGGGCCCGTTCGCGCGCCGGGATCTGCGCCAGCGGGCGGTCCAGCAGCAACACTTCGCCCTGCACCGCAGCGCGCGGCAACAGGCCGGCCAGCACCTTGAGCAGGGTGGACTTTCCCGCGCCGTTGGGGCCGACGATGCTGGTCCAGCGCCCGGCGGGCAGTTGCAGGTCAATGCCCTGCAATATCGAGCGATTCCCGATGCTGGCGCTTATTCCATTTGCACTGATAGCTATTGATTTCATAGCGCACCTCCTTGCGCCGTGCGCCGGTGCATGAGCCACAGCAGGTAGGTTCCGCCCAGCGCCGCCGTGAGCACGCCCACGGGCAGCTCCTGCGGCGCCAGTAGCCAGCGCGCCAGGATGTCGGCCGCCAGTAGCAGCACCGCGCCCATCAGGCTCGCGAGCACGATGTGCCGCTCGTGCGTTACGCGCACGATGGAGCGCACCAGGTGCGGCGCGGCCAGCCCCACAAACGCGATGAGCCCCGTTTGCGCCACCGCCGTGCCCGTGGCCAGCGCCATGGCGGCCACCAGACCGGCGCGCATGGGCATGAGCGGCAGGCCCAGGCTGGCCGCCGTGGCCTCGCCCAGCGTGAGGCCATCGAGCGCGCGTGCCAGCATCCACGCGACCACCGAGCACAGCCCCCAGGCCACGGCCATGAGCACACAAGCCATCCAGCCCACAAAGGCGGTGCTGCCGAGCGTGAACGCCTGCATGGCCTGCAGGATGTCGGGCGAGGCCAGCTCCACCAGGTCGCGCAGCGCGCCCAGCACCACGCCCACAATCACGCCCGCCAGCAGCAGGCGCAGCGTGTGCTGCACGCCTTTGGCCAACAGCAGCGTGAGCACCACCGCCCCCGCCGCGCCCAAGAAAGCCATGCCCGTGATGCCGATGCGCGCCAGCCACTGCGCCGCCACCGGCGACACCCCGAACAGCGCCATGGCGACAGCCCCGCCCAGCGCTGCGCCCGAGGCGCTGCCCAGCAGGTACGGGTCGGCCAGCGGGTTGCGAAACAGCCCCTGCGCCACCGCGCCTGACAGGCCCAGCAGCGCACCCGCCAGCCACGCACCCAGCGTGCGCGGCAGGCGGATGTCCCATACGATCTGCCAGGCCACGGGGTCGCCGTGCATGCGCAGCACGCTGTCAAAACCCGTGCTGCCTACGCTGGCGCCACACACGGCCAGGATCACACTCGCAAGCAGTAGCCAGGCGGCACACCATGCCGCGCGGCGGCTTTGCCCGACGTAATTGGTGGATGAATTCACTTGCCGCTATTTCCAACGTTGGCAGCGGCTGCGACAGGCACGGCCGAGGCCAGGGCACCCGGGGAACTGGCTTTGCCAGGCCACTGGGTGCGTCCCCCTCCCGCAGGGAGAGGGGCTGAGGGCCGCGGCTCCAAGCCTGCCCGCGCAGGCTTGGACGGCCCGAAGAGCTGCCGTCTGCGGCGGCTGCACGGAGGCGCCATGCGACTCAGGTTGCTTCATGGAGCTTTCTCCACGAGGCATTTCGCCATGATCCGCGCCGCTTCGGCCATGCGCGGCCCGGGGCGCACCACCACGTCGGAATCGCCAGGGCCGAACACGCACAGCCGGTTGTCGCGGATGGCGCGCATGCTGGCCCAGCCGGGGTACGGCACCATGGCCTGCATGCTGCGGTTGCCGATCATGATGATGTCGGGGTTGGCGCGCACCACGAACTCGGGGTTCAGGCGCGGAAACGGCCCGAGCGACGCCGGCACCACGTTGCGCACCCCCAGCCGGGTGAGCGATTCGCCGATGAACGACGCCTCGCCCGCCGCGTAAGGCCCACGGCTCACCTCGAAGTACACGCGCGCATTCTTGGCCCTGGGCGGCAGGGACTGTGCCGCCGCCAGCACGCCCGCATCGATCACGCGCCACAGGCGGTCAGAACCCTGCGCACGGGGCACGCCCAGCAGGTCGCTCACGGTGCCCAGCACGCGGCGCACATCGGCATGGGTCTTGGGCTCCAGTTGCACCACCGTGAGGCCCAGCGCCTCCAGCCGGTCGCTGGCGCGCGAGCTGACGGACATGAGCACCAGGTCCGGCTTGAGCGCCACGATGGCCTCGATGCTCGGGTCGATACCACCGCCCACCTTGGGCAGCTTGCCGACCACGTTCTCGGGCCAGTTGGAATAGCGGTCCACCCCCACCAGCCGGTGGCATTGCTCCAGCTCGCACACGCTTTCGGTCAACGAGGGCAGCAGGCTCACGATGCGCTCGGGCGGACGGGGCAACGCGATCTTGCGGCCCTTGTCGTCGGTGATCTGCACAGGCTGCGCCCGCGCCAGTCCGGCCATGAGCAGGCCCAGCACGATCACTATCGCGATCACCCAGAGGATGCGGCGCACAGGGGTTGGTTTCATAGTTTCATTTCAAGGTCAATGGCAGCCCAGCGGCCATCAGCGTCACGCGCGGGCACGCCTGGGCCACCTGCTGGTTCAGCGTACCCAGCGCATCCACAAAGGCGCGCACCTCACGCCCCATCGGGATGACCCCCAGGCCAATTTCGTTGCCCACCAGAACAACGGGGCCGGGGGCTTTCCGAACCGCTATCAAAAACATAGCTGCTTGCGCTTGCCAATCAAGCGCTAGAGCCTGTTTTTGTTCAAAATTCATGCTTTCCACGCCCATGGGCATGGTCCAGTGGGTGAGCCACAGCGTGAGGCAGTCCACCACCAGCAGGGTCTGCGGCGTGCTGAGCCGCGTGAGGGCTGCGGCCACGTCGTGCGGCTCTTCCACCGTCTGCAGGCCGGGCACCCGTTCGGCTCGGTCACGCTGGTGGCGGGCGATGCGTTCGCGCATCTCGTCGTCCCAGGCTTGCCCGGTGGCGATGAGCACGGCGCGGTAGTCGCTGGATTGCGCCAGCCAGTCGCGCGCCAGCAGCTCGGCGCGGCGCGACTTGCCGCTTTTCTGGCCGCCCAGAATGAGCTCGGTGGTGATGGAGTGCGGGGCGAGAGTCATGCCGAGACGCCTCCCAACAGACGCGCCACCGCCTCGGGGCTGGACGGGAACCACGCATGGAAATAGCTGGCGTGGAGGCGGCCCTGCTGGTACAGCGCCTCGCCCGCATCCGGCGCAACCGCGTCATGGGGGCGGGCCGTGCGGGCCACCACAGGCGCATTGCTGTCGCTGGTCGAATAGTGGAAGGTGTGGCCGCGCAGGGTGTGACCTGCCACCGCCAGTTGCTGCGGCCCGAGCGCCGCCAGGCGTTTTTGCATGGTCACGCGGCCGGGCAGCAGCCCCCACAGCGGGGCCGTGCTGCCGTCGGCCAGCGTGATGGATTCAAACAGCGCCATCATGCCGCCGCACTCGGCCCACAGGGGTTTGCCTGCGGCCCCATGGGCGCGCAGGCTGGCTTGCATGCCGGTGTTGGCGGCGATCTGTGCGGTGTGCAGCTCGGGGTAGCCGCCGGGCAGCCACACGGCATCGCAGTCGGGCAGCGCCGCGTCGTGCAGGGGCGAAAAGAACTCCACGCGTGCACCCATTTGCGTGAGGCACTCCACATTGGCGGCATAGATGAAGCAGAACGCCGCATCGCGCCCCACGGCCACGGTGCGGCCTGCCAACAGCGGCGGCACGGCGGCTCCCACTGAGGGAGCCGGAAACTCCACGGCCCAGCGCTGCAGGTCCTCCAGCGTCATCTGGCCCAGGGGCGTCGCCGCCAGGGCATCGGCGGCGGCGTCCAGCCGCTGCAGACTGTCGGGCAGCTCATGCGCCGCGACCAGACCCAGGTGGCGTTCGGGCAGCAGCGCCGAACCGGCCTTGCCCGAAGCGGGCGCGGTGCCGGACTGCACCCGCATCAGTGCCCCCATCCAGTCGTCGGCGTCGTGCAAGCCCCCTTGCAGCATGTCGGCGTGGCGCGTGCTGCCCACGCGGTTGGCCAGCACGCCGGCCCAGGGCAGGCCCGAGCGATAGTGGCGCAGGCCAAAAGCCAGCGCGCCAAACGTGCCTGCCATGGCCGAGGCATCGACCACCGCCAGCACGGGCACACCAAAGTGCCGGGCCAGGTCGGCCGCGCTGGGGGTGCCGTCAAACAGCCCCATCACCCCTTCGATCAGGACCAGGTCCGACTCGCGCGCCGCGTCATGCAGACGCTGCGCGCAGTCCGCCTCGCCATTCATCCAGAGGTCGAGCTGGTGCACCGGCGCCCCGCTGGCCAGCTGGTGCCAGTGCGGGTCCAGAAAATCCGGCCCACACTTGAACACCCGCACCCGCCGCCCCTGGCGCGCATGCAGGCGCGCCAGGGCGGCGGTGACGGTGGTCTTGCCCTGCCCGGAGGCCGGGGCTGCAATCAGCAGCGCAGGGCACCTGGTCATTTCAGCAACCCTGTGGGACACATGCCCGGCATGCCTATGAAACTGGCACGCGCGAAGCCAGTGCCACCGTGGAACTGGCTCCGCCAGGCCACGGGTGGCGTCCCCCCGTGGGGGGAAGGCGCGCAACGCCTCAGGGGGGGCTTCACTGCGGCGCCCACTTCACACCGACGTACACCGTGCGGCCTGCGGTGGCGTAGGTGCGGGCCAGCTGGTAGTCCTTGTCGGCCAGGTTGTCGATGCGGGCCAGCAGCGTGTAGTCACGCGCAATGCGGGTGCTGGCGTAGAGGTTGAACAGCGCGTAGCCGCCCAACACGTTGGTGTTGGCCACGGTGTCGAAGCGGCGGCCTGATGCCTGCACTTCGGCGCCCAGTGTCCAACCTGCCAGGCGCGTGTCGGCGCCGAAGGTGGCGTGCTGCTTGGCGCGGCGCGCGAGCTGCTTGCCGGTGTCCAGGTCACGCGGGCGTTGCAGATCGATGGAGCCATGCAACTGCACATCGCCCATGCGGTGCGAGCCAGCAAACGTCACGCCCTTGTACTCGGCCCGGGCCGTGTTAGCGTAGCAGCCAAAGTCCGACAGGCAGGTGCCGGGGCCGGAGAACGAGATCAGGTTGCTCACGCGGTTGCGAAACAGCGTGGTGGAGAACGTGCTCTTGCCCTGGGCGTAGCGCAGCGCCACTTCGGCATTGCGGCTGCTTTCGGGGCGCAGCGTGGCCACGCCGTATTCGCTGAAGCGGTGGTACAGCGTGGGCGCACGGAAGGCCGTGCCCACCGACGCCGTGGCGCGCCACTGCGGTGTGATGGCATAGCCGTAGGCCACGCTGCCGGTGCTCTTGCCACCAAACTCGCTATCGGAGTCGTGGCGCAGATTGAGCTGCACGGTGTGACCTACAGCGTTGTAGCCATAGCCCAGGGCCAGCGCGTCCTGCGAGCGTTTGGCATCGATGGGAGCGTTTTCCAGGCGGTCTTCGCGGCGCTCCAGCGCGGCCGTGACCAGGTGCGCGCCCTGGCGCCATTCATTCTGGAAGTAATAGCCGCGCAGGCGCGTGTCACTCAGATAGGGCGAGGGGCGGGTTTCGTATTCATCGCGGGAGTCGGTGATGGACAGGCGCGTCTTGTAGGCGCTGCTCCACTGCGCGATCCAGTTGAGGCCCAGGGCGTGCATGGTGTGCAGGTTGCGGTCGTCCTTGCCCAGCCCGCTGTCGTAGCCGCTGTTGGAATCATTGACCATCAGCGTGCCTTCCAGCCGGTGTGCCGCATCGACCTGCAGTCCCACGCGGGCATGGCCCGCCGTGGTGCGGTAGCCGTCGCGGTCGGGGTTCTGGGTGGCCAGCGTGCGGGCGTTGAAACCTTTGCTGTCATCGCGTGCAAAGCCCAGCGCGTAGTCCACGGTGCCACTGGCACCGCTGATGCCGGCTTCCACCTTGGTGGTGTTGTGGTTGCCAATGCCCACGCCCACATAGGGCGCCACGCCGTTCTCGCCGCGCTTGGTGAAAATCTGCACCACGCCACCCATGGCATCCGAGCCATACACGGCGCCAGCCGGGCCGCGCAGCACTTCGATGCGGTCGATGAGGCCCAGCGGGATGCTCTCCCACGGCGCGCCGCCGGTGGACTGCGAATCGATGCGCACCCCGTCGATGTACACCGCGGTGAAGCGCGATTCGGCACCGCGCAGGAACACACCCGTGGTAGTGCCCGGGCCACCATTGCGCGAGAACTCCACGCCAGGCAGGCGGCCCAGCAGGTCGGCCAGGCCGGTGGCGCCACTGTTCTCGATCGTTTCGCGGTCCACGATGGAGATGTCGGCCACCAGGTCAGCGAGCGGCTGGGGCGTGCGCGTGGCAGCCACTACAGTTTCGGAAAGCGACGGCGTGCGCAGATTCTGGGCCAGCAGTTCGCCGTTTGCGGAGGCGGTTTGCGCCATGGCAGTGCAGGCAGCGCCGACAGCCAGGGTCACTGCGGCAATACGGTGAACAGGCAGGCGCAGCAACGCCACAGGGCGCGCACGGAGGGTACGGATTTTCATGGGGATCATCGTCAACAAACAACCCGGGCCGGCCTCCCGCCAGCATATGGGTGATACAGCCGCGAAGCGCCCAAGCGGGCGCACGCAGCCACCGTGTTGGCCGGTATCCGGGCTGGCGGAACACCCCCCAATGCCTTCCCATGCGCTTGTTCAAGGCACACAGTGGCTTATGGATGGAGAGAGAATCGGGTGATTCGTCCGCTGACCGTTGCGGGGGCAGCGCAGGCTGGGCGCGCCAGATTTGGCGCCTCCTCCCTGCTTCCCGTTGAACTGCGGCATGTGAACCACACCGCGAGCACCAACAGCGGGATTTTACGACCGTTTACAACCCGCAACCCTACAATCGAGGGCTGTATGGCAACACCGTCCCCCACCGACCAGATCGCCGAGCGCGTTGACCGCCTGCTTTTGCGCCACGCAGAACTGCAACGCACCAACGCGTTGCTGACTGACCAGGTGGCTGCGCTGACGCAGGAGCGGGACTCCCTCAAATCACGCCTCAGTGCTGCGCGCGCCCGCGTCGATGCACTGCTGGAGCGCCTGCCCGCAGCAGCCCCCGTCGTCACGAAGGAAGCCGAATGAAGCAAATCGAGGTGCAGATCCTGCAGCAAAGCTACTTGCTGACCTGCCCCGAGGGCCACGAAAGCCGCCTGCTGGATGCCGTTGAGCGCGTCGATACCGCCATGACGCGCATCCGCGACGCGGGCAAGGTCCGCGCCCGCGAACGCATCGCCGTGCTGGCGGCCTTGAATCTGGCCTTCGAGATCGCCGACCGCGAGGCAGCCGACTTGGCAGCAGGCGCCGCTGCCAAAGCAGCCAGCCCGGCCATCGCAACCGGTAGCACGGGTCAGCAGGAAACCCTCTTGCCCGACGAAGACCAGCAGCGCCTTCATGGCCTGGTGCAGCGGCTGGACCAGGCACTGGGCGACGACGGCCGCCTTCTTTGACAAGGCCCTGCCTGCCGGACATCGCATCCAGGTCGGCGGTGGCGCATGCAGAACCGACCCCTTGCTGCACGTCCCAAAAGCTTACGGGCTTTACATGCCCCCATATCTGCGGTGCAAGGCGCCAGCGCCTACAATGACGATGTCTGCGAAGCCGCCGGGCTTTATATTTCCTTGAACCAATGCTCAACGAGCTCGGGCTTGGTACATTGCCCGGTGAGCGTGATCATCTCGCGTCAGATGAACCCAACGCTTGGCTGCCCTCGCCCACCTGAACCCCCGGTTCAGGATGAGAGTCCGGTGGCATTCGCAGACACCTTATTCCGCATGCTCCTGTCACCGCAACCAAACGCTGCAGCACCTCCGACAGGGCATTTCTCCGCGCGTCCCCGCCCTCGTTCCACCCTTGCCTGACTGTGCGCCATGCTCGATCCCTTGCTGATTGTTGAACTCGGTGTACTTGGTCTGGCTACAGGTTTTCTGGCGGGGCTGCTGGGCATTGGCGGTGGCATGCTGCTGGTGCCTTTCTTGACCTACATCCTGGGCGCGCAGAAGGTGGCTCCCGATCTCGCAGTGAAGATGGCGATTGCCACATCGATGGCCACCATCATGTTCACATCGATCTCCAGCGTGCGGGCTCACCACCAGCGTGGCGCAGTGCGATGGGACATCGTGAAACGCCTGGCACCCGGCATCGTGCTGGGCGGGTTTGTGGCCAGCCTGGGCGTGTTCGCCCTGCTCAAGGGCTCCTTCCTGGCCATCTTCTTCGCCTTGTTCGTCAGCTTCTCCGCCACACAGATGTTCCTGGACAAAAAACCCGCCCCCACGCGCCAGATGCCCGGTGGGGCTGGCCAGGTGGCTGCAGGTGGCGTGATCGGATTCCTGTCGGGCCTGGTAGGTGCCGGTGGCGGGTTCGTGAGCGTGCCATTCATGACCTGGTGCAACGTGCCCATCCACAATGCCGTGGCCACCAGCGCTGCGCTCGGGTTTCCAATTGCGCTGGCGAATGTGGTGGGCTATGTGATCGGCGGGCAGAACGTGAGCGGATTGCCTGCGGCTTCGCTGGGCTACATCTGGCTGCCCGCGCTGGCAGTGATCGCGACCTGCAGCGTCCTCACCGCCCCACTGGGCGCCAAGGCCGCGCACAGCCTGCCAGTCAAGCAGCTCAAGCGCGTGTTCGCGTCCTTGCTGTTCGGATTGGCGGCCTACATGCTTTGGAAGGGCATCGCGGCGTTTTAAGCCTTGCGAACGCCCCCGGGGCAGCCGGGGTGGCGCAGCAGCAGGATGGCCTCAGTTCTGGACTGGACTGCGCCGGCCCTGCGCCTTCAAGGGCAATGGTTTGCTGAGCAGGGCTCGAAACTCTTGGGCGGGAAGGCCAGGTGCACAGAGAAACCCCTGGTAGTGGTCGCACTGCATCTGCAGCAGCACAGCCTGTTGGGTTTCTGTTTCCACCCCCTCTGCCACCACCTCAATGTGCATGGCACGCCCCATGCTGATGATGGCGCTCACGATGGCCCGGTCGCCATCATCGTCGGGCAGGCCGCGCACAAACGACTGGTCGATCTTGAGCTTGCTGATCGGCAGCTTCTTGAGATACGCGAGGCTGGAATATCCCGTACCAAAATCATCGATGGCCAAGCCAATCCCAAGGCCGGCGAGGACACGCAGACGCTGCTCCATTTCCTGCGCATCCTGCAGCAGGATGGTTTCGGTCAGCTCCAGCTCCAGCAACGTGGGCGGCAGCTGGTGCACGGCCAGCAGCCGGGTGATACGGTCCACGAAATCCGGCTGCCGGAACTCCAGCGCCGACACGTTCACGGAGATCATGATTGGCATGCCACTGTGCATCCACACCGCCGCCTCGCGCACAGCCTGCTCCATGACCCACGCGCCCAGAGTGACGATGTAGCCTGACTCCTCCGCCAGGGGAATGAACTGCCCCGGCGATACGGCGCCGAACTCGGGGTCGGTCCAGCGGATCAGGGCCTCCGCCCCCGTGATGCGCCCGGTGGCCATGTTGACCTGCGGCTGGTAGTGCACCGCCATGCGGTCCAACCCCAGCGCCTGGCGCATCGCATGCTCCATCTGCATGCGGGAAAGCAGATTGGCGTTCATCTGCGGCTGGTAAAAGCCATAGCTGCCACGCCCCCGTTCCTTGACCCGGTACATGGCCGTATCGGCCTGCTTGATGAGGTCGTCCAGCGTTGCACCATCCTGCGGATACAACGCAATACCAATGCTGCACTGAATGGAGAAACCCATGCTGTCGAGCATGAAAGGGTTGAGCATGTCTTCCAGAATGCGGCGCGCCACACTCTCTGCCACTACGGCATCTCCACCATGCAGGTAGATGACAAACTCGTCGCCGCCCAATCGGCACAACATGTCCGTCTGGCGCAGGCAGGCCTGCAGGCGCTCGGCGACCAGTTGCAGCACACGGTCCCCAAAAGGATGGCCCAGGGAGTCATTGATGATCTTGAAACGGTCGAGGTCCAGGAACAGGATCGCAAAACCCGTGTCGCTCTGGCGCGCCCCCTGAATGGCCGTGTCCACCCGCTGCGACAACAGCAGGCGGTTGGGCAGGCCGGTGAGCACGTCGCTGTAGGCCAGCTCCTCGATGCGCTTCTGGGCCGCATGCTGCAGCGTCAGGTCACGCATGAAGCCGATGCTCTGCACCAGGCGCCCTTCATCGTCGCGCAGCGCCACCCATGACAGCTGCACCGCGCAATAGGTGCCATTGTCCCTGGGGAGCCACAGCTCGCCCTCCCAGAAACCATCCTCCGCCCAACCCTGCAGCACCTGCTCCATGAAAGCCGCATCCGAACCCCCTCCGAACAAAGAAGCGGCCATGCATCCTTCGAACGATTTGGCAGAAGGCCCTACTAGGCGCTCGCAACCCGGGTTCATGCGCAGGACCCGGTGATGGCTATCGGCGATGAAGATGGCGTCGAGACTGGACTCAAACACCCGGGCTGCGAGCCTGAGGCTGACCTGTATCTCCGTCTGGCGAGTAATGTCCCGGTAGGAATACACGCGCCCCACGGGCAGCCCCTGGCCAAACTGGGGCACGGTCCGCAACTCCAGCACCAGGCCACTCTTCAACACCAGTATGTCTGTACTCTCCTGCATCGGCTCACGTGCAATGGCCGCCAGGCGCTCCGAGTAGGCACGTGCGTCTTCCACTTGGGCCGCCATGTGCGCATACACCGCCGCATCGTTGCGCTGCACCAGCAAATCACGGGGAATATTCCACAACTGCGCAAGCCGCTGGTTGAAGGCCCGCACCCGGCCATCAAGGCTGCAGACGAGCATGCCATCGGCTGCGGAATCCAGCGTCGCGCGCAGTTCAGACAACAAAGTTTCCAGCTCGCGCTCGGTGGCATCCTGGACACTCCGGTCCAGCATCGTCAGCATGAAAACGGTGCCCGAAGCCCCTTCTCCCGGAACGCGTGTCACGCGCCGGTCAACCGGCACCAGGGCTCCATCTGCGCGCAAAACGCTGGTGTGGGAATGGATGCCGTCTGCAACCACCTGCGCTGACTCCCCCCAGAACGCAACATCCTGTGGTGTGGAAGCCAGACGCAGCACCGGCGTGCCAACCATAGAGGCCGCAGGCAAACCCACCAGCCGCTGCGCTGCGGCATTCGCATAAAGGATGAGAAGGCTGGCCTCATCGACCAACCAGACAGCTTCCTGCAAACCGTCGAGCCAGCCGTGGGACTGCACAACGGTCACGAACCAGCCTCTTCGGGGCCGGGGCTGACTGCGCGCTCGAAAAAGTAGCAGATACGCTGACGGGGGGAAAGGTAGTCCAGGGCATCGCGTGGCAATTGCGCGGGCTTGAGACTGCGCCGGATGCCCAGCTCTGGCACGGTTTCCAGATCCAATATGGGCGCCTCATCCTTGGGGACTCGGGAGTCATGAACAATGACCTTGGGCCGCAGGGGGCGCGAAGAATTGACTGAAGCCACGATCGCATAACGGTCGTTGACCAGCTGGACGATGGAGCCCGGTGGGTACACCCCCATCATGCGGATAAATGCACCCAGGACCACAGAATCAAACCGCGCCTTGAGCTGCGCAAAGATGACTGACAGCGCCTCGTGGGGCGTGAGCGCATCCACTCCGTTGGCAGGGTTGCACATGCGGTCATACCGATTGACCAACGCAAGCACCTGGCTCGCACGCCCCAAGTCGGGCCCTGACAGCCGCAATGGAAACCCGCTGCCATCGGCCATCTCATGGTGCCTGGCAACGGCGGTAAGCACGGCTTCGGGCAAGCCCATGCGCGTGGCCAGTGCCACAGACTCACCCACATGGGTCTCGTAGCGCGTGCGCTCCATGGGAATCATCGAGGGCGTAGGTTGCCTGAGATTCGGTGGCAGCTTGAGCTTGCCCAGGTCATGAATCAGCGCCGCGATGCCAAGGTCGTGCAGCTCGGCACTTTTCATACCCAGTGCGCGGCCCAGCAACAGAGAGATCACCATCACGTTGATCGGATGCAGGGCATTGCGCTCGCCGACACCTTCTGACAGCAGCCGGATGACGGAATCCCCGTTTTCGAGGAGCTCGGCCACACATCCGGACACCAGCGTATCGCCTTTGGCACGCGCCTGGTCGGGGTGCTCGGAGACCACACGCTCCAGCGCCTGGTACTGGCGGGTGGCCTCTCCAAATCGCTGGTCACAGACTGCCAGAGTCCGGTTCTGGGCTTCCAACAGTTCACGCCTGCGCAGCGCCTCCGGGTCCACGGTCGCGGCGGAGCCTGCCGCATCCAGTCCGTTCAAGGACGGTGCCTTCATTTCCGGGACGCTCCAGGCGGCGGGGACAAGTTCCCTCAGTTCTGGATCACTCTTCTTGGGAAGATAACGTACCTCGGTGAGCCCCAGTTCACGCAGGGTGGCAATCTGTTCCGCCGACGCCACGCGAAAACTGCTCACCGGGAACGGATGATGCATCCAGCCCAAGTCGAGCTGGATGTACATGCCGACACGCAGTTGGCTGATGTCGATGAGGATGGAAGAGTTCACTTCGGGGCGTGTGAAACATGGCGACTTCAATGCCACCAATGGTTACATAGATTATCGCCAGTTCGGGGGCCTTGTCGAAGGACTGCGCCTGCACCGCAGCGGCGCGGCAACACTTGGATGCGTCCGCGAAGCCCACCCCAGATCACCCTTGTATAGACATGGGTTTAAAGACCCCCGTCAACCCCTTTGCTCTGCAACTTCCGGTTGGAAACAAGCTAACGGCACCACAGCGATGGTTTGTAGACCAAGTCCATCCACAGTGCCCAGCTGGCGACTGCACAGAGTAAGCCCCCCGCGATACGGGTCCCCCAGTCCGCACGCGCTGTATTGATCCGTGTTTTCAGTCGTGCCCATACCCACGGCCCGCCCACCAGCCACACACCGCTGCCCAGGCCAAACAACGCCATGGTCAACGCCCCTTCCAAGGGTCCGCCGCTCAGGGCGGCTACCAACAGGGCCGAATAGAGCAATCCACAGGGCATTAGCGCCCAGAGTCCCCCTGCAGCGAGAACCCCGCCAGGGGCGCTGACAAGCGGCTTGACATGTGACCACACAGTGCGACCCGCCTGCTCCACCCATTGGGGCTGGCGGGCCTGGACCATCATCATCAACCCCCAGGCCATCACCGCGACATGGACCAGGGTCCACGCCGGGCGCAGCGCCGCCGTCTGTTGGGTCAACCATGCCAGACTGTCCATGGCGAGCGCGGCCAAACCGCCCGCCACGGCATACCCAGCCAGCCGACCGACATGGAAAGCAGCCGTGCGCCGAATGACACCACCCCGAGGCATCCATTGCACAGTTTGGACCGTCTGCGAGGAAGCCTGTGCCTCCAAATCCCCACCCGTCTTGGGCAAACTCCGCGACTCTCCCTGCCCCACCAACGCTGCGCAGGGCGCGGAGCACATGGCTAAGCAATGGGACCCGCCAACCAGTCCCATCAGCAAGGCGGTCGAGGCAACCGTTGCAATCATGAGAGTCAGATGATGCGCGAAAAACGGGCTCGGTTGCGATCTGCCTGCAGGTAACGGTCAAAAACCATGGCGATGCCGCGCACGAAGAACCAGCCCATGGCCGTCACCTCGACCCCGTCGGGTCTCACCACGACGAGTCCCTGCTCAGCCATGGGTTCCAGTTGCTCCAGCTCGGCAGAGAAGTAAGCCCGAAAGTCGATCAACCAGGCCTGCTCCATGGGCTCAAACAACAACTCGCCCTGGCACATCAACGCCATGATGACGGCGCGGCGTACCAGGTCATCGCGGGTCAGGGCGAGCCCACGCACCACTGGCAAGCGCCCCTGGTCCAGAAAATCGTAGTACTCGTCCAGAGTTTTTGCGTTCTGGCTGTAGGTCGCCCCCACCCGGCCAATCGCCGACACGCCCAGGCCAATCAGATCGCAATCGGGCTGTGTGCTGTAGCCCTGGAAGTTGCGGTGCAGACGGCCCTGGCGCTTGGCAACCGCCAATGCATCGGCCGGCAACGCAAAGTGGTCCATGCCCACATACACGTACCCAGCGTCCATGAAGGCAGCCAGCGAACGGGACAGCATCGACACCTTGCCCGCCCCCGTGGGCAACTCGGCAGAAACAATGCGGCGCTGGGGCTTGAAGCGCTCCGGCAGGTGGGCATAGGCATACAGGGCGATGCGGTCAGGCCGCAGCTGCACAACCTGGGTCAGCGTGCGATCAAACGACTCGGGCGTCTGGCGCGGCAGGCCGTAGATCAAGTCCACATTGATGGATTCAAAACCCAGCGAACGTGCGGACTCCACCAGCGAAAACACCTGCTCGGCAGGCTGTATGCGATGAACAGCCTTTTGAACCTCAGGATCAAAATCCTGCACTCCAAAACTCAGTCGATTGAACCCGAGTTCCGCAAGCACGGCAAGGCGGTCGGCATTGACGGTGCGGGGATCTACTTCAATCGAATACTCTCCGCCCGGCGCCAGCGAGAAGCTGCGCTTGAGCATGGCCATGAGTTCACGCAAGCCGTCGTCGGACAAAAAAGTAGGCGTACCACCACCCAGGTGCAGCTGGCTCACCACCTGCCCCGTCCCGCAGTGCGCTGTGTGCAGATCGATTTCGCGGCTCAGGTACCGCAGGTAGGTATCTGCCCGATCATGGTGTTTGGTGATGATCTTGTTGCACGCACAGTAGTAACACAGCGACTCGCAAAATGGGATGTGCACATACAGTGACAACGGCAACGCCTTCGTCATGGAGCCCAGCCTGCGCTGCTCCAGTGCAAGCGCATAGTCGTCCTGCCCAAACGCCTCGACGAAACGGTCGGCGGTTGGATAAGAGGTATAGCGGGGCCCTGGCACGTCGAAACGGCGCAGAAGATCAGGCGAAACAGCAGTCATGGGCAAATTCCTTGCATACACTTTGACTGTGCCGTAAGCTGACCCTCATGTCCTTGACCTGAATCAAGTGATGCACGGGGCCGAACAGCGACAATTTGATGCATGTCATTCGCCCATCCGTACCCACAAGCCTGTCTTACAGGCAGATGAGGCGATATGCTCAAACCTAACCCAGCCCCTGTGCCTATGAACCCGCTCACCATCAAAGTCGCCTGCTCTAACTGCAACCTGCGCGAGCTGTGCATGCCGGTTGGCCTGAGCGAAGACCAACTGCAACGCATTGACGAAGTCGTTGCCGTCCGCCGCAAGATCAAGCGGGGCGGAACGCTGTTTCGCAACGGCGAAGCCTTCACATCGCTCTATGCCATCCGCACCGGCTTCTTCAAGACCTGTGTAGCCACCGAAGATGGGCGCGACCAGGTCACTGGTTTCCAGATGGCGGGCGAGATTATCGGCCTGGATGGCATCGTGAACGATCACCATACCTGCGACGCAGTGGCCCTGGAAGACGCAGAAGTCTGTGTCATGCCCTTTGACCGCATCGAAGAACTGTCCCGCGAGGTCACCGCGCTGCAACACCATGTGCACAAGATCATGAGCCGCGAGATCGTGCGTGAGCATGGGGTGATGCTGCTCTTGGGCAGCATGCGCGCCGAGGAACGCCTGGCAGCGTTTCTGCTGAACCTTGTGCAACGCTTGCATGCCCGTGGGTTTTCACAGTCCGAACTCGTACTGCGCATGACGCGTGAGGAAATTGGCAGCTACCTGGGGCTCAAGCTCGAAACCGTGAGCCGCACATTTTCCAAGTTTGTGGAAGAAGGTATTGTCGAGGTCAAGCAGCGCCATGTGCGCATCCTGGAAACCGATGCGCTCAAGCGCATCGTGAACAACCAGCAGGCCTGCCACTGACCAAGGCGATGCGTTGGCGGCGGCCTCTCTCCGTATCTACCGGCCAGCTACCGCAGCCCATCAAGGGCAAGATGAAGTCTTTTGACAGTCATCGGGGCGATCCCCTTCGGGGACCGGGCAGCGGTTGAGTTCAAAGGGCGACATCGCCAACAATGTCGTCAATGCGCTGGACGCCATGGTGATCATCCAGAACGCGAAAAAAGCAAGCGTGTAGACGCCCTGACGCGACAACGCCAACGGCTGCCGAAACCAGTGCAAGTCCTGCGGATCCACCATCGCAAAAACCAGCACCTCCATGACGCCTGCCATCAAGAAGGCGGGCCATGCAATCCACATCAGGCGTTGCGTCCACATTGATTTTTCTCCTGGTAAGGCCGCGCAGACAAACCGCACGGCCAGGGGGTGTTCAGCGCGGCTGGTCCTGGACCGGAGTGGCCGCATGGTTGCGGCCTTTCATCGCGGGAGCCAGGCTCTTGTGTGGAGTCTCCAGCGTCTTGTTGATCTCGATGCCCTGGCGGTAATAGTCCTCGGCGATCACGGGATCGGGACGCGAAATCGCCAGCCAGAGGGTGACAAAACCCGCAATGATCACGATCACAGGACCAGCGATGATCAACCAGACATGGCCGAACTTCCACCATGGCGACGTAGCGGAAGGGGCAGTGCCGAGGGCGGAACTGGATGGCATGTGATGACTCCTCAAAAATATTTTTCGTCAAAGCAAGGCCCGCGAAGACCTTGCACCAGTGTGCACGCGCGTTACCGCGGCACCAGAAACACGGATTTCTCAGTCACATGGGCGGCCCCGCCGAGTGCCTGCACGTCGAACTGCACAGCGTGCGATCCTGAAGGCGCCGAACCATACGGTATCTGCAGTCGGACAGCCACCCACCGGGACTCTGCCGCTCCGATTTCCACCTCAGCATCGGACGCCACTTCCAGCCCTTCAAGACCACGCGCACCGATGCGATAGCGTTGGGGTCCTTCGGTTGCATTCATGATCTGCAGGCGGTAGATGTTCTCCAGCTTGCCACCGGCGACGATGCGAGAGAGCGCAGCGCGGTCACGCACAACATCGACCTTGAGCGGCGTGCGCGTGACAAGGCTCGCCATCATGCCCACGCACAGGGCTACCAGCACTGCGCTGTAGATCAGCACACGCGGCCGCAGCACCCGGCGCAGGATCTGCGACTGGCTCCACCGCTGCGCCACGCCGTTCTGTGTGGAAAACCGGATAAGCCCCTTTGGGTAGTGCATCTTGTCCATGACCGTGTTGCAAGCATCCACGCACAACCCGCAACCAATGCACTCATACTGCAGCCCCTTGCGGATGTCGATGCCCACGGGACATACCTGCACGCACAGCGTGCAGTCAATACAGTCGCCCAGACCTTTGGCCTTGTGATCGATGTTCTTGTTTCGCGGGCCGCGCGGTTCGCCCCGCTCCACGTCATAGCTGACGATCAGCGTGTCCTTGTCGAACATGGCGCTCTGAAAGCGCGCATAGGGGCACATGTATTTGCACACCTGCTCGCGCATGTAGCCCGCATTGCCATACGTGGCAAAGCCGTAGAACAGCACCCAGAATATCTGCCAGCCCCCCTGCATCACCAGCAACTCCGCACCAAGCTCACGGATGGGCACAAAATAGCCCACGAACGTAAACCCAGTCCACAGCGCCACCGCGATCCAGATCACCTGCTTGAAGAACTTCTTGCGGACTTTCTCGAAGGTCCATGGGCCGTTGTCCAGCCGTAGTCGGGCACTGCGATCACCTTCGATCTTGTGCTCGATCCACATGAACATTTCGGTATAGACCGTTTGCGGGCACGCAAATCCGCACCACAACCGCCCCGCCACCGCCGTAAACAGGAACAGCGACAGCGCAGAAATGATGAGCAGGCCCGTGAGGTAGATGAAATCCTGGGGGTACAGAACCAGGCCGAAGATGTAAAACCGCCGAGCCCCCAGGTCAAACAGCACCATCTGGCGCTGCCCCCATTCAAACCAGGGCAGCCCGTAAAAAACGAGCTGCGTGAGAAACACCATGCCCCAGCGCCAGCGTGCAAACACGCCACTGATGGAGCGTGGATAGATTTTCTTTTGCGCCTCGTAGAGAGACACAATCTCGCCCTGCGACGAGCCATCGGATGCAATCGGTGAAATCGGGATGACCTTGCGAGCGGGCTCGCTGGGTGGCTTCATGGTGGTGTCGATCCGTTTGCTTCGAAGTACTCAGTTCAAACAATCCTTGGAGCGGCACCAAAGTACCGTCCAAGGTTTAGCGTGCAGGGCGCCTACTTGCCGTTCGACAGGCCCCAGACGTAGGCCGACAGTACACCGATCTGAGCTTCTGTGAGCTTGTCCGCCTGAGCGGGCATCTGGTTGACCTTGCCGTTGTTGACCATGGCAGTAATGGCCGCCTCGCCCCAGCCATGCAGCCAGATGTCATCAGTGAGATTCGGGGCACCCAGTGCCTGATTGCCCTTGCCGTCCATACCGTGGCAGGCTGCGCATGCCGTGAACTTGGACTTGCCCAGCGAAGCACGCAGCGAATCGTGGGGGCTACCAGACAGACTCAGCACGTAGTGTGAGAGATTGCGCACATCTTCAGGGGAACCCACTGCCGCAGCCATGGGAGGCATGTTGCCGACGCGACCTTTCTCGATCGTTTCCCGGATCTTCTCGGGCGCGCCGCCATGAAGCCAATCGCCATCGGCCAGATTGGGGAAGCCCTTGCTACCCCGGGCATCCGAGCCATGGCATTGCGCACAGTTGTTCATGAACAGGCGCTCGCCAATGGCCTGTGCCTGTGGGTCCTTGGCAATGTCTTCCGGCTTCATCGAAGTAAAGCGGGCATACAGCGGCTCCAGTTCGGTCTTGGCTTTGGCCATCTCGGCTTCGTATTCGCCCTTTTGCGTCCAGTTGAGCTTGCCGGTAAAGCTGCCGAGACCTGGGTAGGCCGCCAAATAGCCAAAGCCGAAGACGATGGTGATGACGAACAACCACACCCACCAGCGCGGCAGGGGGTTGTTCATCTCGACCAGGTCCTCGTCCCAGACGTGGCCAGTGGTGTTGTCGGCGGTGGCCATCACCTTCTTGCGGCCCGCCATCCACAGCAGGATGCCGCAGGCGATGATGCCGACCAGGGTCAGTGTGGTCACAAAGACCGACCAGAAATTGCTGGTGAAGTCACTCATGGGGTGTTCTCGTTCTGGTGGGATCAATCTTGTTCAAAGGGCAGCCGCGCGGCCTCGTCAAACCGGGCCTTGTTGCGGCCCCGATAGGCCCAGACCCAAATGCCGACAAAGCAGGCCATCGATGCCAGCGTGGCAACGATGCGCATGGTGGTGATGTCCATGGCGAATCTCCTTTACTTGAGCGCGCGGCCCATGACTTGCAGATACGCGATCAGCGCTTCCATCTCGGTCTTGCCCTTGACGTCGGCGGCAGATGCAGCGATCTGCTCGTCGGTGTAAGGCACCCCCACCGTGCGCAAGGCCTTCATGCGGGGGGCCACACTGGCGGGTTCCACGGCATTTTTTTCCAACCAGGGGTAGGCGGGCATGTTCGACTCGGGCACCACGTCGCGCGGATTGTTCAGGTGGATGCGATGCCATTCATCGCTGTACTTGCCCCCTACGCGGTGCAGGTCGGGGCCCGTGCGCTTGCTGCCCCATTGGAAGGGGTGGTCATACACAAACTCACCCGCCACCGAGTAATGCCCGTAGCGCAGCGTTTCAGCGCGGAAGGGGCGGATCATCTGCGAGTGGCAGTTGTAGCAACCTTCACGGATGTAGATGTCACGGCCCACCAGTTGCATGGCGTTGTAGGGCTCGACACCCTTGACCGCTTCGGTCGTAGACTTCTGGAAGAACAGCGGAACGATCTCTACGAGGCCACCAATGGCGATCACCAGCAGGATCAGCACGATCATCAGGAAGTTGTTGGTCTCCACCTTTTCATGGGAGAAGCCGGTCGAATTCGATGGGTTGTTGTTAGACATGAGTTATCTCCTTCGGCTCAGGCGTGGGCCGCATTCACGGCAGGGATCGCCACCTTGACCGAACGGCCGGAGATCGCAGTCACCCACACGTTCCAGGCCATCACTACCATGCCGCCCAGGTACAGCAAACCACCGGCCACACGGATCACATAGAACGGATAGGTCGCCTTCACGCTTTCCACAAAGGTGTAGGTGAGCGTGCCGTCGGGGTTGATGGCGCGCCACATCAGGCCCTGCATCACGCCGGCGATCCACATCGCGGCGATGTACAGCACGATGCCAATGGTGGCCATCCAGAAGTGCAGCTCAATCGCCTTGATGGAGTGCATTTTTTCGCGGCCGAACAGGCGGGGCACCAGGTAGTACAGCGAGCCCATGGAGATGAGGCCCACCCAGCCCAGCGCGCCCGAGTGCACGTGGCCCACGGTCCAGTCGGTGTAGTGGGAGAGCGCATTGACGGTCTTGATGGACATCATCGGACCTTCGAACGTGGACATGCCGTAGAACGACAGCGACACGATCAGGAAGCGCAGGATGGGGTCGTCGCGCAGCTTGTGCCAGGCGCCCGACAGCGTCATCACGCCGTTGATCATCCCGCCCCAGCTGGGGGCCAGCAGGATCAGCGAGAACACCATGCCCACCGATTGCGTCCAGTCGGGCAGCGCGGTGTAGTGCAGGTGATGGGGGCCGGCCCACATGTACGTGAAGATCAGCGCCCAGAAGTGCACGATGGACAGGCGGTAGCTGTACACCGGACGGCCTGCCTGCTTGGGGATGAAGTAGTACATCATCCCGAGGAAACCAGCGGTCAGGAAAAAGCCCACCGCATTGTGCCCATACCACCACTGCACCATGGCGTCCTGCACGCCGGCATAGGCCGAGTAGCTCTTCATGAAGCCCGCGGGAATCGCAGCGCTGTTGACCACATGGAGCAACGCCACGGCCAGGATGAACGCGCCGAAGAACCAATTGGCCACGTAGATATGTTTGACCTTGCGCACGCCGATCGTGCCAAAGAACACGATGGCGTAGGACACCCAGACCAGCGTGATCAGGATGTCGATGGGCCATTCAAGTTCTGCGTATTCCTTGCCGGACGTGTAGCCCAGCGGCAGGCTGATGGCTGCGGCCACGATGACCAGCTGCCAACCCCAGAACGTGAACGCCGCAAGCGGCCCGGCGAACAGGCGGACCTGGCTCGTGCGCTGCACGACGTAATAGCTGGTGGCGAACAGCGCGCAGCCGCCGAACGCGAAGATCACCGCGTTGGTGTGCAGCGGGCGCAAGCGCCCATAGCTGAGCCACGGAATGCCGAAGTTGAGCTCAGGCCAGGCAAGTTGGGCGGCAATGATGACGCCCACCAGCATGCCAACCACCCCCCAAACCACGGCCATGATAGAAAACTGCCGCACCACCGTATCGTTGTAGTGTGCAGCACTTGTTTTTGGAGAATCCATCGGGCACCTCTTTGTAATGCAGTAAGAGTTTGTTGCAGTCGGGGCTATCGGGCATTGACACAAGTCAACCGTCTCGGAGAATGCGCTCGCCTTCTTGTTCCACGCTCTCGAACTGGCCGTGGTACACCGCCCACCACAGCCCTCCCAGAATCAAAAGAACCAGCATCACAGACAGCGGAATCAGGAGATAAAGGATGTCCATCAGACAGGCTCCAGGGTTGTCTTCGAAAGATCCAGGGACGGCTGCAATGCACTGCTGGCAGAAAGGACTGAGGAAGGAGACAGAGCCCCCTCCTCCTTCCGCGGCATCTCCTGCATCCCGGGCAGCGGAGGCAGGTCACGTGCGAGACGTGCCGCATTGAGCACCACCAACAATGAGCTCAGCGCCATGCCCAGCCCGGCCAGCCAGGCAGGCATCCAGCCCACCACCGCCAGCGGAACGCACAACGCGTTGTAGCCCGCCGCCCACCACAGGTTCTGGCGCACCACGCGCAAGGTGCGGCGCGCCAGCAGCACGGTCTGTGGCACCAAAGCCAGGCTGTCGCCCAGCACCACAAAATCGGCCTGCGACTGCGCCAGCGGCACTGCGCGGCCAAACGCAAAGGACACGTGCGCACCGGCCAGCACCGGGCCATCGTTCAAACCGTCGCCCACCATGGCCACCTGGTGGCCAGCAGCCTGCAGCGCCTGCAATGCAGCCAGCTTGCCCTGCGGCGTGCACTCGCCCGCCGCCTGCGCAATGCCTGCCTGTGCCGCCACACGCTGCACCGCGCCCATGCGGTCGCCCGACAGCAATTGCACCGCCACGCCACCCTGCTCCAGCGCAGCCACCACGGCGGGCGCCTCAAGGCGCAGGTCTTCCACCAGGTCGAAACGGGCCAGCTCTGACACCGTGCCATCGGCATGTTGTTCCGACAGCACCACCTGCAGCGCGGTACTGGCATCGTCCGCCGCCACGCCTGCGTGGTGCGCAGATCCGAGTCGGACCTTGCGCGCGGGCTGGACTGCGTTCCTGGTGTCGCACACCATGGCTACCAAACCCAACCCCGCGTCCTCCTGCCAACCAGCCACCCCCCAGCGACCATCACTCGCCGTAGCGGCCGCCACCACCGCGCGCGATGCCGGGTGCATCGAGTGGCGCGCCAGGGAAGCAGCCAGGGACAGCGTTTCCTCGGCGGTCCACCCACTGGCCGTGCGCACGGCCTGCAACGCCATGCCGTCCCGCGTGAGCGTACCGGTCTTGTCGAACACCACGGTGTCCACGCGGGCCAGCGCCTCCAGCCCTTGCAGGTTGCGCACCAACACGCCGTGGCGTGCCAGCGTGCCAGCGGCCGTCAGCATCGCCACCGGGGTCGCCAGCGACAGCGCACAGGGGCAGGTGACGATGAGCACGGCCACCGCCACCATGAGCGCATGCCCTGGGTCAGACGGCCACCAGTACACCGCAGCCAAGCCCGCCGCCACCAGCACCGCCAGCAAAAAGGGGCGGGCAATGCGGTCAGCCAATTGGGCAAGGCGTGGCTTCTGCAACGACGCGCTTTCCATAAGCGCCACGATCTGCGCAAAGCGGGTCTGCCCGCCCGTGCCTTCTACATGCACCTCCACCGGCGCCTGCAGGTTGTAGCTGCCCGCCGTGACCACGCTGCCCTCAGCGCGCGCCACGGGGGTGGACTCACCCGTCAGCAAGGATTCATCCGCATGGGTGTTGCCCAGGGTGATGCGCCCATCGGCCGGAAACGCCTCACCCGGCAACACGCGAATGGTGTCACCCACCACGACGCGGCGCGTGGCCACGCGCACAAAGCTGCCATCGGCCGCACGCCGCTCCACGCTGTCGGGCAGGCGGTTCATCACAGCCTCCAGCGCACCGGCCGTGCGGTCGCGCAGGCGCAGCTCCAGCCAGCGTCCGGTAAGCAGGAAGAAGACAAACATGGTCAAAGAGTCGTAGTACACCTCCTTGCCGAAGATGCCTGCGGGGTCGAAGGTGCCCGCAGTGCTCACGACAAAGGTGATGGCCATGCCTAGCGCCACGGGCAAGTCCATACTCACCCGGCGCTGCCTGACGTCGCGCAGCGCGCTGGCAAAAAAGGGGCCACACGAAAACACCACCATGGGCAGCGTGATTACCCATGAGGCCCAGCGCAGCAGTTGCTCCATCTCGCCCGTCAAGTCCCCGGGCTGCGCCACATACGCGGGCCACGCATACATCATCACCTGCATCATGCAAAAGCCTGCTACCAGCCAGCGCCACAGGGCGCGGCGGCTCTCGCGCTGGCGCTGCTCGCGGACAAAGGCATCCATGGCGGGCATGGCCCGGTAGCCCGCCTTGTGCACGGCCTCCATCCACTGCGAGGGCTGCACCTGCGAGGGTTGCCACACCACGCGCGCGCGGCGCGTGGCGGCACTCACGTCTGCCTGCAATACGCCAGGCACCCTCCGCAGGGCATCCTCAATCGTGAGCGCGCAGGCCGCGCAGTGCATCCCCTCCAGCACCACGTGGGAGTCCCAGGCGCAAGTGGCAGGATCTGCGGGTGCCTTGTCCGCTGGCGCAAGGGGGCGACCGAACGCCGGCCACTCCTGCGGATCATCCAGCAGCATGGCCTGCGCGGGGGGCTCCGCACCAGGGACAGCACCAAGCGCATGCACCGGGGATGGGGCCGGCGCACCGGGTCGAAACATTGACATGGTTCAAGCCTATCGTTCGGACATGACACGTACATTGACCTGCATCAAGTCCCGGAACATGATTCATCCTAAGCTCGTTCCATCACTTTGAGGAGATCTTTTATGTACAAGCGCATCCTGATCGCAACGGACGGCTCACCCCTCTCGGACAAGGCCGTGGAACATGGGCTGTCCCTGGCCGCCCTCACCGGCGCATCTGCGGTAGCCCTCAAGGTGGTGCCACGCTACCCACGCAGCTACTTCGAAGGCGGCATGCCCGTCGATACGAATGACGTGAAACGCATCGAATCGCAATGGGGCGACGCGGCCCAGGCCATGGTCGATGGCGTGAAAGCCCAGGGCGGCGCCCAGGGGGTGACAGTCAAGGCCGTCATCGCCAAATCCGACCTCGTGGCCGAGGCCATCATCTCGGCCGCCAAGAAGCACAAGTGCGACCTGATCGTGATGGCTTCCCACGGCCGCAAGGGCCTCAAGCGCCTGCTGCTGGGCAGCGAAACGCAGCATGTGCTGACGCACTCGCACATCCCTGTGCTGGTGCTGCGTTAAGTATAAAAACAGGTGCTAGCGCTTATCCATCAATCGCTACAAGCTATCAAATATATAGCAATCCCCGCTAAGGCGCAACGCCTTAGCGGGGATTTTTCATGGCCGGCTGGATTGGGGGCGGCTCAGTGATTGCCCAGATACAACTGCGCCATGCGCTCATCGGCCAGCAGCCCCTGCGCCGGGCCCTGCAGCACGCAGCGCCCCTGGTCCAGGATGTAGCCCTGCTGGCTGATCTGCAGCGCCTGGCGCGCACGCTGCTCCACCATCAGCACCGCCACGCCTGCGGCGGGCAGCTTTTGCACCATGTCAAACACCTTGCCCACCAGCGAGGGCGCCAGCGCTGCCGTGGGCTCGTCCAGCACCATGATGCGCGGCGATGGCATGAGGGCCCGCGCAAAGGCCAGTTGCTGGCGCTCGCCGCCCGAGAGGTTGCTGGCGGGCTGAGGCAATCGTTCCACCAGCGCCGGAAAGTCGGTCAGCACCTCGTCCATGCGGCGCTTGATGTTTGCCACGCCGCGCACCACCAACAGGTTCTCGCGCACGGTGAGCGACGGGAACACATTGGCCACCTGCGGCACGTAGGCCAGCCCTGCGTCAAAGCGGTCTTCGGCCGACAAGGCCGTGATGTCGCGCCCGCCCAGGTGGATGGTGCCCGCCACCCGTGGCAGCAGGCCCAGCAACGCCTTCACCAGGGTGGACTTGCCTGCGCCGTTGGTGCCTGCAATGGTCACGATCTCGCCCGGCGCCACGGTCAGGTCAATGCCGTGGATGATGTCCACCTCGGAATACCCGCCGCGCAATTGCGCGATCTGCAGCAAGTTGTCTGCGCCGCTCATACCACCCCTCCCATATAGGCTTCCTGCACACGCGGGTCGTCCAGCACCGTGTGCGGGTCCCCCTCGGCCAGGATGGAGCCCCGGTCCATCACGATCATGCGGTTGGACAGCGATTTGAGCGCCTGCAGGTGGTGCTCGATCACGATGAACGCAATGCCCTGCCCGTTCAGCTCGCGCACGCGGTCACAAATCTCTTCGATCAGCACCGGGTTCACTCCGGCAAACGGCTCGTCCAGCAAGATGCAGCGCGGGTCCAGCATCAGCACGCGGCCTAGCTCCACCAGCTTCTTCTGCCCGCCCGACAAGCCCCCCGCCGTCACATCGCGCACCCGCGCCAGGTTCAAAAACTGCAGGATGCGGTCGGCCTTGACGGAGAGTTGCGCCTCGTGTTCGCGCAGGCTGCGCGTCTGGAAGAAGGCATTCACCAGCCGCTCCCCCTGCGGGTTGGCGGCGGCCGCCATCAGGTTCTCGTGCACCGTGAGGCTCTTGAACTCGCGCGGAATCTGGAACGTGCGCACCAGCCCCAGCCGCGCCCGGCGGTATGGGGGCATGCGGGTGATGTCCCGCCCCTCAAACTGGATCTGCCCTGCATCCGCTGGCTGCTGCCCGGCAATGGCGGCAAACAGTGTGCTCTTGCCCGCACCGTTGGTGCCTGCAATGCCCAGAATCTCACCTGCGTTCAATTGCAGCGACACACCGTCCACCGCCTTGAAGCCCCCGAATTGCCGCGTGACGGCCTCCACCTTCAGCATCGTTGTTGCGGTCATTGGGTTTTGCCTCCAAACAGGCCGTTGGGCTTGTACAGGGTGACCAGAATCAGCGCCAGGCCCACCGCAGCCAAACGCAGGCTGGCCATGCCAACTTCTGACACGCCCGGCACCCAGTCCTTGGCAAAGCGCGAGCCCTCCAGAAACACCATGAGCAGCAGCGAGCCAAACACCGCGCCGCGCACCGTGCCTGAGCCGCCCATCACCAGTCCCATCCACACATAGAACGTGATGAGCGGGATGAACTGCTCTGGCGTGATGAAGGTGATGAAGTGCGCATAGAACGCCCCTGCCACACCCGCCAGCGCCGCCCCCAGCATGAACACCTGCACCTTGAACCAGGCAGGGTCCTTGCCCAGGGCCGACAACGCGGGCTCATCGTCGCCAATGGCCTTGAGCAGCCGCCCAAACGGGCTGGCCGCCAGGCGCACCGTGCCCCAAGCCACCACAACGACCACCGCCAGCAGCGTGGCAAAAATTGCCATGTCCGACACACCGCTGCCCCAGGACGCAAACAGCTTGGGCAAGCCGGGCAAGCCCTGCACGCCCTTGGTCAGCCAGCTTTCTTGCTGGATGGAGATGCGCACCGCCTCCGAAAAACCCAGCGTCACGATGGCCAGGTAGTCGTCCCGCAAGCGCAGCGACAGCAGGCCAATAGGCAGCGCCAGCAAGCCCGAGAGCACGGCCGCCGCCACAAAACACAGCACCAGCGGCACGCCTTGCAGCGCCAGCAGGCCTGATGTGTAGGCGCCCACGGCAAAGAACGCCACGACGCCAAAGTTGACCAACCGGGTCAGGCCGAACTGCAGGTTCAGGCCCAGCGCCAGCAGACAGTAGATAAGGGCCACAATGCCAATGGCACACAGGTAAGCAATCATCGGTCGAACTCCTTACCGCACCAGTTGCACGCGGCCCATGATGCCCGCCGGGCGCACCAGCAGCACCAGGGCCAACACCACAAACGACAGCACCAGCTTGTACGACGGCCCCATCAGCGGCACCGCCAGCTCTTGCGCCACACACAGCAGCAGCGCACCCAGCACCGCGCCCACCGGGCTGCCAATGCCGCCCAGCACCATGGCCGCAAACGCGGGGATCAGGCTCTCCCACCCCATCTCGGGGCTGACCACGGCCTTCATGCCCAGCAGCACGCCGCCCAGCGAGGACAACGCACCCACCAACAGCCACAGGCTCAGCATCAACCCATTGGCGCGAATGCCGCTGGCGCGCGCCAAGTCCGCACTGTCGGCCACGGCGCGCAGCTGGCGGCCAAAGCTAGTGCGGTAGATCAGCACAAACACCACCAGCAGGCAAACGGCGGCCACCGCCGCAATGGCCAGGTCGGTGGGCAACACGCGAATGCCACCAAAGTTCCAGGCGCGCACCAGGGGCAGGTCAAACGTACGCTGGTCATGCCCGGCAAAAAAACCGATCAGGCTGCGCAGCAAAAACCCGAGGCCAATGGCCGCGAGCATGGACGACACCATGGGCCGCCCGGCCAGCTTGCGAAAGATCAGCGTGTACGAGCCCGCCGACACCACGGCCGTGACCACCATGCTGATGAGCGCGGCCGCCCACAGCGGCCAGCCCCCCAGCAGCTGCACCGCCACGGCAGCGTAGGCGCCAGTGGTGAGCATGTCGCCCGTGGCTGCGTTGGGAAAGCGGTTGACGCCCATCACCAGGGTCATGGCCAGGGCAGGCAGTGCCACCACCAGGCCTTCGATCAATCCGTTGATCAGCAGGTTTACAAAGTCGATCCAGGTCATTGCGTCATTCCGTCATCCCGTGCACATCTGCGCTGTGCGCCGCAAAAAAATGCCCGGGGCCTGCACCTGGCAGGCGCACCGGGCGCGGTCCATCACATCGTGATGGACACCACGTCGCGCCGCACCAGCTGGCCCTTTTCGATGATGAACACGCCAAAGTCCGGCGTCACATCGCCCACCTTGTCAAAGTCCAGCTTGCTCGATGCGCCTTCGTAGTTCACCTTGGCCTTTTTGGCCAGTTGCGCCTTGCCTTCGGCAAAGGTGAACACGGCCGTGCCGGGGGCGTTGGAGACATCGCGCAGCTTGGCGTTGATCTGCTCTACCGTGGCCTTGGGACCAGCAGCCTCCATGGCCAGCGCCAGCGAGATCACCATGTCGTACGCCATGGCTGCGTAGATGTTGGTGGAGGCTGCCTTGCCCGTGGCCTTGGTGAAGGCGGCATCAAATTGGGCGTAGGAGGCGCTCTTTTCGTTGGACACCGTGTCCACCGAAATGATGCCCTCGCACACCTCTGCGCCCAGGGCCTTCACCAGATCGGGGTTGGCCGCCCAGCCGGGGATGATCCACTTGGTGTCCGCACCGGACTGGAACCACTCGCGCAGGATGATGGTGGTGTCGGGCAGGTACGAGCCCATCACGATCACATCGGGCTTGGCCGCCAGAATCTTCTGCAGCTCGCTGCGGTAGCTGGGGCGGCTGGGCTCGTACGTGACGTGCGCCGCCACCTTGCCGCCGCGTTTCTCCCAGGCCTTGGTGAAACCTTCCACGTTGCCCAGGCCCGAAGCGTTGTTGAACGCCATGGTGGCCGGGCGCTTGAAGCCGCGCTTGGTGCAGATCTCGGCAAAGGCCGCGCCAAAGCGGTCGTTGGTGGCCTGAAAGCGCCACACCAGGTCCTTGGTGTCCAGCGTGGAAATGGCGGGCGCACCGGACACGTTCATCTGGATGATGCCTGCCGCGTCGGTCAGCGGCATCACCGCCAGTGTCACGCCCGAGGCCCAGGTGCCCAGCACCGCCTGCACCTTGTTCACCTCGATCAGCTTCTTGGCGGCCAGCACGGCCGCGTCGGGCTTGGTCTGGTCATCTTCGGTGAAGAGTTCGAGCTTGCGCCCACCCGCGCCGCCCGCGGCATTGACCTCATCCACGGCCAGGCGAATGGCCTGCTGCATGCCCGGGCCGTAGGGGCTGCCTGCACCGGTGATGGGCGTGAGCGAGCCAATCCGAAACACCTCACCTTGCTGGCTGAAACCGATGGAGGGAAGGAACTGCAGAGCCGCTGCGGCGCCGCCGAGCTTGACGAAATTTCTACGTTGCATGGTGATCTCCGGTAGGGGGGATGGGGGTGAGGGGATGAAAGGAACTCAAAGGGTGTTCTTGACCCACACGCCGTCCTTGGCGATGGCGCGAATGCGCTCGCCCTGGTTCAGCAGGCAGGTGATGTCGGTGAGCGGGTTGCCATCGACCAGCAAGATGTCGGCAATGGCACCGGCCGTGACTTCGCCCAGCTGGCCTTGCTGGCCCAGAATCTCCGCGCCAATCAGCGTGGCCTGCTGCAGCACCGGGCCGTTGCCCAGAATCTCCGCGCGCAGGCGCAACTCGTCCGACTGCAGATAATGCGTCTCGGCCAGCAAGTCGCTGCCCAGGCCCATCTTCACGCCCGCCTTGGCCAGGATCTCGATGGCCTGCTTGCCCTGGCCCCGCACCGAATCGATCTTGGCAATCGACACCGCAGGCAGGCCATAACGCTCGCCCTCGTTGGCCAGGCCCTCGTAGGTGATGAGCGTGGGCACCATGAAAGCCCCCATCTCGGCCATGAACTCTGCCGTGGGCGCATCCACCAGATTGCCGTGCTCGATGGTACGCACGCCGCAGCGCACGGCGCGGGCGATGGCGCGGGGCGTGTAGGCGTGGGCCATGACATAGGTGTTGGCATTGGATGCCTCTTCCACAATGGCGTGCAGCTCGGCCTCGGAATAGCCCAGGTTGCCAATCGGGTCGTTGGGCGAGGCCACGCCGCCCGAAGCCATCACCTTGATCTGCGTGGCGCCCTTCAGAATTTCTTCACGCACCGCCAGGCGGCAAGCATCCACGCCATCGACCACGCGGCCGATGTTGCCGAGCTTGTAGGCGCACGAACACACATCCAGGTCATCGTTGCGCTGACGGAAATCCGCATGCCCGCCGGTTTGCGACAGCGCCTTGCCCGCAGGGAAGATGCGCGGCCCCTGCACCAGCCCCGTGCGCACCGCCTCGGCCAGCGACCAGTCGGCGCCGCCCGCATCACGCACGGTGGTGAAACCCCGCTCCAGCATGCCCTTCATGATGGGCAGCGAGCGCATCATGGTGAACACGTTGGGCATCTTGGCCACGGCACCCAGGTTGAACGAAGACGCCACCACGTGCACGTGGCAGTCGATCAGGCCGGGCATCAGGGTCATGCCCTTGGCGTCGAGCGTGGTGGTCCCTTCTGGCACCTGCAGGTCGGTGCCTACCGCTGCAATGCGGCCGTCCTGCACCAGAACGGACAGGCCGGTGCGCAGTGTGAGCGCGTGGACATCCAGCACACGGCTGTTTTCAATCAACAAAGAGGTCATGAGATTCGTCAAAGTGGGCGCGATGGCTTCAAAATTACTCATAGCCTGCTTTTTCAGAGGGCCATGAAGACCATCAAGCATCCATCTGGTGCATTGCAGCATCTACAGAGTGTGGCGCTTGACACGTTGCTGTCACAGGACGCATTTATCGGGCCAATTGCCCATATCCGCAACGCCTAAAATCTCACCATCCCATGAGCCCTACTCATACCCCCTAGGCTACATCTATGCGCCGCCTGTGCCCCACCATCTCTGAGCTGAACGCCTTTCACTCCGCCGCCAAGCACCAGGCCTTCACCATGGCCGCGCGCGAGCTGTGCGTGACGCAAAGCGCCATCAGCCGCCACATCGCGGCGCTGGAGGACTACCTGGGCCAGAAGCTGTTCATCCGCAAGGCCACGGGGTTAGAGCTGACCGAGGCAGGCGCTACCTACCTGAACGCCACCCGTCCGGCCATGGCCGCGCTGGAATCGGCCACGGCACAGCTCATGTCGTACGGGGGCGATGGTGGCTCGCTCAACCTGTCCGTGCCGCCCACGTTTGCGGCGCAGTGGTTGTTTCCGCGCCTGGGCCACTTCAAGCGCACGCTGCCGCAGGTGTCGCTGAACTTTGTGCGTTACCAGCACGCGCACGACTTTGCGACGCCGCACGAGTTCGACGCTGCCATCCAGTACGGCTACGGCAACTGGCCCAGCGCCAATGCGCGCTACCTGATTGGCAAGGAAACCAGCATCGTGTGCAGCCCGCAACTGCAGGCCGCCCTGCCCCTGAACACCCCGCAAGACCTGATGCGCGCCACGCTGCTGCAGCACATTGAGGTGCCTTTGGCCTGGCAGGACTGGATGGAAGCCAACGGCCTGGACGCGAGCGCCAGCCGGTTCGGGCCGGGCTTTAACCTGTACTCGCTGATCATCCGTGCCGCCGTGTCGGGCTTTGGCGTGGGCATTGTGCCCACCTGCCTGGTGGAGGACGAGCTAGCGGCAGGCACCCTGATCGAGCCCTTGGCCCAGCGCTTTGAAAGCCCTTTGGGCTACTACCTGTGTGCACCTACGGCACGCACCAACCTGTCGGTGTACCGGCTGGTGGCCGGGTGGCTGGAGCATTGCTGCAACCATGCCGATGGGGCCACAGCCCCCGCAGCAACACCCTGCATTTTCTGCGGCCCCCAAGCCTCAGCGGCGGGCTAGACGGCGGGGTGAGTGACCCCGCGCAGCTGGCGCAGCACACCCACCCTCGGGTCCACGTCAGGCAAACAGCCCCTTGTGCTGCTCGCGCAGCAGGTTCTTCTGCACCTTGCCCATGGTGTTGCGGGGCAGCTCGGGCACCACAAAACACTTCTTCGGGATCTTGAAGTTGGCGAGCTGCGACTTGAGCGATGCCACGATGGCCTCAGGGTTGAGCTGTGCGCCGGGCTTGGCAATGACCACAGCCACGCCCACTTCGCCAAAGTCGGGGTGTGGCACGCCCACCAGCGCACTTTCGGCCACGCCCGGCATGTCGTTGATGTAGCCCTCGATCTCGGCCGGGTAGACGTTGTAGCCGCCGCTGATGATGAGGTCCTTGCTGCGGCCCACGATGCTCACATAGTCGCGCTCATCCACCTTGCCCACGTCGCCGGTCTTGAACCAGCCGTCTTTCGTGAACTCTTCGGCTGTCTTCTCGGGCATGCGCCAGTAGCCCTTGAACACGTTGGGGCCCTTGACCTGGATAGCGCCGATCTCACCCACGGGCAGAGGCTTGTTGGCGTCGTCCACCACCCGCAGGCCCACCCCGGGCAGCGGGAAGCCCACCGTGGCACCGCGCCGCTCGGTCTGGCCCGCATGGCGCTTGTCGGCGGCATAGGGGTTGGAGGTGAGCATGATGGTCTCGCTCATGCCATAGCGCTCCAGGATGGTGTGGCCGGTGCGCTGCTGCCATTCGGTGAAGGTTTCGATGAGCAGCGGCGCGGAACCAGCGATGAAAAGGCGCATGTTCTTCGTGGCCTCCTTGTTCAAGCCGGACTCGGCCAGCAGGCGCACGTACAGCGTGGGCACCCCCATGAAAACCGTGGCGCGCGGCATGGCGGCGAGCACGGCCTTGGGGTCGAACTTGCTGAACCAGATCATCTTGCTGCCATTGATGAGCGCGCCATGGATGGCCACGAACAGGCCATGCACGTGGAAGATGGGCAGCGCATGGATCAGCACATCACCACGGCCTTCAGGCCCTCCGGTAGCCGTCCAGCCCCAATAGTCCTTGAGCACCTGTGCGTTCGACAGCAGGTTGCCGTGCGTAAGCATGGCGCCCTTGCTGCGGCCCGTGGTGCCACTGGTGTACAGGATGGCGGCCAAGTCGTCAGCCTTGCGCTGCACAGGCGTGTGCGTGTCGCCATGGTGCGCGGCGCGGTCCAGCAGGCTGCCGGTGCGGTCGTCGCCCAGGGTGAATACATGCTGCGTGCCGAGCGTGAACGCTATCTTGGACACCCAGCCGAAGTTGCCAGGGCTGCACACCACCACCGCAGGCTCGGCGTTGCCGATGAAGTATTCAATCTCGGCGCTCTGGTACGCCGTGTTGAGGGGCAAAAACACATAGCCCGCACGCAAGGTGGCGAGGTACAGCAGCATCGCTTCGACCGACTTCTCGACCTGCACGGCCACGCGGCTGCCTTCAGGCAGTTTCAGCGCGGTGAGCAGGTTGGCGATGCGCGCGCTGGCGTGGTCCAGGTCGGCCCAGGTGTAGAGCAGCGGGGCACCATCGGGCGCCGTCGTTTCGACGGCGGTGCTGCCCAGGTCTGCAGGAAAGGCTGCGCGCAGGGCGCTGAAGAGGTTGTGTTGGCTCATGGCAGTGGTGCAAAGTTGCAAAGTTGCAAAAGGTCAGATCAACAAAAAAAGTGGGCAAGGCCCGTCAGAACACGGGAGCGCGTTTTTCAAGAAACGCAGTGATGCCTTCTCGGTGCTCGGCGCTGTCCGCATACGCGTAGGGATTGGGCGCATCGGATGCTATATTTTTTATAGCATTCTGCGCTTTACCATCAAGCGCCAGAGGCACTTTTAATGCTCGAAATGTTTGTTTGTTCATGCGGGCCGCCTGGGGTGCCAATGCTGCAATGCGCTGCGCGCTGCCCAAGGCCTCGGTGGCCACCCTGTCGTCGGCCACCACCCGGCTTAAGAAACCCCGCTCCAGCATGTCGGCAGCGCTGAAGGTGGCGGCTTCCAGCAGCATCTGCCGGGCCGTCATGTCGCCCACGGCACCGGCCACCAGCTGCGCCTCGCGCGGGGCCATGGGGAAACCGAGCTTGGCGATGGGGGCGCCAAATCGGGCGGCGCTGCCCGCAACACGGATGTCGCAGCAGCTGGCAATCTCCACCCCAGCGCCCATGCAGGCACCGCTGATCTGGGCCACGACGGGCACGTCGCACAAAAGCATGGCGTTCAGCCCGCCCCAGACATCGTTCTCATGAAAGTCGCGCAAGGCAGCCGCGTCAAACCGAAAACCCGGGTATTCCGAAATGTCCCCGCCCGCACAGAAGGCATCGCCCTCACCCGCGATGAGCACACAGCGCACATCGCTGCGGCGCTGGATGTCTTCAAACACCTCGCGCAGCTGCCGCCACATGCCCCGCGACATCGCGTTCAGCCGCCCAGCATGGCGCAAGGTGACATGCACCACACCGCGCTCACCGGCATCCATCAACACTTCACCCGACATATTCGTTGTCCATCACGATTGCAAAGTCCACGCCCCACAAAAACTGGCGCAACGCCATCGCCAGTGCCACCGTGGAACTGGCTCTGCCAGGCCACGGGTGGCATCCCCCTCAGGGGGATGGCGCGAAGTGCCTTAGGGGGTTAATCAAGTTTTGCGCCAGAAGCCTTCACCACCGCCGCCCAGCGCTTGACCTCGCTGCTGACCATGGCGGCAAACTGCGGCTGGGTCAGGCCGCCGTATTCGGCGCCGTTGTTGGCCCAGATGGTCTTGAGCTCTTCTGCGCCCCCCAGCTTGCGCACTTCATCCACGATGCGCGCCTGCACGTCAGCGGGTGTGCCCTTGGGCGCCCACAGGCCGTACCAGGTGGTCACGGTGTAGTCGGGCAAGCCCACCTCGGAGGCACAAGGCACGTCCGGGAAGGCCGCGTTGCGCTTGGGGCCAGACACCATGAGCGCCTTGATGCGGCCGCTCTTGATGTGGGTGGCCGACGAGCCGAGGCCGTCAAACATCATGTCCACATTGCCACCGATAAGGTCTTGCAATGCGGGGCCCGCGCCCCGGTAAGGGATGTGGGTGATGAAGGTGTTGGTCTGCTGCTTGAAAAGCTCACCGGCCAGGTGGTGCGACGTGCCCGCACCAGCCGAGCCATAGTTGAGCTTGGCGGGGTTGCGCTTCACGTATTCGATGAATTGCTGGAAGTTGCTGACCGGCACGTTCTTGGGGTTGACCACCACCACCTGGGGCACGTTGGCCAGCAGGAACAGCGGGATGAAATCCTTCTCGATGTCGTAGTCGAGCTTGGGATACATCGACGGCGCAATGGCGTGGTGCACAGCCCCCATGAAAAGCGTGTAGCCATCCGGCGCGGCCTTGGAGGCAAAGCTGGCCCCCACGGTGCCGCCAGCGCCACCCCGGTTGTCAATCACGAGCGTCTTGCCAGTCACCTTGGAGAACTGCGCCGCCAGCGGGCGCGCAAAGGCGTCGGTGCCGCCGCCCGCAGGGAACGGCACCACCAGATTCACCGGCTTGGTCGGCCAGGCCGATGCCTGCGCCCACACAGGTCCGGCCCCCGTGGCCAGCCCCAGGCCCGTGGCGGCCGCCCCCAACAGCACGTCTCGGCGCTGCATTCGCATGTCTTTCATTTCTTGTCTCCTGTCGTCGTTGTAAAAAGGGAATGCAGGACCCCACCATGCCAAGCACCGCTTACACCGGCTGCTTGCCCGATGTGGCGCACCATTTTCTGCGCCGATGATGACGATGATGGCATCGCCCGGCAGCAGGGCCTGCGGTCAGTCGCGGCACAGGCTGTCGATGTCCCCCGACACCGGCACCTTGCCCTGCGCGAGCAAGCTGCGGTGCTTGTCGATGCGCTTCAAGTCGTACAGGTAATTCACCATCAACCCATACGATTGTTTCAGTCCTTTGTTGGACGGGTCTCCCGCCCAGTTCAGGCGCTCCACCCGCGCGCCATTGCCCAGGTGGAACCGGGCCACAGGGTCCACCGGTTTGCCCTCCTGCAGTTCACGGCCCAGGTAGCGCGCGGCGCACTCCATCAGCATCTGGCGCACGGGCGACTTGGCATCCAGCTCGGTGGCCTTGTCGAGCGCTGCCAGCAGGTGGGTCGCCTGGGGAGGCTCAAAACCCACGGCGCGCCCCAGTTCGGAACGGCGCTTGTCGTCCAGGCGCTCCAGCATCGCACCCGCATGCTTGCCCAGCCAGGAGCGAAAGCCAGGGATGGGCGACAGCGTGGCAAAGGTACGCAGCCGGGGAAACTCGGAAGTCAGGGTCTCCACCACGTGCTTGATGAGTGAGTCACCAAAGCTCACACCGCGCAGGCCGGTCTGGGTGTTGCTGATCGAATAGAAGATCGCCGTGGTGGCGCGCCCGATGTCAGCCGGCGCCGCCGCTTCGTCCAGCAAAGGCGTGATGCTGGAAGAGATCTTGTCCACCAGCGCCACCTCCACAAAGATCAGCGGCTCGTCGGGCAGGCGCGGGTGAAAGAAGCCGTAGCAGCGGCGGTCGCTGTCGAGCCGATTCTTCAGGTCAGCCCAGCTGCGGATGTCATGCACGGCCTCGTACTTGATGAGCTTTTCGATCAGCGAAGCGGGCGAGTCCCACGACAGGCGGCGCAGCTCCAGAAACGCCACGTCGAACCAGGTCGAGAACAGGTGCTCCAGCTCGGCATCCAGCGCCAGCAGGCGCTTGTCGGCCTTGAGCAGGGGCAGCAACTCGGCACGCATGTCGAGCAAGAAACGCATGCCTTCGGGGGACACCGAAAACCGCTGCAGCAAGCGCGTGCGCGGCGACACCAGCGCGCGGCGCAGGCTGATCTCGGCCTGGCCCTCTTCGGCCGTTCCGGCCGCGGCCTCGTAACGCTGGCGGGCCGATTTGAAGCGCGTGGCGTCCGGCGCAAATTGCTCGCACATCAAGAGCCACATGTCGCGCCGCTCCTCAGGCTCGGCCTTGGCATACCACTCGGCCACGGCCTGGGCACGGCGCCCGCCTTCGAGTTCGCTGACCTGGGGCGCCACCACCTCCTGCAGATCGGTCAACAGGCGGCGCAGCGCACGGGGCGACAACGCCTCTTGCCCACGCCGCAGCGTGGCCTGCAGCCGCTCGTGCGTAGAACGCGGCACGGCCACCTTGGCCACCACATCGGACACGGATTTATCGAGCCCGGCCCGGGCTGATCTGTCGGTCGCCTTGTCGCCAGCCTTGTCGCCCGTTTTATCGGAGGTCTTATCGGCTGATTTTTCTGCGGCCTTGTCTGCAGCAGGCGCGGCGGTGCGCAAGCGCGACACGCTGCGCGCGATCCATTCGGGGGTACTGTTCATCATGGTGTCAGCCTCGATTGCTGGTTGCGGGCTACGTCGCGCAGCGCATCGCGCTGGCGCAACAAGTGGTTGCGCATGGCCTCTTCGGCGGCGTCGCAGTCGCGCGCCTTGAGCGCGGCAAACACGGCCAGGTGCTCGGCCAGGCTTTGCTGGAGGCGGCCCGGCACATGCAGCGTCTGCGCCCGCGCCAGGCGCAGAATTTTTCGCAAATCGCCGATCACCTGGGCCAGCCAGCGGTTGTCTGCCAGCGTGATGAAGGCTTCGTGGATGGCGTAGTTGGCTTCGTAGTAGTCGGCGATGAGGCCTTCGGACGCAAACTGCTGCAGGCGCTGGTGCAGCACATCGAGCGCAGCCACATCCGCCGCGCCCGCCTTGCGCGTGGCCTCATGGGCGGCACGCCCCTCCAGCAGCGCGATCACCGGAAACAGGTCGTCCAGATCACGTTCGGTGATCTCGGCCACGAAGCAGCCCCGGCGTGGCTCGTGGCGCAGCAGGCCTTCTGCCACCAGCACCTTGAGCGCCTCGCGCAGCGGTGTGCGCGAAATCGCCAGCCGCTCGCACAGGGCTGCCTCGTCCAGAAAGCTCCCGGGTGGCAAGGCACCGGCAAAGATCTGCTCGCGCAAACGCGAGGCCGCTTCGTCGTGCAATGAATTGGGAACCGGGCGCATGGTGCGGGTAAAACTCCAGGGTGATCAATCACGGGCGGACCATTGGCCTGCAGCTTTTGCTGCCAACGAGTATCCAAATGCCTGCAAACAATTGCTTTGTTTGCACATATCCGTAATTTCTCATAATTACGCAAAATAACAAGAGAAAAGCCTGCGAATCTGGAGGCTATTGGGTAAAAACCTGTGTCTTGCGGCGGTGGCGCAACATGTAGTGGGCAAATGCCGGGCTTCGGCGGGCCCGACTTGCCGTTCTTCGGCCTTTTCTGCGGAGCCATTCAGCTTCAACTCGCCATGGCGGCTCGCCCGTGGAAAGCCCCTCCCCCGCAGCACCCAGCGGGCAAGTCGTCCGGCCACAGTGGCGTCCAAATCGCACGGCCTCGCCCAGGCCGTCCAGATGTTCCTGCCGCAGTTTCACGCCACAGGCACCAGCGGCACGCCCCAACAACGTCGCACGGATTTCCGCTGCCCGGCGCCTCGCGCTACCTGAACTCCATCACCAAGGACCTCGCACCGGTCCCAAGCGCAGAGCACCTGTCGCAGCTTTTGCGACAAATCGCTATATTTTCAATAGCTGCCAACGCATATTCAATAAGCGCCAGGTGCCATTTTCACTAGATTTTTTGCGCCCCCGCCGGCTGGCGCTGCGACCACAGCCACAACAGGACACCCGCGGCGATCATCGGCAGGCACAGCCACTGGCCCATGCTCATGCCCAGCGACAGCAGTCCCAGAAAGCTGTCGGGCTCACGGAAATACTCGGCAATGAATCGGAACACGCCATAGCCCACCAGGAAGGCCGCAGCCACTTGGCCCTGGCGGCGCTCCTTGCGCGCATACAGCCACAGCAGGATGAACAGCAGCAACCCTTCCAGCAGGAACTGGTAGACCTGGGATGGATGGCGCGGCTGCATGGAGCCGCTGTGTGCGAACACCATGCCCCAGGGCAGGTCCGGGCTGGCAAAGCGGCCCCACAGTTCGCCATTGATGAAATTGCCCACGCGCCCGGCCGCGAGACCGGTGGGCACGCAGGGCGCCACGAAATCCGCCACCTGCAGCCACGGCCGCTTGCGCGAATGCGCAAACCACAGCATGGCCACGATCACCCCGAGCAGCCCGCCATGGAATGCCATGCCACCCTGCCACACCGCAAAAATCTCCAGCGGATGGCTCAGGTAGTAGCCGGGCTTGTAAAACAGACAGTAGCCCAGGCGCCCGCCAACCACCACACCGGCCACGCCGAGAAAGAGGATGTCTTCCACGTCCTTGCGCGACCAGGCCCCCGCGCCGGTGATGGACGCAAAGGGCTCGTGCCGCAGGCGCCGGATGCCCAGCAGCATGAACAGGCCAAAAGCCGCGAGATAGGTCAGGCCATACCAGTGGATGGCCAGCGGGCCCAATTGCAGGGCGATGGGGTCGATGTGGGGGTACGTCAGCATTTGGGCGGTATTGTGCCCGCGCGTCGAAGACCATTGGCGAACCACGGCCCTGCGCGCCACCGGGACAAGCGACACTCGGCCGCGGCCCCACGAAGACACACGGCCGCCAATGCGCCCGCATCGCGCCAAGCCCCATTGAATGCGAACGCGCCTGATCCCAGTACGCATACAGAGCGACAGCACGGGGGAATCGCCGGCGATTGCCACTGTCGGCGCGATACTCCCCGCATCAAAACAAGGAAAAACACATGCAGGGAAACCCCCAAGTCATCGACTATTTCAAGGATCTGCTGCGCGGCGAGCTGGCCGCGCGCGACCAGTACTTCGCGCATTCGCGCATCTATGAAGACCAGGGCTTCACCAGGCTCTTCACCCGCCTCGACCACGAGATGCAGGAAGAAACCCAGCACGCCGACGCCTTGCTGCGCCGCATCCTGATGCTGGGCGGCCGCCCCGACATGCGCCCCAAGGAGTTCACCCCCGGCGAGACCGTGCCGGACATGCTGAAGAAGGACCTGGCCACCGAGTACGAAGTGCGCGCCGCCCTGCAGCAGGGTATTGCGCTGTGCGAGAGCGTGGGCGACTACGTGAGCCGCGACCTGCTGCTGCTGCAACTGCGCGATACCGAAGAAGACCACGCCTACTGGCTGGAGAAGCAGATCGGCCTGATCGACAAGGTGGGCCTGCAGAACTACCTGCAGTCGCAAACGGCCTGATCTGCCGCCGGGCGCCCACCCCGCCCGATGATCGAGCCAGGCACCTTGCGACGTGCCTTTTTTCATGGGCGTCCACACCGGGATGATGTGGCCAGATATGTGGGGTGATTGTCATTGCAGCCAACCCGGCAAACGCCGACACTGCCCCCATGCCTCCATCCATCCGTACCGTGGCGTGTCTGATCTACCCCGACGTCATGAGCCTGGACGCGGTCGGCCCCCTGCAGGTCTTCGGCTCGGCCAATGCCGAGCGCGCGGGCCACGGCCTGCCGCCCGCGTATGTGCTGCGCCTGGTGGCGGAGGCCGCAGGGCCCGTCACCACATCGGCAGGGTTCGCGCTGGTGGCGGATGCCAGCTGGGCCACGCTGGACCCGGCGCAGCTGGACACCGTGCTGGTCGTCGGCGGCGATGGCGTCATCGCGCAACTGGACAACACCGCACTGCAGCAATGGCTGCGCGGCGCAGAGCCGCAGGTGCGCCGCATGGGCTCGGTGTGCTCGGGCGCGCTGCTGCTGGCGCATGCCGGGCTGCTCGACGGGTTGCATGCCACCACCCACTGGTGCCGCACCGACCTGATGCGCCGCAACTACCCCTCCGTGCAGGTGGACGATGACTGCTTGCACACCTACGATGCGTCCAGCGCTGTGTACGGCCACCTGTTCACATCGGCCGGTGTCACGGCGGGCATCGACCTGGCGCTGGCGCTGGTGGAGGCGGACCTGGGCCGCCCCATGGCGCTGGCCGTGGCGCGGCGGCTGGTGATGTTCATGCGCCGCCCGGGCGGGCAGGCGCAGTTCAGCGCGCTGCTGGCGCCCGAGACCCGGCATGCGCCGCGGCTGGCGGCGCTGCTGGAATGGATTCCGTCACAGCTGGGCGGCGACCTGTCGCTGGATGCGCTGGCTGAGCAGGCCTGCATGCCACCGCGCACGCTGACGCGCGTGTTCCAGCGCGAGCTGGGCACCACGCCCGGGCGCTATGTGGAGCGCGTGCGGGTGGAGGCTGCGTCCACCCTGCTTGCGCAGGCCCAGGCGTCGGTCTCGACCGTCGCGCGGCTGTGCGGCTTCGAGCACCCAGAGAACCTGCGCCGCAGCTTTCACAAGCACCGCGCCGTGAGCCCGCAGGCGTATGCGCAGCGCTTTGGCATGGGGGCGCTGCTCGACTGACTCTCGCCGCACCGCGCCCTCTCTCCCCCACCGCCCTTGCTTTGCGCCCATGCGGCGCGCCACCGAAAGTCGATCCATGCTGCTCTTGCGCAATGCGTCCGTTCGCCTGCTGTTTGCGGGCCAGGCCCTGTACTGGGGCTGTTCCATCATCGGCATCACGCTCACCTCCATCGTGGGCGCGCGGCTGGTGCCCTGGCCGGTGCTGGCCACGCTGCCGCTGGCGCTGCTGGTGCTGGGCAACCTGGTGGCAGTGCAGCCGCTGTCGCTGTTCATGCAGCGCCGGGGCCGGCGCGCGGGGCTGCAGGCCGGTGCGCTCTTCGGTGTGGCCGGCGGGCTGGTGAGCATGGTGGGCGTGCAGTGGGGCAGCTTTGCGGTCTTCTGCGCGGGCACGCTGGCCATCGGCGCGTACCAGGCCTCGTCGGGCTACTACACCTATGCGGCGCTGGAGGCGGTCGACCCCACGCAGAAAGGCCGTGCCGCGGCCTGCGTGGTGGCGGGCGGCCTGTGTGCGGCGGTGTTTGCGCCGCCGCTCGCGCTGTGGTCGCGCAATGTGCTGGCCACGCCGCTGGCGGGCGCGTACCTGGCCATTGCAGTGCTGGCCGCGCTGGGCTGGGCGGTGATGGCGTTGCTGCGCGAAGGGGTGGCGCCCAAGCCGGCGGCGGGCGGCATGGCGGCGATGCGCAGCCTGCTCGCGCGGCCCGGCCTGCGGGCGGCGGTGGTGATGACGGCCATCGGCCATGGCCTGATGATCCTGGTGATGAACGCCACGCCGCTGGCGATGGAGGTGTGCGGGTTTTCCGCAGCATCGGCGGCGCAGGTGATCCAGTGGCACGTGATCGGCATGTTCGCGCCCGCGCTGTTCTCGGGCGTGCTGGTGGACCGCTTTGGCAGCCGCAGCGTGGCAGCAGTGGGCGCTGCGTGCCTGGCGGTCAGCGCGGTGGTGGCGCTGTCGGGCATCTCGTTCACCGAGTTCCTGGCCAGCTCGTTCCTGCTGGGCACGGGCTGGAACCTGATGATGATCTCGGGCACCACGCTGCTGGCCGAATCGCATGCCCCCGAGGAGCGCGGCCAGGCTCAGGCACTGATGCAGCTGGCCAACGGCATCGTGGCGGCGATGATGTCCTTTGCCTCGGGCGCGCTGCTCACCGGCGTGGGCTGGACCGCCATCAACGCCGTGGCGCTGCCGCTGCTGGCCATTGCCGCGGGCCTGCTCTTCGTGCGCGGGCGCGCGGCGCCGGTCGCAGCAGGCTAAGCGGTCTTCGAGCGCTCACGCACGAAGTCGATGAACCGGGCCAGCGCCGGGTTGTCGAGCGCGGCGGGCCACACCAGGCTGGTCTCGCACACGGGCAGCAGCGGCGCGCCAGCGGGTTTTGCGGCCCTGGCCTTCGCCCTGGCGGCAACAGCAGGCCCGAAGGCATCGGCCGCGCGGTAGACCACGCCCTCGCGGCGGAACTGGGTCACGCTCTCGGGCACCCAGGCCACGCCCAGGCCGCCCCACACCAGGTTGACGATAGTCTGCATCTGGATGGCCTCCTGCGCCACCACGGGCACGCGGCCGGCCGCGTGGTACAGCGCGAAGATAGCGTCATGCAACGAGGGGACGATGCGGCGCGGAAAGATCACCAGGGGCTCTGCCAGCACATCGGGCAGATCCAGGCGTGGCGCCAGCGCCAAAGGGTGACTGACCGGTAGCGCCAGCACCAGCGGCTCCTCGCCCACGGCCAGGCGCGCCAGCTCGGGCGGCGCCGCACCGGGCGAATGCAGCACCAGCCCGGCATCGAGCTCGCCGCGCGCAAAGAGCGCGCGCTGCACGTCGCCCGTGGCCTCCACCAGCTCCAGCGCCACCTGCGGGCACAGCACACGAAAGTCGCGCACCCACTCGGGCAGCCGCTCGAAGCCGATGGTGGAGACAAACGCCAGCCGCACCCGCCCCACCTCGCCCGCCGCCGCGGCGCGGGCCCGCACAGGCAGCGCCTGCGCGCGTTCCAGAAAGTCGCGCACGTCGGGCAGCAGGGCTTCGCCCGCCGGGGTCAGCGCCACGCGCCGGCGCGTGCGGTCGAACAGCACCACGCCCAGCGAGCGCTCCATCTGCGCAATCGCCTGGGTCAGCGGCGGCTGCGTCATGTGCAGGCGGATGGCGGCGCGGCCGAAGTGCAGTTCTTCGGCCACGGCCACGAACTGGCGCCAGGCGCGGACGTCGATGAGGGTTTCTTTCATGGCGATGATGTGCCTGTGATACGTTTTACATATTAATCGAGCAGGTGAAAGGGATTGGAAACGCAGCGGCAAACGCCGCATACTTGCACCCCGAGAGCGTTGGACACCCTGGCCGCAGGAGTGCCCCATCCATTACAACGAGTCCCCCACCAGGAAATCAGCCATGGCAGACAGCAAGACCATCCCGATCCAGCCCATCAACCACCGCAGCGCCAACATCACGCAAGGCAAGTCGCGTGCGCCCAACCGCTCCATGTACTACGCCATGGGCTACGAGGAAGGCGACTTCGTCAAACCCATGGTCGGCGTGGCCAACGGCCACAGCACCATCACCCCGTGCAACAGCGGCCTGCAGAAGCTGGCCGACGCGGCCATCGCCGGCATCGAGGAAGCGGGCGGCAACGCCCAGGTGTTCGGCACGCCCACCATCTCGGACGGCATGGCCATGGGCACCGAAGGCATGAAGTACAGCCTGGTGAGCCGCGAAGTCATCAGCGATTGCATCGAAACCTGCGTCGGCGGCCAGTGGATGGACGGCGTGCTGGTTGTTGGCGGCTGCGACAAGAACATGCCCGGCGGCCTGATGGGCATGCTGCGCGCCAACGTGCCCGCCATCTATGTGTACGGCGGCACCATCCTGCCGGGCCGCTACCAGGACAAGGACCTGAACATCGTGAGCGTGTTCGAGGCCGTGGGCGAAAACGCCGCCGGCAAGCTCAGCGACTTCGACCTCAAGGAGATCGAAAAGCGCGCCATCCCCGGCACCGGCTCGTGCGGCGGCATGTACACCGCCAACACCATGTCCAGCGCCTTCGAGGCCCTGGGCATCAGCCTGCCGTATTCGTCCACCATGGCCAACCCGCACGACGAGAAGATGAACTCGGCCAAGGAATCGGCCAAGGTGCTGATCGAGGCCATCAAGATGGACCTGAAGCCGCGCGACATCGTGACCAAGAAGGCCATCGAGAACGCCGTGGCCGTGATCATGGCCACGGGCGGCTCCACCAACGCCGTGCTGCACTTCCTGGCCATCGCCCACACCGCGGGCGTGGAATGGGACATCGACGACTTCGAGCGCATCCGCAAGCAGACCCCCGTGCTGTGCGACCTCAAGCCCAGCGGCAAGTACCTGGCCGTGGACCTGCACCGCGCAGGCGGCATTCCGCAAGTGATGAAGGTGCTGCTCAAGGCCGGCCTGCTGCACGGCGACTGCATCACCATCAGCGGCAAGACCATTGCCGAAGTGCTCAAGGACGTGCCTGACGTGCCCCGCGCCGACCAGGACGTGATCCGCAACATCGACAACCCCATGTACGCGCAGGGCCACCTGGCCATCTTGAAGGGTAACCTCAGCCCCGAAGGCGCCGTGGCCAAGATCACCGGCCTGAAGAACCCCGTGATCACCGGCCCGGCCCGCGTGTTCGACGACGAGCAATCGGCGCTCGAAGCCATCCTGGCCGGCAAGATCAAGGCCGGCGACGTGATGGTGCTGCGCTACCTGGGCCCCAAGGGCGGCCCCGGCATGCCCGAGATGCTGGCCCCGACCGGCGCGCTGATCGGCGCCGGGCTGGGCGAAAGCGTGGGCCTGATCACCGATGGCCGCTTCTCCGGCGGCACCTGGGGCATGGTGGTCGGCCACGTGGCGCCCGAAGCGGCTGCCGGCGGCACCATTGCCTTCGTCAACGAAGGCGACAGCATCACCATCGACGCGCGCCAGCTGCTGCTGGAACTGAACGTGCCCGAAGAAGAGATCGCCAAGCGCCGTGCCGGCTGGACTGCCCCCGCCCCGCGCTACACCCGCGGCGTGCAGGCCAAGTTCGCCTTCAACGCATCGAGCGCGAGCAAGGGTGCGGTGCTGGACGCCTATTGAAATCCAGCACCAAGAAAAGAAAAAGCCCACCGTCCCCGGTGGGCTTTTTTCTGAGTGATGACCCGTCCTGCCAGAGATTGACACCTTTTCTAGAAGTAAAAGGCAGGTCTCATGGAATCAGGCACGAAGCGAACGCAGAGGGACTACACGCTGGCTTTTAAGCTGGCGGTGGTCGAACAGGTAGAAAAAGGCGAGTTGACCTACAAGCAGGCGCAGGTGCGCTACGGGATTCAGGGTCGCTCGACGGTGCTGGTATGGCTGCGCAAGCACGGTCGCCAGGGGTGGGGGCGCGCGGCATCATGTGCGGCCATGCCCCGAAACAAGACCCCCATGCCGCTGACGCCAGAGCAACAGATCAAGGCCCTGCAAGTGCAACTGCAGCAGGCCCAGCAAAAGGCACAACTGTTCGAAGCGGTACTCGACGTTCTGAAGAAGGACTATGGGGTGCGCGTCGTAAAAAAGCCTTTGGGCAAGTCCTCGCGCAGCGGCTCGTCCAAGGGCTGAGCGTAGCGAGGGCTTGCCGTTATATGGGGCACAGCCGCCAGGCGTACTACCAGGACCAGCAGCGCCACGCCCAGCGCGAGAGCCGAGCCCAGGCGGTGGTGGAGTTGGTTCGCGATCGGCGCATTCGCCAGCCGCGGCTGGGAACGCGCAAGCTGCACCATGTGATGCGCGAGCAGCTGGCGCACCAGGGGATCGGTCTGGGGCGCGATGCGCTGTTTGACGTGCTGCGCAACGCGCAGATGCTGGTGCCCCCCAGGCGGGCGTATCACAAGACCACCGACAGCCATCACCGGTTTCGCCGCCATCCGGATTTGCTCAAGGCGGGGGAGCAGCAGATGCAGGCGACGGCCAGCGAGCAGGTATGGGTGGCTGATATCACCTACTTGCCCACGGCCGACAAGTTCGTCTACCTGAGCCTGGTGACCGATGCCTACTCGCGCAAGATTGTGGGCTGGCATGTACATGACAGCCTGCAAACCGAGCCGGTAGCCCAGGCCCTGAAGATGGCCTTGCGCGCGCGTCAAAGCAATCAACGCCTGGTGCATCACTCGGATCGGGGCATCCAGTACTGCTCAAGCTACTACCAGGCCATCCACCAGCGGCACGGGCTGCAATGCTCGATGACCGACGGCTACGACTGCTACCAGAACGCGCTGGCCGAGCGGGTCAACGGCATCCTCAAGGGCGAGTTGCTACTGCAGCGGCCTGCCGATCTGGAGCAGGCCCGGCACATGGTGCGCCAGTCGGTCCAGATCTACAACGCCGAGCGGCCGCATCTATCGTTGAAAATGCAAACGCCCGATGTGGTGCATCGGGCGTCCTTGGTCGGCATTCGCCAGCTTGAATCACCGTCCCTGGTGTCAACTTAATTCAGGACGGGTCATGACCTCACATTGGCACGCCTCATTGCCTCCGACACCCCGCCTGCCAAGTACATCAGCGCTCCGTCCCCTCCTGCGAATCCCGCCCTAACCCTTGCGCCGCCTGGACCACCACCGGATCCAACCGTCTGCCAAAGTCCTCAAGGGCGCTGTCACCCGCCAGGACCAGCTCGCACGCATCAAGCCCATTTCTTTTCTCACGGCGGCCGTCACGGCTGCTTCGCGTGCCACCACATCGCGCGCAAGACGTAGTACGGTAACCCGTGTACGGTCTGCGGGCGACGTACCAGGTGAGCCCGTTTGCATCGCTTCTTCTGGTGCAACGGCCTTGGCCTGCGCCATGAGTTCATCGACATCGAAAAAGGCCAGGGGCTGCTCCGCGCAGGTAGTGACCAGCAGGCCCCAAGGTTCATGCACGTCGATGCCCTTGGGCCCACCTTCGCGCGGGTTGTGATGCCCCTGCTCGAACACGTCATCGTCCAGCACGCGGATCACGGCGTTCGGCTGGGCCAGGTTTTTCCACCCCGAAGCAGCGCGGTGAAACACCGCCACGTGGGGAGCGCCCGCGTCCGCCACCAACAAGATGCGGCCCCCCGACAGAAAACACAGCCCATGGGGATAGCTGATTCCACGCAGTTCTGCCGCGGGCTCGTTGCCCGGCGCGAGGAATTCATCGTTGCGATAAAGCGCTACAAGGTGGCGGTCGTGGTTGCTCACCGCCACCCAGTCCGCACTGGCGTCCAGCGCCACACCGTCCGGAACCTCCAGCCCCTGCTGCATGAGGAGCTGTGCATCAAGGTGGGAAAAGCCGGCCGCCGTGTTCAACAGGTGATGGGTGACATAGTGGGAAAAGCCGTTGCACACCCAAAGCTCATGCAGTCCCGCGCCCAGATCCCGTGCACACAGGCTTCCCGGGGTGCTCAGGAGTTCTGTCTCACGCTTGCTGATGACGGACCGGGGTTGAAGGTCACACACAGAGGTCAGCCGATCTGCGCGGGGAATGTCGAACAGCGATACATTGCCCTCCCGACTGGCGACCGCGACGATGCTGTTACTGATCCAGCACAGGCCATGGGGGCGCCGGAGACTGGTGGAGGCAACCTCCACGGTATCCGTCAGGTACAGCACCTTCTGTCCATTTTCGAACTGGCAGTCCACCCCGACAATCAGCACCTTGTCCAGCGTGATGGCGGCAAGGGCAACACGGCGCCCGTCGGGTGACCAACTCACATCCTCAGTGCGCCCCATCGATGCGATGGAGTTCAACACTTCTGCTGGACCGATACATGCCAGTCTCACGGAGAGACTCCTTGCTGGGCGTTATGAAACGCCAACGCATCCTCCACACTTCCATCCATCACCACACATCCATCCTTCAGGACCAGCGCGCGGTTGCAAAAGCTCTTGAGAATGACTTCGTTGTGGGACGCAAGCACCAGAATGGAGACCTGTTCGATCAGCCCGTTGATGCGTTCCTTGGCCTGGCTGAAAAACTTTGCGTCACCGGCGCCAATCATTTCATCCATGAGCAGGATATCGGGAACGACGCTTGTGGACACCGCGAATGCCAGGCGCAGCAGCATGCCCTGGGAATAAGTCCGGACCGGTAGCTGAAGGTGTTCGCCAAGCTGGGTGAATGCCTCCACCGAGGGAATAAGACCCATCGCCTGCCTGCGCGTCAGCCCCATCACAATGCCGCGCATGATGATGTTGTCGTAGCCGGTGGCATCGACGTCCATGCCCAGCATGATGTCCGTGAGGGCGGCAACCCGGCCACGAAAGGACAATTCACCTTGCGTGGGTTCGTAAACTCCGGAAAGCACACGCAGCAGCGTGGTTTTTCCGGCCCCGTTGGAGCCGATCAAGCCAATGCGGTCTCCTGGGCGAAGCACAAGGCTCACATCGCGCAACGCATGCACGCTGACCTGCCGCAAGCCGCTGGCCTCCACGCGAGCCTTGTCGCGCTGGGGGAGCCCCAGCACAGTGTTCAGCAGCCCCCGGGACCGGGTTGTAAAAACGGGGAAGTCGATTGACACGCCCGTCAACTGGATATGGACCATCTTGCGATACCGAGGGGCTCTGCGCCTATAACCAGTACACAATCCGCCGCCGGATCGCCACGTACTGCCAGAAAAAAACCAACGCCAGCAGCAAGACCACGCCCACCGCAGCGCCCCATGTGTGCAGGCCCGGGACGGTTCCCAACAAGGGGCTGCGCATCAGTTCCAGGAAAAGCGCCAACGGATTCAGGTGCACCACCCACTGGGCACGCTCGGTCAACTGGTCAGGAACCCACAGCACGGGTGTCACAAAAAAACTGACCTGCATCAGGCTGCCCAGGGCCACCGTCACGTCACGGAAGCGGGCCGCCAGCCCACCAAGGATGGCAACCACCAGACTGGCCGCAAGCAGCGTCAGTGCAGTTGCAGCCAGCAGCGCCCCCCACTGCACCGCCCCCAGCCGCCCCGCCCACAACAACACGGCCAGCACAATCACCGCGCTGTGCAGCATCAAGATGGAACATCGGAACACGGTGCGAAAAACAAATGCCATCTTGGGATAAGGCGTCTGCTTCAGGAACGCATCCGAGCCGATATAGGTCAAACAGCCCTCATTGATCAGGGCACTGAAGTACCCGAACAGCACATGCCCAGCACAAAAATACGGCAGGTACCATTCGGCCGGATACTTGAACAGCTGCGCACCAATCAGGCCAAACGCAACGATGAACACGGCCGTGTGCAGCGTAATCCACACAGGCCCCAGAAAGGTCCGCCGATACTGCTTGGCAACATCGTTCCAACCCATGAAACACCAGAAGCGCCACGCCACCATGGCGCTCCAGATATCAAGCCCCAGCAATTGCACTTGCCTCTGGCGCGCAGATACGGGGGGGGGGGTGGTTGAAGGTGTCATCACGAGAAACTCAAGCCATCGACTCGTAGACGCGGAGGGTTTTTTCTGCGCACGCTTGCCAGGTGAACGCGCGCACGCGATCACATCCACGCACGACCAGCTGGCTTGCCAACTCGGGGTTCTCGGCGATGCGGCGCATCGCATCCGAAAGCTCGTCGACGCGAAGAGGATCAATCAACAAGGCCGCGTCGCCCGCCACCTCCGGGATAGAGGTCGTATTGGATGCCACCACGGGCACACCCGCCGCAAAGGCTTCCAGCACCGGCAATCCGAATCCCTCGTGGAGCGACGGGAACACCAGGGCCGTCGCACGCTTGATGACCACCTGAAGTTCGTCATCCGGCAAATGCCGCAACCAGCGGACATGCTTGAGCGCTCCCCCTGTGAACTGCGCGATGACGTCCTCGCACCCCCAGCCCGGCTTGCCAACCACAATCAAGGGGCACTCGCGCTGCAGGTGTTCGGGCAGGCTCGCATGGGCCAAAAGCAGACGGCCGATATTTTTGCGTGGCTGCAGGGTGCCGACACTCACAAAATACCGATCCGGCAACGCATGCCGCAACCGTACGGCCTCTCCCAAGGCGTCGTCCACCGGTGCAAACCACCGTGCCCCCACCCCTAGCGGAATGGCGGTGATCCGCTCCTCGGGAATGCGGAAATGCATAGCGATCTGCTGGCGGGAATAGTCGGAAATCGTGATGACGTGCTGCGCCCAGAACGCGGTGCGCCGCCACAATTCGTTTTTCAGGCCCTTGAATCGGTATCGGACCCACTCGGGGTGGGACAGCGGGATCGCATCGAAAATTGTCGCCACCACTGGCGTGCCACGCAAGCGGGGCACCAGATGGTCGGTCGCATGAACCACATCAATCCCGGGACAGAGCGCGCGGCGAACTCCGCCAAAGTCCATGCCCGGCAGCGTGGCAGCCAGGGCCTGCCGCGCGAAAGGCCCAAAGGAGATCGCGGGGGTCGCCCCCTCCCACAAGCTCGCCGGTGCATCGAACAGATACGGCTGCAGCTGCGCTGACGGCGGCATGGCTGCCATCAGCTCCCGGGTGTAAGTGCCAATACCATCCACCCCACCTTGCTGGACGGACCGCGCAAGAACGCTGACCCCAAAAGCCACCCTCATCGGACGACCTCGCGCGCTAGCCGCCACAACGAACAGTCGTTTACCATCATCGGGCCCCGGGATAAGTGCGCCGCAAGTCGGCTTCAACCATCATTCGACAGATCTGCTCCACAGTGGTGTGCGCCTCCCAACCCAACTCCACCCTGGCCCGGGAAGCGTCGCCGACCAGGAGATCCACCTCTGCAGGGCGGAAGAAGCTGGGATCAACGCTCGCCACGACGCGACCAGTACCCACGTCGACGGCTACCTCCGACGCAGCGGTGCCCACAAACTCCAGGGATATTCCGGTGACCGAGAACGCCATGCGCACAAAATCGCGCACGGTATGCTGGCGGCCCGTTGCCAAAACATAGGTACCTGGTTGCTCGGCCTGCATCATCTGCCACATGCCTTCCACGTACTCAGCCGCAAAACCCCAGTCGCGGCGCGCGTCCAGATTGCCCAGTTCGAGCACATCCCTTTCACCGTGGGCCATGCGAGCCACGGCACTCGATATCTTGCGTGTCACAAATTCGCTGCCCCGAAGGGGGCTTTCATGATTAAAAAGAATGCCGCTGACGGCATACATTCCGTACGCCTCCCGGTAGTTGATAGTCATCCAGTGGGCAAACAGCTTGGAGACTGCATACGGGCTGCGCGGGCAAAAGGGTGTGGACTCGCACTGTGGCGCTTGCTCCACGCCGCCGAACATCTCTGAGGAACTGGCCTGGTAATAGCGTATGCGGGGATCTACCAGCCGGATGGCTTCCAGGAGATTCAATGCACCCTGGCCATTGACCAGCGCCGTGGTGGTGGGAGCGTCGAAACTGGCACCCACAAAGCTCTGAGCCGCCAGGTTGTACAACTCATCAGGATGGAATTTCTGCAGGAGCGCGATGGCAGAGCCCGGGTCCGTCAGGTCAAAATCGACCAGTAGCAAATTGGGATGTCCCAGCACGCCCAGCTCGTGAAGGCGCCAGGTATTCACACTGCTGGTCCGACGATGGGTTCCCACGACTTGGTACCCCTTCTTCAACAGAAACTCTGCCAAATAGGCACCGTCCTGTCCGGTTACACCAGTGATGACGGCTGTCTTGCCATGTGCAACGATGATGGGCTCTTTTCTGTAGCGCAACCTTGGAATGCCTGCTCTCCGCGCAGGAAAGCAAAGGCCAGAGGCTGCAGAGTGTTGGTGTCAGCGTGGCTTGCGCGGACGGATGCCCAGGGCTTCCTTGTTTTTGTTGATCCGGTCCTGCTTGCGCTGCTCCATCTTTTCCATGGCTTTACGCTTCGTATATCCGGTGGAATCAGCCCAAACCCACCATAGGGCCGTGGCACCAAAAGGCGCCAGCACCCACCACCAGGACCAGGCGGCCACAGGTCCGATCTCGAAATACTTCAATGCCAGAAGCAACAATGAAAGACCCAGCAGGTACATCGCGATCTCCAGAAAAAGCTGACAACGCCCGGTTGACGGCGGACAAATGCCTGTCAACCCAAGCCACTACAATTCCATTAAAAGAACTGTAACCCAACCACAGGAAATCCCACCATGAAGCGTACCCTGATCACCCTTGCCATGACGCTGTCGGTTGCCGCCCCTGCCATGGCCGATCTGGCCCTGGCAACCTCGAAGAATTGCATGGCTTGCCATGCCGTCGACAAGAAGCTGGTGGGCCCCTCCTACAAGGACGTCGCGGCCAAGTACGCCGGCCAGAAGGACGCAGTGGACAAGCTGGCCGCCAAGATCGTCAAGGGCGGTGCCGGCGTGTGGGGCCCGGTTCCGATGCCTGCGAATGCGCAGGTCAACGATGCAGAAGCCAAGAAGCTGGCTGCCTGGGTACTGACGCAGAAGTAATTTACCGCTCGTCACCCCTAGGGTTGTATGCCCCTTGTTGAAGGCCGTGCCACGCCCCGTGGTGCGGCTTTTGGTGTTTCTGGGACTTCTATTTTTGTTTTCGCACTCCAGGCAAGTCCCACAACCCGAACGTGGAAAAACCTGGCGGATCTTCCGCTCAAACCCGTGAAGCGACCGGTGCAGACTCCAGGCCACGCGTGCGCAACTGGTGCTCCAGCTGTCCCACATATGCGGCAGTGGAGTTGTCAGATTCGGTGGCGCGTGCTGCCAGGCGTGCCTCCAATTCGTCCAGCCGAGCCAACACGGTGGCATGCGCCTGCTGGTGCTGCACATCCAGAAAAGCCCGCAACTCCGTGAAACGCGAGGCTTCGGCCTTGTCCGCAAGTTCGCGCTGAACCTGCATTTCCTTGGTATGCCGGCGCGTTTCCATGAGCACGGAGCCCTGGAGCGACAAGACATAGGCAACAAAAAAGATCCCCAGCAGCGCGGTGAGGGCCAGCATGATGAGCCCCAGAGGAGCCTCAAACACCACAATCCCCAGCGACACCAGGGACGGCGCGGCGAGGGTGGGCCAGTTGAGCGCGGCCAGCGCAGCGATGGCTACGACCGTCACCAAAAGAACAATGGAACGCAGATGCATGGAAACCTCCGGTAGGCAGCGCCCAGGCGAAGATCCGCAAGCGCCATGCCCCGTTGTAACGCATGCAGAAGCCGCTACGGCCCGCAGGAGGTTGATTTCAGGCGGCGTCCTACAGTGAGGCTGTGCAAGGAGGTGGCTTCGGGGCGTCCACCTAGCTCGGCTTTGACAAAGCGCGGTATGAGTGTTCCCGAGTCCGGCAAGCGCTGCGCGCAGGCGCCGTATGAACGGCGCCTTCCTGGATCAGTTGGTCTGGGCCAATTGATCCAGGATTGCAGGATTCTCCAACGTGCTCGTGTCCTGCGTGATCGCCTCACCCTTGGCAATGCTGCGCAGCAACCGGCGCATGATCTTGCCACTGCGGGTCTTGGGCAGGTTGTCGCCAAAGCGGATGTCCTTGGGCTTGGCGATGGGGCCGATTTCCTTGGCGACCCAGTTGCGCAGTTCGTTGGCGATCTGCTTGGCCTCTTCGCCCGTGGGGCGCGAGCGCTTGAGCACCACAAAGGCGCAGATAGCTTCGCCCGTCACATCGTCCGGACGGCCCACCACGGCGGCCTCGGCCACGAGGTCGGTCTTGGAAACCAGGGCGGATTCGATCTCCATCGTGCCCATGCGATGGCCCGACACGTTCAGCACGTCGTCGATGCGGCCCGTGATACGGAAATAGCCACGGTCCGTACTGCGCACCGCGCCATCCCCCGCCAGGTAGTAGCCCTTGAGTTCTTCGGGGAAGTAGCTCTTCTTGAAGCGCTCAGGGTCGTTCCAGATGGTGCGGATCATGCTGGGCCACGGGCGCTTGATGACCAGGATGCCGCCCGCACCATTGGCCACGTCGTTGCCCGTTTCATCGACGATGGCAGCGGTGATGCCAGGCAATGGCAGCGTGCAGCTGCCAGGAACCAGCGGGGTGGCACCGGGCAGCGGCGTGATGACATGGCCACCCGTTTCGGTCTGCCAGAAGGTATCCACGATGGGGCAGCGCTCGCCGCCCACGTTCTTGTGGTACCACATCCAGGCTTCGGGGTTGATGGGCTCGCCCACGCTGCCCAGGATGCGCAGGCTCGACAGGTCGGAACGTGCGGGGTGCACGGCGGCGTCGGCCTCGGCGGCCTTGATGAGCGAGCGGATGGCGGTGGGCGCGGTGTAGAAGATCGTGCACTGGTGCCGTTCGATCATCTGCCAGAAGCGGCCTGCGTTCGGGAAGGTCGGAATGCCTTCAAACACGATCTGCGTGGCACCCGCCGCCAGCGGGCCGTAGGCCACATAGGTATGCCCTGTGATCCAGCCGATGTCGGCCGTGCACCAGAACACGTCGTCAGGGCGCAGGTCAAACGTCCAGTCCATGGTGAGCTTGGCCCACAGCAGGTAGCCCCCGGTGCTGTGCTGCACACCCTTGGGCTTGCCGGTGGATCCACTGGTGTACAGGATGAACAGGGGGTGCTCTGCCCCCACTGCCACGGGCGGGCAGTCGGTGCTCTGGCCTGCCAGTGCCTCGGTAAAGGTCTTGTCGCGCCCTGCCACCATGTTGCAGGCCGTGGGTGTGCGTTCATAGACAAACACGTGGCGCAGGGTGTCGCAGCCGCCCGTCGCCAGGGCTTCATCGATGATGGCCTTGAGCGGCAGCTCCTTGCCGCCACGCATCTGGTAGTTGGCCGTTATGACGGCCACGGCACCCGCGTCGATGATGCGCTCGTGCACCGCCTTGGCACTGAAGCCACCAAACACCACGCTGTGCGTGGCGCCAATGCGGGCGCAGGCCTGCATCGCCACCACGCCTTCGATCGTCATGGGCATGTAGATCAGCACGCGGTCGCCCTTGGCCACGCCATGGGCCTTGAGCGCATTGGCAAACTGGCTCACGCGGGCCAGCAGTTCTTTGTAGGTGATCTTGGTGACCGTGCCATCGTCGGCCTCGAAGATGATGGCGGCCTTGTTCTCGGTGGGCGTACCGATGTGGCGGTCCAGGCAGTTGGCCGAGGCGTTGAGCTCGCCGTCGGCAAACCACTGGTAGAACGGCGCGTTGGATTCGTCCAGCGTGCGCGTGAACGGCTTGGTCCACTGTACGTTCTCACGGGCCAGGCGCGCCCAAAAGCCTTCGAAGTCCTTGTCGGCCTCGGCACACAGCGCGTCGTAGCCCGCCATGCCTGACACGCGGGCGGCCTTGACGACCGCATCGGCGGGCGGGAACACGCGGTTCTCAACCAATACGGACTCGATGGCAGATGTGGGCGCACTCATGGTGTTGTCTCCTGGGTCTGATGGAATTGGAATTGGGCGGTACTGTCGGGCGCGGCACTTACAAGCCACTGACTGGCACGAAGCTTACAGAATCGGCAACCTGCCCCTGCACAGGAAAGCACTTGCGCGCGAGGGGTGTCACGCGGCACCCCTAAAATCGCGCGACCCAAGACCCACCCTACATTCCATGTCCCTCCCCAAAAACCCCGCCACTCCCTCGCCCATGCGCCCCCTGCCCTCGCTGATTTTTGCCAGCCGGTGGCTGCAGCTGCCCCTGTACCTGGGCCTGATCCTGGCGCAGGCGGTGTATGTGTTTCACTTCTGGGTGGAGCTGGTGCACCTGATCGAGGCCGCTTTCGGCAACACGGCGGCGCTCAAGCAACTGGTGTCGAGCATCGGCTACAAGAGCGACTTCGAGGTGACCGCGCTCAACGAGACCATCATCATGCTGGTGGTGCTGGCGCTGATCGACGTGGTGATGATCTCCAACCTGCTGATCATGGTGATCGTGGGCGGCTATGAGACCTTTGTCTCGCGCCTGCACCTGGAAGACCACCCCGACCAGCCCGAATGGCTGAGCCACGTGAACGCCTCCGTGCTCAAGGTCAAGCTGGCCACCGCCATCATCGGCATCAGCTCGATCCACCTGCTCAAGACCTTCATCAACGCCGCCAACTATGACATCAAGGTGCTGATGTGGCAGACCATCATCCACGTGGTGTTCCTGCTGAGCGCACTGGCCATTGCGTTGACGGACCGCCTGATGTCGCACTCCGCGCCCCCCGCGCGCCACTGACACGACCCACCCCCCATAAAAGAGGCCGCCCAGAGCGGCCTCTTTTACATTTCCCCTTTCACCCTTTTTCGCCCCCTTCACCCTTTATCCCTTTTGCTGCGCACCCACCATGCAATGCCCCCTTTGCAACTGGCAGAACCCTGCCTCCTACACACACTGCTTCAGCTGCCAGGCGCCGCTGGCCGTGGCCGGCGGGCAGGCAGCAGCATCAGCCCCTGACAAGCCCCCGCAAACCCAGACGAACCTGCAGCTCGAAGATGTGTTCCCGGGCACCATGGCACGCCTGGGCGCCACGCTGATCGATGGGGTGACCATGGTGGCCATCCCGATGGCGTTGGTTCTGGCCTGGGTGTTTGCCCGTCCGGCCTTTGACAGCGCGCCCGCCACCACCTACCCGGTGGCGCTGGCGCTGGGCATCCTGGGCCTGTTCATCCCGGCGCTGATGGACGCGCTGGGCCAGGGCTCTGCCGGCAAGCGGCTGCTGGGCCAGCGCGTGGTCACCCGCTCGGGCGAGCGCCCGGGCCTCGTGCGGTCCGTGCTGCGGCATTTTCTGAAGTATTCGCTCACCCTGGGGCTGACTCTGGCGGTGCCCTTCCTGCTGCACCGTTTGCTGACCGCCCTGTTTGGCGAGCGGGGCCTGCACAGTTCGATGACCGGCACCTTCGTGGTGTCCCGCCGTGCCAGCGACACCGCCATCCAGAAGGCCGTGGCCTTGGTCCGTGGCCCCGGCTGGGTCCTCAAGGGACTGGTCATGCTGGCGGGCACGGCCGCCTTCAGCTTTGCCACCATGGTGGCCGTGGTGCTGTGGAACCAGGGCGACGAGCCCGCCAATCCCCGCCGCGAAACGGTGCGCCAGCTGGACGGCGCGGCGCGCACCGTGCTGCGGCTGGTCGAGAACCACTACCAGAGCACGGGCGCCTTCCCCACCAGCGCAGCCACCGTGGGTCTGGGCCGGCCCGGGCAGCTTCCCGCAGGTTTCCAGGCCATGGCCATCGATCCAGCCAATGGCGTGGTGCGGCTGACCATTGCCGACAGCACAGGCGACATGGCGCTGGCTGGCAAGCACCTGGTCTACACCCCGGTGCTGCGCACCCGCAAACAGCAGACGGACATCCACAAATGGCAGTGCGGCAGCGACGACATTGCGCGCAGCGACCGGTCTTTCAGCTGCCGGCACGAAGCCACAGGGATCGCCAGGTAAAGCCTTGACCAAGGCGGGCGCTCGGATCCCGCCTTCTCAATAAAAAGCGCTCTGCCGCTTTACGACCGGGCTTTTAAAGCTATATAAATCATAGCAATCAATCGGACCGTTTTTGCTCCCAAATTTCTCCCCAATCGGGCGGCACAGTGCAGGCCATACCCCACTTGCAGGAGAAATCCATGGACCGCACCACCGCCGCCCAAGCCACCGTCGCCCCCTTTGCCGCCGCCGCGCAGACGCCCTCCAACCGCCGCTTTGCCCTGAACGCCCTGGGCTCGCTGGGCATGGCCACCCTGTTGGGCTGCGGGGGTGGGGGCAGCGACACAGACACCACCGACACCACTGATACCAGCACCGGCACGGGAACAGGTAGCGGCACGGGAACAGGTAGCGGCACGGGTACCGGCACCACAACCACCTGCTCGGTCGTCCCCGAGGAAACCGCCGGCCCCTACCCTGCCGATGGCTCCAATGCCAGCAACAACACCTACAACGTGCTGGCGCTCAGCGGCATCGTGCGCTCGGACATCCGCAGCTCCATCGGTTCGTCCACGCAGGTCAGCGGCGTGCCGTTCACCATCACGATCACGCTGACCAATACCAACGCGAGCTGCGCCGCGCTGTCCGGCTACGCCATCTACCTGTGGCATTGCACGCAGGACGGCAACTATTCCGTGTACAGCTCCAGCAACATCGCCGACAACTACCTGCGCGGCGTGCAGGCCACCGATGCGAACGGCACCGTCACCTTCACCACCGTCGTGCCCGGCTGCTACGCGGGCCGCATGCCACACATGCACCTGGAGGTGTACCGAAGCCTGGCCGCAGCCAGCAACGCGAGCAACAAGATCAAGACCACGCAACTGGCCTTCCCCACGGCCTTGCTCAGCACCATCTACAGCGCCAATTCGGGCTACAGCGCCAGCGTGCGCAACCTGGCCTCCATGTCGTTTGCCACGGACAACGTCTTCAGCGACGGCACCACGCTGGAAATGACCACCATGCAGGCCAACAGCGGCGGCGGGTACTCGGCCAACATCACGATCTCGATCGCTGCTTGACTGAAAGTCCCCCTGAGTCGCCTTTGGCGCCTTCCCCCGGAGGGGGACGCACCCGGTGGCCCGGCAAAGCCGGTTCCACGGGTGCGCTGGCCTGGGCGGCGCCGGTTTCTGACGGCGTGCCCCACCCGTCAAACGCTTTCCTTAATGCACTGCGCCCTCACACGCGCCGCGCCGGCAGCACGTGCTGGCGCTGACTCGCTGAACTCCTTTCTCCACAACACTGAAAGAAAAAACACCATGCCTATGCACTCTCTTCGTCCCTGCTGGCTGGCCCGCGTGGCGCTCACGACCATGCTGGCTGCAATATCCGCCACCCCCGTGCTGGCGCAATCCCAAGGACGGCAGGACCCACCCGCGCCGCCGCCCGAGGCCTATGCCGCCTGCAAGGGCAAGACCGAAGGCGCCAGCGTGACGTTGACCATGCCCGATGGCAAATCGCTCGCAGGCACATGCCGCACAATGGGCGGCACCCTGGTGGCCATGCCCGCAGGCGGGCCTGGCGGCCCCGGCGGAGCAGGCGGCCCGCCCCCCGCCCGCTGACGACACCTGCGCCCCCATCGATGCCCCACCTGACCCTGCACCGCAAAGCCTTCATCGCCCTGGCCGCCCTGCTGGTGGCCTTGCTGCTGATTTTTGCGGGCTTTTCGCGCCTGGGTCTGCAGCGGGGCCTGGGGCCGTATGTGGCAGAGATCGAACTGGCCCGCATGGGCTGGCTGGCCGAGCGCCTGCAGGCCCACCACACGCAGACGGGCGGCTGGGACACCCTGCGCAACCAGCCCCGCCTCTGGGGCCAGCTCAGCCACCCAGGGGCAAGCCTGCGCCGCTCAGGCGCCCAGAGCGCTGAAGGCCCCCCGCCCACCGACCGGAGCGGTCCGCCCGGCATGCCCCCCGAACTGGCGAACGGCAACCCGGCAGTGGACCGCAGCATGCAGCAGCCCCCGCCACCGCCCCCCGACGGCGGCCCGCCCCCGGGCGAGCGCAGCGCGGGTGGCCCACAACGCCACCCCGATGACCTGTTCCCCCGCCTGGGCCTGGTGGATGCACAGCAAAACCTGGTGGCAGGTGCCACGCCCCAGCCCGGCAGCGCGCGCCTAGCCCTGACCGGTGCCGATGGCCAGACCATCGGCCAGCTGGTGCTGGCCCCCCCGCAGGGCGTGCGCAGCGATGCCGACCAGGCCTTTCTGGCGCAACACCTGGGCTTCGTGGCGTGGACAGGCCTGGCCGGCCTGGCGCTGGCACTGCTGCTGTCGGGCTGGCTGGCACGGCGCTGGCTGGCGCCGGTCGAAGCCCTGGCCACCGGCGCACGCGGCATTGCGCAGGGCCACCTGCACACCCGGGTGCCTGTGCACGGCAACGATGAACTGGCCCAGCTGGCCCGCACCTTCAACACCATGGCCGAACAACTGAGCAGCATCGAGTCCTCGCGCCGCCAGTGGCTGGGCGACGTGGCCCACGAGCTGCGCACCCCCCTGGCCGCCATGCGCGCCGAGATCGAAGCCGTGCAGGACGGCGTGCGCCCCTTTGACGACAAGACCGCGCTGCGCCTGCACCGACAGGTGATGCGCCTGATCCAACTGGTGGGCGACCTGCGTGCCAGCCTGGACGCCGCTGGCACCAGCGCGCCATCGGCCCAGGTGCCCGTGCACCCGCTGTCGCTGCTGACCGAAGCACTGACGTCGATGCGCCCGCGCCTGGCGCAGGCCGCCATCGATGTAGATACCACGGGCCTGGACGCCCTGGCCGCGCAGTCGTCCGTGTCAACGCCCGCCCCAATACCCGCCCCATTGGTGCGCGGCGACGCGCAGCAACTGCACCAGGTGTTCTTGAACCTGCTGGAAAACAGCCTGCGCTACACCGATGCGGGCGGCCTGCTGCGCCTCTCGGCACGCCTGTTGCCACCGGCCGATGGAGCCGCCCAACTGCAGGTGGAGCTGGACGACAGCGCGCCCGGCGTGCCCGCGCACGAGCTGCCACGCATCTTTGACCGCCTGTACCGCGCCGAAACCTCGCGCAACCGCGACCATGGCGGTTCCGGCCTGGGCCTGGCGATCTGCCGCGCCATCGTGCTCGCGCACGGCGGCACGCTGGTGGCCGACACCTCCCCCCTGGGCGGTCTGCGCATCACGCTGCAACTGCCACTGCTGGACAACCCCTCATGAGCCACCGCATCCTCGTCGTCGAAGACGAACCCGACATCGCCGCCATCGTGGTCGACTACCTGCGCCACGCGGGCTATACCGTTGAACACCAGGCCGATGGCCGCGCGGCGCTCGCCAGCATGCTGGCCGCGCCGCCCGACCTCACGCTGCTGGACATCATGCTGCCCGGCATGGATGGCCTGGAGGTGCTGCGCCAGGCACGCCGCCACACACAGCACCCCATCATCATGCTGACCGCACGCGTCGAAGAAGTGGACCGGCTCATCGGCCTGGAGCTGGGCGCGGACGACTACATCTGCAAGCCTTTTTCGCCGCGCGAAGTGGTGGCGCGCGCCAAGGCCGTGCTGCGCCGAACCGCCGCTGCGCAAGAGCCCCCGGCAGCCACCACCACGGTGGCGGCGCTGATGCTGGACGAATCGCACTGGCAGGCCACGTTGCACGGCACGCCACTGGGCCTCACGCGGCGCGAGTTCCGGCTGCTGCAGGTGCTGGCCCGCCAGCGCGGGCGCATCTTCTCGCGCGCGCAGCTGCTGGACCAAGCGTACGACGACACGCTGGACGTGAACGAGCGCGCCATCGACAGCCACATCAAGAACCTGCGCAAGAAGCTCAAGGCCGCCAGCGCGGACGGCAGCGACTGGATTCGTTCGGTGTACGGCGTGGGTTTTGCCCTGGACCCGACTGCGGCCGATTGAGCGTGGTCCGATCAAGCAGGTTGCTACATTTTTTGCAGCTACTTGCGCTTATCCAATAAGCGCAGGATCCATTTTTTACCCACAATGGTGGCACAACAGGCTACCGATTCGGTCCCTGTCTCACCCCTGCGCACGGAGCGCACCTACACTACCACCGCCCGGGCACAGGTGTGATCGGGGCCACGCACTGGCCCTTACCACCTGTTCGCCCCGATGCCCACTCTCTCCCCAACGCCCCGCGCGCCTGCGCCAGCCCGGCCCCCAACGCGCCCACAGAAGCTGCCCGGTGGGCTGGTGTACGTCACACCCGCCATGCCCGGCCTCACCCGCGTGCGCAACGGCGCTAAGGCGTTTCGCTACCGCCAGCCCGATGGCCAGTGGCTCCAAGACCCAGACGAGATCACCCGCATCCAGCGCCTGGCCATCCCGCCCGCCTACACCGACGTCTGGATCTGCCCGCTGCCCAACGGCCACCTGCAGGCCACTGGACTGGACGCACGCGGGCGGCGCCAGTACCGCTACCACCCGCAGTGGCGCGAGCAGCGCGACGAGGGCAAGTTCGAGCACATGCAGGCCTTTGGCCGCGCGCTGCCACGCATCCGCACCCGCGTGGCGCGCGACCTGGCGGCACACCGCAGCGGCCAGCCCCTGACACGCACCCTGGTGCTGGCCACCCTGGTCCGGTTGCTGGACACCACCTTCCTGCGCGTGGGCAACGAGGAGTACGCCGCTACCAACAAGTCGTACGGCCTGACCACGCTGCGCACGCGGCATGTGCAGGTCAAGGGCAGCCAGCTGACGCTGCGCTTTCGCGGCAAGAGCGGTGTGCAGCAGGAGGCCGAGCTGAGCGACCCCCGCGTGGCCCGCGTGGTGCGGCACTGCCAGCAGCTGCCGGGGCAGGAGCTCTTCCAGTATGAAGATGAGGACGGCACCCCTCGCACCGTGGGCTCGGGCGACGTGAATGACTACCTGCGCGAGATCACACAGGGCGTGAGCAGCACCGAAGGCGATCACTTCACCGCCAAGGACTTCCGCACCTGGCACGGCACCACGCAGGCGCTGGAGCTGACACGCCTGGCCTGCACCCAGACCGACGCCTCCGGCGCGGCCGACAAAAACGTGCGCTACAGCGCCAAGGCCATCCTGGCCGAGGTGGCGCGCCAGCTGGGCAACACGCCGGCCGTGTGCAGGAAGTCGTATGTGCACCCGGCCGTGCTGGATCTGGGCTCGCGGCTGGCATCCGACGCGGGGCCGGGCATGCAGGCGGTGTGGAATCACATCGGCGGCACCACATCGCCACGGGGCCTGAGTGCGGCGGAGCGCCGGCTGCTGGCGTTTCTGCGCAAGCCGCAAAGGCAGCACAAGGCGCACCCCAGCGCCAAAGCGTAGGCAGGGCTGCGGCACCCGGCGATGGGGTGTCGCGCAAGTGCCGTGCAGGACCATCGCGGTGCGGGCTGTATCGCTAAACTGGCATGCTGCGCCTTTTCACCGTCTTTCCGCCCGGCCCTGCGCACAGGCCGGCCCCGCCCAACTCCAGCCTGCCGCCATGCCCACCGCCACCATTGCCTTGCCAGAGTCCACCCATTCCCTGGCCGACCACCACCTGCAACGCCCCTTCCTCAGCCTGCCCGAGCGCGAGGCCATCAACCGGGGCCGCTGGTTCGCCGCGCTCACGCCGTCGCTGCGGCATGACATCTTCCGGCTGGGCCGCATCACGCGCTATATGCATGGCCAGATGATCGTCGAGCAGGGGGATCTGGCGCAGGACTGGTTTGCCTGTGCCAGCGGTGCCATCCGGTTTCGGCGCACCACACCGTCGGGCAAGCAGGTGACGCTGGCCTACGTGGAGCCCGGCATCTGGGTGGGCGAGGCCGAGGTGCTGCACCGCGGCCCCAACACCTACGACGCGCACGCCCACGGCCCCACCACGGTGCTGAGCGTGGCCGAGGGCGTGTTCCGCCAGCTGCTGCGCGAACACCCCGAGTTCGGCGAGGCACTGCTCACGCTGCAGGCGCGCCGCATGCGCTACCTGTACTGGATGATGGAAGACATGGCCACCCTGCCCTTGCGCGCACGACTGGCCAAGCAGCTGCTGCACGTGCTGCGCCGCTTCGGCGAGCGCGCCGCCGTGCCCGGCCAGCGTGGCGCCATCGGGCTGGCGCTGGTGCAGGACGAGCTGGCGCAACTGCTGGGCGGCTCACGCCAGCGCATCAATGTGGAACTCAAGTGGATGGAGCGCGAGGGCATTATCGGCATCCACCAGCGCGGCATCGTGGTGCACCAGCAGGAACAGCTGGAGGCGCTGGCGCAGCAGGGGTAGACCGGCGGCGCGGGAGCGTTGCAATCCCTTGAGTCAGCGTTTGCTACAAAAATAGTAGCATTTAGCGCTTATGGATAAAGCGCTGGAGGCCATTTTGGCTTGAATTTTTTGGCGAATGGCGCCTTGCCAGGCGCTCAGCGCCCCACCATGTTGCCCGGCACCACCCACTGGTCGAACTGCTCGCCCGTGACGTGGCCCGAGGCCACGGCCGCCTCGCGCAGGCTGGTGCCTTCCTTGTGCGCCTTTTTGGCAATGAAAGCGGCCTTGTCGTAGCCGATGTGGGTGTTGAGCGCGGTGACCAGCATGAGCGAGCGGTCCACCAGCTCGGTGATGCGCTCGCGGTTGGGCTCGATGCCCACGGCGCACTGGTCGTTGAAGCTGACCATGCCGTCGGCCAACAGGCGCACGCTCTGCAGGAAGTTGTGGGCCACCATGGGGCGGAAGACATTGAGCTCGAAGTTGCCCGAGGCGCCGCCGAAGTTGATGGCCACGTCGTTGCCGAACACCTGCGCGGCCAGCATGGTCACCGCTTCGCTCTGCGTGGGGTTGACCTTGCCGGGCATGATGGAAGAGCCGGGTTCGTTCTCGGGGATGCTCAGCTCGCCGATGCCGCTGCGCGGGCCGCTGGCCAGCCAGCGCACGTCGTTGGCGATCTTCATCATGCTGGCGGCCAGGGTCTTCAGGGTGCCGTGGGCGTGCACCAGGCCATCCACCGAGGCCAGCGCCTCGAACTTGTTCGGCGCGGTGACGAAGGGCAGGCCCGTGAGGCGCGCCAGCTCGGCGGCGGCCTGCTCGGCATAGCCCTTGGGCGCGTTCAGGCCCGTGCCCACCGCCGTGCCACCCAAGGCCAGCTCGTACAAATGGGGCAGCGCGGCGCGCACATGGCGCTCGCCATGGTCCAGTTGCGCCACATAGCCCGAGAACTCCTGGCCCAGCGTGAGCGGGGTGGCATCCTGCAGATGGGTGCGGCCGATCTTGACGATGCCGTCGAAGTCCTGCGCCTTCTTCGCCAGCGTGGCGCGCAGCTTGGCGATGGCAGGCAGCAGCTTGTGCGTGAGCGCCTCCACGGCGGCCACGTGCATGGCGGTGGGGAACACGTCGTTGCTCGACTGGCTACGGTTCACGTCGTCGTTGGGGTGCACCAGGCGGCCTTCGCCACGCTCGCCGCCCAGAATCTCGCTGGCGCGGTTGGCCAGCACTTCGTTGACGTTCATGTTGGTCTGCGTGCCCGAGCCCGTCTGCCACACCACCAGCGGGAACTCGCCGGCATGCTTGCCAGCGATGACTTCATCGGCCGCAGCCACGATGGCATCGGTCTTCTTGGCATCCTGCAGGCCCAGCGCCTGGTTGACCACGGCCGACGCGCGCTTGACCTGGGCCAGCGCCTTGATGATCTCGCGCGGTTGCTGCTCGCCCGAGATGTCGAAGTTCTGCAGCGAGCGCTGCGTCTGCGCGCCCCAGAGCTTGTCGGCCGGCACCTCGATGGGGCCAAAAGTGTCGCGTTCGGTACGGGAGGTCATGGGCAGCGGTTCTCCAAGTTGAAAAAGCAGGAAAAGTGAGAAAGGGCGGGCAAACGCACGGCCCGGCCTGGAGCCGCCGCGGGGCTGCAGGGGCTGCCTGCGTCTGGCCCCAAAACAGGTGCAACCGGGAACATCGTCGCGCCTGGCAGCATAATGCAAAAACGAACCATTCTCATTTATGGAGTTGCGCAGCCTGAGCGGGTTGCGCCCGGCCAGTGTGCGGCAAGCCCCGCAGCAAAGAGCAACAAGCCTCGCCGCCAACACTGCCGGAGGGGGCATCTGCGGGGGCATGGCGATGGATACCAATCCGCCCGCTGCAGGCAAAACCCCCGCGCCGGCACGCCTTCGCACCGGTGGATACACTCCGACGCGCGCGGCCATGCCCTTTCCGCCCCGTGCCTGCTTCATTCATCCATTGCGCTGCCGCGGCCTATCTGCCCTGGGCCTCTTGACGGCGCCGCGCGCCCGATGCACCCTGCCCATCCAACCCCAGCATTCTTTGCACCATGAACACGTTCATGCCCTCCAGCTACAACCTGTTCGTGGTGGCGGCCTCCTTTGCGATCGCCATGCTGGCGTCATACGTGACACTGGACCTGGCGCGCCGCGTGCGCACGGCGCAGCGCCGCGTCGGGCTGGCCTGGTGGGCCGCAGGCTCCATCGTCATGGGCACGGGCATCTGGGCCATGCACTTTTTGGGCATGCAGGCCTTCCGGCTGCCCATCGAGATCGGCTTTGCCGGCGGCCCCACGCTGCTGTCGTGGCTGGCAGCGGTGACCGCATCTGCCATGGCCCTGCAGCTGGCCAGCCAGGAAACCTTTGGCCGGGCCCAACTGGCCATGGGTGCGCTGGTGATGGGTGCCGGCATCAGCGGCATGCACTACATCGGCATGGCCGCCATGGAGATGGCGCCCGGCATCGTCTGGAACCTGCCGCTGGTGGCGCTGTCGGTGCTGATCGCGGTGCTGGCATCGGCCACGGCCCTGCTGATCTTCAAGCTGCTGCGCCGGGTGCGGCCCAGCCAGCGCCTGCCCTACCAGCTGGCCGCATCGTTCGTGATGGCGGTGGCCATCTGCGGCATGCACTACACCGGCATGGCGGCGGCCAGCTTTGCCATGGGCTCCGTGTGCCTGAGCGCGGGCGAGCTCGGCGGCCCGGGCCTCACAGCCATGGTGCTCATGGCCACGGGCATGCTGCTGGTGAGCACACTGTTCACGTCCATTCTGGACGCGCGGCTGCAGGCCACGGCCGAGCGCCTGACGAAGTCGCTGCAGGACAGCAACACCCGCCTGCAGGCCGCCAACGACGAGCTGCAAAAACGCGCGTTCGCCGACGCGCTGACCGGCCTGCCCAACCGGCTGCTGTTCGAAGACCGGCTCATCCACGCGCTGCTGCGCCTGGACCGGACCAACCACCACCGCGTGGAAGACCGCCTGGCCGTGCTGTTTGTGGACCTGGATGGCTTCAAGCCCATCAACGACTCCTTTGGCCATGCCGCGGGCGACGTGATCCTGCGCGGCGCAGCCGACCGCCTGCGCCGCGAGGCGCGCGAGGGGGACACCGTGGCCCGCGTCGGCGGAGACGAGTTTCTGATCCTGCTGGAAGACGTGACCGACGTGGCCGCGAGCGTGATGGTGGCCAACCGGGTGCTGGCATCGCTCTCGGAGCCTTTCGAAGTGGCGGGCAAACAGGTGCAGATCGCCTGCTCCATCGGAATCGTCGTGCACCCCGACCACGGGGAGCGCGGCAAGCTGGTGGCCAACGCCGATGCCGCCATGTATGCCGCCAAGCGCGCGGGCGGCGGCTGCTATGCGCTGTTTGAACCCCACATGGGCTCGGACGCCTCAGAGCAGCTGGAGTTGCAGAACGACCTGCGCCAAGCCATTGACCGGGGCCAGCTGGCCCTGCACTACCAACCCAAGATCGACGGAACGCGCGGCCAGATCAGCGGGGTGGAAGCGCTGCTGCGCTGGAAGCACCCCCAACATGGCATGGTGAGCCCCGTGGTCTTCATCGCGCTGGCCGAGCGCTTCGGCCTCATCGGACGGCTGGGCAACTGGGTCATCAATGAAGCCTGCCGCCAGACCGCCGAGTGGGCCCGCAGCGGCATGCGCATGCGCGTGGCCATCAACCTGTCGGTGCACCAGCTGCGCGAGGCCGGGCTGGCCGAGCGCATCGAGCAGGCGCTGCTGCGCCACGGGCTCGATGCCTCGCAACTGCTGTGCGAGATCACCGAATCGGTGGCCATGGAGGACATCAAGGCCACGCAGCGCACCTTCGAGGGGCTGGCACGCATCGGCGTGTTCCTGTCCATCGACGACTTCGGCACCGGGTATTCCAGCCTGAACTACCTGCGCCAGCTGCCGGCGCAGCAGCTCAAGATCGACCGCAGCTTCGTGAACGATCTGGAAAGCAGCGAAGACGCCCGCGCCGTGGTGGCCGCGGTGGTGAGCCTGGCGCATGCCCTGGGGCTGCGGGTGGTGGCCGAGGGGGTGGAGACCAGCGGCCAGCGCGATATTCTGCTGGGCATGGGCTGTGATGAATTGCAGGGCTTCTTCTATGCCCATCCCATGCCGGCAGACACGCTGCTGGCATGGTCACAAGGTGAAAAACCGGTCGGCAGTGCAGACTTCACGCCGTCCGTCATCGGGTCGTTGCCAGAGCTGTAAGGCCGCCTGCTGCGCGCCTGAAAGCCCCGGCCATGGCACGTCGTCGGAAAAGGACGACACCCGTGTCAGCGTCGCCTGACGCCGTGCAGCCCACGGTCGGCGCACCATGGCACTTCAGCGGCAACGCTGCCACTGCCGCGCCGGCCCCCAGGACTGGCGCACGTCCCCCCAACAAACCTGGAGACCCTCATGGCCACCAGCAGCCTTCTCGGCATTGACGCCGACCACCTTCCCCCGGCCCACAGTGCGACCGGCATTGACAGCCTGGGGCCCAGCGACGCCTCCGACTCCGGCAGCGACAGTGCGGGCGCCTACGGTTCCGAGACCGACAGCGACACCGACCGCTTTGGCACGGGCGAGCGCAGCAGCGTGGAGCCCGCCCCCCAGCCCCTGGCGCGGGACATCCTGCCCGACCACGTGGAAGACATGTCGGAGGAAAGTGAAGAACCCGGCATGGACATGGAAGACAACGGCCTGCCGGAAGCCCCCGACATGCAGCATGGCACGCATGGCCATGCCGCTCCGCTGACTGCAGACGACCTGCCGGAAAGCGAAGCAACGGACGAAGACGAAGAGAGCGAATAGCACCCCGGAACCATCGGGACGGGGTTCCCGCGTCAAGCGGCAAGTGGCGCAACGGCGGGGTGTGCCATTGCGCGCGCGGAGCTCCGCTGGCGGGGGTCTGTCAAAATACGGTCCGCCTGCCATCGGCAGTGCTTCTGGAAGACCGGCAGTGGCCAGCCAGGAGTGCGTGCGGCGGGCAGAACAGGAACGTGCTTGCGTTCTCCATAAGACTCCCCACGACACGCCATGACCACCTCCATCCGCCAGGACGATCTCATCGAATCCGTAGCCGCCGCGCTGCAGTACATCAGCTACTACCACCCCACCGACTACATCGCCCACCTGGCCCGCGCCTATGAGCGCGAGCAAAGCCCGGCGGCCAAGGACGCGATCGCCCAGATCCTGACCAACAGCAAGATGAGCGCCACCGGCCAGCGCCCCATCTGCCAGGACACCGGCATCGTCAACGTGTTCCTGAAAGTGGGCATGGACGTGCGCTGGGAGGGCTTCACGGGCAGCCTGGACGACGCCATCAACGAAGGCGTGCGCCGTGGCTACAACCACCCCGACAACACCCTGCGCGCCAGCGTGGTGGCCGACCCACACTTCGACCGCAAGAACACCAAGGACAACACCCCGGCCGTGATCTTCACCGAGATCGTGCCCGGCAACACCGTGGAAGTGACGGTCGCAGCCAAAGGCGGCGGTAGCGAAAACAAGAGCAAGATGGTCATGCTCAACCCCGGTGACAGCATCGTCGACTGGGTGCTGAAGACCGTGCCCACCATGGGCGCTGGCTGGTGCCCACCTGGCATGCTGGGCATCGGCATCGGCGGCACCGCTGAAAAAGCCGTGCTGATGGCCAAGGAAAGCCTGATGGACGACCTGGACATGTACGAGCTGCAGGCCAAAAAGGCTTCTGGCGCCGAGCTGACCAAGGTCGAGGCCCTGCGCATCGAGCTGATGGAAAAGGTCAACGCCCTGGGCATTGGCGCGCAAGGCCTGGGCGGCCTGACCACCGTGCTGGACGTGAAGATCAAGATGTACCCCACCCACGCCGCCAGCAAGCCCGTGGCCATGATCCCCAACTGCGCCGCTACCCGCCACGCCCACTTTGTGATGGACGGCAGCGGCCCGGTCTACCTCGACCCGCCGTCGCTGGACCTGTGGCCCAACGTGAACTGGACGCCCGACTACAAAACCAGCAAAAAGGTGGACCTGAACACCTTGACCAAGGCCGAAGTCGCCAGCTGGAAACCCGGCGACACCCTGCTGCTGAACGGCAAGATGCTGACGGGCCGCGACGCCGCCCACAAGCGCATCCAGGGCATGCTGGCCAAGGGCGAGCCACTGCCCGTGGACTTCACCAACCGCGTCATCTACTACGTTGGCCCCGTGGACCCGGTGCGTGATGAGGCCGTTGGCCCCGCCGGCCCCACCACCGCCACCCGGATGGACGGCTTCACCGAAATGATGCTGGCCGAAACCGGCCTGATCGCCATGATCGGCAAGGCCGAGCGCGGCCCGGTCGCCATCGAAGCCATCAAGAAGCACCAAAGCTCGTACCTGATGGCCGTGGGCGGCGCCGCCTACCTGGTCAGCAAGGCCATCAAGACCGCCAAGGTGGTGGGCTTTGCCGACATGGGCATGGAAGCCATCTACGAATTCGACGTGGTGGACATGCCCGTGACCGTGGCGGTGGACGCCGGCGGCACCAGCGCCCACATCACCGGCCCGGCCGAATGGCAAAAGAAGATCGCCACGGGCGAGTTCAAGGGCATCGGCGTCGCCGCCGCAGCCTGATGAACACAAAACCCGCCTGAGCGGTGCTGGGCAGGCCATAGCGCCTGCCCCCGCCGGGCTTTCTCCCCGACTCTGTTCCTTCTCCGGTTCACAAGGATCCATGACCGAAGCACAGCAACTCCCCATCGGCGTGTTTGACAGCGGCGTGGGGGGCCTGAGCGTACTGCGCGCCCTGCGGGCAGCACTGCCCCATGAGCGTTTTGTGTACCTGGCCGACAGTGCCCATGCGCCGTACGGCGAACGGGGCGATGCCTATGTGGGTGCCCGCACCCATGCCATCACGCGGTACCTGCTCGAACAGCACCACATCAAGGCCCTGGTGGTGGCTTGCAACACCGCCACGGCGGCGGCCATCCACGAGGTGCGCGCCAGCCACCTTGATCTACCTCTTGTGGGCCTGGAGCCCGCCATCAAGCCTGCGCTGGCGGTGACCCGAACCGGCCGCGTGGGCGTGATCGGAACACGGGGCACACTCACCAGCGCCAAGTTCGGCAAGCTGCTGGGCTCGCTGGCCGAACAGGCCCAGTTCGTGGTGCAGCCCTGTGACGGCCTGGCGCACGCTATCGAGCGCAGCGTGGCCCGGCCAGCGCCCGTGCCCGGCGCCTCGGTGGGTGCAACGGAAACGGGTGCCCTGTGCGAACGGTACCTTCAGGCCATGGGCGATTTCGGCACAGCACCAGGGCAGATCGATACGCTGGTGCTTGGGTGCACCCACTATATTTTTGTGGCCCACGAACTTCGGGCACTGGTAGGCCCCCATGTGCAATTCATCGAGACCGGTGAACCCGTGGCCCGGCAGACGCGACGATTGCTGGAGACAGCGGGGCTGCTGGCAACGCCCGATGGTGCCCCTGCCACGGATGTCTCTCGCACCCGCCTGCTTACCACCGGGCCGGTGGCCATGCTTCAGGCAGCAGCCGAGCGCTGGCTGGGTCTGCCTGCAGACTGCTGTGAAACAGTGTCTGTACCCTGATTCAACATATTTTTGGGGCCTGGCGCTTTACCAACAAGCGTTCATTGCTATTAAATAAATAGCATTCACTTTCTACGCTGAACCGGTTTCTGAAGCTCCACCCCACAACCGCTCCCCCACATGCTCCATGTGGGTGAGGTACAGGCGCAGATCGAACTCATACTGGTGGTATTGCGGCTCCATGTGGGTACACAGCTGGTAAAAAGCCTTGTCGTGGTCCTTCTCACGAAGGTGGGCCAGCTCGTGGACCACGATCATGCGCAGGAACTCGTCCGGCGCCTGTTTGAACATCGACGCAATGCGGATCTCATGCCTGGCCGCCAGCCGGTTGCCCTGCACACGCGAGACCGCCGTGTGCAACCCCAAGGCGTGGCGCACTACGTGGATCTTGTTGTCGAAAAGAACCTTGTTGACCGTCCCCGCGTTGCGCAGGTAGCGCCCCTTGAGTTCCTGTGCGTAGTCGTACAGGGCCCTGTCGCTGCGCACCGCATGGGCCTGGGGGTACTTGCGCTGCAACATGGCTCCCAGCCGCCCTTGCGCCAACAGATCGCGCGCCTGGTCTTGCAAGGACGCGGGGTAGGAACGCAGATACGGTAGATCGGAGGTCATGGGAGAAGGGACAGCGCGCAGGGAATCACAGAGCTACAGAACTGCGCGGCAGTGCCGTGGAGCCCATGCATGCAACCCGGGCTGATTGCCACAGCCTGCCGCCTGCTTTTCAACACGAGCGCGGACAGAAAACAAGCACTCCCGCAACACCGTGTGCCTGGCCAGGCTCAGTGCAGGTGGCGCGGACGGCGGCCACCTCCGCCACCGTGACCGCTGCCAGAGCCCCCTCCACCCGGGCCACGCGGAGGTTTGCCGATCTCCAGCGAGTTCACCAGGGCGTCAAAGCGCTGGCTGAACAGCTTGTCGATCTCCGCCACCACGCCGCCCAGTTCGGCACCATCAAAGTGGCGCTCCATCATGTTCACAACGTCCTGCACCAGCAGATCACGCTGCACCTGCATGATGGCCGCGGGCGTGGGGCCGACAAACAGCATGACGAAGTCGTCGCGCGACTCCGCGCCCTGATCTTCCTCTTCCTCGTCAAAGTCCGCGTCGTAGAACGTGACTTCTATGGCGGCCCCCTGTTCGGCCAGCTCGTTGAGATTCATGCACATCTCGTCGAGCGACTGGCGAAAGTCTTCATCGCCCCGCACCGTCCAGCACATCTGCAACAAGTGCTCCTGGGCATCGAACTTGATGCCTGGCTCTTCTTCATAAGCGCTGGTCGCACCATCGGCCAGCGAGCGGGCTCCGGCGTACTTCCACAGGGGTTTGAGCGCCTCCTGGAGTTGGTCAAAGCTCGCATCGGCGCGCAACTGGACTTGTCCGTGGACGTGGATTTCGAAGGGAGCGTTGTAACTTGACATGATTGAATCGTAGTGGTGCCCCGAGCCGGGGTCGAACCGGCACGCCCCTTTTCAGGAAAGCGGCGGATTTTAAGTCCGCAGTGTCTACCAATTTCACCATCGGGGCGCCGGCTGCCCAACGCACACCTGCATCGCAGCGTAACCCGGGCAGCGCATGCGCGCAATGCCCTGTCGTATCTCTGGTCACAGGGCGGCTGTTCGTCAAACCGCCTGCCCGGCACCACCAAGAAAAAAGGGAAGCCGAAGCTTCCCTTACAAATANTCGAACTCTCGACCTCAACCTTGGCAAGGTTGCGCTCTACCAACTGAGCTATTCCCGCATTTTCTGACTGCCGCCAATGTTTCCATCAACATGAATCAGCAAGCCTCAAATTATATCGCTATTTTTTGGCTCTGTTCGATTGCGAACCAAAAAATCAACCAATCACCATCCATCGTTTTACGATCTCCCTCGATGCGCCAATCCTGGAGGATCTTCAAACATCGACGGCATGGACCGTATCTGGAGGCGCGGTCCGGAGTCGAACCGGACTAACCGGATTTGCAATCCGGGGCATAACCGCTTTGCTACCGCGCCAGGAATTCACATTCCTCTGACAAAAAAGGGAAGCTAATGCTTCCCTTTTTGTGGAAATNTCGAACTCTCGACCTCAACCTTGGCAAGGTTGCGCTCTACCAACTGAGCTATTCCCGCATTTTACCGAAGCCTCACATTGTACAACGTTTGCTGCGATGGAATGAATTGTAGCGCATTTTTTGGGGCTCCCCAAAAAAATTTGCATCAATGTTTCAAGCCATCTGTGGCACCCGAGGCCGCAACGGCCTTGTCGGCAGAAGGCGTCGTCACCACCGCCACTTCCTCGTCCGTCAGGGGCACTGGCTTGGTTTCCAGGGCAACTTCCAGCACCTTGTCGATCCAGCGCACCGGCACGATCTCCAAACCACTCTTCACGTTGTCCGGAATCTCTGCCAAGTCCTTCACATTTTCTTCCGGGATCAGCACCGTCTTGATGCCACCCCGCAGGGCCGCCAGCAGCTTTTCTTTCAGACCACCAATGGCTGTAACTTCGCCGCGCAAGGTGATTTCCCCCGTCATGGCCACATCACCACGCACGGGAATACCCGTGAGGGCCGAAACAAACGCCGTGGTCATCGCAGCCCCCGCGCTCGGGCCGTCCTTGGGCGTGGCACCGTCTGGCACGTGGATGTGGATGTCACGCTTCTCAAACGTTTCATCCTTGATTCCCAGCATCCGCGAGCGGCTGCGCACCACGGTGCGAGCAGCCTCCACGGATTCCTTCATCACATCACCCAGCGAACCAGTGCGCGTGATCACCCCCTTGCCGGGCATGATGGCCGCTTCAATGGTCAGCAGATCACCGCCAACTTCCGTCCAAGCCAAGCCCACCACCTGCCCCACCTGGTTTTGCAACTCGGCACGGCCATAGGTGTACTTGCGCACGCCCAGGAAGTCAGGCAGATTGTCGGCAGTGACAATGACCTTGGGCTCGAGCTTCTTGAGCTGCAAGCCCTTGACCACCTTGCGGCAGATCTTGGACAACTCGCGCTCCAGCGAGCGCACGCCAGCTTCCCGCGTGTAGTAGCGCACCATGTCGCGCACGGCGGGCTCGGTGATCTCGAGTTCCTCGTCCTTCACGCCATTGTTTTTGAGCTGCTTGGGCAGCAGGTATTTCATGGCGATGCTGGTCTTCTCGTCCTCGGTATAACCGGACAGACGGATCACCTCCATCCGGTCGAGCAGCGCCGGCGGGATGTTCATCGAGTTCGACGTGGCGACGAACATCACGTCGCTCAGGTCGAAGTCCACCTCTACGTAGTGGTCGCCGAACGTGTGGTTCTGCTCGGGGTCCAGCACCTCCAGCAGCGCACTTGACGGGTCCCCCCGGAAATCGGTACCGAGCTTGTCGATTTCATCGAGCAGGAACAGCGGGTTGCGCGTGCCTACCTTGGACAGACTCTGCAACACCTTGCCCGGCAGTGCGCCAATGTAGGTGCGGCGGTGGCCGCGGATCTCGGCCTCATCGCGCATGCCACCCAGGGCCATGCGGACGTATTTGCGGCCGGTGGCCTTGGCAATCGACTGCCCCAGCGAGGTCTTGCCCACGCCTGGAGGGCCGACCAGGCACAGGATAGGCGCCTTGACCTTGTCCACGCGCTGCTGCACCGCAAGGTACTCAAGGATGCGGTCCTTGACCTTGTCGAGGCCGAAGTGGTCTTCGTTAAGCACGCCCTCGGCATTCACCAGGTCGTGCTTGATCTTGGTCTTCTTGCTCCAGGGCAGCGCAGTGAGCACGTCGATGTAGTTGCGCACCACGGTGGCCTCGGCCGACATGGGCGACATCAGCTTGAGCTTCTTGAGCTCAGCATCAGCTTTCTTGCGCGCCTCGGCAGACATCTTGGCGAGCTTGATCTTTTTCTCGATCTCCTCAATGTCGGCGCCTTCGTCGCCCTCGCCCAGCTCCTTCTGAATAGCCTTGACCTGTTCGTTCAGGTAAAAGTCGCGCTGGTTCTTCTCCATCTGGCGCTTCACACGCCCACGGATCTTCTTGTCGACGTTGAGGATGTCTACCTCCCGGTCGAGCTGCTCGAACAGGTTTTCGAGACGCGCCTTCACATCGGAGAGGTCCAGCACTACCTGCTTGTTTTCGAGCTTGAGCGGCAGGTGTGCTGCAATGGTGTCGGCCAGGCGGCCTGGATCGTCGATGCTGGAGATCGAAGTCAGAATTTCCGGCGGAATCTTCTTGTTGAGCTTGACGTACTGGTCAAACTGCTGCATCACCGCGCGACGCAGCGCTTCGATCTCGCTGGGCTTGTTGGCCTCGGGCGTAGCCTCGACCGGTGTCACAGTGGCAGTGAAATGAGTTTCTGCGTCCTCAATGGACGTCACCAGGGCACGCTGCTGGCCTTCTACCAGCACCTTGACGGTGCCGTCAGGCAGTTTGAGCATCTGCAGGATGGTGGAAACGCAGCCGACATCGAACATGTCCGACACAGAGGGTTCATCCTTGGCCGCAGCTTTCTGGGCGACCAGCATGATCCGCCGGTCGGCCTCCATGGCCAATTCAAGTGCCTTGATGCTCTTGGGGCGGCCCACAAAAAGCGGGATGACCATGTGGGGAAACACCACCACATCGCGCAGAGGCAGCAGTGGCAGGTCTATAGGGGTGGCTGGCAGGGGTGTATGTCCGGACATGGAAATCCTCAAAGTGCTCTGTGGAAGTTGGTCCACATGTGGGGATTTTCAACCCTTGCACGCAGCCGCACTGCCGCAAGGGTTGATGGTTCAATGGGCGTCAACAAAGCGCCCGCTCCGGTCATCTCAGGCCTTCTTGGCCGCTTCGCGGTAGACGAGCAGCGGCGGCTTGTTTTCTTCGATGGTGGACTCGTCCACCACCACCTTCTCGACGTTGCTGGTATTGGGCAGGTCGAACATCGTGCCAATCAGCGATTGCTCCAGGATCGAGCGCAGGCCCCGGGCACCGGTCTTGCGGGCCAGTGCCTTGCGGGCGATGGCCTTGAGCGCCGCAGGACGGATCTCGAGGTCCACGCCTTCCATGGCCAGGAGCTTGCTGTATTGCTTGACCAGCGCATTCTTGGGTTCGGTCAAGATCTGCACCAGCGCGTCTTCGCTCAGCTCTGCCAGAGCCGTCACCACGGGCATACGCCCCACCAGTTCGGGGATCAGGCCAAACTTGATCAGATCCTCTGGCTCGATCTCGGTGAACACCTCGGTCAGCGACCGCTGTTTCTTGCTCTTGACCGATGCACCGAACCCGATCCCCGAGGCTTCGGTGCGGTTCTCGATGACCTTTTCCAGCCCTGCAAACGCACCGCCACAGATGAACAGGATGTTGGTCGTGTCGATCTGCAGAAAGTCCTGATTGGGGTGCTTGCGCCCACCCTGCGGCGGCACACTGGCCATCGTGCCTTCGATGAGCTTGAGCAGCGCCTGCTGCACGCCCTCGCCCGACACGTCGCGGGTGATGCTGGGGTTGTCCGACTTGCGCGAGATCTTGTCGATCTCATCGATGTAGACGATGCCGCGCTGGGCGCGCTCCACCTCGTAATTGCAGCTTTGCAGCAGCTTCTGGACGATGTTTTCCACGTCCTCCCCCACGTAGCCTGCCTCGGTCAGCGTGGTGGCGTCGGCCATCACAAACGGCACGTCCAGCATGCGCGCCAAGGTCTGCGCCAGCAGCGTCTTGCCCGAACCCGTGGGCCCGATCAGCAAGATGTTGCTCTTGGAGAGCTCGACGTCGTCCTTGTGGGCTTTGTCCTTGTGGCGCAGGCGCTTGTAGTGGTTGTACACCGCCACCGCGAGCGTGCGTTTGGCCACATCCTGGCCAATCACATAGTTGTCGAGGTTGGTCTTGATCTCTACCGGGGTGGGCAGGTCACTGCGGCCTTCTCGCGCCAGGTCACCGGCCGGAAGCTCATCGCGAATGATCTCGTTGCACAGGTCAATGCACTCGTCGCAGATAAAGACCGACGGACCGGCGATCAGCTTCTTCACTTCGTGCTGGCTTTTGCCGCAGAAAGAGCAGTAAAGGGTTTTTTCGCTGGAAGAGCCTTTTTTCTCGGCCATGGGGGCAATGCCTTGCTTGTTACGGAAAGTTGTCGGGATGATAACCAAATAAAAAACGGCGTCTTCCCCAGGGGAAAACGCCGCCGCGCGACCCTGCCGGGATCAGGCGCGCTTGCTGATCACCTGATCGACGAGACCATATTCCTTGGACTCATCGGCCGACAGGAAATAGTCACGCTCGGTGTCCCGCTGGATCTTCTCGAGCGGCTGGCCCGTGCGCTCGGCCAAAATCTTGTTCAGTTGCTCGCGGGTCTTGAGAATTTCGCGGGCATGGATTTCGATTTCAGTCGCCTGGCCCTGCATGCCACCCAGAGGCTGGTGAATCATGACCTTGGAGTTAGGCAGCGCAAAACGCTTGCCCTTGGCGCCGGCCGCCAGCAGGAAGGCACCCATGCTGGCCGCCATGCCGGTGCACAGGGTCGATACATCGGGTTTGATGAAGTTCATGGTGTCAAAGATCGCCATGCCAGCACTCACCGAACCGCCAGGGGAGTTGATGTAGAACGAAATGTCCTTGTCAGGATTTTCGCTCTCCAGGAACAGCAGCTGCGCTACCACCAGATTGGCGGTCTGGTCGTTGACCGGCCCCACCAGAAAAATCACACGCTCCTTGAGCAGGCGCGAGTAGATGTCATAGGACCGCTCGCCACGGCCCGACTGCTCGATGACCATGGGGACCATGCCCAGGCCTTGTATTTCCAATGCGCTCATGTTTTTCTCCAGACAAGCAGGTACTGTACCCAGAAATGAATTGGGGCTTGTGCACGAAAGCACAAGCCCCTGGCGTGTATCGGCAACAACCGGGCAATTCGGTAACAAGCCGCCCGGCCTGGGCCTATCAGCCCTGTTGGGCCATCAGTTCGTCGAAAGACACGGCCTTTTCAACCACTTTGGCCTTGCCCAGCACGAATTCGGTCACGTTGTTTTCAATCACAACGGCTTCCACTTCGGCCAGGCGCTGGCGATCGCCGAAGTACCAGCGCACCACGTCTTCTGGCTTCTCATAGCTGGCAGCCAGTTCGTCAATGTGGGCCTTGAGTTGCTCAGGCTTGGCTTGCAGTTCGTTCGCACGCACCAGCTCAGCCAGCACCAGGCCCAGGCGCACGCGGCGCTCGGCTTGGGGGCGGAACACGTCTTCAGGGATTTCGGCCTTGTCGGCGTCCTTGATGCCACGTTGCTTGAGTTCAGCGCGGGCGCCTTCGAGCAGGCGGGCGATTTCAGCCTGCACGCTGGAATTGGGCAGGTCCAGTTCGGCCTTGGACACCAGTGCGTCCATCACGGCTTGCTTGTTGCGGGCCAGCAGGCGGAACTTGACTTCGCGCTCGAGGTTTTTCTTGATGTCGGCGCGCAGGCCATCCACGGAACCGTCGGCGATACCCAGCGACTTGGCCAGGGCGTCGTTCACTTCGGGCAGGTGGGCGGCTTCGATCTTCTTGATCGTGACGAGGAAGTCAGCGGTCTTACCGGCGACATCCTTGCCATGGTACTCGGCAGGAAATGCCAGAGGGAAGGTCTTGCTTTCGCCGGACTTCATGCCACGCACGGCGTCTTCAAATTCCTTGAGCATCTGGCCTTCACCCACCAGGAACTGGAAGTCTTCGGCCTTGCCGCCATCAAACGGCTCGCCGTCGATCTTGCCTTCGAAATCCACCGTGACGCGGTCACCGTCTTGTGCCGCGGCGTCGATGGCGCGCTGGGCGAAGCTGCGGCGCTGCTTGCGCAGGATGTCAATGGTCTTGTCGATGGCAGCGTCGGTCACTTCGGCCGACAGCTTTTCGACTTCCGCATCGGCCAGATCAGCGATCTTGACTTCAGGGAACACTTCGAAAATGGCGTCGAATGTGACCTGGCCTTCGGGCGCGCCTTCCTTTTCGGTGATGCGGGGCTGGCCGGCAACACGCAGGTTGGCTTCGTTGGCGGCCACGGCAAAGGCTTCGCCGACCTTGTCGTTGAGCACTTCGTACTGCACCGAATAGCCATAGCGCTGGGCCACCACGTTCATGGGCACCTTGCCAGGACGGAAACCGTCCATCTTGACCGTGCGGGCCAGGCGCTTCAGGCGCGTGTCGACTTCGGACTGGATCAGGGTGACGGGCACGCTCAGCGTAATCTTGCGCTCGAGCTTCTCAAGGGTTTCAACAGTAACGGCCATGGCTATTCCTCTTATGAATGTGGATCGTGCTGGCTGCAGCGCAGCAGCGCCGTGTTCCGCAAAGTCTCACATGGGTGGTGCGCGGGGGGGGACTCGAACCCCCACACCATTGCTGGCGTCAGGACCTAAACCTGGTGCGTCTACCAATTTCGCCACCCGCGCGGTTCTACAACAAACAAACAGGCGGCACGAACTGCCGCCTGTGTGAAATCGGTCAACCTTCTATTTTACCCTGATGCGGGCAGGGTGGGAATCAAACCCCTCCAAGGACCTCAGGCGCAGGCCGTTTGACACGGAACCAGGCCGCATACATTGCCGGCAGCGCGAGCAGGGTCAGCACGGTGGCCACAACCAACCCACCCATAATGGCCACGGCCATCGGACCCCAGAACACGCTGCGTGACAACGGGATCATGGCCAGCACCGCGGCGGCGGCTGTCAGCACAATGGGGCGCAGTCGGCGCACGGCGGATTCGACAATCGCATCCCACGCCGGCACGCCCCGAGCGCGGTCTTGCTCGATCTGGTCGATCAGGATCACCGAGTTGCGCTGGATCATGCCCATGAGCGCAATCACCCCCAGCAGCGCGACAAAGCCGAACGGCCGGTTGAGCAGAATCAACGCCGCCGCCACCCCCGCCAGACCCAATGGCCCGGTCAGGAACACCAGCATCGCGCGGCTGAAGCTGTGCAGCTGCAGCATCAGCAGCGTGAAGGTGATGAACAGCATGATCGGAATGCCTGCGGCAATCGAAGCGGAGCCCTTGGAGCTTTCTTCCACGGCCCCCGCGACGTCAATGCGATAACCCGTCTGACCGGCGGCTCGCCATTTCGCCTCGATGTCCTTGAGGGCAGGCAGCAGTGCGGCCGTTACCGTGGCACCCTGCAGGCCTTCGGTCACATCGCCCTGCACGGTGATGGCGTAGTCGCGGTTCTCGCGCCACATCACACCGGGCTCCCAGGTGAACACCGGCTTGGCGATCTGCGTGAGCGGGATCGACTTGCCCGAGGCGGTGGGCAGGTAAGCGTTGGCAATGTCGGTAATGGCATTGCGCTCGTCCAGCGGCTGGCGCAGCAGGATGTCGATGAGTTTGTCCCCCTCGCGGAACTGGCCCACCTGCGTACCCGACAAGATGGTTTTGGACGCCTGGGCGATGGACTGGCTCGTCACGCCCAGTGCGCGCGCCTTGGCCTGGTCCACTTCCAGGCGCAGCACCTTCACGGACTCATTCCAGTTGTCGTTCACGCCGCGCATGTTGGGGTTCTGGCGCAGCTGCGCCTTCACCTCGTCGGCACGTTCGCGCAGCACCAGCGGATCAGGCCCCACCACGCGGAACTGCACGGGATACGGCACGGGCGGCCCATTGGGCAGCAGCTTCACGCGGCCACGCACTTCCGGGAACTCCTCGGCCAGCAGCGCTGGCAGCTTCACGCGCAGCGATTCACGCACCTTCAAATCCTTGGGCACCACAATGAACTGCGACACATTGCTCTGCGGAAACACCTGGTCCAGCGGCAGGTAGAAACGGGGCACGCCCGAACCGACCCAAGTGCTGACCGTGTTCACACCCGGCTCCGACAACAGGCGCTGCTCCACCCGTTTGGTGACCTCTTCATTGCCCGCAAAGGATGTGCCCTCAGGGAACCAGATGTCCACCATGATTTCGGGTCGGCTCGAATCCGGGAAGAACTGCTGTTGCACCTGGCCCATGCCCACAATGCCCAGCGCAAAGGTCAGCACCGTGGCGCCGATGGTGAGCCAACGGTGCAGCACGCACCAGTTCACCAAGCGGCGGAAGACGCGGTAGAACGGGCTGTCAAACACCTCGTGGGGGTCATCCGTGATGCCTTTGTTCGCCTGGGCGGCCACGACATGGGGCGGAACCTTGAGCAGCAGCGTCCCCAGATACGGAACGAAGTACACCGACACGATCCAGCTGAGCACCAGCGCGATCACCGTCACGGCAAAGATCGCGAACGTGTATTCGCCCGTCGTGGACTTGGCCAGGCCGATGGGCAAAAAGCCCGCCGCCGTGATCAACGTGCCCGTCAGCATGGGCATGGCCGTGATCTCGTAGGCGAAGGTGGCGGCACGCACCTTGTCATAGCCCTCTTCGAGCTTGAGCACCATCATTTCCACCGCAATGATCGCGTCGTCCACCAGCAGGCCCAGCGCAATGATGAGCGAGCCCAGCGAAATCTTGTGCAGGCCAATGCCCCAGTACCACATGGCCAGGAAGGTCACGGCCAGCACCAGCGGGATGGTGATGCCCACCACCAGCCCCGGGCGTGGATCGATGTACCAGCGCTTCCACAGCGGATTCTTGCCGGGGCGCTTGTGGAAACCCAGTGCGATGAAACTCACCGCCAGCACAATGACCACGGCCTCGATCAGCACCTTGACGAACTCGTTCACCGAGGTTGCCACGGCCTTGGGCTGGTCTTGCACGTTGACGAGCTTCACCCCTGCCGGCAAGGTGCTGCCGATGCGGTCGGTGGCCGCGTGCAGCGCCTTGCCCAGCGCAATGATGTCCCCGCCCTTGGCCATGGAGACACCCAGCGCAATCACCTCCTGCCCCTGGTGGCGCACTTTCACGGTGGCCGGGTCCACATAGCCGCGCTTGACTTCGGCGATATCCCCCAGGCGCAATTGCGCGCCCGACGGGCCACGGATCGGCATGGCGCGCAGGTCTTCGATGGCGTTGAACTGGCCTTCCACGCGCACCTGCACCTGGTCCTGCGGCGTCTGAATCGCGCCCGCGCTTTCCACAGCGTTTTGCTGGCCCAGCTGGGCCAGCACCTGGTTCATGTCCAGGCCCAATTGCGACAGGCGCTTTTGCGAAATTTCAATGAACAGCTTTTCGTCCTGCACGCCAAACAGCTCGACCTTGGCCACATCGGGCACGCGCAGTAATTGTTGGCGCGCGTCGTCGGCAAACTGTTTGAGTTCGGCGTAGCTGAAGCCCTCGGATTCCAGCGCGTAAATCACGCCGTACACATCGCCAAAGTCGTCGTTGAAGAACGGGCCCTGGATGCCCTGCGGCAAGGTGTAGCGCATGTCGCCCACCTTCTTGCGCACGCTGTACCAGACGTTGGCAACCTCGCTGCCCTTGGATGAGTCCTTGATCTGGAAAATGATCTGCGACTCGCCGGGCTTGGAATAGCTGCGGATCTTGTCCGCATACGGCACTTCCTGCAGCGTGCGCTCGATCTTGTCGGTGACCTGCTCGGCCACCTGCTGCGCCGTGGCGCCGGGCCAGTAGGTGCGCACCACCATGGCGCGAAAGGTGAAGGGCGGGTCCTCGTCCTGCCCCAGTTGAAAATAGGCGGCAAAGCCCAGCAGCATCAGCACCACCATCAGGTAACGCGTCAGGGCGGGATGGTCGAGCGCCCACTTGGAGAGGTTGAACCCCTCTTTGGGTTGTACTTGCGTCATGGCCGGCCTCAGTTGGCAGTGGAAGCTGCGGGTGCCGCAGCCGTGGCGGCCGCAGCAGCGGATGCGACGGGCACTGCAGGCATTGCTACTGGATTGGTAGCTGTCTGCGCTTTATTGGCGGGCGCCGAGGCCACTTTTTGCTGGTAAACCAGCACCTTCTGGCCGGGCGAGAGCACATGCACGCCCGTGGCGACCACCTGCATGCCAGGCGCCAGGCCCGCAGCCACCACGGCCTCGTTGCCATCGGCCGTCGCGATCTGTACCACTTGCGACTTCACCGTGCTGCTGGCTGGGTCGTACACCCACACGGCCGTGGACTGGCCCTCCTGGCGCAGCGCGCTGGTGGGCAGCTTGATGGCCGGAATGCCTGCGTGGCTGAGGGCCTTGGGCATGACATACACCGTGGCGCCCAGCGCCGGCGCGTCTGCACCATCAATGGCCACCTTGACTTGGTAAGTGCGCGTGGCAGCGTCGGCACTGGCCGCCACTTCGCGCACGCGGCCTGTCAGGCTGGCGCCGCCGGACCAGCCACGCACCGCCACTTCGGAGCCTTGCGTAATCTGCGCCACCTTGTCTTCGGGCACCGCAAACACCACGTCGCGGGGGCCGTCCTGCGCAATGCGCACCACGGGGGTTCCGGCCGACACCACCTGCCCCGGCTCGGCATCGATCCCCGTCACCACGCCGGACACGTCGGCCACCAGTGTGGTGTAGGCCGCCTGGTTACCTTGCGATGACAGCTGCGCGCGGGCCTGGTCCAGCGTGGCTTGCGCGGCTTTCAGCGTCGCGTCACGGCGCTCCAGCTCGGCGCCGCTGATGAAATTCTGGTCCTTCAGGGTCTGGTAGCGCTTGTAGTCGGCAGCAGCCAGGTCACGCTGTGTGGTGGCCGAGGCCAGTTGCGCACGCGCGGCGTCAGTAGCCAGCTGGTAGTCCTTGGGGTCCAGCTGGGCCAGCACCTCTCCGGCGCGTACCTGCTGGCCCAGTTCGGCCTGGCGCTTGACGATCTTGCCCGCCACGCGAAAGCCCAAACGCGACTCCACACGCGCCCGCACCTCGCCCGAATACTCCAGGCTGGACTGCAGCGCGCCCACTCCCACGGTCAACAATTTGACGGAGCGCACAGGCTCTTCGGGCGGCGCAGGGCGCGAGCAGGCGGCCAGCAAAGCCGCTGTGGCCAGCACGAGCAGAGTCCGGGAGTGCCGTTGAAGGGGCCGCGAGGCGGAGGGTGTGCGCATGGGAAATCCGGTGAATAAAGAAGGGCTACAAGGGGGCTGCACGCAAAACGCAGGCACGAATGCCTGCGCTGCAACGGGTACGGGCCAGCCTCCTTGTCCCTGAATGAATTGGTTTTTTTGATTACTGACTGACCGGTTAGTAATCTATGAGAAGCACCCCGCCTTGTCAAGCGACAATCCGGGGTGTGAACGACCAACCCAGCCCCCCCTCACCTTCGGCCCGTGGCGCTGCGACCTCTGCTCCACCGCCGCCCCGGCCTTCCCGACACGATAAAACTGCCGCGTTGGCCGCCCCTGTCACACACTACGAAAATTTCCCGGTCGCGTCCCTGCTGTGCCCGCCCCACCTGCGCCAGCCCATTGCCGCCATCTACGGCTTTGCACGCACCGCCGATGACATTGCGGACGAAGGCGACGCCCCGGCCACCACCCGCCTGGCCGACCTGGCCGCCTACCATGCCGACCTGATGGCCATCGCGCAAGGCCAGCCGCCTTCGCCGCGCTGGGCGAGCGTGTTCCTGCCGCTGGAATCGGTGCTGCGCCGCCATCAATTGCCCGTGCCGCTGCTGGCAGACCTGCTCAGCGCCTTTGCCCAGGACGTCGAAAAAACCCGCGACGCCGAGGGCTACGCAGACCGCGCCGAGTTGCTGGACTACTGCCGCCGCTCGGCCAACCCCGTGGGCCGCCTGCTGCTGCATCTGTACGGCGTGACGGACGCCCAGGCGCTGGAAGAAAGCGATGCCATCTGCACCGCGCTGCAACTGATCAACTTCTGGCAGGACCTCTCCGTGGACATCCCCCGGGGCCGCCACTACCTGCCCCGCGCCGACTGCGCTGCCCACGGTGCCTGCCAGGCCGAGTTGCTGGCGTTGCAAAACACGCCCGAAAACATCCGCCTCATCACCGACTGCGCCCAATGGGCCCGTGCCAGCATGCAGAGCGGAGCCCCACTGGTGCATCGCCTGCCTGGCCGAGCCGGATGGGAACTGCGGCTGGTGGTGCAGGGCGGCCTGCGCATCCTCGACAAGGTGGATGCGCTGCGCGGCGGCAGCCTGCACACGCGCCCGCGCCTTCGAGGCTGGGACTGGTGCGTGATGCTGGGCCGGGCGCTGGTGATGTAGCGATAGCGCAAGCGACCAGGCCGAGCAGGCCATACAAACAGCGCGGCGCACACTCGGGCACCAGCAGACGGCCACACGATCACCCAACCGGGGAGGAAGCATCCCGTGTCATACAGACACCTCTTCAAGGTTCTCCAGTGGGGACTGATCCTCTTTTGCCTCTGTTTTGCGATGGTGGGCGGCACGGTGGCTGAGCGCCTGCTGGAGCTGCTGCAATGCCAGCCGCACGCCAATCCCGCGCTGCGCAGCTGCTCCTGGCTGCCCAATGCGCTGGGCCTGAGACTCACGCCGTTTCTTTCGGCCGGGGGTATTTCGGACTACCCCTTTGTACTGCTGCACAACTTCTGGGCGCTGATCGCGCTGTGGGTGCTCGCGCTGGTGGCCACGCACCGGGCTGCACACAATGCCGCCAGCGCGGCTGCGATGCCGGGACGCAGCCAAGCGCGCCGCGCCAGGGTCAACGGCGCTGACATCGCGCGCTGGGCATCGCGCGCCGCCTTCTGGACACTGCTGCTCGGGCTCATCGGCTTTTGCGTGGCCTTCGGCACGCCCATACTGGGCAACCGGATGGCGCTGGAGGTGCTGGGCGCCCTGGGCTGCTCGCCAGGCAGTTTCGATCCCTTCTCGTCACCCTGCATGTCGGCCCCGGGGTTCTGGACACACCGTCTCGCGCTCTATGTCATTCCGCTCGCAGGCCCCCTGCTAGCGCCGGTGTGGCTGGTCATGGCGTTCTGGGATGTGCTGCTGGCGTGGGCCCTGCTCACGGTGGCCGCCTATTTCCTCCAAACCCATCTGGCAACACGCGCCCCGCAGCCCTAAGCCGACGCCAGCCACGCGCAGAAGGCCACCGAGGCCGGGTCCTGCGCTGCACGCGCGGGCCGTAGCCAGCAATAGTTCTTCTCGCCCGAAAGCAGCTCTGGGAACGGCATGACCAGCAAGCCACTGGCGAGTGCATCGCCCAGAAAGCGCGGGTTGCCCAGCGCCACCCCCAGGCCCTGGATGGCGGCCTGCACGCTCAGGTGTGCGTGGTCAAACACCAAATCGCCCAAGGGCTGCAGGCCAGGAGCCCCCGCCCTTTCCAGCCACTGCTGCCAGACCAAGGGTGTGGATCGGCTGTGCAGCAGCGTGTGCTGCGCAAGCCCTTGGGGCGACAGCATGGCCTTGGCGCCCGCCAGCATGGCAGGGCTGCACACGGGCGTGAACTGCTCGGGGATGAACGCCTCCAGGCTGACGCCTCGCCAGCCCGCGCGCTCGGGCAGCGCTGCCAATTCACTGTCGGCAAAGCAGCGGATCGACACGTCGTACTGCGCAGGCTCGAAATCCAGGTGCCCTACCGTGGTGACCAGCTGCACATCCAGCCCCGGCATCTGCGCGCAAAAGCCTGCGAGCCGAGGGATCAGCCATTGCGAGGCCAACGTGGACGTGGCATTCACCACGAGCGTGTTGCGCCGCGTGAGCCGCTCGATGCCTGCCGTGGACTGCGCCATCAGGTCCAGCGCACCCGTCAGCCCGGGCAGCAACGCCGCCCCTGCGGTGGTCAGTGCCAGCCGCCGTCCGTCGCGCGCCACCAGCGCCACGCCCAGCCATTCCTCCAGGGCCTTGATCTGGTGGCTCACCGCGCTTTGCGTGACGCTCAGCTCACGCGCAGCGTGGGTCACACTCAGCAACCGCCCCGCCGCCTCAAAGGCACGCAGCATGTTCAGAGGCGGCAAACGGCGCGGGCCGCTGGCACCACCTGGACCGGACGCGACAACGCTGCTGCCACTTTTGGCATGAGTTGAATTCATGATTTAAGGAAATATTGTCGATAGTCAGCTGCCACTTTGCTTCGTACGATCTGCAGCATGCCTGGAAAAAAGCCAATCGACTTGATAGATTTACTCATTATGTGCCGGGTGTGCACCGCACCCCTGACCCCACCAATGCACCCACCCCCACAGGCCCCGGCGCGCCAGCCGCGCACTCCGCTCAGGAGATGGGCAAGCACCCAAGCCGCGAGGATTTTGGGCTGGTGCAAAAGGCGGCCATGGAAGCCCCGCCACGGCAGCCCCGCATGACGGGCGCGCAGGGCACGCGGGCCCTCGGCGGCCACCGCTCCTATCGATCCCCACCGAGCCACGCCGCCGAAACCCCTGCGCCCTCAGCACTGCACGTGTGTGTGCGGCATGCACCCACCACGCTCTCCATCTGCATCACCTACCCTGCAGGCACGCCACTGGCCAGCCCACCACCAGACACCGGTGGCCAATTCACTCTGATGCGCAACGCCGCCGAGCGCCTGCTACAAGAGGCCGGCGCTGGCCGAGAACACATCCTGTCGTGCGAAGTTTTTGCGCGCGGGCCCTTCACCAGCGCTGCGCTTGGGGCCCTGCTGCATCCATGGTCCGTGCGCCCCCGCATCACGCGGCAGCCTCCGCCCACGGCACCCCAGGCTGTGATGTACCTGGCGCTGGTGGCGACCCGGCCCGCTGCACTGTAAGAAACATTCATGGGCAACAAGCGCAGCCACGCCAGCGTGGTTTAACAGCAGAAAATTTGAATGAAAACTGCCCCTACCGCTTAACTATATTCATTTGTTTGCTATCAATATTGAAATCCCTCACTCTATCCGGTGCATGGGCAGCCCGCCCCAGACCGCGACACCCCAGGGATTACGCGTGTGCCGGCCGGGCCCTGCGCGGTTAGCCTCGCGCCCACTCCAGCACCAAGAGTGCAGGCAGTGCGAAGGATGTTGTTGTCTTGAGACCAGCGATGGCGCCACCCGCGCCATCGCTGCTTTCCGTGCCTCCAGGGCATCCACGCATCCCAGGAACCTACCCGGTAGCCCCAAACCATGTCCGTCAGCGTTTTCGACCTCTTCAAGATCGGCATCGGCCCATCCAGCTCCCACACCGTGGGCCCCATGATTGCAGCGCGGCAATTTGCCTGCCATCTGCGCGACACCCTGGGCCTGGCCGCCGTGCACCATGTCACTGTCGAGCTGTTCGGCTCGCTGTCCGCCACCGGTGTGGGCCATGGCACCGACAAGGCCGTATTGCTGGGCCTGGCGGGACATGAACCCGACCAGATGGACCCCGATCAGATCACCCCGGTCGTTACCGACATCCGCACCCGCCAAACGCTGGCCCTGCTGGGCGAACACCCGGTGCCGTTTGTCGACAAAGAGCACCTGCTGTTCCGCCGCAAAAGCCTGCCACTGCACCCCAACGGCATGGCGTTTCATGCGTTTGGTGCGCAAGGCACCGAGATAGCGGCATGCGAGTACTACTCGGTGGGCGGCGGCTTTGTGGTCGACGCGGCAGGCGAGCGGGTGCTCAATCTGGCCGCCACTCCTGCGACCGGCGCCGAAGGCCATGGCCGTGGCCTTCCCTACCCATTTCGCACGGGCGCCGAGCTGCTGGCCCAGTGCCAGGCCACCGACCTCTCCCCGGCGCAACTCATGGCCGCCAACGAGGAGCATTGGCGCAGCGCCGCTGAGGTACGGCGCCAGCTGCTGGCCATCTGGAGAACGATGGCGGGGGCCGTGCAACGCGGCTGCGCCAGCACCGGCACCCTGCCCGGCCCCATGCACGTGCGCCGCCGCGCGGCCGAGCTGCACAAAAGCCTCAGCACCCAGCCCGAAGCCGCGCTGCGCGACCCACTCTCCATGCTCGACTGGGTGAACCTCTACGCCATGGCCGTCAACGAAGAAAACGCCGCTGGGGGCCGCGTGGTGACGGCGCCCACCAACGGCGCTGCCGGCGTGATACCGGCCGTGCTGCATTACTACGTCAACTTCCTGCAAGGCCCGATCCCTGCCAACGACGACGGGATCGCCACCTTTTTGCTGACCGCAGGCGCCATCGGCATCATCTACAAAGAAAACGCATCCCTTTCCGGCGCCGAGGTCGGCTGCCAGGGTGAGGTGGGCGTAGCCTGCTCCATGGCCGCCGGTGCGCTGGCTGCCGTGATGGGTGGCAGCCCAGAGCAGATCGAAAACGCCGCCGAGATCGGCATGGAGCACAACCTGGGCATGACCTGCGACCCGGTGGGCGGCCTGGTGCAGATCCCCTGCATCGAACGCAACGCCATGGGCGCCATCAAGGCCATCAACGCCGCCCGCATGGCCCTGCGCGGCGACGGCCAGCACGTGGTTTCGCTCGACAAGGTCATCAAGACCATGATGCAGACCGGTGCGGACATGAAGGTGAAGTACAAGGAGACTTCGCGTGGAGGGCTTGCGGTCAACGTTGTGGAATGCTGACCATTCGCTGACAAATGCTGCATCGCCGCAAAGTCTGGAGCACAATCTGTCACCTTCGCGACACTTCCACAAAATCTGCTGGAGGATCTGATGCGCGAGGTCATTCACTCCCCTTGCCATGTACTTGCGTATCTTGCTGCGAACCTTTTTCGTCTTTGTTTTTTGCCTTCACAACCCGCTTGGCGCCTGGGCTCAGGACACCCTCTCCATGGTGGCCAAAACCGGCGAATTGCGCTTGGGCCATCGGGACAATTCGCGCCCGTTTTCGTATCGGGACCCCGCAACGGGCCAGGTGATGGGCTACTCCGTGGACATCTGCACGAAGATCTATGACGAGGTAAAGAAAGAACTCAAGCGCCCCGACCTCAGGTTGACCTATGTGCTGGTCGACGGGAAAAACCGCCTGAGCGACCTGAAGAACCGCACGGTGGACCTTGAGTGCGGCACCACCACCAATACCGCCGAGCGCCAGAAGGAAATAGCCTTCAGCCATCACATTTTTATTGCCACCACTGCGTTCGTAGTCCGCAAGGACTCGGGCATCAAGACCCTGGATGATCTGCAGGGCAAGCGCATTGCGGTGGAACGCAAAACGACGAACGACAGCCTGCTGGTGGCCAACGAACGCACTTTCCATCGCAAGTTCGTCTACGTGTTGGTAGACAGTGCACAACAGAGCCTGGCCGCCCTCACACGGGGTGAGGCCGACGCAGCGTTTGCCGACGACGCCAGCCTCTGGGTGCCAATGACGCAATTGGGAAAGTCGATGGGCGAATACCACTTTCTGGAAAAACGGCTGTCGATGGAGCCCTACAGCATCGGCTTGCGCCGCGATGACCAGAGGTTCAAGGACCTGGTGGATCGCGTAACGCGGCGGACTATCCAAAGCGGTGAAATGTCAGCGCTGTACAAGAAATGGTTCAACTCTGACCAGGGGGTGCTGCCCATGAGCGCCTTCATGCGCGAGGCACTCAAGCGCCCAAGCGACGTAGGGGTAGAGCAGATCGCTTTTTGACGGAGATGGCCAAGTGCGGCCTCTCTCGTAGGGCCGGAGGCCATGGGACAATCCCGCCCCATGACACCACAGCAGTACGTACAGCAAAAGGCCGTCGCCTCGGGCAGCAGCTTCTACTACGCCTTCCTGTTCCTCCCCGCGCCACGCCGCGCGGCCATTACGGCGTTCTATGCGTTTTGCCGCGAAGTGGACGATGTGGTCGATGAAGTGACCGACCCCGGCGTGGCCCGCACCAAGCTGGCCTGGTGGCAGGCCGAGGTGGCCAAGGCCTATGCGGGCCAGCCCACCCACCCTGTGATGCAGGCACTAATGCCACACACAGGTGAATACGGCATCGAGCAGCGCCACCTGCAGGCCGTGATTGACGGCTGCCAGATGGACCTGGAGCAAACACGCTACCTCGACTTTGCAGGCCTCAAGGGCTACTGCCACCTCGTGGCCGGCATCGTGGGCGAAGTCACGGCGCGCATCTTCGGCCAGACCGACGAGCGCACCACCCACTACGCCCACACGCTGGGCCTGGCGTTCCAGCTCACCAACATCATCCGCGACGTGGGCGAAGACGCCATGCTGGGCCGCATCTATTTGCCGGTGAGCGAGCTGCAGCAGTTCGACGTGAAGGCGCATGAGATCCTCAAGCGCACCTACTCCGACCGCTTCACCGCGCTGATGCGTTTTCAGGCCGTGCGTGCGCACCGCCTGTACGACGAAGCCTTTGCCCTGCTGCCCGATGCCGACCGCCGGGCACAGAAACCCGGTCTCATGATGGCCAGCATCTACCGGACCTTGCTGCGCGAGATCGAGCACGAAAACTTCCAGGTGCTGCACCAGCGCATCAAACTCACGCCGCTGCGCAAGTTCTGGCTCGCGTGGAAGGTCCAGGCCCTCGGCCGGATGTAGTGGCAGTGCCGCAGCGCCTATGAAAATCGCCATCGTCGGTGCCGGCTGGGCCGGCATGGCTGCGGCCATTGCACACGCACAGGCTGGCCGCCAGGTCACCGTGTTTGAAGCCGCGCGCACCGTGGGCGGCCGCGCGCGCGCTGTGCCTGCCGTCCAGCCCGACGACACCCCCATCACGCTCGACAACGGCCAGCACATCCTTATCGGCGCCTACACCGAAAGCCTGCGGCTGATGCGGCTGGTGGGTGTGAACCCTGACACTGCGCTGCTGCGCCTGCCGCTCACGCTGCAGTTTCCCGATGGCCAGGGCCTGCAATTGCCCGATCTGCCCCCGCCGCTGGATGCACTGCTCGGCATCGTCCATGCAAAAGGCTGGAGCTGGCGCGACAAGCTGGCGCTGCTGCGCAACGCCACGGCGTGGCAGCTGCGCGGCTTTCGCTGCGAGCCCACCACCTCGGTGGCCGAGTTGTGCGCGCCGCTCACGCCGCGCCTGATGGCCGAGTTCATCGACCCGTTGTGCGTGTCGGCGCTGAACACCCCAGCCCGCGAAGCCAGCGGCCAGGTGTTTCTGCGGGTGCTGCAGGACAGCCTGTTCAGCGGGCGCGGTGGCTCCAACCTGCTGCTGCCCCGCGCGGACCTGGGTGCCCTGTTCCCCGAGCCCGCCGCACGTTGGCTGGGCCACCACGGCGGCACGATAGTCACCGGGCAACGGGTGCAGCGGCTGCAACCGCAGCCGGGCGGGCGCTGGCAAGTGGTGTGCGCGAGCAGCAATACCAGCGCCGCAAACAGTAGCCCCGACGTGTTCGATCACATCACCCTGGCCTGCCCTTCGTGGGAGGCGAGCCGGCTTGTGGCAGGCGTGGCCAGCATTGCAGGGCTGGCCAGTGCCAGCCCATGGAGTACCCAGGCCAGTGCACTGCGCTTTGAAGCCATCACCACCGTCTATGCCAGCGCCCCCGGCGTGCGCCTGCCATTGCCCATGCTGGCGCTGCGCAATACCGCCGAACACCCCGCGCAGTTCGTGTTCGACCGGGGCCAGCTGGATGGCACCCACGGCTTGCTGGCCTTTGTGGTCAGTGCCAGTGACGGAGACCGCTTGCAGATTGAACAACAGGTGCTGCAGCAGGCAGCCACCCAGCTGGGCATATCGACCCTGCAGCCCCTGCAGACCGTGGTCGAAAAACGCGCCACCTTTGCCTGCACGCCCGGCCTGCAGCGGCCCGGCATGCAGGTGCTGCCGGGGCTGACGGCCTGCGGGGACTACGTGGATGGCCCCTACCCCGCCACGCTGGAAGGTGCTGTACTCAGTGGTACGGCGGTCGCCACACTGCCCTGACCGTCTGAGCCAAAGCCCCTTTGCACCGAGGACATCGGGAAAACCCCAGGCCGACTGACAGCATTCCGAAAGCACGCAGCGCGCACCATGGCATCTGGTAACGCCTTGATGGCTTTCACGGAGACAACCATGCTGTTCGACAACCACCTTTCCCATACCCTCCACCCCACCCGCCGCCACCTGCTGGGCGCGGGCGGCGCACTGGCAATGGGCGGCCTCCTACCCACGCTGGCATCGGCCCAGGCCGCCTGGCCCGCCAAATCGATCCGCTTCGTGGTGCCTTTTGCACCGGGCGGCAGCTCCGAGATCGTGGCGCGCTCCACGGCGGCCGAACTCAGCAAGACCCTGGGGCAAAGCGTGTACGTGGACAACAAGCCCGGCGCCGCTGGCAACATCGCCATGGGCGAAGTGGCCCGTGCGGAAGACCAGCACACGCTGATCCTGGGCCACATCGGCACGCTGGCCGTGAACCCTTTCATCTTCGACAAGCTGCCCTACGACGCCAACAAGGACTTCAAGCCCGTGAGCCTGCTGGCCAAGGTGCCCAGTCTGTACGTGGTGCACCCCGATGTACCCGCCAAGAATCTCAAGGAGTTCATCGCCTACGTGAAGAAGAACCCGGGCAAGTTCAGCTACGGCTCGGCCGGCAACGGCAGCGCGGGGCACCTGGCGTTTGAATACCTCAAGATGACCGCCGACATCTTCATGCTGCACGTACCCTACCGGGGTACCGGCCCCATGATGACCGACCTGCTCTCGGGCCGCCTTGATGCCGCATCGGTGGGCGCCGCTGCCATGCTGCCGTTCATCAAATCGGGCAAGGTGCGCTGCATCGCCACGGGCTCGGCCAAGCGCCTGCCACAACTGCCCGACGTGGCGACCGTGGCCGAACAGGGCTTTCCAGGTTTTGAGATGACCCAGTGGTACGGCATGCTGGCCCCCGCCAACCTCGCGCCGGCGCACCTTGACAAGCTGGCGGCCGAAACCGCCAAGGCCGTCAAGGCCCCCGCCTCGCTGGAGCGCCTGAACGGTGACGCCGCCGAAGCGATTGGCGGCACGCCAGCCCAGTTTGCACAGTTCATTGCGGCCGAGCAGGAGCGCTGGAAAAAGGTGCTGCTGCGGGCCAAGGTCAAACCCGACTAAGACGCCAAGGGGAACGCCAGCCGTGGCCGTCGCCTTGGAGCCCGCCCATTTCAAAAGTCTCCGGTCCCACGCAGGCGCACCAAGCACACTCTAGCGGCATTAGCATCCCCCCATGCGCATCCTCCTGGCCGAAGACGAACACAGCCTGGGCACCTGGCTCAGCCGTGCACTGGAGCATGCGGGCATCCAGGTGGAATGGGTGAACGATGGGCGCCTGGCCGACCGGGCCCTGCAGCAGCACGACAACTACGACGCCCTGGTGCTCGACCTGGGCCTGCCCGGGCTGGACGGCCAGGCCGTGCTGCAGCGCCTGCGCGACCGCGACCAGCGCCTGCCCGCGCTGATCCTGACCGCACGCGACTCGCTGGACGAGCGCGTGCGCTCGCTCAACGCCGGGGCCGACGACTTTCTGGCCAAACCGTTTGAGCTGGCCGAGCTGGAAGCCCGCCTGCACGCCCTGGTGCGCCGCGCACGCGGCAACGAACACCCGCGCCTGGCCTGTGGCGCACTGGTGTACGACAACGCGCGCAAACAGTTCACGCTGCACGGCGAGCCGCTGGCCTTGTCGCCGCGCGAGCATGCGGTGCTGCGCGTGCTGGTGCAGCGCAGCGGCGAGCCGTTCTCCAAGCAGCAGATTCTGGACCGCGTGTTCTCCGACGACGAAGACGTGCACCCCGAGGCGGTGGAGGTGTTTGTGCACCGCCTGCGCAAGCGGCTCGATGGCAGTGGTGTGCGCATCACCACCCTGCGCGGCCTAGGGTACGCGCTTGAATCCAGTGATGTGGCGCCCCCCTGAGACGCAGCGCGTCTTCCCCCCTCGGGGGGGACGCCACCGGTGGGCTGGCAAAACCAGTTCCACGGTGGCATTGGCCTGGGCCGCGCCAGTGCGCACGATTGCGCCCATCTGCCGGAGACCGGCGTGAAGGGCATGCGTCTGTTTCAACGTCTGCGCCGGGCCAGCCTGTGGCGGCTTTTGGCTGTGCTGCTGCTGCCGCTGCTGGCCGTGGTCACGGGCGTGGAGCTGTGGATGACGCGGCACGATGCGCTGGAGGCGGCCAATGCGGCCTACGACCGCTCGCTGCTCGGGGCACTCAAATCCATCGACGCCAACATCTCCACGGCATCGGGCGGCCTGTCGGCCGAGCTGCCCTACACCATGCTCGAATTTTTTGAACTCACGGCCAGCGGGCCGGTGTACTTCCGGGTGGCCTCGTCCGATGGCCTGGTCGAGCTTGGCAATGCCGACCTCCCCCTGCCGCCCGGCCCGCTGGAACCCGGAGTGCCCCGCTTCTACGACGCCACCTACTTTGGCGAATCCGTGCGGCTGGCCGCTTATCGCCGCGCGGTAGAAGCCGCAGCCCCTGGGCCCGACGCCGGCAGCGTGCTGGTGCAGGTGGCCGAAAGCACCCACTCGCGGCAGGAGTTCACCCGCCGGTTTGTGCGCCGGGCTGCCCTGCGCGACGCTCTGGTGCTGGCGCTCATGGTGCTGGGTACCGCCGCCACGCTGGCCGTGGCGCTGCGCCCCCTGGCGCGCCTGGCCCGCGAGGTACAGGCGCGCAACCCCGACGACATGACCCCCATGGCCGACACCGACCTGCCCGCCGACATCCGTCCCCTGGTGGCCGCTGCCAACCAACAGATGGCGCGCACGCAGGACCTGGTGGCGCAGCAGCGGCAGTTTCTGGACGACGCCTCGCACCAGCTGCGCACCCACCTCACCACCCTGCAGATGCAGATCGACTACGCCCGGCGCGAGGCCGATGCGACCCAGGTGCAACACACGCTAGATGCCATCGGTGGCGAGATCGCGCGCGCCACCCGCAGTACGCAGCAGCTGCTGGCCTTGGGCCGCAGTGACACGGCGGCGGTCGAACTGGCCCCTTTCGACCTCGCGGCCCTGCTGCGCACCGTGGCGCTGGAGCTATTGCCCCGTGCCCGCGCGCGGCAGATCGACTTTGGCATCCACACCCCCACGCCGGAGTTCATGGCCGTGGCCGACAGCGGCCTGCTGCGCGAGGCGTTGACCAACCTGGCAGCCAACGCGATTGCCTACACACCCGCGCACGGCACGGTCACCGTATCCGCTGCGAGCGACGGCCTGGGCTGGAGCGTCAGCGTGGAAGACAACGGCCCCGGCCTGCCCGCCAGCGAACGCAATGCGCTGGGCCAGCGCTACCGGCGCGGCTCGCAAGCGGCTGCGGGCGGGTCGGGCCTGGGCCTGGCGATTGCGCGGTCCATCGCCGAACGGCACCGGGGCACCCTGCGGCTGGAAGACCGCGCGGGCGGCCCCGGCCTGCTGGCCATCCTGTGGTGGCCACGTCCCTGATGTTCTGATCTCATACGGCACCTGTTCAGCCCTCCCGACCCCGCACGCAGCACATCATGCGCAACCTTCCCATGCCCCTCCCCGGCCCAGACAGCCGCCCACGTCGGCATGCCCTGCAGGCCCTGGCCGCAGCGTCGGCCTCGGCCTGGTGGCCCGCTGCATGGGCCGCCGATGCCTCCACCGAGGCTGCCGAATGTGTGGCCCCTTCGCGGCCCGGTGGTGGGTTCGACCTGACCTGCGGACTGGCCACACAGGCCGTGCAGGCCGTACGCCCCGCCCGGCCGCCGCTGCACACGCGCTACCTTCCAGGCGGCATCGGTGCCGTGGCGTTTGACCAGGTAGCCACCGGGCGGCTGGGCGGGCCGGGCACCCTGGTGGCGTTCTCCAGTGGCTCGCTGCTGAACATCGCGCAGGGCCGCTTCGGCCCCCACCCGGTGAGCGCCGTGCGCTGGATCGCCACCCTGGGCACCGACTACGGCGTGGTGGCCGTGCACCGCGACTCACCACACCAGCACCTGCAGGATGTGGTGGCGGCGCTGCGCAAGGACTTGACCCGCGTCGTTTTCGGGGCGGGCGGCACGCTGGGCAGCCAGGACTGGATGAAGGCCGCGCTGCTGGCGCGCGCCGCAGGGCAAGACCCCAAACGCATGCGCTTTGTCTCGTTCGAAGGCGGCGGCGAGGCCCTGAAGGCGCTGCGCGGCGGCCACATCGGCATCTTCACCGGGGACGCGGCCGAGGCCCAGCAAGCCCTGGACAAGGGTGCCCCGCTGCGTTTTCTGGCAGTGCTGTCGCAGGCCCGCCTGCCAGGCGCCCTGGCTGGCCTGCCCACGGCGCGGGAGCAAGGCATCGACCTGGTCTGGCCCACGGTGCGCGGCCTGTATATGGCGGCCAGCGCCCCCGATGCGGCCGTGCGCGCCTGGGTGGCCGCTTTTGCCGAAGCGCTGGCCGCCCCTGGCTATGCCGCGCTGTGCAGCCAGCACGGCCTGTACCCGTTTGCACGCACCGGCGCGGCGCTGGAGGACTTTGTGCAACGCAGCCTGAGCGAGTACCGCCAGCTGGCGCAGGAGCTGGGCCTACGGTCCTGGCCGCGCTGAGGCGGTTACCGGCTCAGGGCACGAATCCGCCTCAAGCGGGGCGGATGGACAACAGCGGCCAGCGCGCGGCAAATCGTTTGGAGGCCACACGCTCGTGGTAGGTTCGCGCATCGGCGCGCACCGGGTTGTGGCGAACGATCAAGTTGAACAAGTCGTCCAGACCGTGGGGTGCCACAACGCCGATGGAATCGTCCGCACGCAGGAAAACACCCACGCAAGTGGCAATCTCCGGCCAGGTGCCCACTCCGTCTTCCAGCGACTCCAATGGCGCCACTGGCTGCCCAAGGTGGCGGGCAAACCAGTGGTGCACGGTGGCCTGGTTGGTCACCTCCCACACCACGGACGGCATCTCCTGGCGCAGGCGGTGTTCCAGCGCCGCATCGTGTTCTGTGCCCTCCCGAGCGGGGTCGAAGTAGACAACATCCACATCGTCCAGCGGCGTGGGTTCTGCAAACCCATGCAAGTCGTCCCACACCAGAGACCGCACCGCACCGGCACCTATGCACCACGAGCCCAGCCCCAGCATCCGGACGGCACGCAGCGCCCCCATCAACGCAGGCGATGCACGCATCAGGGCGACAAGCCGGGTGTGGTGCTCGGTCCAGGAAGAGCTGTGGTGGGTCACAGGGCGGGCCCTACGCAGTAGTGATCTGGGGCCAAAGAAAACATCGGGGCAACACCGACCTCTACCCCGCCCGGCCACGGGCAGGCGATCTCACTTCTCCAGCCACCACTGGATCACCACCTTGGCCAGAAACCCCAAAAACCCTACGCCCAGCCCCAGGAACAGCACAAAAGTGCCAAAGCGCCCGGCCTTGGACTCCCACGCCAGCTGACCGATGATGAACAGCATGTACAGGATGAACGCGCCCACCCCATAGGTGAGGAAGAAGCCCGAGATCTGCGCCTCGGTAAAACCAAAGATCACGGTGCCACCCCACTTGTCTGCGCGGGTTTGGTGGCATCGCGTTCAGGCAGGCTGGAGGCATCGACCAGGTCGCGGTAGGCATGCCAGCTGGCATGGCCCAGCATGGGCATGACGGCGATCAGCCCCAGCAGCAGCGAGCCCAGCCCCAGCAGCGTGAACCCCAGGATCAGTGCCGCCCAGAACGCCATGGGCAGCGGGTTGCCGATCACGGCCTGCCAGCTGGTCAGCACGGCCTGCAGCAGCGTGGCGCGGCGGTCCAGCAGCAGGGGCATGGCCACCACGCTGGACGCAAAGATCGGCGCCGCCATCAGGCTGCCCAGGGCCAGCCAGATCTCGAACAGCCAGCCATCCCGTGCCAGCACCACATGGCGCAGAAAATCGAGTGGCGTGTGGATGGGCACCGGCGCCAGCAGCGTGATGAGCGCCGCCGACGTCATCACCCACCCCGTGGCCGCCAGCGCCAGCAAGGCGCCGAACTGCACCATGCACCAGTAGTCGTTGCCCCATTTGTTGACGTGGCTGCCCTGCCAGTTGAGCCAGGTCTTGAGCACCACACCCAGGTTCGCGGGCTCGCCGCGCTCCAGCGCACGGCTCAGCGCATAGAGGCTGGTGGCCAGCACCGGCGCCACCACCAGAAAACCCGACAGCGCCCCGGCCAGCAGCCAGAAGCGGTTGTGCGCCACCGCAAAGATGGCCGCCCCCAGCAGCGTGAGCGCCAAGCCATGGGCAAAGCTGATCCAGCCCGCACGCGCCATGTCGCGCCAGGCCAGAACGAGCCAGGTCATGGGCTGCATGAGGCCGATACTGCGAACATGGGGCAAGGCGGGGGGATTGCGGGGCATGGTGGAATGGTCGGCGAGGCGACGGGTGAGTGTGGCGTCAACCGCCGGTGGGATCAAGCGCTCCGGCAGCGATGGCGCGCCCAAGTCTTGACCTGCGACAAGAAACAAGGCGGGGGCCCGCCATGGCGCAGCTCAATGGTTGGCCGCTGCACACGCCCGCGAAACGGGCGCGGCCCCGGCCAGAAACGCCGGACAAGGGCCACGCCACAGCATGCGCATCGCCATCATCTCCAGGGGAAGGCGGCACAGGGGGGTTTCAAATCAATCCAGCAATTCGCGCAGCGCCGTCAGGCTGCCCACCGTGGCGTGGGGCGGTGTGTCATACGGCCACGCATGCTCGGCGGGGTTGAACCACACGGCCTGCATGCCCGCATCCATCGCGCCCCGCGCATCCAGGGCAGCGTCGTCGCCCACGTGCAGGACCTCGTGCGGCGACACCTGCAGCATGCCGGCGGCGGCGTGGAAGATGCGCGCATCGGGCTTGGCCACGCCGAGCACTGCAGCGCTCAGGCTGTGCTGGAAATAGTGGCCAATGCCCACCTTGTGAACGTCCGCATTGCCGTTGGACACCGCCACCACCGGGTAGCGCGACGCGAGGAAAGCCAGCGTATCGTGGGCATCGTCGAACAACTGCACACGCTGGCGCTCGGCAAAGAACAGCTCAAACGCGGGTTCGGCCAGCGCGGGCTCGTCACCCGCCTGGGTCAGCGCCAGGCGAATGGACTCCCGGCGCAGCGCGCTCAGGTCGTGGTTCAAGTCGGGCCGCAGGGTCACCATCTGGTTGCGGATGGCGCGCAGCGCCTCGGTGCTCTGGAACAGGGCAGCCGTGGCGGGCGCGTGGTCTGTGAGCCACTGGAGCAGCAATGCCTCTGCACGTTCAATGGTGGGCCAGATGGGCCAGAGCGTGTCGTCCAGGTCAATGGTGATGGCGCGGATGCGGCCCTTGTCCAGCGATTGCGCCGGGGGCAGGTCAGGAAGGGGTGCAGGCATGGTCTGGCGAGAATACCCGACACGCCCCACCCATTCACCCCGCAGGTCCATGCGCGGGCCATGCACCCGTCGGCGCAAAGGGCCAGGGCCATTTGCCACAATGGGGCCATGCGCTCACCCTTTGCCCCCGAACCCCCCTACACCCACGGCCAGGCCGACCGCACCGCCGTGCTGCTGTGCAACCTGGGCACGCCCGACGCCGCCACGGCCCCGGCCGTGCGCCGGTATCTGGCGCAGTTCCTGGGCGACCACCGCGTGGTGGAGATTCCCAAGCTGGTGTGGTGGCCCATCCTGCACGGCATCATCCTGCGCACCCGCCCCGCAAAATCCGCCGCCAAATACGCCAGCGTGTGGACCCCCGAGGGCTCGCCCCTGGCGGTGTGGACGGCCAAACAGGCCACGCTGCTGCGCGGTTGGCTGGGCGAGGCCGGGCACGCCGTGCTGGTGCGCCATGCCATGCGCTACGGCAACCCCTCCATCGCCAGCCAGCTCGATGCGCTCAAAGCCGAGGGCGCCACGCGCATCCTGATCCTGCCGCTGTACCCGCAGTATTCAGCCACCACCACGGCCAGCGTGTTTGACGCGGTCTACACCTGGGCTGCCGCCACGCGCAACGTGCCCGAGCTGCGGTTTGTGAACCGTTATCACGATACCCCCGGCTACATCGACGCATTGGCCCGCACCATCGAAACCCACTGGAAACACCACGGCCAGCCCGACCAGCTGGTGATGAGCTTCCACGGCGTGCCCGAGCGCACGTTGCACCTGGGCGACCCCTACCACTGCGAGGCGCGCAAGACGGGCCGCCTGCTGGCCGAGCGCCTGGGCCTGCGCGCGGAGCGCTACCGCATCACCTTCCAGTCGCGCTTTGGCAAGGCCAAGTGGCTGGAGCCCTACACCCAGCCCACCATCGAGGCACTGGGCAAGGCCGGCACGCGGCGGGTGGACGTGGTGTGCCCCGGCTTCACCAGCGACTGCCTGGAGACGCTGGAAGAAATCAACATGGAAGTGCGCGAGGCCTTCCTGCACGCGGGCGGCAAGGAGTTTCATTACATCCCCTGCCTGAACGACAACAACCACTGGATCACCGCGCTCAGCCGCGTGGCGCAGCAGCACCTGGCGGGCTGGCCCACCGAGGCGCCCACCGCTGCGGCGCTGGCCGATGCGCGCAGCCATGCGCAGGCGGGTGGCGCACCTGCCGGGGCCTGCCCTGTGGCCCATTGACTGGTTACTATTATTTTTATAGCTACTAGCGCTTATCCATAAAGCGCTAGCGGTCATTTTTATCCATATTTTGAGATGGCAGACCCAGTCTGACGAACTGCCCTCCCCCAACGCCCGCACCGATGCCCGCCTTTGCCCTCGCCCCCCACCAGCTGCGGCTGACGATCAACCCCGCCACGCTGGGCTTTGCCAGCACGGCCGAGCTGCAAGACCTGCCCCTGCCCTGGATCGGCCAGGAGCGCGCCCAGGCCGCCGCGCAGTTTGGCCTGGGCCTGCACCAGCCCGACTACCACCTGTTTGTGCTGGGCGAAGTGGGCAGCGGCCGCGCATCGCTGCTGCGCCAGGCCATGCAGACCGCTGCGGCAGAACGCGCCGTGCCACCCGACCTGTGCTACCTGCACAACTTCGACACGCCCGACCGCCCGCGCGCACTGCGCCTGCCTGCGGGCCAGGGCCGCCAGCTGCGCCAGGGCCTGGCCGACATGGCCAAGAACCTGCAGGCCGACATTCCCAAACGCTTGGCCGCCGCCGACTTCAAGGCCGAGGCCGAGTGCATCGAAAAAACCTGGCAAACGCAAGAGGCCGAAGCCTTTGCGGCGCTGGACGCGTTTGCCGAAGCCCGCCAGTTCCGCCTGACGCGCGACGGCGGGCAGATGGTGTTCACCCTCACCGGCCCCAAGGGCCAGCCGCTGACCGAAAGCGAAGCCCGCGCCCTGCCGCGCGAGCGCCGCGCAGAGATCGACGCCGCCGAGCAGGAAGTGCGCACCGAGATCGCCCGCTTTCTTGAAGCCGCACGCCCGCTGGAGCGCGCCCGCGACGACGCCCTGGCCACCCTACGCCGCCAAACCATCAAGCCCCTGGTGGAACACGCCCTGCACGACATCCGCCAGGGCCTGCGCAAGCAGATCAAGGACACCGTCAAGCTCACGCACTGGCTTGACCAAGTGGAGCATGCGGTGCTGGCCGACATCGACCTGTTCGAGCCCCTGGACGCCGAACGCGGTGGCGACCAGGGCACCGACGCCGAAGACGACCGCAAGGACGCGCTCGACGACCTGCTAGCCCGCTGCCAGGTGAACCTGGTGGTAGACAACCACGGCCGCACCGCCGCGCCCGTGGTGGTGGAAGACAACCCCACCCAGCGCACGCTGTTTGGCAGCATCGAGCATGGATCGGACGCCGACACCGTGCAGGCCGACCACACCGGCATCCACGCGGGCAGCCTGCTCAAGGCGCACGGCGGCTTCATCCTGCTGCACCTGCACGACCTGGCCGCCGAAGAAGGCCTGTGGCAGCGCCTGCGCCGCTTCTTGCGCTGCGGGCGCCTGCAGATCGACGAAGGTGGAGGCGGCCCCGGCCATGGCCCCCTCGGCGCCGTGGCGCTGCAGCCCGAGCCGGTGGACGTGGACGTGAAAATCGTGCTGATCGGATCGGTGGACGAGTACTACGCACTGCAAGACGCCGACCCCGACGCCGCGCGCCGCTTTCGCGTGAAGGTGGATTTTTCAGACCACTTTGCCGCCACCCCCGCCACCCACCACGCCACCGCCATCCTGGTGGCGCAAGTCTGCAAAAAGCGCGGCCTGCCCCACTTCGGCCCCGACGCCGTGGCCCTGGTGCTGGAGCAGACCCACCGCGAGGCCGACGACCAGCGCCGCCAGAGCGCACGCTTTGCCCACACCGAAGCGCTGGCCATCGAAAGCGCCGCCCTGTGCAAGGCGCGCGGCGGCACCCTGGTGCAGGCCGCCGATGTGCAGGCCGCCCTGGCCGCCCGCACCCAGCGCCACAACCAGCCTGAAGAAGAACTGCACGACTCCATCACCGAGGGCGAGCGCCTGATCTCGCTGGCAGGCTCCATCACCGGCCAGATCAACGCCATGACGCAGATCGACCTGGGCGACTATCGCTTCGGCTTCCCCGTGCGCATTACCGCGCGCACCTTTGCCGGGCAAGAGGGCCTGCTCAACATCGAGCGCGAGGTCGATATGTCCGGCCCCATCCACGACAAGGGCGTGCTCATCCTGCACAGCTACCTCACGGCCCTGTTCAGCCATGTGGCACCCCTGGCGCTCAATGCCTCCATCGTGTTCGAGCAGGAATACAGCGGCGTGGAAGGCGACTCCGCCTCGTGCGCCGAGCTGTATGCGCTGCTGTCCAGCCTGTCAGGCCTGCCCCTGCGCCAGGGCATTGCCGTGACGGGTGCATTGAACCAACACGGCGAAGTGCTGCCCGTGGGCGGCATCAACGAAAAGATCGAAGGCTGGTTCCGCGCCTGTGCGACGGCCGGGCTGGACGGCACCCACGGCGTGCTGATCCCCGCCCGCAACCAACGCCACCTGATGCTGGACCGCACTGTGCTGGACGCGGTGGAACGCGGGCTGTTCCATGTCTACACCATGGGGCATGTGAGCGAGGGGATTGCGCTGCTGACGGGGGAGGCATCGGGGATGAGCCCGGCGGAGTTGCTGCAGGCGCAGGCGGATGAGCTGGCCGGTGGAGCGACCACAGTGGAGGACACGGTGATGCAGCGGGCGGAGTTGACGCTGCGGGCGTATCGGAGGGCTTGTCAGAGCGCGGGGCACGCGCGCCGTGGGCGAGCGCGATGACTTGGCGCGTTGAGCAGCGAAAAAATTAACTCCAGGGTAACTAAAGTACGAACTGGCTGATAACCGAATGCAATAAACAGAAACTGGGCAACAGCTAAGTGGTCTGGTCTGAGCAGGGTCGGCAACCGCCAACAGCAGGGGGGTTCAATTCTGAACTTGGAGCATTGCTACGGGAAAAAAAGTATGTTCACAGTTCCAGAACTTTGCTTTGCAGGAAGCGCACGCTATGATTCTTCTGATTTCCATGAATGCATTTTTTCGAAATTCCAAGCATGGCAGGTGGCGCTTCCATTTTATTGTGTTCTGCAGCAGCCCCGAATTTAATGCGCAGAGCATTAGCCACGACAGCGTTTAGAACTATCCAAAAGCTCAATCAGCAGAGCCCAGACTCAATAAAACCAAATAACGTTTAACCAGCCACCTAAACGCCCGACTTCCCCAATGAAGCAAAGACACAATCCATATTATTGCAAAATAAATTATTTGCAATTATTCGAGGCGCTAGAATGAGTTTTTTGCGATGGGCCGGAAGTAAGAAGCAAATTTTAGATGTGCTGGAGTCTTGCTGGCACGCGGCCACCCTCAATACCCCTCAAGAAGAAAAAAGATACATCGAAGGATTTTCTGGTTCTGCCGCCTTATTTTTTCATTTGAGGCCTCCGCGAGCGATACTTATTGACATTAACAAAGAGCTACAGCATTGTCTACGACGCGTCAAAGAAACACCCAAAGGCGTAGCCCTTGCGTTACAAAAATGGGAGCTTAGCGAAGCCCAATACTATAGAGTGAGATCGTTGGACAAGTCGATTTTAAGCCCTAACGAACGAGCCGCCGCGTTCATCTACTTAAATAGAAACTGCTTCAATGGCCTGTATCGCACCAACAAAAAAGGAGAATTTAATGTTCCTTATGGGGGCATGCGTGTTGGCATGATGCCGCAGTACAAGAATTTGCTTGATGCATCAAAAACCCTAGAAAAAGCGAAAATTCAGACAGGCGATTTTTTTCATGCAATTACAACGCAAATTCAACGCAACGATTTTGTGTATTTAGATCCACCTTATGCAAAGCGCAATGCTAGCCTAGACAACCAGTATGGCCCTGACGTCTTTGGGACCGAAGACCTTGAAAGGTTGAATCTTTTGTTAAATCGCATAAATAATGTGGGAGCACATTTTGTAGTCTCCTATGCACATTGCGATGAGATTATTCCAATCGCTGAACAATGGAGCCAATTTTCGGTACAAGTGAGGCGCAGCATTGCGGCCAACATAAAAAATCGCGGCAGCGCCAACGAAATTCTTTTCACAAATTTATAGCATTAACTTTATGCAGAGAAAAATGAAGAGCGTGCCACGTAAAAAAACAACACCCCGCCCGAGTCACAGTACCATTGAGCGACACGAACTCCAAGAAATAAAATCCGCATTCGGAGTCGACAATGCCAAACAGATGGACGTCCACGAAACGGTTCAGCTTTTTATACCGCAACCAAACTTTCACAGACTGATTGTTAAAAAAAATCAAATTCTGCTTGGATCTAGGGGATCGGGTAAAACTACATGGGTCCGAATGCTAGCGCATGATCATGTCTATTTAGCAGCGCTGGACCAGAGCAAACGAACCGACTACGCAAGACTCGCACTCCAGAGGAATTTGATCGGAGTGTATGTCCCAGCAAGTGCTGCATTCACAGGTGATCTGAAAAACAAGGGATGGCAAACAGAAGAAGAAGCTGAACAATATTTCGTTTGGCGTCTAAATTTACATATTTGCTCAGCCTTGACACACATACTTGAAAGCTGCGTAAATCAGTATCTAACCGATTCAGATAACAGCCAAAGAGCCAATGCAATATCAAAAATCTGCTCCCATCTGGCAACAACATGGGGTGGTGAAGAAGCGAAAGCCGCATCGGTTGAGGAGCTAAGGCTGATTCTTTCGAAGGTTGAATTAAGGCACCAGACAGAACTTCGAAAACGTCGAACTAGTTCTAAAAAATTAGATCCCTTTGAAGATCATTTTGATAATGATCTACTGCTTCCATTCAAGAATGCCATAAACATTATAAAAACAAATATAAAAATCCCTGCAGATGCAGTGTGGATGATATGCCTAGACGAAATAGAATATCTATCAGAACTGCACCATAGAATATTAAATGGTCAAATCAGATCAGCCAGCTCAGATATTATTTTCAAAATCGCCACGATGCCATTTGCGCATCATACGCTCGCAACAAATTTGGGCGACCCAGTTCGAGAAGGAAACGATTTTGAATACATCAATGTTGATCAAGAATCCATCGACAGCCGAGGCGGTCAAGTTGAAGGTGATTTTCTTAGATTTGCCAGAGCAATGTTCCGCAGACGGATTGCCGTCAAATCCCCTCATTTAGCGCAACTGGATTTGCGGTCACTTTTAGGTACCGCCCCCCTTGTGGACAATAAGCGCGTCGAGACGATAGAGGAAAAGCAATATTTTTTTTCCTTGCTAAGGAAGCATGCCAATTCAGCAACAATCATAAGAGCTGAGCGTCTCAAAGACACTCCGAAATTTAAAAACGAAATTGTTCGAAAAATGCATGGCGCACTATTGCTACGCGAAGCATTGGAAAATAAGGGTGGGAACTCTCGACTGGGGATATATTGCGGCGAGTCAGTCGTAGTTCGTTGCTGCGACGGCAATGCGCGAAGATTGATGAGAGTGATAAATCAATTAGTTCAGAAGATTGAAATAAACGACAAAGGCTCACCCAAACTTCCCATTGAGCCAGTTGTCCAAAATCAAATTCTAGAGTCGATGGCGCGCGACACCCTAAGCCGCGTCCACAGTGAGCCACCTAACGGTGCGGTCGCGGCAACTTACCTTTCTGCGATTGGCGAGTACTTTAAATGGAAATTTTCAAGCTCTGCCAGTTTATTGGGAAGCGATCAAGTTACTTCAATACGGATAGAGGCTGAGGATGGGGAAGAAGCGCAGCGTTTTATTAAACAGGCCGTCCAACTTTCCCTCATGATTCCAGGACCGGATATAACCTTAACGGCAAGTAGCCCGACATGCACCGGAGTTTTTCACTTTGCATTTCTTTTTTCTCCGTTGTTTAAACTACTGCCACGCAGAAATAGTTCAGTGCGACTTTCAAAAATATTGACGCACAGATCGCATACTAAACAAACAGAATCTATTTTCTTGCAGCAGTCGCTGCTTTAAAATCATGGATCCAAATGCAATTGATGAGGTGGATTTCAACAATCTAAAATGGGTCGAATACGACATAATTTTTCTTGCATCCGGATTTGAAGCGCGCAGCACCTACATGTTTCAAAAAATTCCAGAAACTGCTCATCAAAACTGCGTGGTTTTAGGCTTTCATCCCAAGAAAAATATATTAAGTCGTAGCGACAATGACAACCGCTTCGAAGAATGCAACATCCGGTATGCAATTCACAGCCGCCCGGAACAGTACGAGGAATTTATAAAGATCAACCTAGAGCGAGTCGCGCAGCAGGCGGGCAATCGAACACTTCGGATATTTATCGACTACTCCGTTATGACGCGGGTTTGGTATGCGTACATACTTACATGGTTGCGTTATGCGGATGCAACGCAAAGTGCAGACGTGGATTTCGCTTACGCCCATGGAACGTATGAAGGGGAATTCTCGTCATTTCAAATTGATGAGACACGTGCACTTGCAGGATTCGAGGGCGCCATGGCCGGAACACGACGTACGGTCGCACTATATGGCCTTGGATATGACAAATATGCCACATTGGCGGTTCATGAGATCATTCAGCCGGATAGTTTTCTTTGCTATATGGCAGAAGATGATGNCCCGCCACTTGTACTTCCATTAAGTGACTTAGGCGTAATTGTTGAGAAGCTCAAAAAATTGGTTGACGATGTATCCGAGAGCGATGAGGTTATGGCTGTCGCTATGGGACCAAAAACCCACATCCTTGGTACCCTTTTGGTCGGGCATCAACGCGAACGCCTTACGTGCATTCACTCAGTAGGCGAACGAAACACACCTGTGCAGGTTATACCTGCTGGGCGCGTAAGCTGCTGGCGCATTAGATATCGTTAAATTATGGAAATCGCATTACTAAGTTTTTCAGCAGGAATCGCTATAGCGATGATTTTTTCGTTGTTCTCCGAAAAAATTTCAATGCTAGTGCTTTTTACTGCATTGCCATTGACGGTATGTTTTGCGTGGTACTTCTGGGGTACTACTGGTGCGCACGTGATGCTGGAGAAAATTAAAGAAAAATCGCCTCATGCTTATCAGTCAAACATACCGACAAGAGTTGCCCAGCAGGACAAAGATGCATCCGAGAGCGTTTCTGAAGGCGAAAATGAGAAGTACATAGCCTCGCTAGGTCAGGCTGGCGATTTGTACGGGGGAATTAACGCTCTATTTGCAGCGCTAGCTTTCTCCGGCGTTGCTGCAGCGACCTTCATGCAAGCACGTTCGCTGCAGATCTCCAGAGAACAACAGAAGCAGCAGTCCTTTGAACCTCTTTTTTTTCAGCTTCTGAATCTTCACAAAGAAGTAGCCGCTCCGCGTTTTAGGCTGCGGGGTGAGCTAACAAAGAGGGCTCGGCAAACTTCACAACGTGATGGCGAAGAATCGGGACATGACTTCCAACGCGCGATGGCTATTTTTCGGCGAGCCCTGCGTATGAAAATAGGAAATGTCCAAGACATCGATCAAAGAAAGCAACGTCTTCAGAAATACTGCAGCTCTTTCTATGACGTATTCTATGCAGTCAATCAAAATGAACTCGGGCCGCATTTCAGAACTTTGTTTCAAGTATTCAAGTTGATCGAACATTCAAACTTCGATGCAAAATCTAAAATTCGATATGCAAACATAGCTAGATCTACAATTGGAAAAGATCAGCTATTCTTACTAGCCGTCAATTGCATCTCCTCCCATGGAGCTGATTTTAAGCCATTAGTAGAAAAATATGGATTACTAAAGCACATTGCTCGCGACAGTGAAAGACCGACACTGGATGAACAAATCGCGTCGCTTTGCTTCGAAAAAGATGCGGTTTTAGGAACACGAGATCGCAAGCCCTACACATATTAGCCTGAACATACCCCACATTTCAATTTTATAAATTGTTACGTATGACTTAGTATTTAGACGAGCCCTTAGCGTTATCAAAGGGGTGATTGGCGACAACGGAATTTAAATTGATGCTCAGAAATCGCTACCACAGAAACCGCATCTGGCCGTCGCCTGGCATCTTTTTCACCGGCCAATACAGTATCGCCAACGGCAGTTCTTTATCTGTCGCAACCCCTTCGGGCATCGACTAAAGCACTTCAACACGCCCCCGCAGCCAAGCCACCACATCCCCCATCACCTCATCCCGATTCGTCTCATTCAAGATTTCATGCCGCGCCGCCGGGTACAGCTTGACCATCACATCGGTCACACCGGCATCCCGACACCGCTGCCCCAGTTGCTGAATCAATACCCCGCTTGCGGCCAGCGGGTCTGCGTCGCCGGATGCGATGAGGATGGGCAAATCGCTGCGGATGCGCGCGAGCAGCGCGGGATCGGCCAGCCGGGGCGCGGGTGCGAAGAATGAGGGGATCACGTCATCCTGCATGTCCCAGCCGCACCATGGGTCTGCGACGTAGGCATCCACCTCGGCGGCGTCGCGCGACAGCCATTCGTAGCCGGTGCGGTGCTCAAAGCCAGCGTTGAATGCGGCGAGCCCGGTGGGGGCGTTGGCCATGCCTGCGGCCAACAGGTCGAGAGCGGTGGAGCCTGACAGGACCGCGCCGGACCAGGTGGATGCTTGGTCCAAAATCGCCGCCTGCGCTGCGAACTAGCCCATGGAGTGCCCGAACAGCAAGAGCGGGAGGCCAGCATGCTGCTACGCGACGTGAGCGTGAAGTCCCTCTCGTACGGCGAAGCTGCCAGGCCCTGATAGCGGCTAAGCTGCGTGAGCCAACCCTTTGTCTTCGCTCAGCCATGCCCTCTAGCCTTCACCTCTTCGACCCCGATCGCCATGCCCTGCCGCTGCCTGAGAGCTTTGCGGCGCTGGAGGCCATGCGCGAGTTGCTGCACGCGCGTGCCGATGGCAAGAACTTGCGCTTTGTCGAGTTCGCGCTGCGGTTCGAGGATCGCTTCAAGGACGGGGGCCGCACCACGCCCTTGCAGCAGGCCAACGCCTGCCGTCGCGCGGCATGGCAGTTTGACCTCCCGAACGTGGACGAGATGAACGCATACCGGACGGCTGTGGAGATTGCCGGTGCACTGGGATTGGTGGCGTATGACGCGGCGCTGGGGGTGGGTTTTCTGCCCGACGGCCGGGTAGTGCCGACCGAGTTCGCGCAAGCCGCCACGCCTGTGGCGCCCGCCCAAAAACGGCCCTGGGGGGCGCTCCCGCCAGACGCGCTGCGCGGCGAGAGCGAGGTGCGAGAAGTTTTGGCCCCTGCCCTGGCGCGCGCTATGGCGGGCAGCGGTTTTGAGCTGGAAGCTGCGCCACCCGACGAGCCAGGCGCGCCCATCGTCTTCGCCCGACGGCTCGGTGCTGTGCGCCAGGTGCTGACCGTCAATCTGATGCGTTATGAAGTGCTGAATCTGACCCTGCGTGTGTGGCATGACGCTTGTACCGCTGTGCTGGCACAAGCCCTGGGGCCCGAGCCTCACCAGGACACCGCATTCGAGTTGGGCATGGCGTTTTTCGAGCCCGGGCCGGGATCCCTGCACCGCTGGACACTCGAACGTCTGTCGCAATTGCCAGCGGTCCTTGCGCTGGTATGTGGTCGGGTTCTGCCCCTGGCGGGCCTGTGCACTGACCTGCATGGGCTGGACCAACTGCTCAACGACGCGAGCGCCGACACGGTGCGTACCCCCTACCGCAACGCGTACACCTGGTCGGGCCGCCCTGACGGCTCCGATGGCTCGCGCAGCCTGCGTGAAGAGGTCTTCCCGCATGCGCAGCGCCTCATCATTGCTCACCTCAACGGCAACCCCATGGCACCCGCCATCGCCCGCGAGCTGGAGGACCATTGGCAGCACAGCAGCTACTGGCGCGCGCCTCAGGAACGCGAGGCCCTGGCGGCCGTGCGCGCCACGCTAGCCCACACGCCGCCACTGGCCCACTGGAACGACATAGCTGCCTGGCGGGCCGCACTGCGCCCTATTCCTGCATCGCTGCAGTTCCGCACCCCCGACCCGCGCGGGCGGCGCTGCCACCACTATGAAGTGACCGAAGCCTTGCACCAGGACCTGAGCAAAGACCCAGGTGGCTTTTGGGCCAGGTTCGGAGGTCCGGATGGTGCATCCGAGCTCACGCGCGTGTGGCAAGACAAGGCCTCCACCTTGCCTGGCTCCGCACGCATCCCCCCGGACGGCCTCGGATGCCATGTAGCCACTCTGCCCGGCAGGGCTGGTGAGGGCGCGATCAAAGTGGTGTGCCTTTGCTTTCCACCCATCACTGGCCTCGACGAGCATCGCTTCCTGGCACAGGCTCGCCGCGGCGACATATCACGCATGTTCCGCATGGGCTACGAAAACGGACTGGATGACGACGGCCAAATGCAGCTGCGCATTGAGTACGGCGTGCGCCACGGGAACGCCGACGTCATCACCCGCGAAACGCTGGACGCCGAGCTGAACATGCAGGCATTCCTGGAAAGGGTGGCAGAGCTGTTCGCATGAACTGGCGTGGGAGCCGCTTCAACAGACTGCCGCTACGGGAGCCGTGACTACGCAATGCGGGAACGCGCCCGCAGCCACGCCACGATATCCCCCGTCACCTCATCCCGATTCGTCTCATTCAAGATCTCATGCCGCGCCGCCGGGTACAGCTTGACCGTCACATCGGCCACACCGGCATCCCGATACCGCTGCCCCAGTTGCTCCAACAAGACCCCGCCTGCGGCCAGTGGGTCCGCATCGCCGGATGCAATGAGGATGGGTAAGTCGCTGCGGATGCGCGCGAGCAGCGCGGGGTCGGCCAGCCGGGGGGCGGGCTCGAAAAGTGAAGGGATCACATCGGGCGGCATGTCCCAGCCGCACCAGGGGTCTGCCACGTAGGCATCGACCTCTGCGGCGTCGCGCGACAGCCATTCGTAGCCGGTGCGGTGCTCAAACCCCGCGTTGAATGCAGCGAGCCCGGCGGGCGCATCAGCGGGGGCGTTGGCCATGGCGGCGGCGAGCAGGTCGAGGGCGGTGGAGCCTGACAGGATGACGCCGGACCAGGTGGAGGAGTGGTCCAGGATGGCCGCCTGCGCTGCGAACGAGCCCATGGAGTGGCCGAACAGGAAGAGCGGAAGCTGCGGCCCATGCTGCGCGCGCAGCAGTGCGCCGAACTGGGCCACGTCGGCAATGAGGCCGTTGAAACCAGCGCTGCCAAAGTCTCCCAGCCGCCCACCGGCAGTGCGCCCGTGGCCGCGATGGTCCACGGCGTGGACGATGAAGCCTGCGGCGTTCAGCGCCCGCGCAAAGCGGTCGTAGCGCTCGCCGTGCTCGGCGAGCCCGTGGGAGATTTGAACGACGCCCACAGGTTGGCCCGGGGTTTGGGCCCAGGTGTAGGTGGTGACCTGGGTGCCGTCTGCGTTGGACTGGAAGGAGGAGGTGGTGGTAGTGCTCATCGGTTCATTCTGCACGGGGCGTGGCGGTGTGTCACGGTCACATTTCCCGGACCCATCACCTTCCATCACCATTCAATTTTTGCCGTGCCGAGGCTTCCCAATCACCATCAACTCCAACCAGCCCCATGCGCATTCCCACTCTCACGGCGCTTGTGGCGGCTTTTGCAGCTGCGTCAAATGCAGGGGCCCAAGCCGTGAACACGCCAGCCCAAGTACGCGGAGCGACGGCTGGTTAAACCACGTCCCCAGACACCACAGACGCCGGCTGAAGCTCATGCCCGGGGCGCAGGCATAGTGGAGGGCGCGCAAGATGAGAGGGTCTGCGGCGATTTCGTCGCGGTTCCAGTTGCGTTGCCGGTCCCGCCCCCACCAATTTTGTCGAAACCCCTCTGCGGCACAATTTCGCCGGCGCCCCAGCGAGGCCAAAGCCGTACATGCCGGTGAATTCAAACTTCAGGCCACCCCTATGACTTCCAGCAAGGACAAACAGCTGATGGGCACTGAGCCTTCGGGTGCAATCCAAGCAGCGCATGCTTGTGCTGCTTCTCGATCTGCAATCAAGACTTTTTGGAACGCAAATCAAGGCGATCGAACGGCCCTAAGTCTCGCATTGGACGATTGCCTTGACGTCGATTCGAGCCTGTTTGGGGACACGAAGCTGAATGCAGCGATTGAGCATATTTCGCAATGCAGTGCCTGCCTTGAGTGGAGAAAATCGGAGCTGGAGCCAGAACGGTACGAATGGATAAGGATGTCTCAAGCGTACTGTTGCACTGAGATGTTTCACGCCGTTCAGGGTGCCGATGCAGGCCTTGCAATCCGTTTTGGCTTGGCCGGCCCAGAGAGTCTGCCGTGTTGGTGGGTCGAACCGAGCAAGACTGTCATTCGACATTGCCCCTGGTGTGGTTCATCCTTGACTCAAATGCATCCAGATTTGACCGCTGCCACCCGCTCGGCCTGACACTGCACTGGACATCATCAGCCAGTCCATCACCAAGCTCCCGGAATGCCCCTCTTCCTTGACCTCGACCGCTTTCTGCAAGCCCAGGAGCCCGTTTGGCCCCGCGTGATTTCCGAGCTGCGGGCGGGCAAAAAGCGCACGCACTGGATGTGGTTTGTGTTTCCGCAGATCAAAGGGCTGGGGCACAGCGACATGGCGCAGCGCTACGCCATTCAATCGCTGGCAGAGGCGCGGGCGTATCTGGCGCACCCGGTGCTGGCAGGCCGCCTGCGCGAGTGCTGCCAGATCCTGCTGGGGTTGGAGGCGTCTTCTGCGCTGGATGTGTTGGGCACGCCAGACGACCTCAAGCTGCGCTCCAGCATGACGCTGTTTGCTGAAGCATCGGCGCCCGGCAGCGTCTTCGACGCGGTGCTGCAGAAGTACTTCGGCGGGGAAAAAGACCCGCGCACGGTGCAACTGCTTGGATAGCTTGCTTGCTGCGTGGCTGCAGCAATGCGATCGGATGGCTGGCGTCGTAGGCAAGGCCGGCTACAACGCGGCGGGCGGGCCAGTCAGTTGGGGGAACGCAGGGGTGGTGAATGCAAACCCGCTACCTCCACCCGCTCCGCCGTCACTTTCGATTTGTCAGCCTGCCTGCTGCGAAATTCGGTCGGGGTGCACCCGGCCTCGCGCTTGAAGAACTTGGCGAAGTTCGCCAGGTCGCTGTAGCCCAGGCTCTCGGCAATGCGCGCCACCGGCCAGGTGGTGTGGGCTAGCAGGCGCTTGGCCTCCAGAACGACGCGGGCGGAGATGAAGGCCTTGGGTGTGACCCCGGCTGCTTCCAGCGATGCGCGCACCAGGCTTTTCTCGGAGCAGCCCAGCTGCTGCGCATACCGGGGCAGCTGGTGCCAGGCGGCAAAGTGCTTCTCCACCAGCAATTCAAACGCCTTGAACCTCTGCAGCGCGCGCCCCGGGGGTGCGGGCTGCGCAGATTGCTGCTCATGCGCCATGCGCAGCCGCGTCAGCAAGGCATAGAGCTGATAGCGCAACAAGGCATGGGCATGCAGCGATGCGGCGTGGGTCTGCGTGTCCTGGTGCATCTGCGCAATGGCGTGGGCAATCACCGGCGCGCTGTCGCTGCCCAGCGCCCACGCGGTCGGCAGGCCGTCCAGCCCGTCGATCGGGGTCTGCGCCTGCGCGGCGGGGGCCGCTGCCCACAGAAACTCGGGGCGGAACAGCACCATCCACCCGTCCCAGTCCTGGGTGTCACCAAAACTATGGGCTTTGCCGGGCCGCAGGACCAGCACCGAGCCCGGGCCGCAGCGCACATGCTCAAAATCCACCAGGTGGAGGCATGTTCCCTGAGTCACAAAGATCAGGGTCGGAAAGGCGTAGCGGTAGGTGGACGCCAGCGCCTCGCCGCCCACCCTTTGCCGCAGGTCCGATACCCGGAATATCTCCAGGTCGAGCGGGTACAGCCCCTCGGGCTGGTAGCTCAGGTGCTGGATGTCGGGGTGGCGGGCTGCGGTGGGTTTGTGGTGGCGTGGGGTCATGGGTCGGCAACGGCGGGGTGCAGGGGTTTGTCCTGAAGTGACAGTGAATCTCCCAGTTTTCACCGCCTGCAGGGGCTTTTATTGTCCAACAATGACCTCACAGCGCCCCCAGGGGCGTTGCCCCAAAACCACCAAGGAATCCGCATGCACGCCATTGAAATCGCCAAGACCTACATCCAAGCCGCACAAACCGGGGACCAGGCCACCCTCGGCCGCGTCCTCTCGCCCGATGTGGTCTGGCACCAGCCGGGCCACAACCAGTTCTCGGGCACGCACCGTGGCATGGCCGCCGTGGGCCAGATGCTCGGCCAGATGATGGCCGTGTCGCAAGGGACGTTTGCGATCACCCGGGCCGACCACTACATGGCCAACGGAGACTGGGTGGCCGTGAGCATCGAGTTTGCAGGCGAGCGCGGCGGCCTCACGCTCCAGCAGGCGGGCGTGGACCTGCTGCGTATCGCCGATGGAAAGATCGTTGAAGTCCGCCTGTTCTCCAGCAATCCGGCTCAGGAAGACGCGTTCTGGGGCCAGTAACCCGCTGCCCCACCAACCGTGACCGTGCCCACACGCGCTGCCTCATCCGATGGAACAGCGTGTGCTGGACATTTTTTGAGCCAAATTGCCACCCAGCGCTTACTAACAAACAATTAATTGCTATTCAATTTATAGCAAATTGTTCTTTCATTCAAAGCGCACAGCACATCCCTTGCAAAACTCAGGCCTTGCCCAACTGGTCGCGCAGCGGCAGCGACCGGATGCGCTTGCCTGTGGCCGCAAAGATGGCGTTGAGCAGCGCTGGCGCCACGGGCGGCATCGGTGGTTCGCCTACGCCACCCGGGGGCAACTTGGGATCACCCCCCACCAGGTGGGTGCGGACGGTGCGGGGCGACTGCGGCAGCCGAAGCACTTCGTAATCATGAAAATTGCTCTGCTGCACCCGCCCGGCTTCAAAGGTGATCTCGCTGCTCAGCGCCAGCGACAGCCCCATCACGCAGGCGCCCTCCATCTGCGCACGGATGCGCTCGGGATTGACCTGCGGGCCGCAGTCGAGCGCCATGTCCACCGCCACCACCTTGACCTGGCCCTTGCTGTCCACTTCCACCTCGACCACCGTGGCGGCATAGGTCACGAAGCTGTAGCCAAAAGCGAGCCCCAGCCCGTGGCCCTTGGGCAGGCGCCGCCCCCAGCGGGCACCACGTGCCGCCGCTTCCACCACGGCACGCATGCGGCCGGTGTCGATGGGGTACTCCACCGGTGACTCGCTGTAGTTGAAGCTGTCGGACAACGTGGTCGGGTCGATCTTGCGGTCCGGCCCCAGCAGCGCCAGGGCGTACTGCAGCGGGTCTTTTTTAGCGCGGTGGGCCAGCTCATCCACAAAGCACTGCGTGGCGAACACATGCGGAATGTTGGCCACCGAACGGAACCACCCGATACGCGCATGCGCAGGCACCTCGGCACGCTCAATGCGCACATTGGGCACAGCAAATGGCATGTTGGTGGCCGACATGCCTGTTTCAAACGGTGCAGCCGCCTTGGCGCCTGGTGCAAACAGTGAGGTAATGGTGGGCGCTGCCGTGCGGTGCAGCCAGGCCAGGGGCAGGCCATCGTCCTTGACCACCGCCTCCAGCCGGTCCAGCGACACGGCATGGTAGTAGCCGTGGTGGATATCGTCGTCGCGCGTCCACACCAGCTTGACGGGCGTGCCGGGCATGGCCTTGGCCACCAGAGCGGCCTCAGTCACGTAATCGGGCTTGGACTTGCGCCCAAAGCCGCCACCCAACAGCAGCACGTTGACTTTGGTGTTCTCCGGCTTGATGCCCAGCGCTGCGGCGGCGCCATCAAGCGCAGCCTGCGGGTTCTGCACCGAGGTCCAGATCTCGCACGTGTCGCCCGTCACCAACGCAGTGGCCACCGGAGGCTCCATCGTGGCATGCGCTAGATGCGGCACGTAGTACTCAGCACTGAACACCTTGCCCGCGGGCGCATCGCTCAGCGCCTTGGCTGCATCGCCGCTGTTGCGGTAAACCGTACCTGGCGCTTTGACCAACCGCTCCTGCTCACGCCGGAACGCAACAGATTCATAACTGCCATTGACACCGTCGTCCCACTGCGGGTTCAGCGCAGCGCGGCCCTGGGTGGCCGCCCACGTGTTGCGCGCCACCACGGCCAGCCCGCCCAGTGGCTGAAAAGCCGCGGCGCCGCTGAACCCGGCAATTTCCACCACATTGAGAACGCCTGGCACCTTCAAGGCGGCGTCCCTGTCGGCAGAACGCAGCTTGCCACCCACCACGGGCGGGCGGGCCACCACCGCATACACCATGCCGGGCAGTCGCACATCCATCCCGAAGGTGGCCTGGCCACGCGCAATGGCGGCCATGTCCACAACGCCCACCCGGCCCTTGCCGATGTAGCGCCACTGGGCCGGGTCCTTGAGCCGCAGCTCGCCGGTGGCCGGAACCTTTTGTTTGGCGGCATCCACGGCCAACTCACCAAAGCCGAACCGGCGCCCCGTGGCGCGGTGCAACACCTCATGCTGCACCGCCTGCACTTCGGCCACGGGGACGGACCAGCGTGCGGCAGCGGCTGCCTCCAGCATCTGGCGTGCTGCCGCACCCACTCTGCGCATGGGCTCCAGAAAGTGACGCACGCTGCGCGAGCCATCCACGTTCTGATTGCCAAAACGGGCTTCGTCGGCAGGCGCCTGCACGACTTTCACACGGTCCCAGCGCGCCTCTAGTTCATCGGCCACCACCATGGGCAGGCTGGTGCGAACGCCCGTGCCCATCTCGGCACGGTGCGCCACGATGGTCACCGTGCCATCGGTGGCGATGGAGACAAACACCAGCGGGTTGTCAACCGTGCCACCGGGCATGGACGCAGCGCCAAACTTCTTGGGGGTGTCTGTAGTCTGGGCGATACCGTCGACGCCCGCAGCCAGCACGAACGGGGCCGCTGCAGCCTGCAGGAAACGACGGCGTGCAATCTTGTGAGTGGAAGTAGGTGTGGCAACGGTCATGCTTTTTCTCCTGCCAGACGGCGCGATGCCAATTTGATGGCCGCACGAATGCGGGGATACGTTCCGCAGCGGCATACATTGCCGCTCATGGCGTCATCGACCTGCCGGTCATTGGGTGTTGGCGTGGCCTTGAGCAACGCCACCGCCCCCATGATCTGACCCGCCTGGCAATAGCCGCACTGCGCCACGTTCAGTTCGACCCACACCTGCTGAACCACTCTACCGACCTTGTCTTGCTCCATATGCTCAATGGTGTGCACCGCTTTGCCCGCGACCGCGCCGTGGGGCGTCAGGCACGAACGGATGGCCTGCCCGTCCACATGCACCGTGCAGGCGCCACACAGGGCCATGCCGCAGCCGAACTTGGTGCCGGTCATGCCGAGTTCATCGCGCAACACCCAGAGCAAGGGGGTTTCGTCGGGCGCATCAGTGCTGCGCACCTGCCCGTTGATTTGGAGTGTGGTCATGCTTGGCGTCCTTGAGTCATTCAGTGGGCGCAACGGTACAGACGTCGTGCCTCGCAGACTAGGGCACTCTGGCTTCTTGGGCTTATTAATGAAGCTAATGAGTGGCACTGACATTCAGTGCACTCAATCCTTGGTGCATGGATTCCTGCCAACCTGCGGATGGGGCAACGCCTGTGGCGCACAAGCCTGTGCCTCCTCACAGGCAGCCCCGGCTGCACGGCCGAGGCAGGCCGCTGCCTGCAGGTCACTCCAGCTCGGGGCGATTCACTCTGACGTGGACCGTTCGCGTGCCCGCACCCGGTTGCCCGCCGACAGCAGGTGCACGTCCCAGCGCTGCTGCACCGCTCCCCAGATGCCCTTGGGCAGGAAGAGCGCGAACAGCATGGCAATGGCGCCCAGCCCGATGAGATACAGCACGCCCTGCCCGCCCCACAGGGTCTCTACCGCAAAGAAAAGCAGCGCGCCGAGGATGGGGCCTTCCATGGTGCCTATCCCCCCCACCAACACCATGAAGATCATGTAGGCCGTCCACTGCACGCTGAAATAGGTCTTGGGCTGAAAGCTGATCGACGTGGCCAGCCACAGCCCACCGGCCAGCGCGCAGCCAAACGCCGACAGCACAAACACCAGCCGCTTGATGGCGACCACGCGCACACCGAGCGAGATGGCTGCGGTCTCGTTGTCGCGAATGGCCTGGGCGGCCGTGCCCACCTTGCTGCGCAAGATCAGGAAGACCACCCAGCACAGCCCAGCCATGGCGGCCAGCGCGGCCCAGTAGGTATACGCGCGCCGGTCGTCGGCCGCGTATTGCTGCAGCGCGATCATCGAGGTGCCCGTCTCGCCCTGCACCAGGCTGTCCAGGTTCACACACAGGTGCGCAAGCGCCGCTACCACCCACATGCCGATCGCAAATTCGCCGCCCTGCAGGCGCAGCATGAAAGCCGCCAGCGGCACCGCCACCAAGGCCACCAGCACAGCGCCCACCAGCAGCGCCGGGTACGGGCCCAGGCCCGCATCGGCCAGCCGCACCATGGCGTAGGCCCCGAGGCCAAAGAACGCCTGGTGACCAATCGACACCAGTCCGGCGTAGCCCGCCAAAGCGTTCCACATCACGGCCAGGATCACGTAGATGAACAACGTAGTGAGCCGGTCCACTGTGCCCGCCTGCAGCCACAGCGGCCCCAGGCAAAGCACGGCCAGCAGCAGCACGGTGGCGCTGGCGAAGGCGATGGACGCGCGCGTCCAGCGCTGGATGACCCATGGTGATGGGCTCGTGGGTGCGGAGGGAACAGAGATCGTTGGAACAGTCATGGCACGGCCCTGCGGCGGGAAGAGAAGAACCTGCGCAGCGCACCGCTCGCGTAGAGCCGGGCCAGCAGGATGACAAGAAAGGTGGCGTGCCCTGCGATCAGAAAACCCTGGGGATGCACCTGCGCCCCCAGGTTCTGCGCCACGCCCAGCACCACGCCGCCCAGCAAGGTGCCCCACAGCGATCCCGCGCCGCCGATGATGACGGCCTCAAACGCAAAGATCAGCTGCTGCGGGCCCGAGAACGGATCGAACGTGGCCCGCAGGGCCAGCGATGCCCCGGCCAGCGTGACGGTGACCATGGTGATGGCCGAAGCCGCCGCGAACACCGTGCCGGTGCGCACGCCCACCAGGCGCGCGGTGTCGGCATCCTCCGACGCTGCGCGGATCTGCCGCCCCAGCGCCGTGTGCGCCAGCATGGCATGCAGACCGCCCAGCAACAGCACGGCCAGCACCAGCACCAGGGTGGGCAGCTGCCCCACATACAGGCCGCCAGGCAGCTCCCAGCTGTCGTACGCCAGCGTGCCGATGGAGGTGGCCAGCGAACGCGTGTCGGCACCGAAGTGCTGGAACAACACGTTGTCGATCACGCTCGCCAAGCCAAACGTGGCCAGCAGCGGCACCAGCGCGCCCAGGCGCGCACTGCGCTCCAGCACCAGCTTGTGCAGCAGCCAGCCCAGCAGCGCCATGGCAGGCACCACCGCCAGCAGGGCCAGCAGCGGGTGCCAGCCCATCGGCTCGGCCAGCACCCACAGCAGGTAGGCGGCCACCACGGTCAGGCTGCCGTGGGCCAGGTTGATGATGCGCATCACCCCGAACATGAACGACAGCCCGCAGGCCAGCAACGCGTAGTAGCCGCCCAGCAAGAGGCCCTGGACGATCTGATTGAGAAGGTTCATGCGGCCTCCTTGTGGGCGGGGTGGATGTGGCTCGCGTGGTTGGCAGCTTCGCCGTCGGCACTGCCCGTGGTGTGACTGATGGGCGCAGCTTCGGGCCGCTGCGCGCCAAAGTAAAACGCTGTGATCTGCGCACGGGTGAGCTGGTCTGCGGGCGCATCGGCCACCACGCTGCCTTCGAGCATGCAGACAATGCGGCTGGCCACGGCCTGCACGCGCTGCAGGTCCTGCTCTACCAATACCAGCGTGGTGCCCTGCCCCATCACGCCCTGCAGCGCTTCGTACACGCCCTGCACAGCCACGGGCGACAAGCCCAGCGAGACCTCGTCGAGCAGCAGCACGCGCGGGTTGGTCATGAGCGCGCGGCCAATGGCCACGGCCTGCTGCTGCCCGCCCGAGAGCTCGCCAGCGCGGGCGTTCAGCTTCGGCGCAAGCTGCGGGAAGGCGTCCAGCACGGTGTCAAAACTCCACTGTCCGCGCCGCCCCGCTGCACGCGCCACCAGCAGGTTCTCGCGCACCGTCATGCCTGTAAACAGGCGCCGCCCCTCGGGCACCAGGGCCAGGCCTTCGGCCACACGCTCTTGGGCAGGCATGCGGGTGATGTCCACACCGTCCCACCGCACGGTGCCGCTGCTGGCGCGGTGTGCACCGGCCAGCGTGCGCAGCAGCGTGGTCTTGCCCGCACCATTGGCCCCCACCAGGGCCAGGATGTCGCCCTGGCGCACCTGCAGCGACACATTGCGCACGGCAGGCAGCTGCCCGTGGTGGGCGTTCAGGTTGTCAATACTCAACAACGCGCTCATTCGATGTCCTTCGCCTTCGGCTGCGGTGCGAGCGCCTTCGGGCGGCCGGGCGGCGCTCATGCCGCCACCCCGCCCAGATAGGCCTCGACCACGGTGGCATCGTTCAACACGGTTTGCGGATCGCCGCTGGCAATGATCCGCCCGCCGTCCATGCACACCAGGCGCGTGGCGACCTGCAGCAGCACGTGCACCAGATGCTCGATCCAGACAATGGCAATGCCGCGGGCCTGGATGGTGCGCACCATGGCTACCAGCTCGCTGGCCTCGGCATCGGTCAGGCCCCCGCCGATCTCGTCGAGCAGCAGCACCTGTGGGCCGGTGGCCAGCGCGCGCACCAGCTCCAGCCGCTTGCGGCCGAGCAGGCCCAGCGTCTCTGCACGGCGATTGGCCAGCGCCTCCATGCCACACAGGCGCAGACACTCCATGGCCCGGTCACCCGCGTCGCGGGCATGCAGGCCCGCGCCATGCGTGGCGCCGGTGAGCACGTTTTCAAACACCGTCATGCCCAGAAACGGTCGAGGCACCTGATGGGTGCGCGCAATGCCCGCGCGGCAGCGGTCTGCCGCACTGCGGGCGCTCACATCCACCCCCTGGAACCAGACGGTGCCCTGGCTCGGCGCAAACGCTCCGGCCAGCACGTTCAGCAGCGTGGTCTTGCCCGCACCGTTAGGCCCGACGATGCCGACGGCCTCGTCGGTGCCTACCAAAAAATCGAGCTGGTCCAGCACCTTCAAGGCACCAAAGCGCATGTCGATGCCCTGGGCCTGCAGCAGATGCTGCGGCCCGCCCGCTGGCGGGGATTGCGGATATGGAGGTGAATGTGGCATGGACGATCAGCTGTAGGACTTGAGCGCCGCCGCCACGGGGATGTTGCGATCCGTGGCGTTCTCGGTGACCACGATGTCGAGCTTGAACTTGCTGCCCGCCGCAGGCTTGACCCACTGGGCCCCCACCACGGGCGTCACCGACACGTTGGGCACGGGCCCCTTGGCAAAGTCCACCGGGCCTTGCATGGTGGTGGCCTTGAGGGTACTGATGGCCTTGGCCAGCGCTGCCTTATCGCGCGGGTTGGTGCTGGCTTTCAGCGCCTCGGTGCCTGCATCAAACAGCGACATGGTGGAGCCCAGCATCTGTGTCCATTGCTTGCCGGTGCTGGCCTCGTAGGCATCTGCCAGCTGCACGCCCGTCAGGCCGGTCAGCGCCGACGCATACGGAAAGGTCTTGTGCCAGAAGCACCCGGCGCCCAGGTTCAGCGCCAGCGGGCCCAAGGCCTCCACCTGTGACGGCACCAAGCCCGTCTTGGCGATCTGCGCAATCTTCACCATGCGCGTGTAGCCCTGCTGGGCCGCCTGCCGCCAGAAGGTGGCGAAGTCTGGCGGAATGGGGAAGGTGTTGAAGATCTCGCAGCGCTCGGCCTTGAACTTGGCGATCTGTGCAGAGTAGTCGGTGGTGCCGTTCTCGTACGGCCCGGCGTCCACCACGGTGAAGCCCGCCTTGGCCAGCTCGGGCGCCAGTGTGGCGCGAATCGCGTTGCCGTCGGCATCGTTGGGGTACAGCACGCCAATCTTCTTGTTGGTGGGCAGCGCAGAAAACTGCGAGGTGTACGACGTGGTGAAGCTGCCACCGCCAAACGAAAAGTGGTACGTCCACTTGAAGGGCGATGGCGCACCGGGCTTGGCGCCCCGGCCAAAGTACCAGGCCTCCCACGGCATCACGGTGGACAGGCAGGGTACGCCTGCGGCCTCGCACGCATCGGACACCGGGTTCACCGTTTCGGGCGTGGTGGTGGTGAGCATGAGGTCGATCTTGTCGTTGTTGATCAAGGCCTTGGCCAGCTGGCTGGCGCGGGCCGGGTCGGACTGCGTGTCGCGGTCCAGGATTTCCACCGCGTACTTCACGCCGCCAATGGTCAGGCCCGCCGCCAGCGTTTTGCGCACCTGGGCCAGGATGAAAGTGTCGGTCTCGCCCAGCGCGCCCAGCGGGCCGGTGCGCGGGCTGATGAAGCCCACCTTGAGCACGGGCGCGGCGCCTGCAGCCTGGGCCCACAGCGGGCTTGCACCCAGCGCGAGGCCGCCAGCGCCTGCAGCAGCGATCAGCCCACGGCGCGAGATGGTGCGGGATGCGGCCTGCGCAATGTCTGCGGCGGGCACGGTGGATTCAGGGGTGTTGGTTGTCATGGAATATGTCTCCAGCGATTCGTTGAAATTTCAGAAAGGGATGGTGGTCTTGAGCCAGAACTGCGAGCCCTGGGCGCGGTTGCGCACGCCGAACTCCTTCTCGACCTTGGCGGTGATGAGCCAGCCCTTGCCGTTGGCGTAGCGCACCGAGGGGCCAATGGACTGGCTGCGGCCACGCGAGCCCGCCAGCGCCACACCGCCCACCTTGTCGTCGCTCCACTGCCGGTACACATAGCCGCCCACCCCCACCACCCAGCCATTGCCCAGGCCCCAGCCTGCGGCGTAGTCCACGATGAATTCGCGGCCAGAGCGGTAGTTGGTGTCGCTGTTGGTGCGGTTGAAATTCAGCGTGGCCTTCACGTCGCCGTTGAAGCCGCTCGGGTCCATCCAGGTCAACACGCCCAGGGGCTGCAGCGACAGGTAATTGCGGCCAATGTTGGCCTGGCGCGTGCGGTCATACCCGCCGGTGGGCAGCACGGCGTCAAGCCCGACCACGCTGTGCAGCTGCGGCGAGTGGTGCCAGGCCACCGAGCCCCCAACCGTCACATCGCCCAGTCCGGTGCGCGAATCGTTTGCACCACCGGCACGCACCGACAGGTCCACCACAGGCAGGATGGCGTGCGCGGCTACCAGGCCGCCCAGCGCCTCCTGGGGGGTGATCCAGATCAGGCGCGTGGCAGCGGCGGCGGCGCGCACCTTGAAGCCGGGGATGGGCACGGCGTTGCCCTGGCCGTCGTTCACGCGGCTGGTGGTGTAGTAGTTGAGGTACTCCAGCACATACAGGCCGGGCGGCGGCGCGGCGCCCGCCATGAAATTCTCGGTGCCCAGCGGATAGGTGGAGCCTCCACCCTCGGTAGCGAAGGCCGCTGTGCATAGCGTGCCGGCCAGGGCCAGCACTGCCAGGCGGAAAGGTTTTTTGTAGTGCGTTGTCATGTTGTCTCCTCATTCAGGTTGGTTTTTTGAAATGCACGCTTCGGGTCTCACGGGAAATCGATCCGTTCACAAAACGCTGCCGCACGGCCTCAGTGCGCCAGCAACTCGGGCACCTCGATCCAGGTGGGGGTCGCGATGTACCAGTGGCCTTGCTGCAGCTTGAGCGGCAGGGCCGCACGGTTGGGGTTGTGGGCGCGGCGGTGGCCGATCTCGAACGGCATCCCCAGCAGGGGATGGCTGGTGGGCGGCATCTGCTGCAGGGCGCGGGTCACGGTCTCGCGGGTGATGGGGCCCTCGACCTGGCGCAGGGCGCGCACCAGCATTTGGGCCGCCACGTAGCCGCCTTGCGACAGCGAACTCAGGGGCAGGCGAGCGTCCTGCATCAGGCGGCGCCAGTCCTGCGCGGGCAAGGACCGGCTCTTCCAAGGCTCGAACTCGGCCATCACATACACGGCGCCATCCCGCGGAGCGAGCGCGCGGGCCACACGGTCGGTGTAGGCCGGGGTGAGATAGATCCAGGTCATGCCGCCCGCCCCGAGCGCGTGGGCGGCCTCGCTCCAGCGGAGCACCGCGGCCTCATGCCCCGTGAAGATCACGGTGTCGCAGCCCTGCCCCTTCACATCCCGAAGCAGCGGCGCAGGGTCCTGCTCTGGCCCCGCCAGCTGCAGCTGCGGCACCTCCATGGCTTTCGCTGTGCCCAGGCGCTCCAGCGCCTGCTGGTAGCCCTCGGCCATGTCTGGCAGATCGAGCGCCAGGGCACACAGTTTTCGGCTGCGCAGCGTGCGATGGGCAAACAGCACGGCGCTGGCCAGCCCCACGTAGGGTCCGTTGTTGAGGGGCACCACATGCGACGATCGGAAGCATGCGGGCGATACCGAGGCCCCCTGGAGCGACATCAACCGCGCCGCTTCGTAGCGAGGCGCATTGACCGCACAGTCCAGCAGGCCGGAACTGCCCGCCAGCGCCACTACCTCGGTGTCGTTGATGAGCCTCGTCGCCGCTGCCATGGCACTGGCGGGCGAGCCCCCTTCGTCGAGCGAGATGTATTCGATGCGGCGGCCCCCAATGCCGCCGGCGGCATTCACGGCGTCGATGTAGGCCTTGGCAGCCTGCGAGGACTCCGGGAATGCATGGGGGCCGCTCAGGGCACTGACCGCACCCACCTTGATGGGCCGCTGTGCGCCTTGCTGCGCGTGGGCGGCGGGCCAAAGCAGCAGCCACAGACACAGGCACAGCGGCAACAGCAGGGCACTGGGGCGCCACCACAGCAGCGCGCTCCTTGCGCCGCGCAGGCTCGCGCCCCGGTCTGCGCCGGTGGGTCGTTTCATCATGGTTTCAGTCCTTGTGCTACCGAGGGGCGCTGCGCTACGCGGCGGCAATGCGCTGGCGCGCGGCAATGAACCGGCCCGCCTGCTCCAGCGAAGCCAGTGCCTCATCCAGCACGGGCGCAAACAGCTGCCAGCAATGCACCATGCCGTCCCACACGGTGCATTCCGCCTCCACACCCGCCGCCTTCAAGCGGGCGGCCATGACCACGGAGTCGTCGCGCAGGCGCTCCCAGCCGCCCACCTGCAATTGCACGGGCGGCAGCCCCTGCAGGTCAGCGCTGTAGAACGGCGTGACCGTGGGCGAACGCACATCGCCATCCGGCACATACATGGCGTTGAAAAAGCCCATCAGCTCACGCGTGATGAATGGGTCATCCACCGTGTGGTGGGACTCGCCTTCGGACGCCAGGTCCAGCGCGGGCGACAAGGCCACGATGGCCGCAGGCAGGGGCAGCCCCTGGTTGCGGGCACGCACGGCGGTAGACAAGGCCAGGTTGCCGCCCGCCGAGTCGCCCATCAGCGCAATGGCCGACGCAGCGTAGCCGTTGGCCAGCGCCCACTGGTAGGCGGCCAGCGCATCGTCGTGTGCTGCGGGCGCGGGGTGTTCCGGCGCCAAGCGGTAGTCCACGTTGAGCACCTGCGCGCCACTGAACTGCGCCAGGTACGAGCACAGCGCCCGGTGCGAGGCCAGCGAGCCAAACACAAATCCGCCAGCGTGGTAATACATGATGAGCCTGCGCGGGTCAGCCTGCGGCGTGCTCAGCAACTCCGCAGCCATGGTGCCGCCCGCCCCGTTGGGGATGCGCAGCGTCTGGATGGGAAGCCCCTGGGCGAGGGGCATCTGCGAGTTGCTGGCATCAAACCACGCACGCAGCTGCGCGGGAGTGGGCTGGGCTGGCGGTGGGTTTTGCGCGGCCATCTGCAAGATGGCCTGGAGCTGTTGTGCGGACATGTGTGGCCCCTTCGCTCAGATATAGGTGGAAGCCAGCCCGCCATCCACGGGCAGGTTGATGCCGCTCACCCAGCGTGCCGCGTCGCTGCACAGGAAGGCAATCACAGGCGCCACTTCATCACTGAAGGCCGGGCGCTTCATGCGGTGCGCGTCTTTCTCCACACGCTCCTGGCCCAGCATCTGTACAAAGTCGCCCAGGATGGGCGTGAACACGGGGCCTGGGGCCACGCAGTTCATGCGCACGCCGCGCTCCAGGAATATCTTTTGCGACTGGGTGTAGGTCCACACGATCAGCGCTTCTTTGAAATACTGGTAGCAGGTGTCTTGCGCCACGGGGTGGGCGGCCAGCCACTTCGCGCCCTCTTCAAAGCTGGTGGTGGCGCCCAGAGCGCGGTGTGGCTCCAGGCGCTGAGGCCACTCGGCCCCCAGGATGGAAGAGATATTGACGATGGAGCCGCCCTCGCCCATACGTTCCAGCACACGGTGTGTGAAGTGCCGCAGGCCCAGGTAGTTGACGCGGCCCACCAGCTCGGCGGGCGATGTGCCCGGCACGCCGGCAATGTTGGCCAGCGCGTCAATCTTGGCGGGCAGTTGCGCCACGGCAGCGTCGATGGCGGCCGGGTCGCCCAGGTCCACCTGCACAAAGCCGTCAAGCGTGAGTGTGGGCGCATTGCGGTCCACACCGATCACGCGGGCGCCCTGCTGGCGGGCGAGCTTGGCAAAGTCTGCGCCGATGCCCGAGCAGCAGCCGGTGACGACGATGGTTTTGTTGTGAAGGGTCATGAAAGTTGTCTCCTTAAGTTTTGTCGATCAGTGCCCGTGTCCATGAAGGCTTGGGCGTATTCGTTTGCTCTGTGGCCGTCGTGCATGCAGCCGACCTCGGCAACTGGCGCAGCACAGGCGAGGGCCGCCGCGCAAGGGCCGCCCCGCCGCGCTGGCGGCGTCCCCCTTCCCGCATCGCGCAGCGATTCGAGAGAAGGGGGAAGGCGCGCAGCGCCTCAGGGGGTTGTCGCTGCTAGAACGGGAATGCGGGCAGCGCGTCTTTGACCGTGATCCACTGCCACTGCGTGTATTCATCAATGTCCGCAGGCCCACCCACGCTGCCCCCGTTGCCACCCACACCGGGGCCGCCAAAGGGGTTGGTGCACTCGTCGTTCACCGTCTGGTCATTGATGTGGACCATGCCTGCGCGCAGCCGCTGGCCGATGGCCATGGCGCGGCCCACGCTGGGGCTGATGACGGCGGCAGCCAGGCCGCCCTGGCTGGTGTTGGCCAGTTGGACGGCCTCGTCGTCGGTGCGGAAGGTGACGAGGTTGGCCACCGGGCCAAAGGGCTCTTCGTCGAACGAACGGACGCCGGGCTTGACACCCGAGAGCACCGTGGGCTTGTAGCAAAGGCCCTCGTAGGTGCCACCCGCTTCGAGCTTGGCGCCCTGGGCCACGCTGTCCTGGATGAGCTTGTCGAAGCGCTGCAGTTGCTTGGCGTCGATCATCGGCCCCATGGCGACCTGGCCACTGGCACCGTCGCCCACGGGCAGGTGCGTGGCCTTGCCCACCAAGCGTTGCAGGATGGCTTCAGCAATCGACTCGTGCACCAGGATGCGATTGGATGCCATGCAGATCTGCCCCTGGTGGAACCACGCGCCAAACGCGGCGGCGCTGGCGGCGGCGTCCAGGTCGGCGTCTTCCAGAATGATGAGGTTGTTGGCCCCGCCCAGCTCCAGCGACACCTTCTTCAGGTGCTGCCCCGCCAGCGCGCCAATGCGGCGGCCCACCGTGGGCGAGCCGGTGAAGGCGATCATGGGCACGCGCTCGTCCACCACCAGCGCCTCGCCCGCCTCGGCATCACCGGGCACCACCTGCAGCAAGCCCTTGGGCAGGCCGGCCTCTTCAAATACGCGGGCCATGATGAAGCCGCCACTGACCGGCGTGCGCGTGTCGGGTTTGAGCACCACCGCGTTGCCCAGCGCCAGCGCCGGGGCCACCGAGCGCAAGCCCAGGATGAGCGGGAAGTTGAACGGCGAGATCACGCCCACCACGCCATGCGGCACGCGCCGGGCGATGGACAGGCGGCCGGGCGTGCTGGGCAGCACCTGGCCCTGGGCCTGCATGGGCAGGGCCGCGGCCAGGTGGCACAGCGTGATGGCCTCGCGCACCTCGTGCTGGCCCTTGGGCACGATGCCGCCGGTTTCGCGGGCCACCGCCATGGCCAGCTCGTCAAAGTGCTGCTCAAAAATACTGGCCGCACGGTGGAACACCGCCGCACGCTCGCGCGGCCCCGTGGCCGCCCACGCGGCCTGTGCTTGCTGCGCCCGGCCAATGGCGGCCTGCATGTCGGCCGCACTGGCAATGCCCACGCGGCTCAACACCTGGCCCGTGGCGGGCTCGACCGCGTCACGCGCCGTGCTCAGCGCGGTAGACCACGCACCATCGAAGGCCTTGCCCGCCCACAGGCGGTTGTCCAGCAGGCCTGGTTTTTCTGAAACACCCATTGCATTGCTCCTTGGTTGAAATCAAAACCCACCGCATTGCCGCGGCGGTGTGACCTCAAATTGCAACGGGCGTACCAGCCCCACGCGCCCCAACGCCGTTGAACACGCTCAACGGGGCTTTTTTGAGAGGGGACGCTACGGACTTTCCCTAGGCTGAAAGACGGCTGGCATGGGCGACTTTTTGCCGACAAATAGTTACCATTCATAAACAAATGGCTGCTTGCCAATTGCTCAAATGATCACTTTTTGATCGATTTTTGATGACTGCCGGAGAAGTCCATGTCCCGACGCCGTGTCTCCCTGGCCGATCTGAATCGCCGCACCGCCACCGGCCAGGCCGGGGGTTTGCCCACCACGACCGAGCCCTCTGCCCTGGGCGGGTTCGACACCGTCGGCGTGAGCCAGCACACCCACCCCACGGTGGCCGACATCAGCGAGTGCCTGTTCTTCTCCCCCGGCGATGGGCGCATCTGGCTGCAGGACCAGCGCATGATTCTGCTGCACTCCGAGGCCCTGGGCTCGCTGCGGCGGGAGCTGATCGACAGCATCGGCCTGGACAAGGCTCGCGGCCTGCTCACCCGCGCGGGCTACGTGAGCGGCGCGCGCGACGCCCGCCTGGTGCGCCAGCAATGGCCGAATGCCGAGCCCACGGCGGCGGCCATTGCGGGCACCCGCCTGCACGCGCTGGAGGGCGTGGTGCAGGTGGAAGTGGTGCACGCCCGCTACGACGCTGACAGGGGCGCGTACGAAGGCGAGTTCCTGTGGCACAACTCCAGCGAGGACGACGAGCACATTGCCGCCTATGGCGTGGGGGGATCGCCCGCATGCTGGATGCAGGTGGGATACGCCACAGGGTATGTGAGCACCTTGTTTGGCCACATGATTGTGTTCCGCGAGGTGGACTGCCGCTCGTCCGGCGCGGCCCACTGCCGCGTGATCGGCAAGTCGGCCCATTTGTGGGAAGACCCCGAGCAGGATTTGTTCTACCTGAACGCCCAGGACTTTGTGGGCACCCCGCCCGCATCGCTGCCCCCCTCGATGCCAGAAGGGGCGCAGGGCAAGGCGCGCACCACCTACCTGGGCATGCCACCGGGCAAAGCCTCAGCGCCCCCTGCAGGCACCGCCGCCGAGCCCACGGCCCAGGCCACCATGGTGGGCGCCTCCTCCGCCTTCAACGCCGCCTGCCACATGCTGCAGCGCGTGGCCCCCACCGCCGCCACCGTGCTGTTCACCGGCGAATCGGGCGTGGGCAAAGAAATGTTCGCCAGCATGCTGCACCGCATCAGCCCGCGCAAAGACCAGCCCTTTGTGGCCATCAACTGCGCGGCCATCCCCGACACGCTGGTGGAAAGCGAACTGTTTGGCGTGGAGCGCGGTGCCTACACCGGCGCAGGCACATCGCGCCCAGGGCGCTTTGAGCGGGCGCACGGCGGCACCCTCTTCCTCGACGAAATCGGCACCCTCAGCCTGGTGGCCCAGGGCAAGCTGCTGCGCGCGCTGCAAGAGGGCGAGGTCGAGCGCGTGGGCGGCACCCGCACCGTGCGCGTGGACGTGCGCCTGGTCGCCGCCACCAACGTGGACCTGCGCCAGGCCGTGCGCGAAGGCACTTTCCGCGAAGATTTGTTCTACCGCCTGAACGTGTTCCCCATCCACCTGCCCCCGCTGCGCGACCGGCGCGATGACATACCCTTGCTGATGAGCCACTTTCTGGCGCACTACCAACGCAAGCACCAGCGCCAGGTGCCGGGCTTTAGCCAGGCGGCGGTGAAGGCGATGTTTCACTACCCCTTCCCCGGCAACATCCGCGAGCTGCAGAACCTGATTGAACGGGCGGTGATCCTGGCAACCGATGGCGAGCCGATCGAGCCGCACCATTTGTTTGCCGGGGGCGAACAGCCCAGTTCGGACGTGATGTCGCTGCACCTGAATCCGAACAGCACGGGCACGCTGCATGCGGCGGGGCAGCCGCAACGCGGAGTTGCCGCGGGGGCCGTTGCCCCGCAGAACCCAGCACCCCCACAGCCAACATCCAGCTGGAACCCGCCCCCCACCGCCACGCCAACAGTCGCGCCACTGCATCAGGCCGAAGAACAATTGCTGCGGCAGGCGCTGCACAGCGCGGGAGGCAATGTGGCGTCGGCGGCAAGGCTGCTGGGGATCAGCCGGGCGACGATGGCTTATCGGGTGAAGAAGTTTGGGATTTGAGAAGGGAACAATGCGAGCGGCTTGCAACAGTTGCGGTCACCCAAGCAGGTCACTTGGAAGACTGGTTCGGGCCCATGCCCAGCACTCGAAAACCTTCATGTGAACCAGTCATAAAACACCTCGATCTGGCTTGTAGCGACCAAAGCTTGGAGCGGAAAGACCCGCCAAGGAGTTGCGACCTCCATTTCATGGAGGCGAACTAACAATTGATCTCGTACAGCCGGTTTCACCTCCTGCCGCCAGTTCAGTACCTGGCCCCAGGTTGAACTCCCGTTCAAGTGCAAAGGAAACCGTGCGGACTGAACTGAAGCAATATAGGCCGTTGGAAAGAGCCGCCTATATGCCTGCAGGTTGTAGAGCCAGGAAACGCCGCGCACGGTTGTAACGCTGGGCTCAGTGCGCTGAACATGCGAAATCAGATCTTGCAGGTCGGCCCTCCTCGCACTGGAATTCTCAATAGCCAGCGGACTGGAATTGATTCCGTCTGGCGCAACAAAGTGGATGCGCAAGGTACCGTATGCATCGGGCGGATCGTAAGAGAAACAGCCGAACGACCGTTTGACTTCGACGTAGGAAAGAGATCGTTGGAACTCGGCACATAAAGCGACTTGCTCGGTATGGTCATCGACCGCGCTTTTTACCCTGTCCAGAAAGAGATCCCACCTACTCGCGCCAGTGTCCCCCCACAGATTCAGCCTGCGTCGCAAGTTGGTACAACGGTCAATGGCGACGTCGAACGGCACTGCTGCTTTCACCGCGTAGCACTTGGCAAATTTCAATTGAAGGGAGAAATAGTCCTCAAGCATGGATATGACGTTAGCACCCTCTTGCCAACTTCCGTTCCTGGCCGACACCAGCTATGGATCTTTGCGGCCAACAGTTCAAACACACACGATGCAGAAATTGGTGGAATTGGCTGCTAGCGCTTGTTGAGAGCCGACCACTCGTCCAAAAACCATAACACTGTGCATTCCAACTGCATTGGAGGCCTTGGCGGTGGAGATGCCACCAACTGCATTCCTCACCCCAACGTCGACCATACAAAACATATACAATACGCATACGTTTCACATAGAGATAGCCCATGGGAATTGTCAAAATTTCAGACCAGATGCACGAAAACCTGCGCGTGGCCAGCGGCGCACTCAGCCGGTCCATCAACTCCCAGGCAGAGCACTGGATGCGGGTGGGCATGCTGACCGAGATGTATCCCGACCTGGACCACCGCGAAATCTGCCAACTTCTCGTGCGGGCAGAACTGGCAGGCGGGCTGGATGTGGCGCTGGCAGCCACGGCGCAGCTGGACAAAGCGGGCGCACGCCCGGCAGGGAAGCACTGATGGCGCGCGGTGGTGGAGTCCCCATCCGCTCGGCCGAAGAACTGGTCATGGCACGGCGGGCGGCCCAGCTGGCAGCAGAGGTGCTGGACATGATCGAGCCCCATGTGGTGCCGGGCGTGAGCACCGAAACGCTGGACAGCATCTGCCACGATTTCATCGTAAATGTGCAAGGCGCCACGCCTGCCAACGTGGGGTATCTGGGCTACCCCAAGACGGTGCTGACCTCGGTGAACCATGTGGTGTGCCACGGCATCCCCTCACCCCACCAGGTTCTGAAAAAGGGCGACATCGTCAACATCGACGTGGCCGTGAACAAGGATGGCTGGTTTGGCGACACCAGCCGGATGTTCTGCGTGGGCGCGCCCAGCGTGCTGGCGCGGCGCCTGGTGGAGACGACGTATGAAGCGCTGCGCGCGGGCATTCGGCAAGTGAAACCCGGGGCAACGCTGGGTGATGTGGGGCACGCCATTGCAGCGGTGGCGCAGCGCGAGCATTTCACCGTGGTGCGTGAATACTGCGGACACGGCATTGGGCAGGTCTATCACGATGAACCGCAGGTGCTGCACTACGGGCGGCGCGGCGAAGGGCTGACGCTGGAGGCGGGGATGATTTTCACCATCGAGCCCATGCTGAACGCTGGCAAGCGCGAGACCAAAGAGCTGGCCGACGGGTGGACGGTGGTGACCAAGGACCGGTCGCTGTCTGCTCAGTGGGAGCACATGGTAGCGGTGACGCCCGATGGCTATGAGGTGCTGACAGCCTGGCCGGGCGGCACAGGGGCCTACCCGCCGATCTGAGATGCGGCCAATGGCACCGTTTTATGCCCAATGGGCCGCTAGCGCCTGCCCTTCAAAGATGATCGGTATCAAAACAATAGCAAAAGCCCTGCAATCACCAGGGCAGTTGCTCGCCGCTGTAGGCATAAAACCCACCGGTGGCCTCGGCGCTGAGGCCATCGAGCACGCGCAGCAAATCCGCTGCGGCCTCTTCAGCAGGCCGCCCAATCTCTGCACCATGGAACGGCGCCGATAGCGCTGAATTGACCGTACCGGGGTGCAGCGCTGCCAGCACGGCCAGCGGGTGGGTGCGGGCCACTTCAATCGACGCCGTTTTGAGCAGCATGTTGAGCGCGGCCTTGGAGGCGCGGTAGCTGTACCAGCCCCCCAGGCGGTTGTCGCCAATGCTGCCGACCTTGGCGGAGAGCACGGCGAGCAGGCCGCGCTCTTGTTTGGGCAGCAGCGGCGCAAAGTGGGCCAGCACCAGCGCAGGGCCAAAGGTGTTGGTGCGGAAGGTAGCCTCCATCTGCGCGTAGTTCATTTGGCCGAGGCGCTTTTCAGGCTGGCCGTGAGGGCCGTGCAGCACACCCGCAGCGTGGATGATGCAGTGCCACGGCCCCTGGGCCTTGAGCTGCCGGGCGGCTGCGGCGATGGTGGATTCGTCGTCCAAATCGACCGCCGGGTGGGTGTGGCGGCCCAGGCCCACGGCCAGGGCGCAGCGTGGGTCTGACTGCAGGTGGGCGAGAAAGGCGCTGCCAATGGCGCCGGTGGAGCCAATAACGAGGGCGCGGTAGCCGTGTGGCAGGGACTGCAGGGAGGTGAACGGCATTGCGGATGGCTGTGCGTGAGACATGGCGCGGTCCTGCAGTGGGAGTGGCGTTGGGTGATGGGTAGGGAGGGCTACAGCGCGTCCAGCCGCGTGCGCAGGCTGGCCGCATGCTCGCGCAGCGCATCGAGCTGCGGGCCCTGCATCTTTTGCAACTGGCGGTACACCATGCCCAGGCGGAAGTTGCTGCCCAGCGTGCCTTCGTTGCGCGCAAAAAAGTCCCAGTACAGCGCGTTGTACGGGCACGCACTCTCGCCCACCTTGAGCTTCTTGTCGTAGTGGCAGCCACCGCAGTAGTCGCTCATGCGGTCGATGTAGGCGGCGCTGCTCACGTAGGGTTTGGTGGCCAGCAGGCCGCCGTCGGCAAACTGGCTCATGCCCACGGTGTTGGGCACTTCCACCCATTCAAAGGCGTCGATGTACACGCCCAGATACCAGCGGTGCACGGCAGCGGGGTCGAGCCCCGCCAGCAGCGCAAAGTTGCCGATGACCATGAGGCGCTGGATGTGGTGAGCGTACGCATGCTCCAGCGACTGGCCCACGGCGTGCTGCATGCAGCGCATGCGGGTCTCGCCCGTCCAGAACCACTCCGGCAGTGGTGTGCTGTGGCCCAGGGCGTTGCGCTCGTCGTAGCCGGGCATGTGGGCCCAGTAGATGCCGCGCACATATTCTCGCCAGCCGAGGATCTGGCGGATGAAGCCCTCCACCGCAGGCAGGGGTGCAGCGCCTGCGTGGTAGGCGGCTTGGGCGCGTTGCACCACCTCGTGCGGGCGCAGCATTTTGGTGTTGAGCGCGAAGGACAGCAGGGAGTGAAACAGCCGCGCACTCTGCGTGCTCATGGCGTCTTCGTACGCGCCAAAGTGCGGCAGCGTGGTGGTGATGAAGTGGTCGAGCCAAGCCAACGCCTCGGCCCGGTTCAGCGGCCAGCGCAGCGCATGGGCCTGCGGGTTGCCAAAGCTTTGCACGCCTGCGGCCTGGATGGTGACCCACAGGGCGCTGTGGTCGTGCGTGGGGCGGGCGTCGGGCGGCAGTGCGGGTGTGCCAGGCCAGGGCTTGCGGTTGTCGTGGTCGTAGTTCCATTGGCCGCCTTCGGGCTCGCCAGCCTCGTCGAGCAGCACGCTGTGGCGCTGGCGCATGCGGCGGTAGAAGTGCTCCATGAGCCACTGCTTACGGCCCTTGAACACCTCGGCCATTTCGGTGCGGGTGGTGTAGAAGTGCTCGCTGCTGACAGCCTGCACGGCAAAGGCTTGCTCTGCACCCCAGGTGCGAAGTTGCTCATCCAGCCGCCATTCGTCGGGGTGCTGGTATTGCAGCGTGTGCGCGCCGTAGTGGGCCATCAAGGCGGCCAGGTTGTCAGGCATCGACTGGCGGTTGCTCGCGTCGTCAATCGCCACGTAGCGCACGCGGTGCCCCGCCTCGCGCAGGTGGCGGGCCAGGTCGCGCATGGCTGCAAAGATGGCGAGGATCTTTTGCGCGTGGTGCAGCACATAGTCGGTTTCTTGCCGCACTTCCATCAACACATAGACCACGCCTTCGTCCAGCGTGGCAAACCATGAATGCCCGGGGTTGAGCTGGTCACCCAGCAGCAAGCGCAACGTGGGGGTGCGCGGTTGCGGGGTGCTCATGCCGTGCCCCACATGCGGCGGTAGCTGCCGTCGGCATCGTGCTCTTGCGCCTGCTTGATCGGGTTGAAGCGGCGGCCTCCGCGCGGGTCGGTGCCACGCCCGGCGATGTAGAGCCAGTTGCCCTGGTTGCTGTACACGTCGTAGTCCACCAGTTGTGATTCAAACCACGCAGCGCCTGCACGCCAGTCGCCGTGCAGGTCGTGGATGAGATAGCTGGCAGCCACCTGGCGCAGGCGATTGCTCAGATACCCGGTAGAAGCCAGCTCGCGCATGGCGGCGTCCACCAGCGGCTCGCCCGTACGGCCCTGGCACCAGCGCTCGAACCCCTGCACGTTGTGAGGGGCCACCGGCAGTGCAGAGAGGCCCCGCGCGCGGTACAGCGCCATGCCGTATTGCAGGTGCAGCAACCGAAAGTAATCGCGCCAAAGCAGCTCAAACCAAAGCCAGTAGATGCCGTCGTTGGCACCGTGGTCGCGTTCAAAGGTTTTCAGGTCGGCATGAATTTTTCGGGGCGAGAGCGCGCCCGTGGCCAGCCAGGGTGAGAACTTGCTGGAGTAGTCCAGCCCCGTGAGGCCGTTGCGGGTGGCCTTGTAACTGTGGGCCAACTTGCGGGCCAGGTACTGCACCAGGTGGGCGAGTGCGAGGGTTTCGCTGCCATCACACGCGGGCGTGCCGTAGGGGAAAGAGGAGCGCGGGTCGCGCCCTGCGAGGTTGTCGGTTGCGGCGGCACCCTGCTCTGCCCATGCGGGCATTGCGCCCAAGGCCTCCCACACATCGGATGACACCAGCGGGGGCGGCAACAGGGATACGGGTGGTGGCAACGGTGCGGGGGGCGCGATGTCGGCACGCTCCACAGCCTGGCGAAAGGGGGTGAACACGGCAGGCAGTTCGGCCACAGGCCAGGGCATGTCGGCAGGCTGCAGCAGGCTGCTGTGCCACACGGTGTGCACCTGCAGCCCGGCAGCACGCAGGGCTGCGACCTCGGCCTGCTCGTAGGGGGCGGCAATGTCTTCGCACACCACTGTGGCGGCGCCCACGGCACGCGCCAGCGCAGGCAATGCCGTGGCGGGCGCTGCGTGGCACACCTGCAATGGGTTGCCCAGCGCGGCCATGCGCGCACCCAGGTCACGCAGCGCGGCGGCCACAAAGGCTTGACGGTGTGGGCCAACGCGGGCAAAGCCCCAGGGCGTAACCTCATCCGCCGGGGGCTGGCACACCACGGGCAGCAGGTGGGTGGCACCACCGGTCAACGCGGCTTGCAACGCGGGCTGGTCGTGCAGGCGCAGGTCGTTGCGGAACCAGAAAACGACGGTCCTCATGCAGTGCCCTCCCCTTTCGAGCCGCCGGTTGCGTGGCCCGCGCGCCTGCGCTCGCTGCGGCAGCGCTCGGAGCAGAACTTCACTTCGTCCCACACCTTCTCCCACTTCTTGCGCCAGGTGAAGGGCAGGCCGCAGTGTTGGCAGGTTTTCTGCGGCAGGTCGTGCTTCTTGCGCATGCGCATGGCAGTGGCAAACGTGAAGTGAAAGGTAAAACGGTTTCAGTCGGACTACATTTGCGCAGCCAGTGTCCGCCCGCTGAGCCAGGCGCCTTCGACCTTGCCGCCGTTCAACCAGTCGCCGCACAGGCCCAGGCGCAGCGATGCGTTCCACCAACTGCCCAGCGTGAGCGCGGGTCCAGTGTCGGCATAGCGCCAGCGGTGGGCTGTAGCGGCCAAGGGTGTGGGGCCACCCAGGGCGGCAAAGGCGGCGAGCAAGGTGGCGGTGACGGACTCGGCGTTGTCCTCGATATGGGCGTCGCTCCATTCGGCGGTGGCGTGGAGCAGCCAGGTTTCTGCGCCGGTGCGGCCGGGCTTGCTGCTGTCGCGCGCCACCCAGCGCAGCGGGCCAGTGTTGATGAAGGCGCCCTCCCACGGCAGGGCCACGGGGGCGGCGTAGCGCAGCATCACGGCCCAGCTGCCACGCATGCGCGCGCTGGCGGCCACGGCAGCGCCAGCGGGCGCTACGGGGGCGAGCAGCGGTACGGCCTGCGGGGCGGGCACCGCCAGCATCACAGCGTCGTAACGCTGGTGGAGTGGGCCATGCTCTGCGGAGGTGATGGTCCAGCCGCCCTCGGTGCGGTCCAGCCCCTGTATGGTGGTTTGCCACCGTGCCAGCGCACGGTCGCCAAGGTTCTGCACCAGCCACGCGGCGGGCGACGTCATGCGCGGTGTGCCCACAAACCGCTTGAGCGGAGTGTGCGGCGTGGTCCATATGCTCCCGTCAAAACTGGCCAGGCGGGCATCCCACACTGCAGCCACGCCAGCCCGCTGCCAGCGGGCCACCTCCGCACGAAAGGCGGGATCGCGGGCGGTGAAATACTGCGCGCCGTGGTCGCACTGCCAGGCACCGTGCTCGTCTTCAGCGCGGCGGGTGCTCATGCGGCCGGAAGGGCCACGGCTTTTGTCAAACACATGCACGATGTGGCTTGCCTGCAGCAGCGCCTGCGCACACGACAGACCTGCCAGGCCTGCGCCAATGACGGCAATGGTTTGTGGCGCAGGAAGGTTCATGATTTTGGGTCGGTGCGTTCGTGCGTCACCCAGATCAGCGCCTGGGCGTCGATGCCCAGGGCCTGTGCACGGGCGATGAGTTGTTCGCGTACGCCAGGGGGCAATTGCTTGGTGCGCGACAAGATCCAGCAGTAGCTGCGGTCGGGCCCCACGACCAGCGCCCATTGGTAGTCCGCATCCAGCGCGGCCACGTGGTAGCCGCCGTAGAACGGGCCAAAGAACGACACCTTGAGCGACGCGGTGCTTGCATCGCCGGTGAACTTCGCCTTGCCTTCCGCCTGGCGCCAGTCATTCTTGCCGGTGTCAAAGCCCCGGTTGAGCACACGCACGCTGCCGTCCCCCCGGCGCTGGTAGGTGGCGCTCACGTCCGTCATGCCGCGTTCAAACGGATGGTCGAGCCGGGCGACTTCGTACCAGCGGCCTTCGTAGCGGGCCAGGTCGAACGGGGTGAAGGGGGCGATGCCGGGGGGTGGGCTGGCGGATGAGCAGCCAGTGAGGGCCAACACCATGGCAACCATCACCATCACCATCACCAGCAGCACGGACCGGTGGGCCCATGGGAACAATCGGGACATAAATTACCAATCAGTCGCAAAACAAACCAAATGGTAACTCAATGGGATTTCCATGCGGTGTCGGATGGCCTCTGGCACCTCTGGCCCACACCGCGCCCCGTAAACTTGCGCCATGACTCTTCAAATCACTGTGTATTCCAAGTCCGCCTGCCCGCAATGCGAGTCGGCCAAGATGCTCCTCAAGTCGCGCTCGCTGCCGTATGAGGAAATCAAGATCGATGACGAGGCCGAGCGCCTGGCCTTTTATGCCAAGTGCGGGCCCTCAGTGCGGCAGATGCCGCAGATCTTCATCAATGACCAGCGCGTAGGTGGCTTGGCCGGGCTGCAGGCAGCGTTGGCGCAAATCGCTCCGCAGACCCCGACTTAACGGCCAGAACTACCGGTACTTCGCAGCGGTGATGAACTCGCTGAAAGTCTCACACCACACGATCACGGTGTTGAACCTGGCCGGGTCTACGCCCTGCGGCACCGGGACGATGAAGTTGTTGAACGTTTTCACATCCCCCACGCGCAACATCTGCGACTTGAGGCGCTTGAAGTCGGCCTCGGTTTCCACGAATTCAGGCGACAGGTAGAGCTTGTAGTCCGGCCCCGGGGCCAGCTTGCCCAGCAGACTGATGGCTTGCGGGCCGACAGACACAGCGCCCTCGCCCCAGTGCAAGGCATCGCTGTCCTTGAGGTCACGGCGGAAGGTGGCGGTCCATCGGGCGGCGGGCAGGCGGGATTGGATTTCCTGCTGCGTGGGAGCATCCGGCGCGATCAGGATCGGCAGCGCATACACGCCCAGCGCAAACCCAAGACCCAAGGTGAGCAGGTGCGAGGCGGTGAGCAGAAGGGGCTTCAGGGGTTTCATGACAGCGGACTCAAAGGCGTTGCGCCAATGTACCCCCAGCCCGGCTACCTTTAGCTCCCGGGGATACCCCCGCAACGCCCCGCCCCGCGTCAACCCGCGTCGGCCAGAAACCCGTCTACCAGCGCGTAGTGCTCCGGCACATTGAGCGCGGGGGCATGGCCGCAGCCGGGCACCTCCACCACCTGCGCCCGGCCCAGCGCACCGGGGCCACGGGTCAACATCTCGGCAGTGGTTTCGCGCAGCACCAGGTCCGAGTCGGCACCGCGCAGGCAGAGCACAGGGATGTCGAGCGCATCGTAGTGGTCCCAGATCAGGTAGTCGTTGGCGTGGTGCGTGAACTGCTGCACCATGGCCGGGTCGTAGTGCGGCGTCACCCGGCCATCGGGCAGGCGGCGGGTCGAGGTCTCGGTCAGGCGGCGCCACTGCGCATCGCTGAGCCAGCCGTAGGGCTGGTACACCTGCCGGAAGAACGCCTCCAGCTCTTGCACCGTGTCAAACGATGGCGGGTGGCCCGCGTAGGCCTTGATGCGTTCGAGCGCGGCATCCGCCAGGCGGGGCGCGTTGTCGTTGAGCAGCAGGCTGGTGATGCGGCCCTTGAGCTGTGGCTCGAACAGGCCCGAGGCGCACACGGTGCCGATGGCTCCGCCCATGGATGTGCCCACCCAGTGCGCCTGCTCGATACCCAGCTGGTCAAACAGGCCGGCGGCAATGCGCGCGTAGAACGACAGGCGGTATTCGTCCTGCGGCGCACGCGCCCACTGGCTCAGGCCCCGGCCGATGGTGTCGGGGCAGATCACGCGGTAGCGAGGAGCCAGGTGGGCTGCCAGCTCGTCCATGTCGCGCCCGGTGCGCGCCAGGCCGTGCCAGGCCACCACCACGGGGGCATCGCGTGCCCCCCACTCCATGTAGTGGATTTCATAGCCGGCGCAGGTGGCGTAGCACGATAACGGAGTCATGGTGGACAACCTTGTGAGTCAGTAGAGGGATGCCGGTTGCTGATCAAACAACCTGCGGACTGAGAGCGAAGCATTCATTTCATGAGGCGGCCGTTGCTGCCGATGACCGTCACTTCAACGTAGCGTGAGCCGATGCGATTGGTGGGCGAATAGCCGAGCGTGATGCCGCCCAGGTCATAGCTTTGCATCGACTCCAGCGCCTTGACGATCTTGGTGCGCGTGGGCAAGGGCCCGGCACGGCGCAGGGCCTCGACCAGCACCTTGGCGCCCAGGAACTGCTCGAAGCTGGTGTAGTTGACCTCTGCCTCGGGCGCGTATTTCTTGAGCAGCGACTGGTATTCACGCACCACGGGCAGCTGCGGCCGGTAGGGGTAAGGCACCACCTGGCTGATACCGAGGCCGTGTGCATTCTTGAGGCCCGCGAGCTTGACCAACTCGGTCGGGTCCACCACCGAGATGTTGTAGAGCTGCGCGCCCCCACCCTGCTCGCGGTAGCGCTGGATGAATGCGGCGGCGGGCTTGTTCACGGCGATCATGATGACGGCGTGCACATCGGCCGCCTTGATGGCCTTGACGGCATCATCCACCTTGTCGGTGTTGCGCTCGTACCCCGCAGCCACCACCAGCTTGAGATTGCGCTTGGCCAGCGCTGCCTCCACCCCCGCCAGGCCCGCCTTGCCAAAACCGTCGTCTTGGTACATCACGGCCACGCGGTTCATGCCCAGGGTGGTGAGCTGCTGCACCATGTGCTCGGTTTCGTCCACATAACCTGCGCGCACATGAAAGATCCAGGGGTTGAACGGGTTGCGCAGCGACTCACCCCCGGTGTAGGGCGCCACCAGCGCGGCGCCGCCCTGCTCCAGCACGCCATCGGCCAGCAGCTGGGTGATGTTGGCCGTGCCCGCAAAGCCATACAGCGCCACCACCTCGGGTTTGGCCAGCATTTCACGGGTCAGCTTCACGGTGTCGGCCACCTTGTAGGCGTCGTCCACCACCGCCTGGCGGATGGAGGCGCCGTGCACGCCGCCCTGGGCGTTGACCCAGTCGAAGTAGATCTTGCCGCCCAGCACCATCTGCGCGCCGGTGCTGGCCAGCACACCCGATAGCGGGGCCACTTGCCCCACCACAATCTCTGCCGCGCGTGCCGGCGCACCGCCACTGGCTCCGAGCACCAGCAACAGCCCAACGGGCACTGCCAGCGCCGCCGCCATACGGCGAGCCCAGGTCTTCATCACAGCATTCATACGTCCATCCTTAGTGTCAGAAACGCACGGCCCCGGCGCCGCGCGCGCCTGCAACGGGCGCGCAGCACGGGCGTGATCCCTCCTCTTGCAGCCCTGCGGCCTGCGTCAGTCGGGGATGGAGATGGCGCCCGCCGTGATGGCAATCGCATTGGCTGCGGCAGGCACGGTGGCCAGCGGCGGCACGTTGGCCGCAGTGATGGCTGGCGCACTGCCGGGCGTGCCGCCACGGGGCACGGTGCGCACCACCTGGCTGGCGGGCAGAGCCTTGCCGTTGGCCAGGTGCTCGTACACGGCATCCAGCGCATGGTTCAGGTACACGTGCAGCGGCACATACCGCGTGTCGTAGCCCGGCAGCACGGTGGGCAGACCGATGAAACCGTCAAAGTGCTGGGCGTTGGCCACTTCCACATAGCTGAGCCTGCTGGCAGCCCCCTCGACCTTCCTGTTCAGCGCGGCATAGGGGCGCGAAGTGTGGCTCACGGGCAGCAGCGCATCGGCACGGCCGTGCACGATGACAGTGGGCTTGCCCCGCAGGTTGCCGTTGCGGCGCGTTTCGTCCACGCCGGCCTGCAGCTTCTTGGCGGCCGCATCGATGCCGGTCACCAGGTTGCGCAGGCACAGCGCGCCCGCCGTATTCCAGTCGGCCACGCCCGTGTCCGAGAACGACAGGAAGTCACGCGCCGGGCCCAGCTTGCCCAGGTTGTTCACGAGGTTGATGCCACCGGAAGGCGGCACACCGTTGCCGGTGGCAAACATGCCCGGCAACGCTGCGGCCGCCAGGGGCGCCACCGCGCCTGTGGTCGCCGTGGCCGCGTAGCTGAAGCCGCACAGGTGGTCCTTCACGCTGCTGCGCGACAGGCTGTTGGCAAAAGTCACCGCCACGGCCGGGGCCACTTCGAATGCCGCCAGCGAGGCATGCAGGTCGTTCGACTCGGGCTCCCAGCCATAGGCGCGCAGCTTTTGCAGAGCCTCTTCGGCCTGCGCTGCGGTGGTGGATGCCGAGAGCAGCCCCGCCGTCTTGAGCGCCGCGCAGCGGTTGGGGGCGATGGGCAGCGCAGCGCTGGCAAACCCTGCCGCGAACGCTGCGGCAAAGGGACTGGTGCTGACTGACGGCGCCAACGACGCACAGGCCTGGTACAGGTTGGCGTAGGTGGTGAAGTCCACCAGCGTCTTGCCCGTGACGGCCACCTCGGTGCCGCCACGGCGCACGGTGACGCCGGGGTTGGCGGGCAGTTCCAGCGCGGGCTCGGACACGGCCACGCCGCTGATCAGGCCCTGCGTGTCCTGCTCTGCGGCAGCAATGGCGGCGCCCCCGCCGTTCGAGATGCTGGACGCAATGACGATGGTGTTACCGGGCGTGAGTGTCTTCAGGCGCTGGCCCGCTGCGTTGGTGTTGCCGTAGCGCTGATTGAGCACGTAGTAGCCGAACTCCACGGCCTGCAGCGTGGTGGTGCCCCAGTCCTTCTCGGAGTTCTGGCCCGAGTGGGCGTGCTTGAAGGCAAAGCGGTTGGGCGTGGCGGTGTTGAAGGCCGCCAGTTCCGTGGACGTGAGGCCTGCGTTGAACGCCGCACTCTTGCCCGCAGTAGCGGCCGTGGCGCGGGTGCCGTCGATGAGTGGCACGGTGTCGTTTTGCAGGTCGTGCGGCGCGCCGCTGGTGCCCTTGTCCGAGTAAGCCACGGCGCAGCCCCGCTTGAGGCCCCACTCGCCCGTAGAGATACCGCCGTACACCCCGCGCGAACCCGAGGTCGTGGCCGTGATCATGCAGGGCTTGGCCGGGTTGAAGCTGGTGGGCACCTGCACTATGAGCGTAACGTTCTTGCGGCCCGTGCCGTCGTCGGCGAACGCGATGTATTCCGTGCCCGCCACCTTGCCCTCACCCGCCGTGGCCTTGCCCTGCGCATCCACATTGGGGCCGTACAGCAGGCCATATCCGCCCGCGGCCGTCATGTCGAGCATGGCCCGGTAGTTGGTGTGGATGGCCAAGCGGCGCAGCTCGGCGGCGGTGGGCTTGAGCGGGTCGGCAGAGGCGGGCGGCACTGCAGCGGCCAGGCCCGTGGCGCCCAGGCCCGCGGTGAGCAGGTCATTGGTGCTGCCGTCGTAGGTGGCCTCGCTGACCGTGCCCAGGTAGGCGGGTTTGGTGTTGAGCGCGGCGCTGTCGCCGTCGCTGCTGCCCCCACAGGCGACCAAAACGGCGGCGGCCACGGCAGCGGGAACGAACGGACGCACCCGCGCCTTCATCATGCTCATCTTCATGTGCTTGTCTCCTGGTATTTCTTGTTTGCTTTTCGCGCAGCTCCATCCCACCAACAACCGCCCAGGCGGCGTTGGCTTCCTCACGCCGCCTTGCGCGCAGCTGCCGCGCGCAGGCGCCCCACCACACCGGTGGGGAAGTAATAGACCGACAGGACAAACAGCACGCCCAGCCACAGCAGCCAGCGGTCGGGCGATAGCAAGGCAGACACCCAGGGCAGGCCCGATGTGGCCTCGTGGCCCAGGCGCAGCAGATCTTGCAGATAGCTCTGCGCCACCAGGAAGAGCACGGCCCCGATGGCCGAGCCATAGATGGTGCCCATGCCGCCGATCACCACGATCAGCAGGCAGTCCATCATGATTTCGAAGCTGAGCGAGGTGTCGGGCCCGTTGTAGCGCAGCCAGAGCGCGAGCATGGCGCCTGCCATGGTGGCAAACAGCGCCGACAACACGCTGGAGGTGGTGCGGTACACCACCACGCGGTAGCCAATGGCCTCGGCGCGGAACTCGTTCTCGCGGATCGCCTGCAGCACGCGGCCGAACGGTGAATTGACGATGCGCAGCAGCGCCAGCACCAGCGCCACGGCCGTAACGAACAGCAGGTAGTAGCAGATCAGGCGGCCATCGATAGCGACGCCCAGGAAGGGATCATCGAAGGGCTCGAAACTGGGTGACAGGATCTCGGGCACCTTGAAGGTCAGGCCGTCTTCGCCGCCGGTGATGTCCGACAGCTGCGAGGCCAGCGTCTGGAACGCGGCGGCCACGGCCAGCGTGATCATGGCAAAGAAGATGGCGCGCACGCGCAGCGAGAACAGCCCCACCGCCAGCGACAGCAGCAGCGAAAGCACCAGCGCGCCGGCGAGGCCCACGGCCAGCGCGGACCAGGTAGGCCCCATGCGTGTGGTGGCCACCGCGATGCCGTAGGCCCCGATGCCGAAGAACATGGTGTGCGCAAAGCTAACGATGCCGGTGTAGCCCAGCAGCAGATCGAAGCTGGCCACCAGCACCACAAAGATCAGCACCTTGGCGGCCACGGACAGCGCCTTGACGCCCGGGAACAGGAAGGGTGCAAACGCCAGCCCGATGAGGATGGCCACGAGGATCACCGCCAGTACCTTGCTGCGCGGGTAGTCGCCGGAGAGAAGTCGGTTCAGCATATCAGTCGGCTCCTCTTCAGCGGTTGGCCACGGGATAGACACCCTGCGGGCGCCACAGCAGGATGGCCACCATCAGCGCGATGTTGGAAAACAGCGCCACCTTGGGCACCAGAAAGCCGGTGTAGTTGGCCATCAGCCCCACCAGCAGCGCGCCGATGAGCGCACCGCCCGTGGACCCGAGGCCGCCGATGATGATCACGATGAAGATCAGCACGTTGACCTGCGCGCCCATCTGCGGGATCACGTTCTGCTGGTACAGGCCCCACATCACCCCGCCCAGACCCGCCAGGGCCGAGCCCACGACGAACACGCCGATGAACAGGCGGCGGATGCGGTAACCCAGGCTCTCGACCATCTCGCGGTCCTGCACGCCGGCGCGGATCAGCAGGCCGACCTTGGTGCGCGACAGCGTCCAGGCCAGCACGGCGAAGACCAGCAGGCCCACGGCCACGGCCACCAGGCGGTACTTCTCGATGGCGGCGTCGCCCACAAGCAGCGAGCCTCGCATGCCTTCGGGCAATGGCAGCGGGATCTGCGCGGGGCCCCAGATGACCTTGATCAGCTCTTCGCCGATGATCATGCCGCCCATGGTGATGAGGATCTGCTTCAAGTGCTGGCCGTACACGGGCCGCACGATGAAGCGCTCGAACGCCAGGCCCACCGCCCCTGCGACGGCCATGGCCACCAGCATGGCCGGCAGCACCGCCACCAGGTTGCGCCACAGCTGGTCGGAGCCCGTCCAGTCGCCCATGGTGCCCAGCACGCTGGTAGCCACGAAGGCGCCGAGCGCGATGAACACGCCGTGGCCAAAGTTGAGCACGTCCATCAAGCCGAACACCAGCGTGAGGCCCGAGGCGATGATGAAGATGATCATGCCCATGGCCAGCCCCGCCACGGTGAGCGTGAGCCAGGTGCTGGGCGAGCCGATGAAGGGCAGCACCAGCAGTGCGAGCGCTGGCACCAGGACCAGGGGCTTCCAGTCGAAGTCGCGGGTGATGCTCATGCCCGGTCTCCTTGCGCGACAAGCAGCGTGCGCGAAAATGCTATATTTTTAATAGCTATCAGCGCTTTACCATCAAGCGCCAGTGGCCAAAAAAGCTTGAAATTTGGTGTGAAATTCATAGTGCCAACCCCAGCAGCGACCGCTGCAGTGCCTCGTCTTGCGCCAGCGCGGCCATGCTGCCTGCATGCACCACCTTGCCGTTGTCCATCACGGCCACGGTGTCGCCGAGCCGCTTGGCGAAATTGATGTTCTGCTCGACGAGCAAGATGGTCACACCGCTCTTCTTGAGCTGGTCGAACGCATCGATCATGTTGTTGATGATGGCAGGGGCCAGGCCCTTGCTGGGCTCGTCCACGATGAGCAGGTCGCGCGGCTCGACGATGGCGCGGCTCACGGCCACCATCTGCTTTTGACCGCCGCTGAGCTTGCCGGCCGGGTGGTTCCAGAACTTTTCGACCGCAGGGAAGAGCTTGAAGATCCATTCGAGCCGGGTGCTGTCCATCTGCGCGGCGTTCTTGGCGCCGCGCGCGGCCAGCAGCATGTTCTCCTTGACCGTGAGGTCGGCGAAGATGCCCATGTTCTCGGGCACGTAGGCGATGTTCATGCCCGCGATCTGCGGGGTGTTGAGCGCCGTGATGTCCTTGCCCGCAAAGTGGACCGAGCCCTGCGACGCATGCCACAGGCCCATGATGGTGCGCAGCGTGGTGGTCTTGCCCGCGCCGTTGCGGCCCAGCAGCATGGTGAGCTGGCCCTTGGGCACCGCCAAATCCACACCGTGCAGGATGTGGTACGCGCCGATGTGGGTGTGCACGCCCTTGAGTTCGAGCAGGTTGCCCGTGTTGTTCGTGGTGGTGGTCATGCAGCCGCCTCCTTCGTCACGCCAAGATAGGCTTCCTGCACCACGGGCGATGCAATCACTTCTGCCGGCGGGCCGTCGGCCACCAGCGTGCCGTTGGTCAGCACGATGATGCGGTCGGCCAGTTCGCGCACCACGTCCATCTTGTGCTCCACCAGCAGGATGATCTTGGTCTTGTCCTTCTTGAGTTCGCGGATCAGGTTCAGGATCACGGGGGCCTCGTCGTGGCTCATACCGGCCGTGGGCTCGTCGAACATGTAGACCTGCGGCTCCAGCGCCATGAGCAGCGCCACCTCGAGCTTGCGCTGGTCGCCGTGCGGCAGGCTGGCCACGGGGGTGTCCTGGCGGTCGAGCATGGCCACGGCCTGCAGGATGGCGCGGGCGCGGTCGGTCAGGTCGCGGTGGTCGCTCCAGATGCTCCACAGGTTCAGCCCCCGGCGATGCTTGCCCTCCTGCGTGGCCTGCACGGCCAGGCGCACGTTCTCCAGCACGCTGAGGTTGGGAAACAGGTTGGTGAGCTGGAAGGCACGGCCCAGGCCCGCATGCGTGCGCGCCGAGACCGACTGGCCCGTGAGGTCCTGCCCGCCCAGGGTGACACTGCCCGCGCTGGCGCGCAGCTGCCCGGAGATGAGGTTGAAGTACGTGGTCTTGCCCGCGCCATTAGGGCCCACGATGGCGGTCAGCGTGCCGGGCTCGAAAGAGCAGGTCACGGCGTTGACCGCCACGTGGCCGCCGAAGCGGATGGTCAAGTCCTTGGTGGCCAAGGTGCTCATGGGTGGTGTTTCACTTTCACGGTCGTCTTCATTCGTTGGTGTCGGGCGCCCTGTCCTGAAATGGACAGAGCGCGCGGCGTTCAGCGCATTGTCAAGGGCACGTGCCGATGACGTAGTAGTTCGGGCTCGTCTGTTTCAGCGTGTTGTTCACGAAGATGTTCCACAGCCCCATGCTCTGGTTGGAGCCCAGGGCAAAGGTGTAGCCGCCATACAAATAGGCACGGCCGGCCATGGTGTGGGCGTAGTTGCTGGCGGTGGTGCAGGTGCCTCCGCCGCCCTGGGCTGCCAACGTGGTGCCCGATGCAGCGGCGGATGCAGCGCCCTCTGCTCCGTTGGCATCGGCGGCACGCACGGTCCAGCTGTAGGTGGTGGAAGCGGCCAGGCCGGTGTCGCTGTAGTTCGTTGCGGTCACGGGCAGCGCGTTGACCTTGTTAGCATTGCGGTACACGTTGTAGCTGGCAGCGCCCGAGACGGCATTCCAGGCAATCGCCATGCTGCTGGCCGTGGCGCCCGAGGTGCTCACGCCCGTGGGGGCAGGCAGGTCCACCGGTGGGTTGGTGGTGCCGCCGCTGGAAACCCGGTCCACCATGGCCTTGATGGCGACCATCTGCGGACCGGACTTCTTGGCGTAGTTGGCATTGTCGTAGCCCCACCAGTCAAAGCAGCTGTTGGTGGCCGCGGTGCTGGTCTGCGGGTACAGCATCACGATGTTGTTGGTGTCGGCCCAGCGGTTGTAGCCGGTGTTGCGCACGTACTGCTGCTGCACATCGCTGATGTTCTGCTTGCAGCCATGCAGCACCACGTGCAGCTTGCAGGTGGCACTGCCGCCCGCCTGGCAGGCCTGCGGCACATAGGCCCAGCCCGTGGTGGCCATGCCGTGGTTGGAGATGAATTCGCTCTGGTTGAACTCGATGAAGTTGCCGGTGGGCAACGCCGCGTTGTTGCGTGCATTGAGCGGGCCGTACAGGTGCTGCAACATGGCACCCGCCAGGTCGAAGTTGCAGTTGCTGATGTAGGGCGCTGCCTTGGTGGTGCAACCGTTGCCGTAGTCGTCGGTGACCATGGCGTGCTCGGCAGCGATGTCCTTCTTGTAGACCACGTTGGCGGCCGGTACAAAGCTGTTGTAGTAGGTGCGCAGGGCATCCATCACGCCGGTCTTGACCGCACTGTCGAGCGTGCCCGAGAACAGGTAGACCTTCGAGTTCTGCAGGTTGGCCACGGGGTCGATGGCGCCCTGGCTGGCCCAGGTGTTGGTGGTGCTGACCAGCGTGCTGGTGGGAATGCCCGCCGGGCTGGCCATGCAGCGCCCCGTGGCATTGACGACCGAGCCCTCGGCGCAATAGAACGGCCCGCCCGCAACCACGCCCACCCCTTTGGCAAACGTGGCCGAATACGCCACGTGCAGCTGCACGGCCATGAAGCCGCCTGCGGACAGGCCCGACACGGTGGTCTGGGTCTTGTCGATCTTGAGCGCGGGAAGGTTGACGGCGGCATATGCACCGCCCGTAGCGCACAGCGCGATGGCAGCTCCTGCTGCGGCCGCCCGGATGAAATTGAAAGCCATGTTGTCTTGTCTCCAAATAATTTTGAGAAAAACCGACCCAGCCCCCGTGTAATCCGGGAGTTCATGCATCAATTCACTGGAAAAAAAGGGGCGGCCGCCCCTGCGGGATGAACCCCCAGGGGCAGCGCCCCGGGGCCACGCAAATCCGCTTATCGCTTGTTGCGAATCGGCACGTTCATTTCTTCGGGCTTGATCTCGCGCACCAGCTCGGGCACGCCCCAGGCGAAGGCCGGGTCCACCTTGATCTTGAAGTGGTACATGCTCTGCATGGCCTGGTGGTCTTCCTTGCGGAAGGTCATCTTGCCCTTGGGCGTATCAAAACTCATGCCTTCCATGGTCTTGATGAGCTTGTTGGTATTGGTGTCGCCACCGGTGGCCTTGAGCGCCGTGACCAGCGCCATGGCGGAGCTGAAACCACCGGCGGTGAAGAAGTCCGGCGGGGTCTTGAACTCCTTGTAGTGCGCGGCCACCAGGGCTTCGTTCACGGGGTTCTTGGGGATGCCGAAGTAGTAGTACGTGGCGCCTTCCATGCCGGGGAAGTTCTTGTACGCAGCCATGGCGGGCAGGATGTTGCCACCGGTGGCGATCTCGATGTTGTAGCGCTTCAGATCCATGTCGGCGATCTTGAAGGGGTTGCCCGCGCCGGCCCAGATGATGAAGATGACCTTACGGCCGGGCACGTCCTTGAGCTTGTCGATCAGGCGCTGCGCACCGGCGGTGAAGTCGGTGGTGGTGGTGGGCAGGTACTCTTCGTGGGCGAGCTTGGCGTTCTTGAGTGCGTCCTTGAAGGCCTTCACGCCGTCGCGGCCAAAGGCGTAGTCCTGCGCCAGCGTGGCCACCGTGACGCCAGCCTTGTCGATGGCCACGGCGTTGGAGATGGCGTCCTGGCTGCTGTTGCGGCCGGTGCGGAAGATGTACTTGTTCCACTTGTCGCCGGTGATGGCATCGGCCACGGCGGGCTCCACCAGCAGGATCTTCTTGTATTCCTCGGCCACGGGCAGCAGCGCCAGGGCCACGCCCGACGACGTGGGGCCTACGGCGATGTCGGCCTTGTCATCGGAGTAGGCCGATGCCAGCAGGCTCTTGCCCAGGTCTGGCTTGCCCTGGTCGTCCTTCTCGATCACCACGAGCTTCTTGCCATTGACGGTCATGCTGCCGCCGGTGGCGTAGTTCAGGCCCATCAGCAGGCCGGTCTGGGTCTGCTTGCCGTAGGCCTCCAGCGGGCCGGTCTTGCTGTAGACGTGGGCGATGCGGATTTCGCCGGTCTGGGCGAATGCGGGGGCGGAAAGCGTGGCGGCGGTAACGGCTGCAGTGGCGAGGGCGACCAGGGTGCGACGGTGCATGGCGATGTCTCCTTGTTGTGATGCCTGAACATTGCACAGTTCATGCCAACACGCAAGCTGTTGATTTTTATGAAACTTCTGCTGACACCTGTGCGACACAGTCTGATTTATGGACAAATAGATTGTCTACAAATCAGACATATGCCCAATATTTATTCAGGGTTTTCCAGACGTCCATAAAGCGTGGCCCGCGAGATGCCCAGCTGGCGTGCCGTGGCGAGCTTGTTGCCGCCATGGGCTTTGAGGGTCGCGGCGATGGCACGCCGCTCCAGTTCGGCCACCTGTTCGGACAGCGGCCGCAGGTAGCGGCTTCCATCCTCGGCATCGCCCATCGGGGCGGCGTCCTGCACAGGGGCGGGTGCGGCAGGCTCCACGCCGGCTTCACGCAGCACGCGCTCCAGCTGCGCCGCGTCGATGGACGGGGAGTCGCTGCGCATCACGGCCTGCTCCAGCACATTGCGCAGCTCGCGGATGTTGCCGCGCCAGGGCTGGCCCGCCAGCAACGCCATGGCGTCGGGCAGCAGCTCGGGCGGGGCCGTGCCGTTGCGCAAGGCCAGGTCTTCACCCAGCGCCTCGACCAGCGCCGGGATGTCGGTGCGGCGCGCCCGCAGCGGTGGCACACGCACAGGCAGCACGTGCAGGCGGTAGAACAAATCCTCGCGGAACTTGCCTTCGCGCACCAGCGTCGCCAAGTCGCGCGAGGTGGCCGCCAGGATGCGCACGTTGAAGGGCACCAGCTTGTTGGAGCCCAGTGGCTCGATCTCGCCCTCCTGCAAGGCCCGCAATAGCTTGGCTTGCAAGCTTTGCGGCATGTCGCCGATTTCGTCGAGGAAGAGCGTGCCACCGTCGGCCAGCTTGAACTTGCCGTCGCGGCCCTTGCGGTCGGCGCCGGTGTAGGCGCCCGGGGCTACGCCGAAGAACTCGGCTTCGAGCAGCGTGTCGGGCACGGCGGCAATGTTGACACTCACAAACGGGCCGCTCGCGCGGCTGGATGCCGCGTGGATGGCGTGGGCCAGCAGCTCCTTGCCTGTGCCGGTCTCGCCGAGCAGCAGTACTGGGCTGCTGGACTGCGCCGCGCGCCGCGCCTGGCGCTTGACCTCGGCCGCTGCGGGGCTCGATCCGATAAAGCTGGCAAAGGTGTATTTGGCGCGCCGCTCGCCGTCGCCCGCCACGGCCAGCGAGCGGCTGCGCTGGCTGGCCAGCTCGCGCCGCGCGTCGTCCAGGTCGCGCTGCAGCAGCGCGAACTTGCTGATCAGCGGCTGCAGTGTGGTCTCGGGGTGGTCAAACAGCACGATGCCAATGGCGCCTATCACGCGGTCGGCATCGTCGCGCAGCGGGATGCGGCTGACCACAAAGGTGCCGGCCTTGTTGGTAAGCAGGTCGATCAGCACGGGCTGGCCGGTCTCCAGCACACGGCGCATCTGGGTGTTGGGGATGACCTCCTCCACCGTGCGCCCGACAAACTGATCGACCGACGAGAAACCCAGGTCGGGCAGAAAGCGCTGATAGCCCTCGTTCACCCACACGATGCGGCCGCTGCGGTCCACCAGGAACATGCCCTGGCTGACGCTGGAGAACAGCTGGAACATGGAGCGCGCCGCCAGTTCAAGAATGCCCTGGGCATCCAGCGGCAGTGCGGGGGCGTCATCGGTGAGCAAGGGCATCTGTGGATGGTAGCGCGGCGGGGTCTGGCCAAGTGCAGTCACACCGCAGACAACATGCAGCTCGATTGCTACTATTTTTATAGCTATTAGCGCAAATCCATAAAGCGCTAGCGGCTTTTTTTATCCAAAATCATGACGCCATCGGCCACCGGTGCACTGCCCACGGGACACTGCGCGCGCGTCATGCGCAGAATCACCATGGGCTGGATGGCGGCCAGCACCTCGGCCTCGCGCACGGCCAGGGGTTGGTCCACCAGGATGCAGGGCTTGCCTGTGCGGCGGCAGTGGTCTTGCACGCGCCAGTACTCGTCGTGGCTGATGCAGCCGGTCTGGCAGATGACCAAGTCGGCAGCGGCCAGGTTGGCATCGAGCGAGCCGTCCCGCAGCCCAGTGGAGGCGGTGCGGTCCACCGCCCAGCGCTGAGACGGGTGGTTGGCAACACCACCGGCCCTCGCGGGGTGGCCCCGGGGGGGCTCCGCAGCCTGGGCCGGCGCCACCTTCGCCTGGGCTGCCAGCCGCCAGCGCAGGCATTCGCGCGACAGGCTCGCAATGCGGTCGACGAGCACGCTGATGTGGCGGGCCATCGCCCGGCGGCGTGGCAGGCTGGGGTGCGCGACCTTGATCTGCGCCAGTTCGTCCTGCGCCAGGGCAAGGCGCGTGTCCCGCACGATCACCTCGGCACGCAGTCGCACCACCTGGGTTTGAAGGGCCACAATCTGCGCCGCCTGGGCAGACACCGTGGCGCTGCAGCGCTTTTGCGCATCGCCCAATTGGCGGCACAGCGCCAGAAACTCCTGCGGAAGTGATTGCATGCGCCACCTTTGCAAATAAGAATTATTCGCATTTTATGGTACGATTCGCGGCTTGTGAGCACGCAAGTCACCTTGGTGGGGAGGACACCGGAGGCATGAAGCCTCCGGTGTCTGGCTTGCGCAAACGCTAAGAACCTGTTCTAAGAAATCGCCCCTCCCGACGGCTACCCAAAAAACAAAAAACCGCGCCATTTCAGCGCGGTTTTTTTGTGGGTGAAGGACGCGCACTGCGCGCGCAGGTCAGGTCTGTGCCAACGCCAGCTTGCGCGCCGCCCAACGCCGCAGCAGGCGCGGCAGGATGAGCACGGCCAGCACGATGATGATCAGTGTCAGCGAGCCTGGACGTTCCAGGAAAATGGTCCACTTGCCTTCACCAATCGACACGGCATTGCGCATCTGCGCCTCGGCCAAGGGGCCCAGGATCATGCCCACCACCACTGGTGCGGCCGGGAAGTCAAAGCGGCGCATCACCACACCCAAGAGGCCAATCGCATACAGCAGTACCAGGTCGAACGCGCTCTGGCGCATGCCATACACGCCCAGCGTGGAGAACACCAGAATGCCCGCGTACAGGTACGACTTGGGAATGTTCAGCAGCTTCACCCACAGGCCCACCAGGGGCAGGTTCAGGATGAGCAGCATCACGTTGCCGATGTACATCGACGCAATCAGCGCCCACACCAGCGCGCCATTGGTGTCGAACAGCTGCGGCCCGGGCTGGATGCCGTAGTTCTGGAACGCGCCCAGCAGGATGGCCGTGGTGTTCGACGTGGGGATGCCCAGCGTGAGCAGCGGGATCAGCGTGGCCGTGATGGCCGCGTTGTTGGCGGCCTCGGGGCCAGCCACGCCTTCGATGGCGCCGGTGGTGCCGAACTCTTCCTTGTTCTTGCTGAGCTTCTTTTCAGCCGCGTAGCTCAGGAAGGTGGGGATCTCGCTGCCGCCTGCAGGGATGGTGCCGAACGGAAAGCCGATGAACGTGGCACGCAGCCAGGCCGGCCACGAGCGCTTCCACTCTTCCTTGGTCATGTGTGTGCTCGTCAGGCGGTTCTGCGTCTCGTCGGACTTGCCTTCGTACATCACGTTGTACAAGGCTTCACCCACCGCAAACAGGCCCACGGCGATCAACACCACCTCGATGCCATCCATCAGCTCGGGCACGCCGCCGGTGTAGCGCGCCTGGCCCGAGATCTGGTCAATCCCGATAAGGCCCATGGCCAGCCCCACGAACAGGGCGACCATGCCGCGCAGCGTGCTCTTGCCCAGCACGGCGCTCACGGTGGTGAAGGCCAGCACCATGAGCATGAAGTACTCGGGCGGGCCCAGGCGCACGGCGTATTCAGCCACCAATGGGGCAAAAAAAGTGACCAGCACCGTGGCAATGGTGCCCGCAACAAACGAGCCAATCGCGGCAGTGGCCAGCGCTGCGCCGGCGCGGCCGTTCTTGGCCATCTTGTTGCCCTCCATGGCAGTCACCATGGACCCGGCCTCACCGGGTGTGTTGAGCAGGATGGAGGTGGTGGAGCCGCCGTACATGGCTCCGTAGTAGATGCCGGCAAAGAAGATCATGGAGGCCGTGGCCTCGACCTTGACGGTGATGGGCAGCAGCATGGCCACGGCCACTGCGGGCCCGATGCCGGGCAGCACGCCGACCGCAGTGCCGATCATGCAGCCCACAAAGGCCCACATCAGGTTGATGGGGGTCGCAGCGGTCGCAAAACCCTGCATCAAGAGATTCAACGTTTCCATAGCGTGCAGGCTTTACAGCCACCCCGTGTTGGTCAGGCCGGGCAGGTTGATGGCCAGCAATTGCGTAAACATCCAGTACACCGGGGCGGCCACGGCCACACCGATGAAAGAATCCTTGATCCAGGCCTGCAGACGCAGGTCCAGCTCGCCTTCGGAACTCCGGAAGCCCCGCACCGACAGCACAAAGCACAGCGCGCAGCTCAGGATAAAGCCCAGCGTCGTGATGAGCAGGGCATTGAGCAGCAGCCCGGCCGACACCCAGATGAAGCCCTTCCAGTGGGCGCGCTCGTCGCCCGATCCTTCTTCCAGCTCGCGGAACCCCCCGGTCAGGGCATGCACCACGCAGAGCACACCGCAGATCAGCAAGGCAATGCTGACCATCCAGGGGAAGAAATTGGGGCCTACACCGCCATAGCCAGCTTCAGAGCTGACCGAGCTGGCGCCCCAAGCCAGGCACAGCGCAAGCACCACCAGCCCCGCCCCTATCAGGGTCTGCAAGGGCTTGGAGCGCGACGAATGTTGTTGTGTCATGTTTTTTTCCTTCGCACCAACCACTGCTGCGGCAGCGCCACCACCCACCCCCAAAGGGTTGAAGGCGACTGGCGCGCCTTGCTTCAGATCATTCCGGACTTGGCCATGGTGGCGCGCATGCTGGCGAACTCGGCATCCACGAAGTTGGCGAACTCGTCACCCGCCATCCAGGCCGGGGTCCAGCCGTTCTTCTCCATGGCATCTTGCCAGGCCTTGTGCTTGAAGGTCTTGGCCAGCGCGTCGATCAGTGCCTTGCGCTGCTCGGCCGTGATGCCAGGCGCGCCATACACACCGCGCCAGTTGCCGATTTCGACGTTGATGCCCTGCTCCTTGAGCGTGGCCACGTTCACGCCCTTCAGGCGCGAGCCCGAGGTGACGCCCACGGCGCGCATCTTGCCCGCAGAGATGTACTCGGCAAACTCGCTGTAGCCGCTGCCGCCCACGGTGACGTTGCCACCCAGGATGGCGGCGGTGGCCTCACCACCCCCACGGAAAGCCACGTAGTTGATCTTGGAAGGGTCCACGCCCACTTCGCGCGCGATCATCGCGGCTGCGATGTGCTCGGTGGAGCCACGCGAACCACCGCCCCACTTCACGCTGCCAGGGTCTTTCTTGAGCTGGTCCACCACATCCTTCATGGACTTGAAAGGCGAATTGGCGGGCAGCACGAACACGTTGTATTCGCTGGTCAAACGTGCCAGTGGCGTGACCTTGTCCAGGCCCACCGGCGGCTTGCCGGTGATGATGCCACCCAGCATCACGGCGCCCATCACCATCATGGCGTTCGGGTCGCCCTTGCTGGCGTTGACAAACTGGGCCAGGCCGATCGCACCCGCAGCGCCACCCTTGTTGTCATAGGACACCGACGATGCGGCGCCTGCATCCTGCATGGCTTTGCCCAAGGCACGGCCCGTGGAATCCCAGCCACCGCCGGGGTTGGCGGGGATCATCATCTTGAGGGTCGGTGCGCTCTGGGCCGAAACAGGCAGCACGCCTGCAGCGGCCATGGCTGCCAGCGATTTGAGGAAGATATCGCGACGCATGGAGTCTCCTTGTAAGGTTTGCGAACCGCTCGATGATGCGCGCCCTGCCTGTCAAACGGCTGTCCGTGGACTCAGGGAAAACACTCATGCGCCCCGCACAATGAGACGGTGATATGGTGCCGCGCATGCAACTGCTTCTTGTTGAAGACGACCCCACCATGCAGGCCACGCTGCACCGCGCACTGACACGCCGTGGCATGGAAGTCACCGCCGTGGGAGACGGCCGTGCAGCACTCAGTCAATGGGCCGCCCGGCAGCCCGATGCGGTGATCCTGGACCTGACCCTGCCAGGGTTGGATGGCCTGCAGGTGCTGCAACAGGCCCGCTCACGCGGACTGCGCACCCCCGTGCTCATCCTCACCGCACGCGGTACCGTGGGCGACCGTGTGATGGGCCTGAACGCGGGGGCCGACGACTACCTGCCCAAACCCTTTGATCTGGATGAACTGGAAGCGCGCCTGCGGGCCCTGGTGCGCCGCAGCGCCGACCCTGCCCCCGGCACTCCCATGGCGCCCAGCACCGTGCAGATCGGCGCCATCCGCTACGACAAGGACAGCGGCGCGCTCTACCTGAATGGCGAAGTGATGGAGCTGACACCGCGCGAACTGGCGCTGATGCACGCCTTGCTCGCCCAGCCAGGCCATGCCGTGACCAAGGAGCGGCTGTACGAACTGGTGTTCCCCGGCCAGCTGGATGTGCAGTACGAGGCCATTGAGGTCGTGGTGTACCGCCTGCGCAAGAAGATGGCAGGCACCGGACTGACCCTGATGACGTTGCGCGGGCTGGGCTATCTGCTGCGGGCCGACACATGACAGGATCAAAGGGCTCGCCCCGCCACCCTTCGCTGCGCCGCCGCCTGCTGCTGGGCATCCTGCTGCCAGTGGCGCTGTTCATTGGTTTCAACACCTATAGCCTCTATCAGCAAACCCTGGCCTCGCTCAATACGGCCTACGACCGCACCCTGCTGGCGTCGGCCAAAAGCATCAGCGAACAATTGGATGTGCGGGGCTACGACGACGCCGCGCAATTGCGCGCCATCGTGCCCTATTCAGCGCTGGAGGCCTTCGAGGCCGACAACCAGAGCCAGATGTTCTACCGCGTATCCACGCTGCGCGGCGAGATCGTGTCGGGCTTTGACGAGCTGCCTGTTTGGCGCGGGACCATCCCGGACCGGCCACCCTATGCCGCGCTGGTGGATTTTTATGACGACCGTTTCCGCGACCGCGATGTGCGCGTGGCCGTGCTGCTGCAGCCCGTGGCCAGTTCCGAAGGCCGCGCCATGGCCGTGATTCAGGTGGCCGAAACCCTGGAAGTGCGCGAAACGCTGGCCCTGCAGATTCTGCGCAATACCTTGCTGCGCCAGGCACTGTTGATCGCCGTGATCGCGTTGACCGTGGTGCTGGTGGTGCAGCGGGCCATCCACCCCGTGCGGCAGCTGAGTCTGCAGTTGCAAGGGCGCAAGGAGGGCGACCTGAGCCCCATCGCCGCCCCGTCCACCCCGCGCGAGCTGCAGCCGCTGATCGATGCCACCAACGAGGTCATGCAACGCCTTCGCCACTTGCTGCGGCACCAAAAGCGCTTCGTGCGCGATGCCTCGCACCAGCTGCGCACGCCGCTGGCGGTGCTCAAGACCCAGGTGCAGTCTGCCTTGCGCGGCGATGTGGAGCCCCAGCAAGCACTGCAGGAGATCAGCGATACGGTGGACCGCGCCACGCAGCTGGCCAACCAAATGCTGGCGCTGGCCAAGGTAGAGCAACTGCGCCAGCAAAGCACCCCCCCGGCCACGCGGCTGGACGAACTGCTGCGCACCGTGGCGCTGGAGATCTCGCCCTTGATCGCCCAGCGCGACCTGGACTTCGGCATACACACCGAGCCGGCATTGGTCCAATCCCATGAATGGATGCTGCGTGAGCTAAGCCGCAACCTGCTGCACAACGCGGTGCGCCATGCCCCGCAGGGCAGCGAACTCACCGTGGACCTGCGCACCGACAGCCACCACGTGGCGCTGACCATCAGCGACCACGGCCCCGGCATCGACGATGAATTGGCGACGCGCCTCTTCCAGCCCTTTTCAGCAGGCGATGTGCGCACGGGCAGCGGCCTGGGCCTGGCCATTTGCCATGAGATCGTGCAAGCCCTCGGTGGCAGCATCGCTTTGACCAACCGCATGGTGGGCAGCAGGATGGCAGGGCTGGACGCCGTGGTGCGCCTGCCGCTGGCCGCGCCATCGGCTGACATGGGCGGCTCCGTCCACGCGGCACAATCCCCCGTATGAACACCCTGGAGACAATGCGGCTCGACAAGTGGCTGTGGTGCGCCCGCTTCTACAAAACCCGCAGTCTGGCCACCGAAGAGATCGGCAAGGGCCGCGTCACGGTCAATGGCCAGCTGGCCAAACCCGCGCGGGACCTGCGCTGCGGCGACACCGTGGCCCTGCGCCAAGGGCCAGTGGCCCGCACCGTGCAGGTCCGGGGCCTGAGCGGGGCGCGCGGGCCCGCGCCGGTGGCGCAGCAGCTGTATGAGGAGACGCCCGACAGCATCGCCGCCCGCGAGAAGGCCGCAGAACTGCGCCGCCTGGCCCCCGAACCCGCAGCCACATTGCACGAAGGCCGCCCCACCAAACGCGATCGGCGCGAGATCGACAAAGTGAGCAACAAAGGGGGCGAGTGGGGCAGCCGCTGGAGTGCCTCCATCGACGAATGAGCGCAGCGTGGGCTTGCGGGTTTGCAAGGCTCTGCAAGACAGACTGAAAAGACAGATGGCCCAAAGAAAAAAGCCCAAGTGAATGAATCACTTGGGCTTTATCTTGGCGGAAACGGAGGGATTCGAACCCTCGATGAGGCTCTACACCCCATACTCCCTTAGCAGGGGAGCACCTTCGGCCACTCGGTCACGTTTCCAATCCCACTATTATGCCCCATTTCTGAGGCGCTTCTGGCGGTTTAGGCGACTTCCTGGTTCAGCTCGAACGCCTTGTGCAGGCTGCGCACGGCCAGTTCGACGTCCTTTTCGTCAATCACGACCGACGTCTTGATTTCAGAGGTGGAGATCATCTGGACGTTAATGCCCTCGTCGCTCAGTACGCGGAACATCTTGCTGGCCACGCCCACATGGCTGCGCATGCCGATGCCGACGATGCTGACCTTGCAGATCTTGGTGTCGCCAACGACCTCTTGCGCGCCCAGTGCAGGCGCCACTTTTTCCTTGAGCAAGTCCACCGTGCGCGCACAGTCGCCGCGATGGACCGTGAAGCTGAAGTCGGTCTTGCCGTCCTTGCCCACGTTCTGGATGAACACGTCCACTTCGATGTTGGCCTCGGCCACTGCGCCCAGGATCAGGTAGGCGATGCCGGGCTTGCCAGGCACGCCCAGCACGGAGATCTTGGCTTCATCGCGGTTGCAAGCGATGCCAGATACAACGGCTTGTTCCATTTTTTTCGTCTTCCTCACAAGTGATCAGTGTGCCGGACCTGGCTTCTTCGTGAACGATCCATGCCATTGGAATTGTTGGGGTGACGCCTCCGAAGCCACGGCGCCAGGCAAAACACGGTTGTGGCGCGCCACCAATGTTCGTGCGATCAGGGGACCAAAACCTGGGGACTGTGCCAATCGATATTTGGCCCGGCCCGCACCACAAATCCGCGCCCCACCTTGATGTGGATGCGGTGGCCGCGTGTTGTGCAGACGGCCACCTGATCCAGCAACTCGCCCAGCTGCGCCGCCGCGGGCGTGGTGTGGTGGAACTGACGCAACCAGTGGCGCAGCACATTCGCCTGGCGCGTCCGGCTCAAGCCCTGCAGCGCGGTGATCTGCGGCGGTACGCCGACCTGTGCCAGATCCTGCTGCGCCAGTTCGCCCTGCAGTTCCGCCGCCTGCGCGGCGTTGGATGCCGAGCGGGCGAACGTATCGCGAAACGCGGGAAAGGCGGCCTCCAGTGCGGGCAACAGTTGTGCACGAATACGGTTGCGGGTGTAGCGCTGGTCGGTGTTGGTGGGGTCTTCCACCCAACCCTGCCCCTGCGCCCGCAGCCAGCTGCGGATGTCTATGGCGGCCACCGGCAGCAACGGGCGGTGCCACACCACGCCGGCGCGTTCCCAGCGGGCGGGCATGGCGGCCAGCCCGGCAACGCCCGCGCCACGCGACAGCGCCAGCAGCAGCGTCTCGGCCTGATCGTCCGCGTGTTGTGCAATCGCTATTGATTTAATAGCTAATTGCGCTTTACTGGCAAGCGCTACAGCCTCAAAAGCTTTGTATCTTGCCTGCCTGGCAGCATCTTCGGGGCTCTGGCCAGGGGCGTGGCGGGCGTCCGGCCGCTCCACCCACAGCGGCACACCAAGGCCTTGGCACAAGGCAGCGCAATGTTGCTCGAACCCATCGGCCGCCGCCTGCAGGCCGTGGTGCACATGGATGGCCCGCACCTGCCCGGGCCAACGGCGCGCACAGGCCAGCAGCAGTGCCGTGGAGTCGGCCCCGCCGCTCAGCCCCACGGCCAGCGGCAGTGCGGGCGCAAACGCCTGCATGGCAGCATCGAACGATTGGGTCATTCCGGCACCCGGCCTGCGCCACGAAACGGTGGTGCCGCATCAGGTGCACAAAAGCAATGGACAGGGCGGGAGTACATGGGCGCCGATTATCGCGGGCGCCCTCCCTTCTTCTCACACTCTTTGCCCCATCAAGCAACCGGTGCAGACAAACGCGGTGCGACATGCGAGGCATCGGAGGACAGACGGAACGTGCCCACCACCTCCGACAGCCGCACCGACTGGTCCTTGAGGCTCTGCGCGGCTGCGGCGCTTTGCTCCACCAGCGCGGCGTTCTGCTGGGTCATCTGGTCAAGGTGCGATACCGCCTGCCCCACCTCGTTGATGCTCGTGCTCTGTTCGTTGGTGGATGCCGTGATCTCGGCCATGATGTCCGTCACGCGCTGCACCGAGGTCACGATGTCGTTCATGGTGGTACCCGCGTCGTGCACCAGCCGCGAGCCGTTTTCCACCTGTTCCACCGACGCGCTGATGAGCTGCTTGATTTCCTTGGCAGCCTCCGCACTGCGCCCGGCCAGGCTGCGCACTTCACTCGCGACCACTGCAAAGCCACGACCTTGCTCGCCGGCGCGTGCTGCCTCCACCGCCGCATTCAGCGCGAGGATGTTGGTCTGAAAGGCAATGCCGTCGATCACGCCAATGATGTCGTTGATCTTGCGCGACGCGGCGTTGATCTGCTCCATGGTGGTCACCACGTTGCCCACCACCTGTCCGCCGTGCTGCGCCACGCTGGACGCCTGGGCCACCAGCTGGTTGGCCTGCCGGGCAGAGTCTGCGTTGTGGCGCACGGTTTCAGTCAGTTGCTGCATGGAGGCCGAGGTCTCCTGCAGGCTAGACGCCGTGAGTTCCGTGCGCCCGCTCAGGTCCTGGTTGCCGGTGGCAATCTCTTCAGCGGCCACACGCACCGAGCTGCTCGCATCGCGGATCTGCGCCAGCACCCCCGAGAGCTTGCCCGCAAAGCTGTTGAAGCTGGCGGCAATTTGTGCCAGTTCGTCTTCGCCCTGCGCATCGATGCGGCGCGAGAGGTCGCCGTCGCCCGCACCGATCTCGTGCATGGCGTCGCGCACCAAGGTCAGCTGGCGCAGGCGCCGGGTCAGGATCACGCCGAGCAGCCCCACGGCCACCACCAGAACCAGCACGCTGGAGACCAGGGATGTGGCCAGCATCGAGCGGATGGGAGCCATTGCCTCGCTCTCATCCAGTGCCACCACCAGCATCCAAGAGGTGCCCGCGATGGGGACCACGCTCAGCAGGCGGCTGCGCCCCCCAATGTCTGCAGGCAGCAGGGTGCTGCTGTCTTTGGCGGCTGCCACCAGTTTGTCGATGGCGAGGTCTTTGGAAAGCTCCGCAATGGGCTTGAGGGTGAGTGCTTGATCGCGGTGGGCAATGATCTTGCCATCGGCTGCCACCAGGAAACCGAAGCTCTGGGGCGTGGGCCGGATGGAGGCTACGTTGGCCACCACCGACTCCATGTAGACGTCGCCCGCCGCTACGCCCTTGAGGGCTGCGCCTGCGCCGACCGGGGTGGCGAACGTCACAACAAGCTTCTGGTCAGACGCTGAAATGTAGGGCGGCGTGACAACCGACGTGCCGGCCTGCGCCGCCTGTTTGTACCAGGGCCGCGCAGTGGGGTCGTAGTCGGCGGGCAAATTGCGCGCTTCGGAAAACACATACTTCTTGTCGGCATAGCCAAAGTAAGCCGTGCTGAACTTGCCTGCGTCACGCAGCATGGCCAGTGACTTGGCGGGCTCGGGCTCTTCAAAGGCGGTGACGGACGCCGCAATGATCGCCGCCTTGGCCCGGGCCCACTCTTCGATGGTTTCGGCGTGGCTTTTGGCCGTGGCCAGGCCCTCCTCCGCCAGCGACACTTGCGCCTGCCCGCGCGCCGAAAAGTAGTTGACCAGGGTCAACACCAGCAGGGCCGCCACCATGCACATGGCAGACAGCACCAGGATCTGGCCCTTGAGAGTCTTCAGAAGCGACATGGAGCACCCCTTCATCCAACCGCACGGGCGGCCGTAGGCCATGTTACATCCGGTATCAGGCTGCGCGCCAGTCGGGGTGAGTGCGCAGGGCGCCAGGTTTTGGCTGCAAAAACAACAAAGGCCCCGAAGGGCCGTGGGCGCAATGCGCGAAGGGCTGCCAATCGGTCAGCGGCTCAGCGGCTGTCGGCCTTGGTGTCGCTGAAGCGGCCGTAGCTCTGCAAGCGCTCGTAGCGGCGGTCCAGCAGGTCTTTGGTCTTGAGGTCGGCCACCTGACGGAACGCGTCGCCCAGCGCGCGCTTCAGAAAGGCGGCCATCTGCTTGTGGTCGCGGTGGGCACCGCCCACGGGCTCGCTCACGATCTTGTCCACCAGACCCAGGGCCTTCAGGCGGTGGGCGGTAATGCCCAGGGCATCGGCAGCCTCCTGGGCCTTGTCGCTAGTTTTCCAGAGGATGGAGGCGCAGCCTTCTGGGCTGATGACCGAATAGATGGCGTACTGCAGCATCACGACCTGGTCGCCCACGCTGATGGCCAGTGCGCCGCCGGAGCCGCCTTCGCCAATGATGGTGGTGATGATGGGCACTTCCAGCTGCGCCATCTCGAAGATGTTGCGGCCGATGGCCTCGGACTGGCCGCGCTCTTCGGCGTCAATGCCGGGATAGGCTCCGGGCGTGTCCACAAAAGTGAACACGGGCAGCTTGAACTTCTCGGCCGTCTTCATCAGGCGCAGGGCCTTGCGGTAGCCCTCGGGCTTGCTCATGCCGAAGTTGCGCATGGCGCGCTCCTTGGTGTCGCGCCCCTTCTGATGGCCCAGCACCATGCAGGCGTGGCCGTTGAAACGCGCCAACCCACCCACGATAGACAGGTCGTCTGAATAGTGGCGGTCGCCATGCAGTTCGACAAAGTCGGTGAAGATGTCGCGCACGTAGTCGAGCGTGTAGGGACGCTCGGGGTGGCGGGCAATCTTCGTGATCTGCCAGGGCGACAGTTCGCTGTAAATGTCTTTGGTGAGTTGCTGGCTCTTCTTGCTCAGCTGGTCGATCTCTTCCGAGATATCGACGGCACTCTCGGTCTGCACGTAGCGCAGTTCTTCGATTTTGGATTCGAGTTCAGCAATCGGCTGTTCGAAATCCAGAAAGGTTTTTTTCGCCAACGTTTTTCTCCTAGGGGATCGCGACGGTTGCGGCTGCCATGAATGGCACGCACTGTAACCGACGGTTAACGAGTTTTCTAAAGCGCGTCAGTTAGCAACGGGCAATGGGTCGAGCGAGCGCCAAATATACCAAGTCGCGACACTGCTCCAGGGCTTCCAGGCCTCGGCCACCTCGCGGGCGTCGCTGCGGCTGACGGGGTCGCCCGAGAAATAGTTGTGGCTGATGCCGGCGATCAACCCTGGGTCGTCCAGGGGCAATACGTTGGGCCGCATCAGATAGAAGATCAGGAACATCTCCGCCGTCCAGCGGCCAATGCCGCGGATGGCGACCAGCTCGGCAATGATGGCTTCGTCGTCCATCGCCGCCCAATCCTTCACGTGCAGCTTGCCTTCTTCAAAGTGGATGGCGAGGTCCACCAGGTAGTCCACTTTGCGGGCCGACAGGCCGGCAGCACGCATGTCGTCGATTTTCAGCTTGAGCACGGAGGCGGGCTTCATGCTGCGGGGGAGCGCAACAAAACGCTCCCACACGGTCTGCGCGGCCTTCACCGAGACCTGCTGGCCCACGATCGACCGCGCCAGCGTGGTGAACGCGTCGCCGCGTTTCTGCAATGCGGCATCGCCAAACTGCGGGATCAGGCGCTTCATCACCCGGTCCTTCTTCACCAGGTGTTTACACGCCTCGGCCCAGTAGTCGGGCGTGGCCAGCGCGGGTTCTGCAACCAGGGCATCTGGCGCTATTTTTTTAGTAGCAGCCACCGAAAACCCTGTCTGCCGCGGGGGCGTTTTTCACTAGAGATTTGAAGATCACTGCGCAGCTTCCCAGGTGGTGCCTGCGGCGGAGTCCTTCAGCACGATGCCCTGGGCCAGCAGCGCATTGCGGATGCGGTCGGCCTCCGCGAAGTTCTTGGCCGCCTTGGCCGCAGCGCGGGCCGCAATCTGCGCCTGGATGTCCGCCTCGTCCACCCCGCCCGCCCCCGCCTGCAGGAAGGCTTTGGGGTCACCTTGCAAGATACCCAGGCAACCTCCGAGCGCCTTGAGCAGTCCCGCCAGCCCGGCTGAACGTGTCTTGTTGACTTCACCTGCCAGGTCAAACAGCACGGCCACCGCCTCGGGCGTGCCAAAGTCTTCGTCCATGGCTGCCTTGAAGCGCACGGCGTAGGGACCGGTCCAGTCAATCGCTGCCACATCGGCGGGCGCCACCAGGCTCAGCGCGGTGTACAGGCGCTTCAAGGCCTGACGCGCGTCGTCCAGATGGGCATCGCTGTAGTTCAGCGCACTGCGGTAGTGGGCGCGCACGATGAAAAAGCGCACCGTCTCCGCGTCGTAGGTCTTGAGCACGTCGCGGATGGTGAAGAAGTTGCCCAGGCTCTTGGACATCTTCTCGTTGTCGACCCGCACGAAGCCGTTGTGCACCCAGAATTTGGCCAGCGGCTTGCCGGTGGCGCCCTCGCTCTGGGCGATCTCATTTTCGTGGTGCGGGAACTGCAAATCGGCCCCGCCGCCGTGGATGTCAAACGTCTCGCCCAGCGTGGCGCCGCACATGGCCGAGCACTCGATGTGCCAGCCAGGGCGGCCGGAGCCGAATTCGCTGTCCCACTTGGCCTCGGGCGGCTCCTCGGGCTTGGAGGACTTCCACAGCACGAAGTCGAGCGGGTCTTCCTTGCCGTCGAGCACCGCCACGCGCTCGCCGGCGCGCAGCTCATCGAGCGACTTGCCCGAAAGCTTGCCGTAGCCGTCGAACTTGCGCACGGAATAGTTCACATCGCCATTGCTGGCGCGGTAGGCCAGGCCCTTGCCTTCCAGTTGGCCGATGAGCGAGAGCATCTGGGGCACGTATTCGGTGGCGCGGGGTTCGACCGAGGGCGGCTCGATGCCCAACAGACCGATGTCCTGGTGCATGGCGGCGATCATCTCATCGGTGAGGGCACGGATGGTGATGCCCCGCTCCAGCGCGCGCTTGATGATCTTGTCGTCAATGTCCGTGATGTTGCGCACATAGGTGACGCGGTAGCCACTGCTTTTCAGCCAGCGCTGCACGACATCGAACGCCATCATCATGCGGGCGTGCCCGATGTGGCACAGGTCATAGATGGTCATGCCGCACACATACATGCGCACATGGCCAGGTTCGAGCGGGGAAAAGTCTTCCAATGCACGCGACAGCGTGTTGTAGATGCGCAAACTCATGGGATTTCAGTAACGGAGACTTGATGGGGTGGGCGAAATGAGCCCCGGCAGCAGGGGGCGGCGGCCCCTTGGTGGGGGTTGGCCCAGCGAGGGGCGTCCAGCGAAATCACCCGCGGCAACAGCGTACCGTCATGACAACCCCCTCAGCTACAATCCGCCGCAGTATAAGCCCCCGCCCGGGACAGACGCTGCCCAACACCTTTGAAGCCCCCATGAAGCAAGTCCGCCGCACACTTCCACGCCTCCTGCGCCTGCTGGCACTGACCGCGCTTGTGGGCACTGGCGCGGCCCAGGCCGACGACTACACGGAAATCACCCTGCTGATCAAGGCCGGCAAGCCCGCCGACGCGCTCGCCAAGGCCGACCAGCGTCTGGCAGCCAACCCACGCGACCCGCAGTTGCGCTTCCTGCGCGGCGTGGCGCAGGCAGATTCGGGCAAGCCCGCCGATGCCATCACCACCTTCACCAAGCTGACGGAAGAATATCCCGAGCTGCCCGAGCCCTATAACAACCTAGCAGTGCTTTACGCCAACCAGAACCAGCTGGACAAGGCCCGCACGGCACTGGAGATGGCGATCCGCACCAACCCCAGCTACGCCACCGCCCACGAGAACCTCGGCGACATCTACGCCAAGCTCGCCAGCCAGGCGTACAACAAGGCGCTGCAGCTCGATGCCACCAATGCCAATTCCGTCAAACCCAAGCTGGCGCTGATCCGCGAATTGTTCGCACCTGATGCCACCGGCAAGCCAGGCCGTCCGGCTGCCACCGCACCCGCTACCGCGCCGGCCCCCGCCATAGTGGCCACGCAGCGGCCCGCGCCAACCGCAGCCGCCCCAGCGCCTGCACCGACCCCGGCCCCGGCGGCAGCCCCCACACCGGCACCAGCGCCAGCTCCCGCCGCTACACCCGCTCCTGCGACAACCCAAACCCAGGCCGCTGCCGCAGCACCCGCCACCGCCCCAGCAGCGGCGGCGAGCGACGCTGCCACCGTCCAGGCCGTCACATCCGCCGTGCAGGCGTGGGCCACCGCCTGGTCCTCCAAAGACATGCCAGGCTACCTGGGTGCCTACGACAAATCCTTCGATCCACCCGGCCGCCAGACGCGCGCCGTCTGGGAAAAAGAGCGCGAGGCGCGCATCGTGGGCAAATCCAAGATCAGCGTCCAGCTGTCCGATATCAGCGTTGCGGTCAATGGCAGCAAGGCCACTGCCCGCTTTCGCCAGGCCTACACCGCCGATGCTCTCAACGTAACCAGCCGCAAGACGCTGGATCTGGTGAACCACAACGGCCGCTGGACCATCGTCCGCGAATCCACCGGCGGTTGACCTTGAGCCCCGACGCCGGGCCTGCGCCTGCAGCGCGGGCGTTTTCTGCGGCCCGCCCCTGAAGGCCTGAACCTGAAACCGCGCATGTTTGTGGAGCTGTCCGCACCAGGCCGCTGTGCCGCGGCTGGCACTTTTTTCCTCGCCGCACTGCTGCAGGCGGCGCCCGCGCACGCCCAGAGCGGCAAGGTCGGCCGCATAGCCGCCCCCTCTGCGGCAGAACCGGCCGCCGCCAAGTCGCCCGACCTGCGCGACGGACAGGCGGAAACCCGCCTGCTGGCGGTTTACAAGCTCATCGCGGAAGGCCGCAGCCGCGAGGCGCTGGCCCAGGCAGAAACCCTGGCGCGCGACTATCCCAACTTCCAGCTCGCGCAGCTGGCCGTGGGCGACCTGCTGATGTCACGCACGCGGCCCATCCGCCGCATGGGCGATGTGCCAGAACCCGATTCGGCGCGCAGTCTTCAGGCGGCCACCACCCTGGAAGAACTGCGCAACGAATCGCGCCAGCGCGTGGACGCCCAACGCAGCCGCCCGCCAGCACACAGCATTCCAGCCCAGTTCCTGGAGCTCTCGCCCCGCTCGCGCCATGCGATTGCCGTGGACGCTTCGCGCTCACGCCTGTATCTTTTCGAGAACACCCCAAAAGGCCTGCAGCTGATTGCGGACTACTACGCCTCGGTGGGCAAGCTGGGCATCGAGAAAAACCTGGAAGGCGACCAGCGCACGCCGCTCGGGGTCTACTTCATCACCAGCCGGCTGGACCCCGCCACGCTCAAGGACTTCTACGGCGCAGGCGCCCTGCCCATCAACTACCCCAACCCCCTGGACCAGAGCCGGGGCAAGACTGGCAGCGGCATCTGGCTGCATGGCACGCCGCCCGATCAGTTTGCCCGCGCGCCCCTGGCGACCGACGGTTGCCTGGTGCTGGCCAACCCCGACCTGGAACGCATTCTGCGCACCGTGGAGCCCCGCTCCACGCCCGTGGTCATCGCCCGCCAATTGCAATGGGTGGCACCGCACGCCGTTCAGGCAGACCGCAAGTCTTTTGACGCGGTGCTCAACGCCTGGCGCAGCGCCAAGACCGAAGGCGACATGAAGCGCCTGCTGGGCTTTTACGCACCGGATTTCCAGAGCTACCGCAAGAAGCCGCTGGAAGAATGGTCCCAGGTGCTCAAGACCGAGACCCGCGCACTGCGGGGCAGGGAACTACACCTCAAGGACAAGTCTTACCTGCGCTGGACAGATTCCGCCGACACCATGGTGGTAACGTTCGGCGAAGTCGCCGAAGGCGCCCGCACGGGCCCCGTCAAGCGCCAGTACTGGGCGCGGCGGGGCCAACAATGGCAGATATTTTTCGAAGGAGTGATTGGATGATTTCCAGAAGAAATTCGACCCTGGCGCTTGCCAGTGTTGCGCTAGCAGCTATGTTTTCAGTAGCATCCGTGCATGCGGAGGATGCCCCCAAGGTCAAGCTGTCCACCTCGATGGGCGACATCGTGGTCCAGCTCGATCCTGCCAAGGCGCCCAAGACGGTCGAGAACTTCCTGGGCTACGTCAAGGACAAGCACTATGACGGCACAGTGTTCCACCGCGTGATCGACGGCTTCATGATCCAGGGCGGCGGCTTCACCGCCGACCTGATCCCCAAGCCCACCAAGGCCCCGATTCCCCTTGAAGCCAGCAACGGCCTCAAGAACGACAACTACACCATCGCCATGGCGCGCACGGGCAACCCCAACTCCGCCACGTCGCAGTTCTTCATCAATGTGAAGGACAACGCCATGCTCAACGCCCCCAGCCCGGACGGCCATGGCTATGCCGTGTTCGGCAAAGTGGTGAGCGGCAACGACGTGGTCGACAAGATCAAGGCCGTGGCCACGGGCAACAAGGGCCCGCACCAGAACGTGCCCACCACCCCCGTCACCATCAACTCCGCCACGCTGGTGAAGTAATCCCTTTTTGTTGATTCATTGATCGAAAGAACCTTGCCATGAGCAACCCCCAAGTCGAACTGCACATTGCCGGCTACGGCGTCATCACCCTCGAACTCGACGAAGCCAAGGCCCCCAAGTCGGTGGCCAACTTCCTGTCGTATGTGAACAAGGGCCACTACAACAACACCATCTTCCACCGCGTGATCCCCGGGTTCATGGTGCAAGGCGGCGGTTTTGAGCCCGGCATGAACCAGAAAAACTCTGACGCGCCTATTGAGAACGAAGCCAACAACGGCCTCAAGAACGCCAACTACACCGTGGCCATGGCCCGCACCAGCGACCCGCACTCGGCCACCGCCCAGTTCTTCATCAACGTGGCGGACAACGGCTTCCTGAACCACACCGCCCCCTCGGCCCAGGGCTGGGGCTATGCCGTGTTCGGCAAGGTGGTTGGCGGCGCCGACGTGGTGGACAAGATCAAGGCCGTGAAGACCGGCCGCAAGGGCTTCCATGACGACGTGCCGAAGGAAGACGTGATCATCGAAAAGGCCGTCGCCCTCTGAGCATGGCATCCCCCTGTGGCGCTGCGCGCTTTCCCCCTTCTCTCGCAACGCTGCGCGCTGCGGTAAGGGGGACGACGCCCTCGCTGCGGGGCGGCCCTTGCTCGGCGTCTGCCGCCGAGGCCGCGCCAGTGTCGGCCGCCAGTTGCACGCTGCAGCGCAAGGAATGAACCATTCAGGCCCCGCCGTGACGACCGTGCCCCGGTTCGAGGAGCTTGCCGCTCCCTCGCACTGGCGCATGGTCGAATTCATTTCGGACCTGCACCTGCAGGCCAGCGAGCCCGCCACTGTGGCCGCATGGCAGCACTACCTGGCAACCACCGAAGCGGATGCCCTCTTCATCCTGGGTGATCTGTTCGAGGTCTGGGTGGGCGACGACGCCATTGCCGAGACCGGCAGCTTCGAGGCCGAGGGCTGCGCGGCCCTCAGGGCGGCAGCCCAGCGCCTGCCCGTGTATTTCATGCACGGCAACCGCGACTTTCTGGCGGGCCCAGCGTTCCTTGCGCAGTGTGGCATCACGGGCCTGGCAGACCCGACCGTGTTGACCTTCTCTGGCCAGCGCTTCGTGCTCAGCCATGGCGACCTGCTGTGCCTGGACGATGTCGAGTACCAGCGCTTTCGTTTGCAGGCCCGCAGCGCCGAATGGCAACAGCAGTTTTTGGCACAGCCCCTGGCCACCCGCCGTGCGCAGGCACGCGGCATCCGCCAGGAGAGCGAGGCGCGCAAGCAGTCCGGCGTCACCTACGCCGACGTAGACGGCCCCGCAGCCATCGCCTGGCTGCAGGCGGCCCAGGCAAACACCTTGCTCCACGGGCACACCCACCGCCCGGCCGACCATCAGCTGGCTTCGAACCTGCAGCGCGTGGTGCTGAGCGACTGGGACGCTGCAGCATTCCCGCCCCGCGCGGAAATACTGCGTTTGTCCCGCGCGGGCTTGGAACGGCTTCCTATGGCCCCCATGTACGAGCGATCCTGAACTGTGCGGGGTTTCACTTCCCGCTGCTCGATCGCCATGCCACCTCTTTTCAACCGGCTCTGGAGCCGTGTCCGCGCCACGGTGGCCCCTGTGCCCGACATCTCCGCCGCCCTGTGGCTGCAGACCCTCCGGCGCTACCCCTTTTTGGCGGCGCTGTCGCTGCATGACCAGGCCAAACTGCGCGCGCTCAGCGCCCTCTTCCTGCACCACAAGGAATTCCACGGTGCCCACGGCCTGGTGGTGACCGACGCCATGGCCATCGACATTGCGGCGCAGGCCTGCCTGCCCCTGCTGCACTGGGGCGACCCGGCGAAGGCGCTGGACTGGTACGACGATTTCGTGACCATCGTGCTGCACCCCGGCGAGGCGGTGGCACGCCGCAAGACGGTGGACGAAGCCGGCGTGGTGCATGAACACACGCAGGTGCTGCTGGGCGAGGCCATGGAACGCGGCCCCATCATGCTCAGCTGGGAGCACGCCTCCAACGGGCGTGAGAACACTGAGCGCGGCCACAACGTGGTGGTGCACGAGTTCGTTCACAAGCTCGACATGCGCAGCGGTGAGGCCAATGGCTGCCCACCGTTGCCCGCTGGTTTCCTGGGTGCACGCACCGGCCGCGCTGCCTACGAGGCTTGGTGGAATGCCTGGGAGCCGGCCTATGAACAGTTCCGCGAGCGTGTGATCCTGGCCGAGCGCTTTGGCGCCGAACGACCCTGGCTGGACGCGTATGGGGCCACATCGCAGTCCGAGTTCTTTGCGGTGGCCTGCGAGGCATATTTTGTGAACCGGGATCGGTTTGCGCAGGAGTTTCCAGGGCTGATGCCGGTGCTGGACGCGTTCTTTGTTACTGAAGATTCCGCCCGCTCCTAACAAAAGCCCAGAGCGTGGCGCAACAAACCTCTGCAACTCCCCTGCCGAACTTGCTACACCAAAGCAATTGCCTTGGGCGACCCAGCAGCCTTTTGGGCGACCCACGCATGCGCTTGACGGGCTTCGCGAAGAATTGTGTTTCTGTTTGAAACGATTTGAGCCCTAGACCTTCCTTTTTGCGCCTCATTTTCTAATGAGGCGCTACTGTTGTGCCTCTGCCGCCATAGCTGCATGGTGTCACTAACGAACGATATCTGGGAGTTTTCATGTCTGGCATTTCATCCGGGGATCGGCTCAGGCGCGTTGGCGCGCTGGCCGCATTGGTGGTCACGTTGCTCAATGCTTGCGGTGGGGGTTCCGGGGATTCTTCGGGGCCTTCGGCCCCGCCTCCCCCTCCACCCCCTCCTCCGGCCCCGGCCACGGCCCTGTCGCTGCTGGCGGGCAATGCCGATGGCGCGGGCACCCAGGACGGGCCCGCCCCGGGCGTCGCCCGCGTGGGGGTCGATGTGGGGGGCATGGCCGTCACGCCCCAAGGTGACGTGGTTTTCCTGGACACGGGCAACCACCGGGTGCGCAAGCTCAGCGCCGGCTCCGCGCACATCACCACCGTGGCAGGAGGTGGCGGCTGGGTGCACACCGGCGCCGTGTCCAACCATGCCGACGGCGACGGCCCCGCTGCCCGCTTCTACCAGCCCAAGGCGGTCGCGGTGGACACCGCCGGCAACATGTATGTGGCCGACACGGAAAACCACCTGGTGCGCAGGATCAGCCCCACCGGAGCGGTGACCACTCTGGCTGGCAAGCCGGGCGTGTGCGGCAACCAGGATGGCACGTCCGACACCGCGACGTTCTGCCGGCCTTCCAGCATTACCGTGGACAAGGCCGGTACCGTGTACGTGGCGGAAACCAGGCCGTCGTCGACCACCTTGTCCGCCGCCAATCCCATCCGCAAGATCTCCACCACCGGCCAGGTGAGCACACTGACCAGCAAGGCCAGTGAGTACCCGACGTCCATCTTTTTCTCCGGCCCCCCGATCCAGATCTACTACCCGGTACATCTGGCCACCGACTCCACGGGCGCCCTGTATGCCGCCGACCCCAACGACCACGTGGTGCGCCGGTATGCGACCGACGGCCAGGCCACTGTGGTGTCGGGCACCGTCGGCCCCAACAACCAGGGCACCACCGACGGCACGGCCTCGCAGGCGAAGTTCGGCGCCTTCAAGGCGATGGCGTTCGACGCGGCAGACCGCCTGTTCGTGCTGGACAGCACGGGCCTGCCGGCCATCCGCCGCATTGGCAGCGACGGAAGTGCAACCACTCTGGTGCGCTCACAGGGATGCACCGAGTCCCGTGCGCCGGGCAGCCTGTGCCTCGCCAACCAGATGACGGTCAGGCCCGATGGCAGCTTCCTTGTCTCCGAATACGGGATGCAAGGCAACACGTTCCAGTACTCGCAGCTGCGCAGCTACTCACCCCAGGGCACATCGACCCTGGTGGCAGGTCTTGCCTCCGCGCCGGGCGCGGACGACGGTCAGGGCGGCAGCGCCCGGTTTGACGCCCCCGGTGCCTTGGCGTGGAGCCCTTCGGGCACGCTGTACGTGCGCGATGACGGCAACCGGTCGCTGCGCACCGTGATGCCTGACGGCGTGGTGCGCACCTTGGGTACGCCGGGCGGGCACTGCACCACGGTGGGCGGGCTGGGCAGCGAGGTGCTCTCCAGTTTTACCGCGCCCCTGGCCACCGATGGCGCAGGTGCTCTCTACACCCTCCAGGAAGCGCGCGTTTTCAAGACCAGCGCTTGCCAGGCGGCTCTGTGGGCGGACCTCAAGCCTCTGCTGGACAAGGTACCGACCTTCTTCACCAGCGTGGCCTCGGGCATCGCCGCCGACCGGACGGGCAATGTCTACGTGTCCACGTTCAAAGGCACCATTCACAAGATCGATGCCAAGGGCGAGGTGACCCTGCTCGCTGGCAGCCTGGGCACCGTCGGACACGCGGACGGGCAGGGCGCGGCGGCGCAGTTTTCCGCGCTGGGCAACATGGCCACAGATGCGGCCGGCAACCTGTATGTGGTTGACGGCTTGTTCCATGAAGTCAACAAGATCGGGCCCACCATCCGCAAGATCACACCTTCGGGCATGGTCAGCACCCTGGCAGGCAACCCCGCGGCTGCGCCGGGCTACGCGGACGGCACCGGCGCCGCCGCAGTGTTCACGGTGGACCTGGGCTTCAGGTACCCCCAGCAGACGGCCGCGCTTGCCGTGGACGCGCAGGGCAATGTCTACATCACCGACGGCGCCCACCATGTGGTCCGCCGCATCACCCCGGACGGCCGGGTCAGCCCGCTGGCGGGGCAGTTCGGCGCATCCGGCTTTGCGGCGGGCGATCTGCCAGGCCTCATCCACCGGCCGGCGGGGATCGCGGTGCGCGACAACATGCTTTATTTCTCCATGCCCAACGCCGTGGCGCAGGTGAAGCTGCCGGCGCAGTGAGCCTGCCACGCGCGCAGCGCCGCCCGATGCGCGATGGCACATCGTCACATCGTCACATCGACACACCGGCGTGCGGCCCCAGCCGCACGTTCCAGACCCCTTCATTCATCCCAAAGGAACACCACCATGCAAGGTTCCCTGTTTAGTGTCCTCCGGCTGCCCACGGCGCTGTTGGCATCCCTGGCCATTGCGGCGCTCGTGTCCTGCGGCGGAGGCTCGGGCGACACGTCGCCCCCGCCGCCGCCTCCTCCCCCGTCCACTCCCTTGGCAGTGCTTGCCGGCACGACCGATGGGCCGGGTATGCAGGATGGCCAGGGTACCGCAGCCAAGATCAGCACGGAAAGCGGCGGGATGGCACTGGCATCCAACGGCGACGTGCTGATCGCTGATCCAGGCAACCACACCATTCGCAGGCTTTCGCCCACCGGGCAACTCACCACCTTCGCGGGCGGCGGCCCCACCCGCAGCGATGCCAGCAGCCCGGGGCCACGGTATCTGGACGCCGCAGGCACCGCCGCACGCTTCAACGCGCCGCAGGCCGTGGCCGTGGACGCGGCGGGCAACACCTATGTGGCCGACACCGGCAACCACCTGGTGCGCAAGATCGATGCATCCGGCAACGTCACCACGCTGGCCGGCCAGGTGGGCGTATGTGGCAATGCCGACGGCACCGGCACGGCGGCCACGCTGTGTAGCCCCACCAGCATTGCCGTGGACAAAGATGGCAATGTCTATGTCTCTGAATGGGCACCTTTGACGCAGACCCTGCCTGCCGAGCCCACGGGCAACCCCATCCGCAAAATCACACCAGCCGGCGTGGTCAGCACCGTGGTGTTCAAGGTCAGCCAGATTCCGACGCCAGGACAAGGGCGCAACAACCCTGCGCGCTTCTACCCGGTGCAATTGGCGACCGACTCCGCCGGGGCCTTGTACGCCGCCGATTCCAACGACCATGTGGTGCGCAAATTTGCGCCCGGTGGACAGGCCACGCTGCTCTCAGGCACCGTGGCCCAGGGCAACGCTGGCCATGTGGACGGTTCGGCATCAGCGGCCAAGTTTGGCGAACTGCAAGCCATTGCCATAGACCGCTCCAACCGGATATTTGTGCTGGACAGGCACCTGGGCACGCCGCTGCGCGAGATCGCTGCCGATGGTTCCGTCACCACCGTGCGGCGCGCAGCGGACTGCGCCTTCGGCACCGATGGCCTGCCGCCTGCCTTTTGCGCTGCCAAACGCCTCGCGGTGGATGCCCAAGGGCGCTTCCTCGTCACCGAAAGCAGCGCGTCCAGCAGTTTCCAAAGCTACGCACTGATCCACCGCTACCCCCGCGATGGCGCTGCCGACTTGAAAGTGGGAACGGCACCCAGCCCTGGCTGGGCCGATGGCAGCGGGAGCACAGCCCGGTTTGACGGCCCGGGGGCGCTGGCCATGGGCAAATCAGGCACCCTGTATGTGCGTGACCGTAACAACGCAGCTATTCGAACCATTCAGCCGGATGGCATGGTAGGCACCCTGGGCAGGGTTAAAAACCCGTGCTCGCAAATCACGGGGCCAATCAACGAAGTCGCCTTCTGCGGCCCTGAAGCACTCACCGTGGATGGTGCCGGAAACATCTACTCCTACTCTCTCAAGCGCATCCTGAAGGCCACGCCCGCAGGCAACGTCGCAGTTTTTGCGGACCTGTCCGCTCAGTTAAATGCCATCCCAGCATTTCTGGATCTTGGCATCACGGGCCTGGTCGCCGACGATGCGGGCACCTTGTACGCATCGTCGCTGCAAGGCGTGATCTTCAAGATCAACCCGACCGGTGCCGTCAGCCTGTTTGCAGGCAACCCCAACGCACGGGGGCATGCAGACGGCCCTGCCGGTTCGGCGCTGTTCTCGGGGCTGGGCAGCATGGCCCTGGACCCGGCAGGCAATCTGTATGTGGTGGATGGGGTTTACCACTTCATCACGGGCGTGGGCCCCACCATCCGCAAGATCACGCCTGCTGGCATGGTGAGCACCCTGGCGGGCCGCGCTAACGTGCCGCCCGGACTTGTGGACGGCCCGGTATCGCAGGCACAACTGACGGTGGAAAAGCTTGCTGCACTCTCCGACTCCCGGGCGCACCTGGCGGCCGATGCCAAGGGCAACGTCTATGTGAGTGACCCCATCCATCGCGTCGTGCGCAAGATTGGGGCCGATGGCCAGGTCAGCACGCTGGTGGGCCAACCCTGGGGCCAGGGATTTGCGGCGGGAGACCTGCCCGGCCTCATTGACGAACCTTGGGGCCTTGCCGTGCGCGACACCACGCTCTTCATCTCCACCTCCAACGCGGTGGCGGCCGTCAAACTGCCCTGACGAATGGGCTGGGGCCCTTGACGCCCAGAGGCGCCAAGGGCCGCGTGGGCAATCCATCGCGAGCACTGCGGTGAAGCTGCCCACGTGACACCGGCGCGCAGTGGGGCTGGCGGTCACGGGCAAGGTGCGGCAACCCCCGGCACGGGCCCACCTCGGCAGCCAGATCAGACATCATTTAGACAATTTATCCAAATTTTGACAATTTATCCATTTTTAGATAAATTGTCGAAATGCCAGACAAGAAGTCCAATCGACCGCCCCCGCCCGCAGGCGCAGCCCAGCGTGCACCCACCACCCGCGCTCCGAAGCGCACTCCCGAGCAGGCCGCACTGCTGAGCCAGATCGAACAGGTCGCCCAAGGCCTGGCCGCCACCTTTGCCCCGTTTTGCGAGGTGGTGGTGCATGACTTGCTGGACCCCAAGCATTCCATCCTCGCCATCCACAACAACCTGTCGGGCCGTGGCGTGGGCGACCCCACCACCGAGCTGGGCCTGGCGCGCATTGCCGACCCCGACTACCCGCAGGTCATTGCCAACTATGCCAACCAGTTTGCCGACGGCCGCCAGGCCAAGAGCACGTCTGTGGGCATCAAGGACACAGCGGGCAACTACATCGCAGCGCTGTGCCTCAACGTGGACCTTACCCTGTTTCGCAGCCTGCAAAGCGTGGTGGGCCAGTTCACGTCCATCGATGGAGACACCGGGCTCAGCGAGTCGCTGGACCCTGCGGGCGCCGATGCCATTCGCCAGCGCATCGACCAGTTTGCTGCGCGCCTGTCCACCGCACCGCGTGCGCTCAAGGCCGCAGAGCGGCGCGCCCTGCTGCGCGAGCTGAAGGACTCGGGCTGCATGGAAGTGCGCCGCGCGATGGAAGTGGTGGCGCAGCATTTGGGTGTCTCGCGTGCCACGGTGTACGGCGATGCCAAGTAGTCGCCCTGCCCATCCCGGCACGCAGGCCCAGCTTCTGCTGCAGGACACCCACCAGATCAGCGGCCTGCTGCCCCGCACCCGGCTGGTCGTGGATGACGCCGCACAGTCTCGGTCTATTGGCGAAGCGCAATGGGAGCCCAACCAGCCCTGCACCGAACTGGGCGACCTCCACCCTCTTTTTCATCCCACCGGCCCCTTCCCATGACCACTGCCCCTCCTGCTCTACCTACCTACGACGACGTGGTGGCCGCTGCCGGCCGCATAGCAGGCCACGCCCACCGCACGCCCGTGCTCACCTCGCGCACCATCAACGCCGAGTGGGGTGCACAGGTGTTCTTCAAGTGCGAGAACCTGCAGCGCATGGGTGCCTTCAAGTTCCGGGGTGCGTTCAACGCACTGGCCCAATTTGACGCGGCGCAGCGCAAGGCGGGCGTGGTCGCTTTCTCGTCCGGCAACCACGCACAGGGCATTGCGCTGGCCGCGCGCGAGCTGGGCATCCCTGCCACCATCGTGATGCCACAAGACGCGCCTGCCGCCAAGGTGGCCGCCACCCAAGGCTACGGCGCCAACGTGGTTTTCTACGACCGATACACGCAAGACCGCGAGCAGATCACGCGCGACCTGGCCGAACGCAATGGGCTTACCCTGATCCCGCCCTACGACCATGCCGACGTGCTGACTGGCCAGGGCACGGCGGCCAAGGAGCTGTTCGAGGAGGTGGGCCCGCTGGATGCCTTCTTCGTCTGCCTGGGTGGCGGAGGCCTGCTGTCGGGCTCGGCCCTGGCCACGCGGGCGCTATCGCCCCACACCAAGCTGTATGGCGTGGAACCCGCAGCAGGCAACGACGGCCAGCAGTCGTTTCGCAGCGGCGCCATCGTGCACATCGACACCCCGCAGACGATTGCCGACGGCGCGCAGACCCAGCACCTGGGCAACATCACCTTCCCCATCATCCGGCGCGATGTGGACGATATCCTGACCGTGACGGACGAACAGCTGGTGGACGGCATGCGGTTCTTTGCCGAACGCATGAAGCTCATCGTGGAACCCACTGGCTGCCTGGGTTTTGCAGCCGCGCGGGCCATGCGCGATGAACTCAAGGGCCAGCGGGTGGGCGTGCTCATCAGCGGCGGCAATGTGGACCTGGCTCGGTTCAGTGCGCTGGTGTCGGTCTAACCCGAGCCCGCCTTGCCGCCAGGACCTGCCCCTGCACACAAACAGCCCGCTCTCCGACACCGACACGCCTGCGGCCCTCATTGCGCTGCCGCGCATGCCGCGCAACATCGCCCGCATTCAGCAACCCATGAATGCACTGGGCCTGCGGTTTCGCGCGCACGCCAAAACCGCCAAATGCACCGCCGTGACGCGCGCCAGGTGGCGGTGGGTGCGCAGTGCATCACGGTGTCCACACCCAAAGAATCCGGGCGGTTTTTTGCGGGCGGCGTGACAGACATCCTCCATGCGGTGGGCATGATGGTGCCGCACAAAACTGCCGCAGGTGCTGGCGGGGCCGCAGCGCGGTAGTACCGCCACGGGACAGAAGCCCCAAAGAACTTGGCCCGGACGGCGACGCTCAGGGCGACAGCGCGTGCTCCACCGCCAGCTTGGCTTCTTCCAGGCTGCTGAAAAACCGCGTGGCCTGGGGTAGGGCCTTCGGCAGATGGGAGGGTGCCGGCCACAAACGCTCATCCGTCCAGCCCGCTGTCCAACCGCCAATATCTTTGCGCTTGACGAAGCAGACGGCTTGCCCGCTCACTGTCGCTATCCAGGTGGTAGGTGGATCGTGGTCCCACGTGACGTTTGCCATGGTGCCCTCCAACGGTTGCTGCAACACCAGTGTAGGAACGCTCATGTCCCGCGGGCACTGGGGGTTCCCCGACTGCGCCACAAAACCGTGCGCCCATGACATGCACACAAGCGCGGGAAAAACTACAGCCTCTTCCCCAGCATCACCACCCGCCCCTTGCGATAGCCCAAGCCCTCATAGAACCCAAACGCGGGCGCCTCCTCCAAGGTCTGCAAGTTCATGCTCACGACTTCGTCGCGCCGCAACACATCCTCCAACGCGCGCATCAGCGCAGACCCAGCGCCTTGCCGCTGCATATGCCCGGCAACGCACATCTCCTTGATGTGAAACGTCCATCCGTTCACCCACCGCTCTTTCCATCCCAACACCATCGCGACCGGAGCCTCCTCGACCAGCAAGGCCATTCCACGCGCAGCCGGAAAGGCCATGAATGCCGCGAGCCGCTCCACCACGGTTGCACGCTCCCATCCATCGTTCCAGGGCGGTGCGTTGAAAACGCCCAGGTACAAGTCCGCACAGCCGGCGATGTTCTCGGCGGTCAAGGCCACAGTGGCAAAGGGCTGGGTCATAGGGAACAAAGGCAAACTAAACACGGGGAGGCAAGCGTAGCGCACCACGCTGGCCGCCCCGTATGCGGCCATCGATCATCCCGACGAAAGGCTTGCGCCCTGCATGCTCACCGGGCGGCCGCAGCCCCCATCGCAAACTTCGCAGCCCGCACCACCGCATCCGCATCCACCCCAAAGAACGCCCGCAACGCAGCCCGCGTATCGCTGCGCCCGAACCCATCCGTCCCCAGCGTCAGGTACTTGCGCCCCTCGGGCACGAAGGCGCGCACCGTCTCGGGCACGGCGCGCACATAGTCAGTCGCAGCGATCACCGGTCCGCTTGTGGCGGCCAGTTGCGCTGCAAGCCAGGGGATACCCGGCTTATCTTCTCCTGCGATGGCGCGCTGCTCGCACGCCACGCCATCGCGTGCCAGTTCGCTCCAGCTGGTCACGCTGAGCACCGTCACCTCCACGCCCTCGGCGGCCAGAAGTTCGGCGGCCTTCACCACCTCAGTCAGGATGGCGCCTGAGCCCATCAAAGTGACGGATTTTGATGAAATCGTGCTCTCGCGCTTATCTGACAATCGTGAGTAGCTCTTAAAAACATAGCATCCGCGCAGCACACCTTCTGCCGCACCGGCGGGCAGGTCGGGCTGTGCGTAGTTCTCGTTCATCAGCGTGACGTAGTAGAAAACGTCGCGCTGCTCGGTCACCATCTCGCGCATGCCGGCGTCGATGATGACGGCCATCTCGCCCGCATAGGCGGGGTCGTAGGCCTTGCAGTTGGGGATGGTCGCTGCCACCAGGTGGCTGCTGCCGTCCTGGTGCTGCAGGCCCTCGCCGCCCAGCGTGGTGCGGCCCGACGTGGCGCCCAGCAGGAAGCCGCGCGCACGCTGGTCGGCGGCGGCCCAGATGGCATCGCCCACGCGCTGAAAGCCGAACATCGAGTAGTAGATGTAGAACGGCAGCATGGCCAGGCCGTGCACGCTGTAGCTGGTGGCCGCGGCCGTCCAGCTGGCGATGGCGCCGGCCTCGCTGATGCCTTCTTCCAGGATCTGGCCGTCCAGCGCTTCGCGGTAGCTCAGCACCGAGCCGATGTCCTCGGGCGCATAGCGCTGGCCCACGCTGCTGTAGATGCCGACCTGCTTGAACAGGTTGGCCATGCCGAAGGTGCGCGCCTCGTCGGCCACGATGGGCACGATGCGCGGGCCCAGCGTGGCGTCCTTGAGCAAACTGCCCAGCATGCGCACGAAGGCCATGGTGGTGCTCATCTCCTTGCCATCGGCCTGCAGCGCGAACTGCGCGTAGCTTTCGATGGCGGGCACGGGCAGCGTCTCGCAGGTGGTGTCGCGGCGCGGCAGGTAGCCGCCCAGGTTCTGGCGGTGGCTGCGCAGGTAGCGCATCTCGGGGCTGTCTTCGGCGGGCTTGAAGAACGCGAGGCTCGTGGCCTGCTCGTCGGTGAGCGGCAGGTTGAAGCGGTTGCGGAACTCGACGAGGTCCGTTTCATCGAGCTTCTTCTGGCTGTGCGTGGTCATCTTGCCCTGGCCGGCCGTGCCCATGCCGTAGCCCTTCTTGGTGTGCGCCAGGATCACGGTGGGCTGCCCCTGGTGGCGCGCGGCCGCGGCATACGCGGCGTGGATCTTCACCAGGTCGTGCCCACCGCGCTTGAGGCGATCAATCTGCTCGTCCGTCATGCCCTGGGCCAGGGCCGCGAGCTCGGGGTTCTGGCCGAAGAAGTTGTCGCGGTTGAAGCGCCCGTCCTTGGCGGCAAAGGTCTGCATCTGGCCGTCCACCGTGCCTTCGAGGGTGCGCACCAGCGCACCGGTCAGGTCGCGGGCGAACAGGCCGTCCCAGTCGCTGCCCCAGACCAGCTTGACCACGTTCCAGCCCGCGCCGGCGAACAGCCGCTCCAGCTCGTCGATGATGCGGCCATTGCCACGCACCGGACCGTCCAGGCGCTGCAGGTTGCAGTTGACCACCCACACCAGGTTGTCCAGGCCCTCGCGCGCGGCCAGGGTCAGCGCGCTCATGCTCTCGGGCTCGTCCATCTCGCCATCACCGAACACGCCCCAGACCTTGCGCGCCGAGCAGTCGAGCAGGTTGCGGTGCGTGAGGTAGCGCATGAAGCGCGCGTGATAAATGCTGCTGATGGGACCGATGCCCATGGACCCGGTGGGAAACTGCCAGAAGTCCGGCATCAGCCAGGGGTGCGGGTAGCTCGACAGGCCCTGCGCACCTGCGCCCGGCGCGCTGAGCTCCTGGCGGTAGTGCATCAGGTCCTGCTCGGACAGGCGGCCTTCCAGGAACGCCCGCGCATACACGCCCGGCGCGCTGTGCGGCTGGAAGAACACCAGGTCGCCCCGGTGCTGCCCCTCGCCAACGCCTTCGCGGGCGCGGAAGAAGTGGTTGAAGCCACTCTCGAACAGGTCGGCCGCGCTGGCGTAGCTGGCGATGTGGCCGCCCAGCTCTCCATAGGCCTGGTTGGCACGCACCACCATGGCCAGAGCGTTCCAGCGCACGATGGAGGCCACCCGCTCTTCCACCGCCAGGTCGCCCGGGAACACGGGCTGATCCTGCACGGCCACGGTGTTGACATAAGGCGTGTTCAGGTCGGGCTGCCAGCCGATGCGCTGTGCGCGTGCCATGCGCACCAGTTCTTGCAGCATGTGACGCGCCCGCTCGGGGCCTTCGGTGGCAACCAGCGCCAGGAAGGCATCGCGCCACTCGGCGGTTTCTTCGGGGTCGATGTCGGGGGCGGCGCCGGGCGCCAGCAGCAGGTTGTGGGGTGTGAGCGCGTTCATGCAAGCACTGTAGTCATCGCCCGCCCGTATGAGTTGCTGTTTTACGATTGGTGGCGCCTTTTTGCAGCAGCTTGTGCCGCAAAAAACATAAACTGCAGCACATGAAACTTGACACCATGGACCTGCGCATCCTGGCCGAACTGCAAACCGACGGCTCGCTGTCGAACGTGGAGCTGGCGCGGCGCGTGCACCTGTCGCCCTCGCCATGCCTGGCCCGGGTGAAGGCGCTGGAGGCCGCAGGCGTCATCAGCCGCTATGTGGCGCTGGCCAACGCGGCGGCGCTGGGGCTGGGGCTCAATGTGTTCATCAGCATCAGCCTGAAGGCCCAGAGCAAGGAGGCGCTGGCCGATTTCGAGCACCGCATTGCGGAGCACGACGAGGTGATGGAGTGCTACCTGATGAGCGGCGACAGCGACTACCTGATCCGCGTGGCGGTGACCGATATCTCGGCGCTGGAGCGCTTTATCGTGGAGCAGCTCGCGCCCATGCCTGGCGTGGAAAAAATCCGCTCGAGCTTTGCGCTCAAGCAGGTGCGCTACAAGACTGCGCTGCCGCTGCCCCGGGCATAGCGGTCACGCTCCAGCGCCCTGCTGCTCGTTCATCATCCATCACCCATCACTCCGCACGCGCCGTGCTGGGCGGCTGGCCGATGATCCTTTTGTACGCGCGGCTGAACGAGGCTTCGGACTCATAGCCCAGCCGGTTGGCCGCCACGGCCACGCGCATGCCGTCGCGTCCAATCCAGCGACGGGCCTGCGACATCTTCACCTTGGCCACGTAGCGGGCCGGGCTCTCGCCCATGGTGCGGGTGAATGATTCCGAAAAGCTCGACCGCGAAGCGCCCATCAGGTCGGCCAGCAGCGGCACGTTCCAGTCGCGCTCGGGCTCGGCGTGGATGGCGGCGATCACCTTGCCGATGCGCGGGCAGCGCACCGCAGCGATCCAGCCTGTGGGGCTGTTACAGCTGCATTCCACCCAGGCGCGGATGATGCTGGCCGCCAGTGCATCGGCCAGGCGCGCCAGGATGGCGCAGGCGCCCATGCGGTCCTGCGCCACCTCGCGCTCCATAGCGTCGAGCAGCACGGGCACGGTGGTGTCGCGCCGCGCCAGATCGCCGGCCATCATCACGGCAGGCATCATGGCCATCAGCGGGTGCAGCGGGTCGAGGTTGAAGCGCAGTGCGCCGCTAAAGAGCACGTCGGGCGCCAACGGCGGGGGCGGCGCGACCGGGGCCCCCAGGGGTGCGCGGCCGGCATCGCGGCCGTCCACCAGGTAGATGTTTTCAGACACGGCCTTGCGCGCCAGCGAGTCGATGTCCACCGGCGGCACGTCGGGCGAGCTGGCTAGCACGTGGAAGCTGCCGTGCGGCAGCAGCACCGCATCGCCCGGGTTCAGGCGCTGCCAGTCGGTACCCGGCGTGCGCAGCCAGGCGCCGCCATGGCCCACGAAGTGAAAGCGCGCCGAGCGCTGCGCCGGGAAGGCAATGGCCCATGGCGGGTGCAGCACGCAGCGGCCATACTCCACGCCATCCAGGCGCAGGCCGAGCAGGATCTGGGTCAGCAGGTCCGGCGGGTCCGCGAACGGCTGCTGAGGCACCTGGTTGAATGGCTTGGATAAAAAGTCAAGCATTTCGGCTTTTAGGGCATGGAAACGCCGCCATCTTATCCCTACGATGGCTTTCCATCCATCCCAAGGCCTTTCTCGTGTCCTCCTCTCCCTCCTGCTCCGCCTGCCTTGATGCGCCCACCGGTGCCGTCGTTGACGAGGCCACGCCCGCCCCGCACTCCACCCCCGAGCCCACCGAGGCACGCTGGGCCGCCGTGGCCTCCATGGCCCTGGGGGTGTTCGGCCTGGTCACGGCCGAGTTCCTGCCCGCCAGCCTGCTCACCGCCATGGCCAGCGACCTGCGCGTGAGCGATGGGGCCGCCGGCCAGGCCGTCACCGTGACGGCGCTGGTGGCCGCCGTGGCCGCCCCGTCGCTGCCGCTGCTCACGCGACGCATCGACCGGCGGCTGGTGATGATCGCCTTCACGCTGCTACTGGTGCTGTCCAACCTGATGTCGGCCCTGGCCGGCAGCATGATCACGCTGCTGGCGGCACGGGTGCTGTTGGGCGTGGCGCTGGGCGGCTTCTGGTCCATGTCGGCGGCGCTGGCCATGCGGCTGGTGCCCGCGTCGCTGTTTGCGCGGGCCATGTCCTTCATCCTCACCGGGGTGTCGGTGGCCACCGTCTGCGCGGCGCCCATCGGCGCCTGGATGGGCGACCTGTGGGGCTGGCGCAGCGCCTTCATCGCGGCCGGAGGCATCAGCCTGATCACGCTGGCCGTGCAGCTGGTGGCCTTGCCCGCCCTGCCCCCGCGCGACAACCCCAACCTCAAGGTGCTGGGCGAGCTGCTGCGCCGCCCGCCCGTGCGCGTGGCGCTGCTGGCGGTGCTGCTGGTCATCTCAGGCCACTTCGCGGGCTTCACCTACATCCGCCCGCTGATGGAGCAGGTCACCCACCTGTCGGTGGCCACCATCACGGCCGTGCTGCTGGGTTATGGCGTGGGGGGCTTCTTCGGCAACTTCGTGGGCGGCTGGATCGCCGGGCGCAGCGAGCGCCAGGCCATCGTGGCCGGTGGCGCCGTCATCGCCGTGCTCGCCGCCACCCTGTTGGTGGCCGGGCAGTCGGCCGCCATCACGGCCGTGGCCGTCACGCTGTGGGGCTTTGCCTTCGGCGCCTTCCCCGTGGGCTTCCAGACCTGGATCGTGCGCGCCGCGCCCGACCAGGCCGAGGGCGCGGGCGGGCTGCTGGTGGCAGCCTTCCAGATCGCCATCGCCAGCGGCGCCATTTTCGGCGGCCTGATGGTGGACCATGTGGGCGCCCTGGGCGGGCCGGCGTTTGCACTGGCAGCACTCACACTGGGCACCCTGCTGACCCTGCGGCACGGGCCACGCCCAGCATCCGCTTGATCGGCCCACCAAAACCCAGGCAGCGGGACCAACGCCCTCACTGCCCAGGTTTGCGTGAAATCTCGCTGGTTGCCACGCGCTTGCGCAGATCACGGATCAACGCCTTGGCCCGCGCTTCGTTGGCAGGCCCCATGCGCACCAGGATCTTCTGCCCGCTGGAGAGCGATTCGAGCGTGGGGTCCACAAACTCATACCGCACCCAGGGGCGAAGATTGGGCACGTCGGTGTTGACGGGCGTGAGCTTCACGCGCAGCAGGCCCTGGGGTTCTGGCGCCAGCAGCAGGTGGTCCAGCACGGCCACCAGGCGGTCGTTGAAGTAGCGCTTGGGGTAGCCCAGCTCTTCATACGCCTGCTGGAACAGTGGGTACAGCCGCGCATACAAAGCCACGGCGGGCTCCAATGGCACAGCCTCGGCAAAGGTCAAAAAAGCGCTGTAACGGGCTGAATTGGTGGCGGCCATCGTGGTGGGGGCATCGCCCTCGCCATTCACCACAAACCGCTGCGGCATGGGCTGCACCGGCCACATGCGCGACGGGGCCTGGGCGCGGCCCAGGTTGTCCACGGTGGCCACCACGCGGCGGACAAAACCATCGGTCAACAAAAACGCAGTGAGCTTGTCGCGGCCCAGCAGCTCGGCCAGCAGCTCTGTCACCCGCTTGTCGGATGCAGCCAGCGCGGGCAACGCGGCATCTGCCGGGGCCAGCGCATCGACAGGGTTCTGGGGCCCCGAGGCTTCGGGCATGGGCGGTGGGGCTGCGGGCGCACTAGGGGCCACCACGACCGGAGGGGGCGCTGGGGGTTGCTGCCCCGGTCGCAGCCAGAACCACCAGGCAGCCCCGGCGGCCACCGCGCAGGCCAGCACGGCGGCAAAAACCCAGGGGGTGGAGGACGTGCGCTCTGGCACGGGGCGGAACTCGGCAGTCTCTTGATCGGGCATCGGGTCTCCTTTCAGCAAGAACAACCCTTGTCCGAGCGGCTGCGGTGCCAGGCGTTCCATGCAATCCCGTTTGGGGATGTGCTGGATTGGAAACCTGGGTGATACCGCCCAGGTAACGCGATGTAGACCGCGCGCCGAAACCAGCGCTTAAAACGCCGTGGGTGTCGTCGACAGCGACTCCAGCCACGCTACCGTGGCCGCCAGTTCAGACGGCCGGATCTCGTGCGCGCTGGGGAACTCGTGGTACGCCACCGTGACCGGCAGCGGTGCCATGTGGTGCGCAATGGCCTGCGCGTGGGCCAACGGGATCACGTTGTCATGCGTGCCGTGGCTAAGCCACAGCTGCTTGCCGCGCAGCGCGTCCGCAGGCGCGGTGAGCGGCACCACCTGCTGCAGCAGGCGGCTGTGCCACACCAGCGCGGCCTGCATCAGCGCGGGCCGGGTCAGCAGGAGCGACAGCGCCATGATGCCGCCCTGGCTGAAGCCGCCCACCACCACACGCTCGGGCGGAATGCCCAGCTGCTCGGTGGCAGATTCGACCGCCTGTGCCACCAGGGCGCGGCTTTGCGCTTCCTGCTCTTCATTGATCGTGCGTTCGCCTCCCGGCTCAATGGAGAAGTCAAACCACGCATGCGCGCCTGGCCCCATGCGAAACGGCGCGCGCAGGCTCAGCACATGAAAACGCTCGGGGATCTGCGGCGCCAGGCTGAACAGGTCCTGCTCGTTGCTGCCCACGCCGTGCATCAGCACCAGCAGCCAGGGGCGGGGGGTGGTGGAAGCAGCGGGGCGCTGCAAAAATGTGAGCGGTAGATTGAGCATAGACAAGCGCCAGTGGCAGTTTTAGCTAAAAATTTTACTTAACCCACCCGTCCTGCGACAGGCTCCAGGGCAAAAGCATCCATCGACAGCATGCTGTACATCACCTCGCGGCTCAAGTAGTTTGCGTACAGGTCGTCGCCCGCCGCGCCCAGCGCGAAGAAAATGGGCAAGAAATGGTCTTCGGTCGGGTGCGCGCGGCTGGCATGCGGCGCCTGGCTGCGGTAGTTGAGCAGCGCGGCCATGTCGCCACGCGCCAGCGCATCCTCGATCCAGCGGCTGAACTCCAGCACATAGGATGCGGGCTCGCGCTCGCCGCCAAAAAACTCGGCCAGGTTGTGCGTCATGCTGCCCGAGCCCACCACCAGCACGCCCTGGCTGCGCAGGCTGCGCAAGGCGGCGCCCAGCGCGTAGACCTCCGCCGGGCCCGCCCCCACGGGCAGCGCCACCTGCACCACGGGCACATCGGCCTGTGGGAACAAATGCATCAGCGGCACCCAGGCGCCATGGTCAAAGGGGCGCGCGGCATCGCCCTGTGCGGCCACACCCGCGGCCTGCAGCAGGCCCAGCACCTCTTGCGCCAATGTGGGCGAGCCAGGGGCTGGGTATTGCAACTGGTACAGCGCCGGGGGAAAGCCGCCAAAGTCGTGCCAGGTGGCAGGCTGCGGCCCCGTCATGACCTGTGGAGAGCGCGCCATCCAGTGCGGCGACATGATGACCACGCCGCGCAGACCGGGGTATTGCGCGCGCAGGCCTTCGCCCCACTGCGTGAGCGCCGGGCCGGTGGTGCCGGCATCGATGGCGAACAGCGGCGCGCCGTGCGAAACAAACAGCGCGGGAACAACAGCAGGGGCAGAGGTAGGGGCTTGGGCAGAGGCAGACATGGCAATTCCATCCGTGAATGCAATGAATGTAGGACCGATGCCCCCCGATACCAAGCCCTGCAGGTCGGACAGATTGTTCTACGGGTGATGCCAATGCACCCTTGACGAGGGCCGTGCAGATGCCCGCTGCACCGCCTCCCCCGTTCAAGACCCGTCGCGCACCCTGCCCCGCAGCGCCTTGGTCTCGCTGCGCTGGGTCTTGCCCGCAAGCCGCCGTTGCTTGGAGCCATAGGTGGGCTTGGTGGCACGCCGCACGCGGGGCGGCACGGCGACGGTGTTGACCAGCGCATTCAGGCGCTCCAGCGCATCGGTGCGGTTCTGGTCCTGGCTGCGGTACTGCTGAGCCTTGATGACCACCACCCCCTCTTGCGTGATGCGGGTATCGCGCAGGGCCAGCAGGCGCTCCTTCACGTCCTCGGCCAGCGACGATGCGGCCACGTCAAAACGCAGGTGCACCGCGCTAGATACCTTGTTGACGTTCTGCCCGCCCGCACCCTGGGCGCGCATGGCGGTGATTTCTACCTCGTCCTCAGACACCTGCAGGGGCAATGGGGAGGCCATATATCTATTGATCTATTTGTCCCCTTGCCTGCGCGGCGTCAGGCCGCGGGCTGCTGGGCCAGCAACTGCGCCAGGCCGTCAATCGCCAAGCCGTAGCCCAGCACGCCAAAGCCACACATCACCGCCTTGGCGGCTGCCGCCATGTAGGAATGGTGGCGGAACGCCTCGCGCGCATGCACGTTGCTGATATGCAACTCAATCAGCGTGATGCCCGTGCCCTTGGTGGCATCGTGCAATGCAATGCTGGTGTGGGTGTAGGCCCCGGCATTGATCACTACGCCTGCCAGCTCCCCCGCCGCGTGCAGGCGGCCGGCCTCGTGAATCCAGTCCACCAGTGCGCCTTCGTGGTTGCTTTGGTGAAAGCGCAGCGCAAAACCATGGCGCTCGCAGGCGTCCGCGCACAGCTTTTCAACATCGGCCAACGTCGCTGCCCCATACACGGCGGGTTCGCGGGTGCCCAGCAGGTTCAGGTTGGGGCCATTCAAGACAAAAACGGTTTTCTTCTTCACAGACATGCAGCACTCCGAGGGCGTTGCGCCTGCCACGCTGGCAGGCCAGAGTGCGGGATTATGCGGCGCCCCGTGCGCAGCCCAAAAGCGCGCACCCAAAGAAAAACGGCCCCGAAGGGCCGCTGTAAAAGGCAGCCTGTGCAAAGACGCTGCCTGTGAGCGACTGGCGCCCAAGAGGTTGGTTACAAATGATCAACAGACTGGCCCGCGGGCCAGCCGCCGATCAGCGGTCCCAATGGCCGTTGTGGCCATGGCCGCGATGGCCGTGGTCATGGTGACGGTGGTGGCGGTACCCGCGATCACCGTAATAAACCACCGGCGGGGGCGCGTAGTACGCTGGGGCGGGCGCGTAATACACAGGCCGGGGAGGCGCGTAGTACACGGGTGGTGGAGGCGCGTAATAGGTGGGTGCGGGTGCGTAGTAGCCATTGCTGGCCCCCACCACCACACCAGGCACGCCAATGCCCACCGACCAATTTACGTCGCGGGCTTGGGCTGCGCCCGTGCCGGCCAGCAATGCCAGCGCCACACCAGCCGAAGCAGCCAAGGCATAGATAGAACGGGTTTTCGTCATGGAAATCTCCTGTTTGAGCGAGGGCAGCCAGCCAAATGGACTCACCTCACCGGTACATAACGCACCAAGTAGGCAAAAGGATGGCACAAAATCGTCTTTACGTTGTGTCTGGACGTATACGCGCCCGTTTCTATGCGTAAACCATCACGAAACCGGCGCCTAAAATGGCCCAATGAGCACCCAAAACCCCGCCAACACAGCCGCCAACACCCCCGGCGCTCCCCCTTCGGCAGCCCCAGAAGCTGCCAAGACCAGCAATTTTCTGCGCCAGATCATCGAAAGTGACCTGGAAAAAGGCACCTACACCACCCGCCGCTGGGCCGGCGCCCCCGGCGACGCCGCCCACCATGCCCAGGGCGAGCCTGACCCCGCCAAGATCCGCACCCGTTTCCCGCCCGAGCCCAATGGCTACCTGCACATCGGCCATGCCAAGAGCATCTGCATCAACTTCGGCCTGGCGCGCGACTACGGCGGCGTGTGCCACCTGCGCTTTGACGACACTAACCCCGAAAAAGAAGACACCGAATACGTCAACAGCATCATCGACGCGGTGAAATGGCTGGGTTATGACTGGAACGGCAGCCCCGATGCGGCCCCCTACCAGGCCAGCGACTACTTCGACTTCATGTACCGCGCCGCCGAAGCGCTGATCGAAGCCGGCCACGCCTATGTGGACGAGCAAACCGTGGAACAAATGCGCGCCAACCGGGGCGACTTTGGCAAGCCTGGCGTGGACAGCCCCTTCCGCACCCGCACTCCGGCCGAAAACCTCGCCCGCTTTCGTGAAATGCGCGACGGCCAGCATGAAGACGGATCGATGGTGCTGCGCGCCAAGATCGACATGGCCAGCCCCAACATCAACATGCGCGACCCGGCCATCTACCGCATCCGCCGCGCAACACACCACAACACCGGCGACACCTGGTGCATCTACCCGATGTACACCTACGCGCACCCCATCGAAGACGCGCTGGAGCAGATCACCCACAGCCTGTGCACGCTCGAATTTGAAGACCAGCGCCCCTTCTACGACTGGCTGCTGGAGCGCTTGACCGAAGGTGGCCTGCTGGCCAGCCCGCCCCCCCGCCAGTACGAGTTTGCGCGCCTGAACCTCACCTACGTCATCACCAGCAAACGCAAGCTCGCCCAGCTGGTGTACGACCACAAGGTCAGCGGCTGGGACGACCCCCGCATGCCAACCATCGTCGGCCTGCGCCGCCGGGGCTACACGCCCGAATCGCTGCAGGTGTTTGCCGACCGCATCGGCGTGACCAAGAGCGACAGCTGGATCGACTACAGCACCCTGGAAGGCTGCCTGCGCGAAGATCTGGAGCTCAAGGCCTACCGTGGCATGGCCGTGCTCAACCCCGTCAAGCTGGTGCTCACCAACTGGGATGAGGTCATGGGTGCCGGCCACCTGGAGCCCTGCACCCTGCCCGCCCTGCCCCACCCACCGGAAGGCGTCGAATCGCCCACCCGCCACTTCACCATTGGCAAAGAGGTGTGGATCGAGCGCGAAGACTTCGAAGAAGTGCCCCCCAAGGGCTACAAGCGCCTGTTCCCCGGCAACAAGGTGCGCCTGAAGGGCGGCTACGTCATCGAATGCACCGGCTGCACTAAAGATGCGGATGGAAATATCACCGAAGTGCTGGCCACCGTGGTGCCCGACACCAAGAGCGGCACCCCCGGCGCCGACAGCGTGAAGGTGAAAGCCGCCATCACCTGGGTGGGCGTGGCCGACGGCGTGAACGCCGAAGTGCGCATGTACGACCGTTTGTTCCTGGAAGCCCAGCCTGATGCGGGCGGCAAGGACTTCATTGAAAGCCTGAACCCGAACAGCCTGAAGGTGGTGACGGCCATCGTGGAGCCGTCATTGGCCAATGCGAAGCGGGACGATAAGTTTCAGTTTGAGCGGCACGGGTACTTTGTGGCGGACCGGGTGGATCATGCGGCGGGGAAGCCGGTGTTTAACTTGGCGGTGGGGCTGAAGGATTCGTGGGGGAAGTGATTACCTCCTGATTGAAAAGAAGGCCAGCAGATTTATATATTTGCTGGCCGTTTTCTTTTGGACTGATGACAGCTTTCGACCGCGGATTCAAGCGGTCGGTCACCGTGCAATATGGATCTGTCATTTGCTGTCGCCCAGTGAAAGTCCCCGCCCTCCGGGTGAGGTTTTCCCGTGTCAGCACTTCGCATCTCAAGGGGCACCAGCCCCCCCAGTGGCTTGGTTTGAAAACACGGTATGCGACTATGGGTGGAATGGCGAATGATGCTGCTGTGTAAGCTGCAGCTTGAAAAGCTAGGAAAACAATATGCTGCTAACCGATATCGCCGTCGAGCACACCCTGGTGTCAAAAAAAAACGGAGTTCGTCAGACTTTCTTACTGCATCCGTTCACCGATACACAGCGAGACTCACTTGGTAAATTCGAGATCGTTCGTGACGTCAGCCAGCCAGGATTCAAAGACGTTAAACGCTCAACCTTCGTGACGTTTCAACAATTGGCAGAGTTGTATGCGAAAGGTGCGCTCGAAGAATTCGGGTTTTCCGTTCGCATGTGTCCAGGTCAGGGCACGTACCCTGCCAAGAATCCAGCAAAAAAGATATTGCCAACCAGCATCAGGCCGGGCTCACCGTTCGATCTGGCTGTTCAAAAGGTTGATATTGCAAAACCTGCTACTCGCGAATTGAGAACAGCCTTGCTTCGCACCAACGTCACACTCTAAGGGTGGTGACGCTGATAGATATGGGAGTCCCTGTGAATTCATCCGTTGCCCATGCTGAACTCATCGCCATTTTGAAGCGGGCGCAGGCAGATGCCGCTCACAAGCTCGGATTGATCAAAGCTGCTGCGAACAAGGGTACCAAGGCAGCCCAAGCCGCTACGGAAACGGCTGCAAATGCCGTAAAACGCAGGGACTCGTATGCAAAAAAACTGGACAACCTGGGGGTGAGCCTCAAGGATTGAGAGCGGCCCAGCCTGCGGCCCGGCATCAGCCAGTAGCCACCGCCTACACTTGGCCGCAAGAGACAGATAGGCGCTAGAGGCCAGTTGCATGATTCATGCTAACCGCCCCTTGGTCTCCCATGGGGTGCAGCGCTGAGCTTGGTATCGGCCGGCAAAGCATCCACAACACGCTACACGCCGTACATGGGGCGAGCTACCGCGCAGCAAGCGCTAAGCCATTTGCAATACAAACACCGCCATGCTCCCTACCCCACCCCTGCCACCCACATTCACCCCCACCTTCGCCCATGTGCCGCCCGGCCCGGTGGCAGGGCCGTTGCAGCTGGCGCCCGTCAACGCTGGCGTGGTGTCAGTCCACACTGCCGGTGGCGCGCATGTGGGCTCGCTCAAGCTGGTCGGCGGGGTGTGGAAGTTCAAGGCCATGGGCTACGACGCCGCAGGCCGCATGGAGCCGGGCCATGGGCCGCTGACGGAACAGCACAACATGGCGTTCGCGGCGCTGGATGAGGCCGAGGTCAGCGCCCGGTTGCTGGGTGCTTTGGGAAGCGCTGGGTAACGTGCGCTAAGAAAGCACCAAAAATACGAAGCCGTGCCGCTGGGGGCCACAACCCTCAGCGCTGCGCGTCGGCCAGCAAAAACTCCACCGCCGCACACACCGCCGCCACCTGCGCCTCAATGCACTGCTCGGGCGTGGCGCGGGGGCTGTCCGGGTAGACCTCGGTCGTGGTGGTGTAGCGGGCGCCGCTGATGCCCGCGCACAGGCCCATCTGCTTCATCGCGTATCGGATGACACCCGGCGCCACGACGGGCGAGCCAATGATCTCGTTCTTCTCATCCGCAGGCGCGATGTGCGTCACCCGGCTGACGGCCTCGATGATGGCCCGCTGAAAGGCGGGCTGGGGGTTGTCGGTGTCGTCCACCAGGTAGAAGCCGTCGGGGATGCTGCCGGGCTCGAACACCTTGCCGTCGCGCGCGGCGACGGCAGGGCGGTATTCGGATTCGTCGGTGTTGGTGGTTTCGTGCAGGTCGATGTGGGCGGAAAATTGGCCGTGCAGCGGTGCCAGCAGGCGCATGAGGGCGGCGGACTCCTGCGCGGGCGAGCCGTCGCGGAACGACCGGTTGGGGTCGATGGCATCAAAGTTCCAGCGCTGAAAACGCTCGTAGGCCCAGGGGCTCACACACGGCACCACCAGCAGGTTGGCCCGGCCTGCAAAGCGCTCGGCCTGTGCATCCACAAACCGCAGTGCGCCGTGCACGCCACTGGTTTCGTAGCCGTGCACTCCCCCGGTCACCAGCACGGTGGGCAGGCCGGACTGCCAATCGCGGCTGCGCAGAGCCCGCAGGGGAAAGCGCTCTGCCGGGTGCTGGGCGTCGGCATAAATCACGCCGCCATACATCTCCACATCAAACCGGCCCCGCAGCGCCTCGATGGCCGTGAGCACGTCGTCGGCGTAGCTGCGCTGGCGCACTTGGCGTGCGCGCCACTGGTCGCGTTCTGCAGCGCCCCAGGGTTGGCCGGGCGTGCCGATGGGATAGGTGTGGGTGGGTTGCATGGGTGCGTGGGATGGCGTGGCTGGTGAATGGTAGAACCAATGGCAGACGGAGCCGACTGTACGGACAACGTCAAAAGGCTTGTCGCAGGGCGTTCATAGAATACCGCGATGCCCTTCCCTTTGATTCGGCCCTTGCGGCTGGCAACCTCGTCGCTGCTTTTACTGCTCTGCGCACTGGCCCACGCGCAGTCCGCCTCACAACCCGCTGCTGCCAACACCCCGGTCACCCGCCCAGCGGGCAGTGCCCCTGTGGATAGAACAGCACCCACACCGGGGGGCGCCGCAGCCGCCGCCGCGCCCACAGCGGCCGACGCGGCCCTTCTCTCGCGCGATGCGCGGCGCATTTACGAGCTGTCGCGCGACAAGCTGGTGCAGATCCGCACGCTGCTGCGCAATGCAGACACCCAGGCGTCGATTGGCTCGGGATTTTTTGTCTCTGCCGATGGCCTGATCGTCACCAACTTCCATGTGGCCAGCCAGCTGGCGCTGGAGCCCGAGCGTTACCGGGGCGTGTACGTGACGATGGAGGGGCTGGAGGGCGAGGTCGAGCTGCTGGCGTTTGACGTGCAGCGCGACCTGGCCGTGCTGCGCGCGAAGGGCCGCACGGCCGCAGCGCCAGTGCTGAGCTTTCGGCCTGCCCCCGAAGCCCTGGCACAGGGCGAGCGCATCTACTCGCTGGGCAACCCGCTGGACATTGGTTTTGCCGTGACCGAGGGCACCTACAACGGGCTGGTCAAGCGCAGTTTTTACCCGCGCATCTTTTTTGGCGGCACGCTCAACCCCGGCATGAGCGGTGGCCCGGCGGTGGACGATGCGGGGCGGGTGCTGGGTGTCAACGTGGCCAAGCGGCTGGATGGTGAACAGGTGAGCTTTTTGATCCCTGCCGAGTTCGCGCAGGCGCTGGTGCAGCGCGCCGCCAATGCAGAGCCCATCACCCAACCCGCGTACGGCGAGATGACCAAGCAGTTGATGGGGCACCAGCAGCTGCTGACGGATCGGTTTTTGAAGGCGCCGTTTCGGGAGCAGCGCCACGGCAACTACCGCGTGCCGGTGCCCGACGATGCGCTCGCAAGGTGCTGGGGCTCGGGGCGCGACCCGGGCTTTCCGGGCCTGAACCTGGAGCGCACGCAGTGCCAGGCCGACAGCGATGTGGTGGCCGGTGATTTCAACACCGGCGCGGTGCGCCTGGCCTACGAGGCCTACAACGCCCCCACGCTGGGCGCTGTGCGGTTTGCCCGGGTGTTTTCGCAGAGCTTTGCCAACGAGCAGTTGCCAAAACGCGGCAACCGCCACCAGACGGCGGCCGAGTGCAGTGAACGCTACGTAGACCCCGGCAGCCTGCCACTGCGGGCGGTGGTCTGCCTGTCGGCCTACCGCAAGCTACCCGGCCTGTACAACATGACCATCCTGGCCGCTTCGGTCAACCAGCCCACACAAGGCGTTCTGGGCCGCCTGGACGTGCAAGGCATCGCTTTCGACAACGGCATGAAGCTGGCCAACCACTACCTGCAGGCGTTTCGCTGGGAGGCCGCACCATGATGCCGACCCTCGGACTGATAGAAGCCTTTGACCGCCATGGCGCGCTGCTGGCACGCGCACCCATCACGCGCTGGCCCGTGACGGTGGGCCGGGGGCTCGACTGCGACCTGGTGCTGGACGACCCGTTTGTGGCGCCCACCCACCTGCGCATCGACCGCGCGGCAGACGGCCCCCGCATAGTGCAGGTGGAGGTGCTGGAGACCCGCAACGGCGCGCGCCTGCAGCGCAAGCACCATGGCAAAGGCGAACGCTTCGACTGGCCGGACGGCACACCGATCGACCTGGGCCGCACCCACATTGCGCTGCGCCTGGCCGACACGCCCATTGCCGACGAACAGGCCCTGCCGCAGTTTCCATGGCGCACGGTGGCCTCCACAGCCGCTCTGGTGGCCCTGGTGATGGCTGTGGCGCTGGGGTCGTCATGGCTGGAGGCACGCGACGCGTCCAAGTACCTCAAGTCGCTGCCCGGCGTGCTGCTAAGCCTGCTGTTGTTCCTGGGCGTCTGGTCGGGCGTGTGGGCGGTGGCCAACAAGGTGTTTGCCGGGCACTTGCAGTTCTGGCGCCATGTGCGCATTGCCTGCACGATGTACTTGGTGGCCGATGCGGTGCAGCTGGTGAGCCACTTTGCCGCTTTCACCTTCTCTTGGGAGACGCTGGCGCACCTGGCCTACCTGCTGATGGTTCTGGTGCTGGCCGGGGGGCTGTATGCCCACTTGGCCGCCGTGCTGCCGCGCCGCCGTGTGGGCCTGGCCTGGACGGTGGTGGCCGTGGTTGCGTTGGGCGTGCCGGCCTGGCTGGGTGCGCAGTGGCTCAACCGCATGCGCCTGTCGGACGCGCTGTACATGAGCAGCCTGTTCCCGCCCAGCCTGCGCGTGGCCCCTGCTGTGCCGGTGGAGCAGTTTCTGCAAGAAACCGAGTCGCTGCGCGGCAAACTCGACCGCCGCCTGCGCGACGACGGGCATGCGGACGATGACGAATAAGTAGCTAAACAGCAGCGCGCAGAACGATCCGCCGCAGTTCCCCCATCAACGTCTACCTAATTCGCCCATGCGCCGCCGCAAGCTCCATCACCACGTCTACGTGGTCGAACTCTCCAAAGACGTGCTGCTGGAGCCGCGCTTTCGCCGGTGCAACCCGAGCTACATCGAGGGCAAGCCCTGCGTGTACGTGGGCATGACGGGCCTGGACCCGGACGTGCGGTTTGACAAGCACAAGGCGGGCATTCAGGCCAACCGGTTCGTGACGCAATACGGCCTGCGCCTGCTGCCCGACCTGTATGAAGGCTTCAACCCGATGAGCTACGAGGACGCAGTGGACCGGGAGATCGAGATTGGCATCGACCTGCGGTCGGCGGGGTTTGGGGTGTGGCAGGCCTGAGCCCGATGTTCTCACGCTCCGGTGGACGAACTTCCTTCTTCTTCGAATCGGGCGCACTCTACTTTTGATAGCTGCCAGCGCTTATCTATCAAGCGCTGGTGGCCAATTTCATTCAAATTCGTCGGCCCTGGGCTTCGCGGGCGGCGTCCGGCAGTGCCCTTCCGCGGCCAGCACAGAAGGCCACACACCGCCAGCCTCAGTGCACACGCCCCCGCACAAACTGCAGCGTGGTGTGGGCCACGCGTTCCCCCAGGTGCCGCGCCGTGGCCAGGTCTGCCTCCGGCGGCACCACATCGGCGCCCTGGTCGGTGTTCGACTGCGCCGCGGCGCCCAGCCAGAAGCCGAGGCGGTTCAGGTCTTCTTCCGACCCAGCGGACGAGCAGTTGCCCGGGGGCAGTGCCAGGTTCACCCAGTGCATGCCGTGCTGCGCGGCAAACAGGGCCATCTGCATCAGGGTGGAAAGCTTGTCCCCCGAGCGCGAGCCAGAGTTGGTGAAGCCTGCGGCGATCTTGTCCTTCCAGCCGAGGCCCTTGGCCATAACCACGTTGGACGTCGCTTCCTGGAAGGCCTTGAACTGCGCCGAGGCGCTGGCGACATAGGTGGGCGCGCCGAAGATGATGGCGTCGGCAGATGCCAGGTCATTCCATCGTGAAGGCGCTTCCTCCACCGTCATCAGGAGGGGCTCGGTGCCCTCGACCTGAGCCACGCCTTCTTTCACGGCCTGGGCCTGCCGCGCCGTGTGGCCGTAGCCGCTGTGAAAGACGATGGCGATGCGCACACCGTGGGTGCGGGTGGTTTGGGGAGTGGGCGTGGTCATGTTCATGCTTGAGCTCATAGGTTGAGAAACTGTGGGTGAGGGGATGGGGATGTTGGGTGGGCTTTAGTGGCCGTGCACCACCTGCTCCAGGCGCTCCAGAATGCGCGGCCACAGGCCGCCCATGCGCTCGAAGCTGATGCCGTCGTTGGGCCGGAAGCCCGCCTGCTCCATGCGCAGCAGCGTGCCGCCGCCGTGCTCCTGCAAGGTCCAGGTGATGTGGGTGATAAGCCCGTTGGCCGACTCGGTGCCGTTGCCCCAGCGGTAGGCAAGCTGGCTGGGCTCCTCCACCAGCGTCACCTCGCAATGCGTCACGCCCGACCAGCCGGGCAGCGGCTGCGCGCGCACCGTGAAGCGGTGCCCCACCTCGGCCACGAAGTCGTTCTGCATCAGCCATTCCTCCATCAGCCAGGACTGCGTGAGCGCCCGCCAGACCTTCTCGCGCGGGTGGGGTATCTGCCGCTCGAACACCAGGGACCGGGTGCCTGGCGCAGCGTGGGCGGTGGCGTGGGATCGGGTTGCGTCAGCCATGGCGCACCGCCTGCAAGATGAACGCGACGGCAGGCGCAGGGCTGGAAGGGTAATGGCGGTTCTGCATGGTGTTTTTGCTGGAGTGGAGTTGCGCAGTCATTGGTCCATGCGTCCGAGCAGGTTCTCAAGGTCATCCAGGCGCTGGTTCCAGAAGCTGGCATAGACGCTCATCCAGTCCACCAGGGGCGCCAATCCTTCGCGCCGCACCTGGTAGTAGGTCTCGCGCCCCGCTCGGCGGTCTTCCACCAGCCCCGCGCGTTTGAGCACGGCCAGGTGCTTGGACACCGCAGGTTGCGAAATGTGGGAATGCCCCGTCAGCACATTCACGGTCTGCTGCCCCTCCCGGGACAGCTGCTGGAAGATGGAGCGGCGCGTGGGGTCCGACAACGCCGCGAAGGTCAGGTCTTCAGGGGATTTCACAGGATATAACTCATTGGTTATGGATGAAGAATAATAACCAAATGGCTATGAATTGGTCAACCCTCCACAAAAAGATGCAGGCGCGCTGCGCGGAACACTCCATGGTTTGTGCGGCGCACCGGGGCGGCGCGACAATGCAGGCCCACACGACCCATCCATCCGCTGCGGGGCCGGGGGATCCGCCCGTGGTATCCACCCTTTGTCCTTGCCCATGAACTTCGCAGACCGCCTCAAGCAACTCCCCTCCGCCAGCCACCTCGCCGCCTTGCACCTACTGGGCGCGGACGACCAAGTGCTGGCCACCATCGAGAACAAGCCCGGACAGACGGGCTCGCTGGTGGTGTACGCCGCGCTGGCAGCGTTGTATGGCGGCCGCATCACGCCTGCGGCCGCCACCCTGGGACTGGAGTGGTATGCCGAGCACGTGGCCGATGCGCAGGCGTTCCCAGGCAAGCACCCCAACATCGACCGGCTGCTGGCCTGGGCACGGGGCAGCGAGAGCTTCGGGGTCCACACGGTTTCAGCCTGAGACAAAAAAATCCGCTGTGCCAGCGGCAGGCTGTCGAAAATGCGCGGGCCCGTTCGTCGTAGGGGTGTGAACACGTTGAATGAGCGATATCGTTTGGCGGTTCACGCTTTCATCCACCCCTGATTTCCCCCCAAGGAGACCTCGCATGACCACCCACACCACCACCGGCACAGTGACCCTGCATCGCGTGCTGCGCGCCCCGGCCGAGCGCATCTACCGCGCCTTTCTGGACGCCGACGCCATGTGCAAATGGTTGCCACCGCACGGTTTTACCGGCCGCGTGCTGAGCCTGGATGCGCGCGTCGGCGGCACTTACCGCATGCAGTTCACCAACCTGAGCAGCGGCGGCACACATGCGTTTGGCGGTGAATATGTGGAACTGGTGCCCGGCGAGCGCATCGTGCACACCGACCGGTTTGACGACCCCAACCTGCCGGGCGAGATGCGCACCACCATCCAGCTGAAAAAGGTGATCGTGGGAGCCGAGGTGTCCATCGTGCAAGCGGGCATTCCAGCGGTGATACCCACCGAGATGTGCTACCTGGGCTGGCAGGAGTCACTGCAGTTGCTGGCGCTGCTGGTGGAGCCGGAGATTCCGGGGGAATAAGCCGTCTCACGCCGGGCAGCGAGCGCTGCCCAACGGCAAGGCGGGCGGGCACCACCAAAGGTATTGCATTGCGCCGCCCGCCTTCTGTTTCAGTGGCTTGGCCGGGCCTCCGCCCACCGCCACGCCCTCGTCAACCGCTTACTTCAACCACTTGTCAGCGGCTTGCTTGATGGTGCCCCGGCTGTCCACCAGGCCCCACACAAAGCCCATCACCCGCACATAGTCAGCGTCGTCGGTGGGCAGCATGAAGCCCAGGTAGTTCTTCGGGGTCAGCGGCGCATCGACGAACGCGGCGTGCAGGCGCGGGTCGGCCTTGGCGTAGTGCAGGGCTTCGTAGGTTTCGGTGATCATCACGTCGCCCTTGCCCTCCGCGATCAGCGCGGGGATCTCGGCGTTCTTGTCGTGGGTGCTGACCTGGGCGGTTTTCAGGTTGGCCAGCACATAGGTTTCGTTGGTGCCGCCGGGGTTCTTGATGACGCGCACGGTGGGCTGGTTCATGGCGTCCACGCTGGTGTATTTGGCCTTGTCGGCCGAGCGCACCAGGGCCACTTTGCCAAAGGGAGCGTAGCCGGGCAGCATGTCAAAGATGCGCATGCGGTTGACGTTGCGGGTGATGCCGCCCACCGCCACGTCAAACTTGTCGCCCTGCAGGTCCTTCACCAGGTTGGGCCAGGTGGTGGGCACGTATTCGATCTTCACCCCCAGTTCTTTGGCCATGGTCTCGATCACGTCGATGTCGTGGCCGCTGTAGCCCGCGTCGGTCTTGATGGCAAACGGGCGGTAGTCGCCGGGCGTGCCCACGCGGATGACCTTGGCCTCCATGATCTTGTCGAGCCGGGGGCCGGCTTGCGCGGCCTGGCTCAAAGCGAGGGTGGCGGCCACGGCGGCCAGGGCAAATACTTTTTTGGCGATCATTGGGCGAGACTCCGAAGGAAGAGGGATGGGCTGTGCAACTGCAAACATCTGCGTGAGCGGTGCGCAACAAAAGGATACAGCAGCCTCTCACCACGCAGCGTGCCCAGCGAGTCGGCCGGATGAGGTCAACCAGTTCAAGGCGAGCCGCACCCGTATCCATGGTGCTGCACACTGCCATCAGCCTTGAACCGCGCGCGGCTGCGGTCAGAGTGGTAAATGAAGAAACGGTCAAGCATCAGCGGCCCAACCCTGCTGCGCAGCGACACCAGGGGACTATCTGACCTCAGCGGCTGAGTTCGGGCACGGTGCCGCTCATGACCTCGGTGGCACCCAGCACGTCCTCGCGCAGGTGCAGGGCCCGTTCCTGCGTCGCAGGCAGGCCGCCAAAGCGCATCGCGCAGTAGTTCTCCAGCGCCCGACTCAGCCAGGTGTGGGCCAGTGGCGCAAGCCCTTTCGCAGAAGACCAGTGCTCGCGCACGGACTGCCCGCGCAGCGGCGGGTGCCGGTAGGCGCGCAAGCACCAGGTCATGGCACGGGCAGACAGCTGCATGGACCGTGCAGGAAACCACCGCGACAAGCCCCACGCTGCAGCCAGCGCCAGGCGCACGCCCCATCGATGGCGCCGACGCCACAGCAGCCATGCCAGAAACACGAAGACCAGCCATAGCAATAGACCGAGCAGACTGCTGGCCCCGCCGCTGCCCGGTGGAGGCGGCGGCATGGACGTATCGTCCTGCCCGCCAGTCCCCGCCGTGCCACCTGGCCCGCCGCTGCCTTTCCACCACTTGCGCAGCGCCTGGGCCGCGTCCAGCGCCCCATTGATGGCACCGCGCTGCCACTGCGGAGCGAACGGGTCTCTGCCAGCGTCCCGCATGGAGTCCAGCATGCGATCCCACTGCGATGGGGGCGTACCGGGCTGTAGCCGCGACTGCCCCTGGCGCGGAGACTCCCCCCAGCCCGAGCCCTTGCCACCCGCACCACCTTGACTGCCCTGCCCCCGGGCGCGTTGGTCCGCATCAGGGTCGCTCTGCTTGCCGAAAGGCGGGTCGAACAAACCCGGCGTATCGCCACCCGGCAGGAAGCCAAAGCCGAGCACCGGCGGCCGGGGTGCAAACAGGAACAGGGTGGTAGCAATGGCAAAGGACACCGCCACGAAACCTGCCGTCATCGACAGCTTGGTCCAGCGCGACAGGTCCACGCCTTCGGCATGCAACCATGCGAGCGTCAGCGCACCACACAGCCACGCTGGCCCCAGGTAAAACCACAGGCTCCAGTCGGCAGCGTAGTGCGTGGTGGTCAGAAAACACACCGCGAAGACCACGGTCATCGTCAGGTACAGGTCGCGCCGCGTGCGCAACTGGGCGGCCCGCGCGCCCATCACGACCAGCAGCACCATGCACACCCAGCGCGGGAAGGAGAAGAGAAGGATGCCTGGGAACACCGCCAGCACAAAGCCCAACAGACCCAGCACCTGCGACTGCCTGCGGCCAGCGCCCTCGGGGCCGCGCTGGTTGAGCACCCCTGCCCCAAAGCCCAGTACCGCCCACACCAGCCACAGCGCGCAAGCGAAACCGAAGGCCCGATAGCTCCGGTCCAGGTAAGAGAACGCAAAGGCCGTGAACAGATAGCTCAGCCCTGCGAACACGATGGCGCCCCCGCTCTGCAGCGGGGCCGAGGGTTCTTTGTCCGCCTCGCGGGTGCTGCCCCTGGTGGGTGCGGGCCGCGCGCTGGCGGAGGCCCGGGTAGACGCATTGCCGGGTGTGCCTCCAGACCTCATGGTGTCTCCATCAAGCTGACTGCACCGGCCCGCTCAGCCACGGCCTGCAAGCCCTGGGCAGCAGCCAATTGCGCCGGACCAACAACACGCCCCAGGGCGATGCATACCACCACTGCGCAAGCAAGGCCCTTCAACTCTGCTAGGGCTGCTGCCAGGTCGGCCTGCACCATGTCGCCCGGCACGACCAGCGCGATCTGATCTCCCACCCTTGCAACCGCAGCCACGCGCATGCAGGCCTCGCACAACTGGGCCGCACTTGCTGGCAGCGCCGCAGCAAGGGCTGTGCGCACCAGGGCAGCGCTCTGCACGGGCTCGCCATCACCCGCCAAATACAGAAATGCCTGTGCACCGTGTCCATGGGCTGCATCGAACACTCCCGCCGCCAGGCGGATGGCCTGCTCACCCGCGCTGGCGGGGTTGCCCAAAGCTGGCGCCACAGGCGCATGCACAGCCACCCGCAGGACCACGGTTCCCAATTGCTGGAAGTGCTGGATCACCAGCTCACCCACCCGGGCTGAAGCGCGCCAGCTCACCCGGCCTACTGAATCGCCCTGCTGGTACTCGCGCAGCAGGCCCAGCTCGAACGATTGGCCTGAGTGGCGTGTGGCGAGCGTGCCCGAAGGGTCAGGCGATACATTCCAGGGCAGGGGCCAATACATCGCCTGTGGCTTGGGTAGCACATGCACTGCAATACCGGTGTGCTGCATGGCATGTCGGGCCTGCACCAGGCCCAGCGGGAAGCCGCTGGCCAGACGCACGGCCACCAGCCGGTAGTGACCCCGGCATTCAAACCGCACTTGCCGGCCCAGTTCAACGGCCTTGCCTGCGCGAACGACGGGAATCGTCTGGCGCAGTGTCAGGTGACGCCCGGCCCACTCCCATTCGGTCTCCACGTCCACCATGAAGGCGGGCCAGCGCACGCTGCGCTCCACCACAATGCCAATGTCGCACCCAGCGCCTTCAATCACTTCCCCACTCACACCATCGGCCCGCAGCCGCACGGTCATGCCGCGCAGCGAAAGCCAGGGCAGCACGAAGCCCATCACGGTCACGGTCGCGAGGAACAGGAACATGCCGTAGACCATGGGGTCTCGGCGGTTGAGCGCCGCCAGCAGCAGCGTGCAACAGAACGCGAGCAGTACGCGTGATCGAGTCAGCAGTCGCTCCATGGGCGCTACTACTGGGGCGTGCGCTGTGACATCAGGATGGCCTGGATGATGTCGTGGGGGTCCTTGGCCTGAGCTCCCTGCCCTTGCACGATGATGCGATGTGCCAGCACCGGCGTGGCCACTTCGCGCACCACGGCCGGGTCCACATAAGAGCGGCCGCGGATGCAGCTGAGCGCGCGCGCCATGCGCGCCAAGCCCAGCGTGCCGCGCGGGCTGGCGCCGAAGCGGATGTCGGGGTGCTTGCGCGTGGCCCGCACGATGGCTGCGATGAACTGCGCCACCTCAGGGGTGATGGACACCTCGTGCGCCCCTGCCACCAACCGCTCGAACTCGCCGGCCCGGCACACCGACTGCAGCCGGCTGATGGGGTGCGAGAACTGCTGGCTCTGGATCAGGCCCGCTTCGGTATCTGCGTCGGGGTAACCCAGCGAAAGGCGGATGAGGAAGCGGTCGAGCTGTGCCTCTGGCAGCGGGTAAGTGCCCGCCATATCGATGGGGTTTTGCGTGGCCAGCACGGCAAACGGCGTTGGCAGCGGCAGGGTCTGTCCGTCCAGCGTGATCTGCCCTTCCTCCATGCATTCGAGCAGGGCGGACTGGGCGCGCGGATTTGCGCGATTGATCTCGTCGGCCAGCACGATGTTGGCAAAGACGGGGCCGGGGCGCAGCATGAAGCTGCCGTCCTTGGGGTTGTAGACCGGCCCGCCCACAATGTCTGAAGGCATCAGGTCGGCGGTGAACTGAATGCGTTTGAACGACAGTCCCACCGACACCGCCAGCGCGCGCGCCAGCATGGTCTTGCCCAGACCCGGCACGTCCTCAATCAGCAGGTGCCCGCCCGCCACGACGGCTGCGAGCGCCAATTCGACCTGTTGATGCTTGCCTTCCAGAACTTTTTCAACGTTCTGAACAATGGCTTGTGCCGTGCGCGCGCATTGCTGCGCAGCGTCTGTGACTGTTTGTGCCAGATCCAACGGACTTCCCCCTCTTGATATGCCAAAAATTCTAAGGGAGCGGGTGTGGTGGAACCAAGACACATGATGAGCAGGGACATATCCGCGCCCGGTCGGCGCCGGAGCCCGCACAGCTGAACGAATCAGGTTACCCTGCCCGGTTAGCAACAAGGATTCCCATGAAAAAACTCAACGTCACCATCCAACTTGAAATGACCGTGCCCGACGACTGGGAGCTGGCCGACACCTCCGAAGGCACGCCCGTCATCAAGCTGCCCGATGGCAAGTACATGGACATCGCCATCGAACCGCTGTTTGCCGCCGACCCCGAAGACCTGTGGGCCAGCACCGAAGACGAGGACGTGCTGGACGACATCCTCGACATGGTGGACAGCGAGGCGGTGACGTACGAGTTTGTGACGCACTGAGCCGTGCCCAGGCCCTGACGGCCAGGTCTCACTGGACGGTGGCCCCCACCCCGCGTGGCATGTGCAGACGCCACGCCTTGAAGTTCGCGTCGCTTAATCTTGCAAGACATTAAAAGTGATTCTCATATTTGACAAATAGGCAATTTTGCAAATAATGAGCATCAAATGCCCTCTACAGCCCCTCTATCCACCACCCAAAGTACTGCCCAGATGGTGGCGCTGGGCGAGCAGATTCGTGTCCGTCGCAAGTCGTTGGGACTGAGCGCCACGGTGACGGCAGAGGCTGCGGGCATATCGCGCGTCACGCTGCACCGCATTGAAAAAGGCGAGCCTTCGGTGACCATGGGTGCGTGGTGCAACGCGATGGCCGCACTGGGCATGGCGGTGCAGGCGCACACCGCATCCGACGACCTGGCGCGCGGCGCGCAGGCGCAGGACCGCTCGGGCTGGATTCCAGCGCGGGTGGTGCTCACCGACTACCCCCAATTGCGTGCGCTGGCTTGGCAGGTGCATGGCACGGATGCCTTGTCGCCCGCCGAAGCGCTGGACATTTACGAACGCAACGCGCGCCACCTGGATCTGTCCGCCATGTCTGCCGAAGAGCAAGCCTTGCTGCAAGCACTGCGCCTGGCTTTTGCGCACCGGCCTGGAAGCAGCCCTGGCCATGTTTGAGCGCCCGCACCACCAGCGCATTGCCCATGTGCTGGCTGCGTTGGACGGCACCGTGCTTCGCCAACATGGCTGCCTTTTTGGCGGAGGCACGTGCATCGCGCTGCAGTACGGGGAGTACCGTGAATCGGTGGATATCGACTTCCTCGTGTCGGATGCGTTGGGCTACCGGGAGCTTCGGCAACTGCTGACCCATCCCAGCGGGCTCGCCACCATCACCCACGCCCAGGCGCAACATCTGGTGGCACTGCGCGAGATTCGTGCTGACCAGTACGGCATCCGGACGCAGGTGCAGATGGATGGAATGGCCATCAAGTTCGAGATCGTGCGAGAGGCCCGCATTGCGCTCGATGCGCCCGGTGCTCAAGACGCGATTTGCGGCGTAAGCACCCTCACCCGGCTGGACTTGGCTGCATCCAAACTGTTGGCCAATTCAGACCGTCAGGCCGATGACGGCGTGTTCAGCCGCGATGTGATTGACCTGGCCATGATGGGTTTGCCCCTGCCCACACTGCGTGCGGCCTTGGCCAAGGCGCAAGAAGCCTATGGCCCGTCGGTGGCGCGCGATCTGGGCAAGGCCATTGACCGGATACAGCAGCGCACAGGATGGCTGGAGCGCTGCATGGAGGCAATGGCCATGCAGTTGCCCAAGGCCGTGCTGTGGCAAAAGGTGCGATCGCTGCGGCGGTTGCTGCCGCTGGAATAGGTCGAAAGTCTCGTTCAATATCTTGGCGCGATGGCATCAATAACTATATTTTTGATAGCACATAGCGCTCAACCTACAAGCACCAGGAACCGATTTTTCGAATTTTCATCACAACTGCGAGCGCAGCCAGCCCGTCAGTTTCTCGTGCGCTTTCTCCCGCAGCGGCCGGTCCCGCCAGGCCTCGTAGGTCACGCGGCGTGACCGCTTGAGGTCGTCTTCAAACACCTGTGTCTGGCGCTGCGCAAACATTGCGTCGTACACATTGAGGTTGGCCTCGTCGTTCAGGCGGAACGACCGGTTGTCAAAATTGGTGGAGCCCACCGACACCAGCAGCTGGTCCACGATCATGACCTTGCAGTGGTACATGGTGGGTCCGTATTCATAAATCTCGGCGCCCGCCTGCAGCAGCGGGCCCCAAGTGGCGCGGGATGCGGCCTTTACGGTTTCGGTGTCGGTGTGTTCGCCAGGGGTCACCAAGCGTACGCGCACGCCGCGCGCCAGGGCGTCCATGAGCAGTTTGTGGGTCAGTTCATCGGGCACGAAATACGCTACCGACAAATCCAGGCTGCGCTCGGCCGCCGTGATGGCTAGGTGGTACATGAGCTGCATGCTCTCGCTGCCGCTCGACGGCGAGCTGGAGAACATCTGCGCCTTTTGCGTGCCCGCCGCAGCGATGGCTGGAAAATACGCCTCGCCATGCAGCACCTTGCCGGTGACCTTGAGCCAGTTGTCCAAAAACGTGGCCTGCATCTGCGCCACGGCGGGGCCGCGCACCAGGTAGTGCGAGTCGCGCCAGTGCTCCGGGTCTTGCGCGTGGCCTGTCCACTCGGGCGCAATGCCGACCCCGCCGGTAAAACCCACCTGCCCATCCACCACCAGCAGCTTGCGGTGCGTGCGGTTGTTCAGGCGCGCCAGGTTGTACCAGTGCGGTTTGTGGAATTTTTCGATCTGCACCCCGGCCTCTTTCATCTCGGCCAGGTAGCTCTCTTCCATCTTGGCGCTGCCCACCCAGTCAAGCAGCACATGCACCGGCACGCCGGCGCGGGCGCGTTCGCTCAGGGCGTCGGCAAACTGCTTGCCGATGTCGCCCGACCAGTAGATGTAGGTTTCGAAGGTGACGCTTTTTTGCGCGGCCTGGATGGCGGCCAGCATGGGCGGAAAGATCTGGTCGCCATTGAGCAACTCGGTCACCTTGTTGCCACCCACGATGCCCGGGCCCAGCAGGCTGCCCAGGGCGCGCTCGAACTGAGGGTGGGCGGTGCTGTACAGGCGCGGCAGTTGTTGCTGCACCTTCTTCTCGCCCGCCGTGAAGTTGAGCGCCAGCAACACCAGTGCGCCCGTGGCCAGGGCCGTGAGAAGAACAGTGAGCATGGTGGAACGGCGGCGGTGGGCGGCTTTCGGCATGGCGCGATGGTAGGCGGCGCCCTGTGGGCGCAATGTAGGCGGACGCCGCCAACGCCGGGGGCACAATTGCCGGTGTTGGTCGCGACAGCGGTCGCGTCACCCCCGCCCCCCAAACACATCCCGCTGCATATTTGCCGTTGCCCTGCCGTGTCTGAATCTGCCCGCCCTGCCTTCGTCCACCCCGCCCTCCCCATCAATCGTCGCAGCGTCCTGGTGGGCGCGGCGGGCCTTCTGGCGCAGCCCGCCATGCTGGGACTGCTGCACGCCAAGCCCTTGCCACCCGCGCCCACGGTGTGGCCTCAGGCGCTGCAGGTGCCAGGGGGCGTGGCACGGCTGTCGCTCGGGCCCGCGGCCACGCGGCCGGTGGCGCAGGTGCGCCAGGGCGATGTGGATGTGCCGCTGCGGGTGGTGGGCGATGCCATCGAATGGACGGCCATCGTGGGCATCCCGCTGGCCGCCGCACCCGGCGATGCGTTCATCACCGTGTTGGCCGAAGGCGGCGGCAGCCCGCGCCTGGTGCACTACACCGTGGCACACAAGCAGTACAAAGAGCAGCACCTGCAGGTGTCGCCGCGCACGGTGGACCTCTCGCCCGAGGACCAGGCACGCTACGAGCGCGAGCGCGACCACCAGGCCGGGGTCATGGCCACCTTCACCGAGCAGCCTGCGGGCCAGGCGCAGCCATCACTGCGCATGCGCGTGCCGGTACCAGGGCGGCGCTCCAGCTCGTTCGGGCTGCGGCGCGTGTTCAATGGCCAGCCGCGCAATCCGCACAGCGGCATGGACATCGCCGCCGCCACGGGCACCCCCATCGTGGCGCCGCTGCCGGGCCGCGTGATCGACGTGGGCGACTACTTTTTCAACGGCGGCACGGTGTGGCTGGACCATGGCCAGGGCTTGCTGACGATGTATTGCCACCTGAGCAGCATGGACGTGCGCGTGGGCGATGTGCTGCAGGCGGGCGAGGCCTTCTGCAAGGTGGGCGCCACCGGCCGCGTGACCGGCCCGCACCTGCACTGGGGCGTGATGCTGAACCGCACCATGGTGGACCCGGCGCTGTTCATCCCCGCATAACTACCATTTTGATAGCTGCTTGCGCTTGATGGACAAGCGCTAGCAGCCAATTTCATTCAAAACATCACTCCCCGCATGACCTCGCGCCTGATCCGCTTCAACAAACCCTATGGCGTGCTGAGCCAGTTCACCGCGGAAGGCAAGTGGCAGGGCCTCAAGGACTACATCGACCTGCCCGGCGTGTATGTGGCGGGGCGGCTGGATGCCGACAGCGAAGGGCTGCTGCTGCTCACGAACGACGGCCCGCTGCAGGCCCGCATTGCCGACCCGCGCTTCAAGATGGAGAAAACCTACTGGGTGCAGGTGGAAGGCATCCCCAGTGATACCGCGCTGGCCGCGCTGCGCAGCGGCGTGGTGCTGAACGACGGCCCCACCCTGCCCGCCCGTGCACGCCTTCTGGAGCCCGCGCCTGCCGTGTGGCCGCGCAACCCGCCCATCCGCGAGCGCAAGGCCATCCCTACCGCGTGGATCGAACTCGTCATCCGCGAAGGCCGCAACCGCCAGGTGCGGCGCATGACGGCCGCCGTGGGCCACCCCACGCTGCGGCTCATCCGCGCGGCCATCGGGCCCTACACGCTCGACGGGCTGGCGCCGGGCACCTGGGCCGATTGAATCGAGGCAGCTACGCCGCCACGGTATCCATGCGGCGCGACAGTGCCGATCCACGCGCACGCAGGAAGGCACGCAGCCCCTCGGCATAGTCCGCGCCCACGGCCTGCTGCACCGAAGCGCGCGCGGCCAGCGCAGCGCGCCAGTGCAGCACACGCGGCAAGCCTTGCCAGAGCCCCAGGTCATCCACGCCCGGCAACGTGTCAATGACGTCGAAGTACCGGAACACGGGGCCGAACACCACGTCCACCATGCCGAAGTCCAGCCCCGCAAAGTACGGCCCCGGCCCGCTGAATTCACCCAAGGCATCTTCAAGCTGCACGAAGCGGCTACGCAACTCCTGCGCGCGGGCCTGCAGCGCGGCTTCATCCGGCGCAGCGTAAAAAGCGCCGATGGTGTTGAGCACCGTGGAGCCAAATTCCATCCACGCACGGTGGCGGGCGCGCTGCAGCGGGTCCTGCGGGTGCAGTGTGGGCATGGCGACCTCGTCCAGGTACTCGCAGATCACCGCCGACTCGAACAGGCTCTGGCCGCGCACCTGCAGCACGGGCGTCTTGCCCAGCGGCGAGAGGGCCACGAACCAGTCGGGTTTGCGCGCCAGGTCAATGGTGCGGCGCTCGAACGGGAGTCCCTTCTCGTGCAGCACGATGGCCACGCGCTGCACATAGGGGCACAGTGCATGCGAGACCAGCGTGAGCGCTGGCACAGCGGCCACCTCTGCGCTCACGATGCCAGCCCCTCGGCACGCAGCGCGGCCTGCACCTGCGGGCGGGCCGCCACGCGCGCCATCCAGGCCTGCAGGTGCGGGTAGGCCGTGAGCGGCATGCCCAGCAGGTGGGACCAGTTGACGATGGTGAAGCCATACGCATCGGCCACGCTGTACGCGCCCGCCAGGAAGTCGCTGTGCGAGAGCACGCCATCCATCTCCACAAAACGCGCGGCCAGCTTGGCCTTGGCGGCCTGGCGCGTGGAGTCGGCCGTCTCCTTGTGCCACAGCCAGGGGCTGAAGCCCTTGTGCAGCTCGGTGCTGATGAAGGTGAGCCATTCCAGCACGGCCAGGCGCTCGCGCGAGCCGGGCTTGCCGATCAGCGCCTGCGCCGGGTCCAGGTCGGCCACGTACTGCAGCAGCGCCGCGCCTTCGGTGTGGCGCGACTGGTCGGCCAGCTCCAGCAGGGGCACATAGCCACGCGGCGAAATGTCGAGGTAGCTGGCACCGGTCTCGGTGGTGTGGTGGGCCAAATCGACCTTGATCAGGTCGAAGGGAACACCCACCTCGCGCAGGGCGATGTGGATGGCCAACGAGCAGGCACCGGGGGCGTAGTAGAGCTTCATGGGGGGCAGGTCTTTCTGTGCAAAAAAGAAGGTGGGAGGTGTCGCCCCTTGGCACCCATCGGTACCTATTTGTATGCGGCGACAGGCAGAATTTATGATTGCATCAACGCAAACAAAATACGCATCTATGAAATCATCCATTGCACCTGCGCAATACCAACTGGGTGCTGCCGAGCTGGAGGTGCTGCTGGCCATGGCGCGCACCGGCACGTTGGCGGCGGCCGGGGAGCGGCTGGGCGTGGATGCGTCCACGGTGTTCCGAGCCATCCAGCGCATCGAACGTGGGCTGGGGCAGCCGCTGTTCGAGCGCTCGCGCGCGGGCTACCGCGCCTCGGAGCTGGCCCAGGCCCTGGCAGAGCAGGCCGAGCGTGTGGAAGCTGCCCTGGAGGCCGCCCGCACCGCCGCGCAGACGCAGCCCGAGCAGGTCTCGGGCACGGTGCGCATCTCCACCACTGACACCATCCTGCAGGGCCTCATCGCCCCCGCCCTGCAGGTGCTGCAGCCCCGGCACCCGGCCCTGGTGTACGAACTGCATGCGGGCAATGAACTGGTGAGCCTGACGCGGCGCGACACCGACATCGCCGTGCGCGCCACCAAACGCCCGCCGCAGCACCTGGTGGGACGGCAACTGGGCATGATCCGCTCGGCCCTGTACACGGCGACGGCGAACGCGGTGGCGATGTCGGAGGTGGAAGCCGGCCGTGCAGCCTGGGTCGCGCCCGACGATTCCATGCCCGACCACCCCTCGGTGCGCTGGCGCAAAAAGCAGTACCCCAAGGTGCAGCCCACCTACCGTGTGAACAGCCTGCTCACCGTGCTGGACCTGGTGGCCCGGGGCGCGGGCGTGGGCGTGCTGCCCACCTTCCTGGCCCAGGGCCGCAGCGACCTGCGTCCGCTCACCGGCTCGCTGCCCGAGTGCGACAACGAGCTGTGGCTGCTCACGCACCCGGAGTCGCGCCACCTGCGGCGCATTGCGGCGGTGTATGGGCATCTGGCGGACACGGTGGCGCTGCCCTGAGAACCCGTTCAAATTCTTTTCCGGGGTCGCATTGGAGTGCAATCGGGAAGAGTGGATGCTTCGGATGCGCCGCATGGGCTCATGCCCATGCAAGCAGCTGGGGCTTCGAATCGCCCGATTTCACGCCAACCCTTCGGGCAAGTGCCTTGCCGGGCGGTCTGCGGCGTTGCGGCGCTTGCGCGACCCCGAAGAGATCTTGAACAGGTTCTGAGGGCCTGGATCAAGCAGGCAAGGCCTCTCCAAACACCTCCAGCGCCGTGCCATGCAGTGAGCGCAGCAGATCCACCGGGTCCACCGCCTGCGCCACGGCCAGCGCGCCGCTGTGTGCGTACGCAGGGGCAAGCAGGCGCTGGGCCACCTCGACCACGATGGGCGCTGTCACGGCGTAGATGTCCTGCCCGCGGACGCCAGCGGTGCGGGTCTGTCCACCCTGCACCAGCTGCACCATCAGTTCGAAGCGCTGCGCAGAGCGTCCGCTGTCGTCCGTGGCGGTGGGGGGCGGGGTGCCGGTGTCGCGGATGTCCTGCAGCGCCGAGCGGTTGAGCAGCGAGCGGATGTGGCCCACCGGCAGGTGGTGGGCGATGGTGATGACCTCGCTGAACGGAATCTCCACCATGGCCTGGCTGCCCAGGGGTGCGGCAAACGCCCAGTCCGGCACGTGCTCGGAAGGCACCAGCGGCACCAGGCGCCCTTGGGCCACCACCTGGCGCGGCACTGTGTTGCGCTCGCCTGTCTTGCGCGTGCCGGCCGTGGGCCACCAGCGGTCCAGCCCGATCGCCACGGTGATCTCGTCGATGGCGCCGGCAGATGCCAGTGCGCTGGCCAGCAGATCGGCCAGGCCACCATAGAAGGCGGCCGCCGGAATCACCACCTTGCCCGCAGCGCGGGCGGGTGCATCGAAATCGGCCAGGCTGGCTTGCGCACTCGCCTGCTCCGCCGTCACATCGATGTAGTGGCAGCCTGCCTGCAGCGCGGCCTGCGCCACCGGGGCGGCCGTGTCGAGAAAGGGGCCGGCGCAGTTGATGACCACGGCGCAGCCGGCAAAGGCATGTTCCAGGCTGGTGGGGTCAGCCAGATCGGCGACGCGCCGGGGCACGCCTGGCGCAAACACCTCGTCCAGCCGGGCGGCGTCGCGCCCCACGGCCACCACGGGCAGCCCGCGGCGCTGTGCTTCCCGCACGACAAATTGGCCGGTGTGGCCGGTGGCGCCGTAAACGGCGATGGGGCGGTGTTGTTGCGGGTTCATGGTCATCCTTTGCGTTGGGTGGGTGGTTGAAATTAACGATACAGACCTGTCTGTTTGTTGAAGATTACAGACAGGTCTGTATCATGTCAAGCATGCGCACCACAAATTCACGTTCCACCAGGGACTTCTCCCCCACCAGCGGCCCGGCCCCGGGGACCGAGCCCGCCGCCGATGTCCGCAGCCGCATCCTCGACACCGCGTCCCGGCTGTTCTACGAACGCGGCGTGCGCGCCGTGGGCGTGGACCTGGTTGTGCTGGAAGCCGCCGTGGCCAAGACGAGCCTGTACCGCTACTTCCCCACCAAGGACGATCTCATCGTGGCCTTCCTCGAGCGGGAGGATGTCGAGTTCTGGGACCAATGGGACAGCGTGGCGGCCCAGTTCGCCGACGACCCCGCCGGTGAACTGGAGGCCCACATGCGCTGGATTGGCGAGCGCCTGGCCCGCTCCAACTACCGGGGCTGCCCCCAGATCAACGTGGCCGCTGAATTTGCCGAGCAGGACCACCCCGCACGGCATGTGGCCCAGCGGCACATGCAGGCGCTGCGGGGCCGCCTGCACGACATCGCGGTGCGGTTGAAGGCACCCCGCCCCGAGCAGCTCGCCGCCCAGCTCGCGGTGGTGGTGAACGGCGCATTCGTGAGCGCCGGACTGCTCAGCGCCGAAGAAGCCACCGGCGTGCTGGTCGCGGCCGTGTTGGCCCTGCAGGCCGGTGCCCGCAGCCCGGGCTGACCCCGGGCGCACATCTGCTGCCAGGCCGTTGTCAGCAGCCCCTCTCTACAGTGCCCGCACCCGCTTCGCCTGCACCGGGCCAGCGAACGTACCCACCCTCAGAGAGGAGCCCCCACCGTGCCCCCGCAAGGCAACCACCCCCACCCCGGCAAGACCCAGTTCTACGGCGCATCCAGCCTCGACGGTTTCCTCGCCACGCCCGACCACGACCTTGGCTGGTTGCTGCAGTTTGGCGAGATCGAGGGCTCCAGCTACCCCGCTTTCATCCGCGATGTGGGTGCGCTGGCGATGGGCTCGCACACCTACGAATGGATGCTCCGGCACGCCATCGACGCAGGCCAGCCTTGGCCCTATGCGCAGCCGACGTGGGTGTTCAGCTCGCGCACGCTGCGCGCCATCCCGGGTGCCGATGTGCGCTTTGTGCAAGGTGATGTGCGGCCGGTGCACCAGGCCATGGTGCAGGCCGCAGCGGGGCGCAATGTGTGGATCGTGGGCGGGGGCGAACTGGTGGGGCGGTTTTATGACGCGGGCCTGCTGGACGAGCTGATCGTGCAGATCGCCCCCGTCACGCTGGGTGCGGGCAAGCCGTTGTTGCCGCGCCGGATCGCACAACCGGCGCTGCGCCTGCAGTCGGTCACAACGCTGGGCGGCCTCTTTGCGGAACTGAGGTACGAGGTGCCGCCAGCCCCACAACGCAACCCATAGCCGCAGTCTTATAGCTATTATTTTTATAGCGACTTACGCTTATCCATACAGCGTCAGCGGCTCTTTTGATGCAAAAATCAGCTCAATCCAGCGGCACCGCCTTGTTCACGGGGTGCGACAGCACCAAGGAGGTCGAGACGCTGCCAAACGCCGCCAGCGCATCCACCACGCGCTCCAGGTCGGCGGGCTGGCCGAAGGCACAGCGCACCACGAAGCAGTCTTCACCCGTCACGCGCACGGCGTCCAGCACTTCGGGCAGGGACTGAAAAAGCTGCACATAGCGCGGGATGTGTTCGTGCGTGGTGCGCACCCGCACCACAGCCTGCAGGCCCAGGCCCACGGCGGCCAGGTTGATGCGGGCCGCATAGCCGGCAATCACGCCCGCGTCTTCGAGCTTCTTCACGCGTTCGCTCATCGCGGGCTGCGACAGGCCGATCTGCTTGCCCAGCGCCGACAGGCTTTGCCGCGCATCGTGCTGCAGGGCCATGAGGATCTGTCGGTCTTTTTTGTCCAGCTCCACGGCGGTGCTTCCTTTGTTTTCTTGCGATGAGTTCAAGGTTTGGAGGACCGATTTCCGATGAGATCCTCTGGCCGAATCAGCGGCGGTTTCCTATCGTTGGCGGGCAGTGATGGATCTGCTTTGACAACAAGGAAGTTTGATGACGACACGACCTGTTTTGCTCATCCCGGGCATCTACAACTCGGGCCCCCAGCATTGGCAGTCATTGTGGCAAACCCGGCACGCGGGCGTGGGGCGGGTGGAACAAGCAGACTGGGACCACCCCGACTGCGACACTTGGGTGCGCACACTCGACGACGCCATTGCCACATCGCCGCAGCCCCCCATCCTGGTCGCCCACAGCCTGGGCTGCCTGGTGGCGGTGCACTGGGCCGCACGCCACCCACGGCCCGTGCATGCGCTGCTGCTGGTGGCCGTGCCGGACCCTGACGGGCCGAATTTCCCGGCCGACGCCCAAGGTTTTTCGCCACTGCCTGCCAAGCTACCCGCCCTGCCTACCCTGCCAAAACGGGTGCTGATGAGCAGCACCAGCGACCCGTATTCCACCCCTGGCTTTTCGGCGCAGTGCGCGAGCGCCTGGAACGCCGAGCACGTGGTGCTGGGCGCGCGGGGCCACCTCAATGCCGACAGCGGCCTGGGCGACTGGCCGCAGGGGTGGGCGCAGGTGGCGCGCTGGCGCAGTGAGTGACGCCTGAGACCCCCGCCCAGAGCCTCAGCTTCAACCGCCGATCGTTTGCGCCTGGTCCATCACGAGGTAGCGCTTGACCAGGTCAAAAAAGCTCTCGTAGAACGTGTCCTTGGAGATGGTCTCGCTGCCCACCTTGACCAGCGATTCGCTGCTGGCCGAAAAAGGCAGCGACACCGAGCCAATGGCGCCCACGCCCACGCTGGCCGAGTTGTTGGTCTTGCGCAGGGCATAGGTGTCCTGCAGCGCCGTCACAAAGCCCAGGCTGACCTTGCCGTCCGTGGCCTCGGGCACACACACCACGCGCACCACCATCTGCAGGTGCGATTCGGCTTCGGGCTGGAAGCTTTTTTTGCCCTCCACCAGCTCCGCCTGGTGGGTGGAGATGATGTAGCCCTGGCTCAGCAGTGCGCGGCGCGATGCCTCGCACGTCTGCTGGGGTGTAGCGTCAAACAGTCGCGAGTAGGTGGCCACCGAACCAAAGTTTTCCTGCACCCCAAACGTCTTTGCGCCCGTGGCCATGCAACCCGACAGGACCCACACTGCCGCCAGAATCCCTGCCAAGACCTGCACGGCGCGAAAACCTGAGGACCGGCGAAGGGGCCATGGTGTGCAAAGAACACTACAAGCGCCTGGGGAGTTTCTGGTTGTTACAGGAAAGCTCAAAACCGGTACTCCTTCTGGGTCATTGGTCATCATCGTTGGCGCCAGTGATAGAGGCTGCGCACCAACGGTGGTGTGAGAGGCAAAGCCGGCCACAGTTCCATGTTCCAAAAGTGCCTATTGGCGATCGGGCACAGCCGGAGCGCGCAGCATGCACCATACAGGATGGAGGCGCACCTGCGCCGGGCATCTTCACGAAAGAACGCGACGCCGCAGAAATCCGAGCGTCCACCCTGCAACCGGAAAAGCCCCGTTAGTTGCTCTTGGGCAGGGCGAGCAGTGCCTCCAGCCGCTGCAAGCGCAGGCCCAGGGTTGCCAGGGCTTCTTCTTTCGCTTTCAGGTCTTTCTGAAGGGCGTCGATCTTTTGCTGCTGCTCCACCGAGCGCTTGTCCAGCGCCTGCACGCCAGCCAGCGCCACGCCGTCTGGATCGATGGTGGCAATTTTCGTGTCGCTGTCCCCCAGGTGGAAAGCCGCCGAAAAGTCCTGCGCCATGGGACCCATGTGGCGCACCGCGCGGCCTTCGGTCTTGTAGTTCCAGGTGGTCACCGGCACCGTGCGCAGGCGCCGCAAAACGTCTTCGCCATCGACGGCGGCAAAGTTCTCTTTGAGGTTGCGGTCAGACACCGATGACCAGGACCCGCCGCCGGGGCCTACCGTGACACCTGCAGACAACCCCGAATCCGTGTAGACCGTAAAGCCACCGCTGGAGCGGAAGATGGTCTGGTTCTGGGCCGTCGGCGCCACCGCGTCGTCGCTGGAGCGGTCCGCCCAGACAAAGCTGCCGTATTGGTTGGTGCTGGACAAATAGCTCATGCGCAAGCCCGTCGTTGCCGCAGCATTGGTGTACAGATGAAAACCGCCAGCCGCCCGCACGTTGAAGGAGTTGTTCACCGGCGCCCGGAAGTAGGTTTCTGGCGAGCAGGAAACTCCGCCATCGCAAAAGGTGGGGAACGAGCGGTCCGCGAACACGAACGAACCCTGCCGCGCGTTGGTGTGCGCACCCATGCCCAGCGCCACCGACGCAAAGCCGGAGGCGACGTTGTACAAGCCCATGGCCACCGAATTGCCTTGGGCAGCCACCGTACCCTGCCCCGATGCAAAGGCATAGTCGCCCGAGGCGCGGGCGTTGTAGCCAAACGCAGTGGAATACAGGCCGATGTTGGCGTCGTCCCACTGGGTGCCGTCGATCTGCCCGGCGCGGATGGAGGCCTTCTGCGGATACCACAAGAACCGCGTGCCGCTGCCTTCGGCCGGAGCGCCTCCGGCACCGCCCGAGAAGTCCCCCACGGAGAGGATCGCGCCGTCGTTGTCCACCCGCACGCGCTCCTTGTCATGGCTTTGGCCGCCTACGTAGTTGCCGCTGGCGGACAGCGACAGCAGGGGCGTGGTGCCAGGTGAACCCAGCGTATTGGCACCGACGAGCTTGAGGTTGACCAGCGCGTTGGTGGTGCTGGCCGTCTGCTGCGAAGCTGCCGCGAACTGGACCGCACCCGTCAGATCGCCGGTTGCGCCTGTAGCCCCCGTCGCACCCGTGGCCCCGGTTGCGCCCGCAGCCCCGGCAGGGCCCACCGCGCCCGCAGGCCCAGCGGCGCCAGCAGCCCCAGCCGTACCGGCAGCGCCTGTTGCCCCGGTGGCCCCCGTGGCCCCGGTCGCCCCGGTGGCGCCCGCCAGAGCCACCACGGTCCAAACGGCAGGGCTCACCGACGGATCAACATTGGTCGAGTCGGTGGCGGATATCTGCAGGTAGGTTGAGCCGCCCTGTGTCACCAGCGCGCCGGGGGCATACAGCGTGACCGCAGACCAAGTGCCTGCGTAGCTGCCCACAAAAGAACCGGTAGCGCCGGTCGGCCCTGCAATGCCCGCAGCGCCCGTGGCACCCACTGATCCCACCGATCCCGTAGCGCCTGCAGGACCGACGGGGCCTTGCGGCCCCACAGCCCCTCCCGCGCCTGCAGCCCCGGTGGCGCCGGTCGCTCCGGCAGGCCCCGTAGGCCCGGTCGGTCCCGCCGGGCCTGTGGCCCCCACGGCTGAGGCCTGGCACGGCCCCAGCACGCCCGCCGCACCGTAGCAGACGACATTGGACACAGCGGGCGAAGCCGCGATGCCAGGGGCCGCGATGGCACCCGCCTCGTCCACGCGGAACCGGGTCTGCGTTCCGCTCGCATCCTTGATAGCGAAGCCCGATCCGGCTGCAGGCCTGATCGTGACATCTGCCGCCTGCGAGGCCGGAGCCCACAGGGCGGTTCCAAGCAGGGTAAGGAGCAACTGGCTGGCGTGAACGCGCGGAGTGGACATGAACTACAACTCTTTCTGCAGTGTTTTTTGCCTTGCGGCAGTTTCAGTGGGTGGAATACGGTGGCGGCGCCGTGCGATCGTGAACCTGACCGGAAAATGCGCCGCCAGATGGGCGTCGGGCACGGCAGCCTCCTGGCCTGCGCCCTTGCGGTCTGCTTGCGGCGCGCTGGATGCATCGACCAACAGAGATCAACTCACAGAGGCACCCGCCAGGCGAGGGCGCTGGATTTTCGCACGGCGTTGGGAGGCGGCATCCCTGGGATATCTACCGTATCCGGCATGCACTCAAGCACACCGGCAGCTCGGCACCGTTAGACGCAGAAACCCAAAAAGCTATGCTATTGATAGCTACAATCCATTAATAGTAAAGCGCCAGCGCCCGATTTAACGCAAATTCCGGCGGCCCCCCCCTGTCCTTGTGCCGAAGCGCGCCTGGGCTGCCCACTCATTGAACACCCCATGCCACTCGCTGCCTTGCTTTGCCTGGTCGTCGCCATCAGCGACGGCGACACCCTGACGGCGCGCTGCGGCGCGCCCGGCGCCTACCACCAGGTCAAGGTGCGCATCGCCGCCATCGACGCGCCCGAGTCGCGCCAGGCGTTCGGTCAGAAGTCGCGGCAGAACTTGGCACGCCTGTGCTTCAGGCAGCGCGCCGCGCTGCAACCGGTGGACGAAGACAGCTATGGCCGCACGGTGGCCAATGTGCGCTGCGGTGGCGCCGATGTGGCCACGGCCCAGGTGCGCGCGGGCCTGGCCTGGGTGTACACGCCCTATGCAGCCGCGCATCCGCACCTGGCACCGCTGCAGCGGCAGGCGCGCAGCGGCGGCGCGGGCCTGTGGTCGCAGCGGCGCCCACTGGCCCCGTGGGACTATCGGCACCGGCACAGCCAGCGTTGACGACAGGCGGCTCCTGGAGAGTGGATCAGCTGCGCAGCAGCGCCAGCACGCCCTGGGGCATCTGGTTGGCCTGCACCACCATGGCGTTGCCCGCCTGCTGCAGGATCTGCTGGCGGGCCAGGCTGGCGGTCTCTACCGCGAAATCCGTGTCGACAATGCGCGAGCGGCTGGCGGACAGGTTTTCGCTGCCGATCTGCAGGTTGGCAATGGCCGATTCCAGGCGCGAGGACTGGGCGCCGATGACAGCGCGCTGGCTGTTCACGTAATCCAGCGCGCGGTCCACCGACACGATGGTCTGCGCGGCCGACGTGGTGACATCCAGCGTGTTGCGCAGCCCCATGGCCCCCAGGCCCACAGCACCCACGCGGGTCTCCAGCGTCTGGTTGGCATTGGCGCCCACCTGGAACACCTTGGTGCTGATCGCGCTGCCAGAGGTCGCAATGTTTTCGTACGTCTCGGTAAAGCCCTGCAGCGCGTCTTTGCCCGAACGGCTTCCCTGGTTGGGGATGGCCGCCTTGGCATCGCGCACCATGCCACCGTCCACGTCGGCACCGCCAATGGCGCCGGTGTCGGCATTGTTCAAATCAAACGTGCCGATGAAGGCCGCGCCATTGAGCGCGAACTGCGCCAGCACGTCCGCCCCGTTGGTAAAGGCCCCTGCCGATGCGGCGGCAATGGCGGCATCCAGCGTGGCGCCGGGGTTGTTGCCCATGTAGCTGAGCACGTCCTTGATGCCCGTCCCGCCCGCGGTCTTGATGCGGTCGTGCATGTAGCGCACCGCCGAATAGCTGGCCGAGTAGAACTCGCTGGTGTTGGTGGGCCCGCCAATGGCCGCCACCACGGCCGCCACGCCGAGGTTGGCCACGTCGCCGCGCACGCGCTCGTCGGCGCCCTGGATGAACTCGGCCGAGCCTTCGGCAAACCACAGGTGGTTGCTGGTGATGTCCTGCCAGTGGGTGGACCGGGCCATCACGGCGTGCACCATTTCATGGCCGATGATGCGGTCGTTGTAGTACGGCGCGCTGCCGCCATTGGGCATGTTGGGCGGCACGAAGTCGGCCATGTCCACCTGCAGCACCAGGTTGTTGCCGCGCCCCTGCCCGTCAAAGCCGGTGACCTGCACATAGGCGGCCACGCCGCCCGCGTTGTCGGTGAAGCCGGTGTAGCGGATGTCCAGTGCCGCGCCATCCGCCTCGATGCCGTAGTAGCTGCGGATGAGGTTCTCGCTGCTCTCCAGCCAGCTGCCGGCACTGGTCAGGCCATCGAACACGGCCAGCAGGTTCTCGTCGCCCACCACGCTGGCCTCGGAGCGGTCGAACACGTCCATGCCATTGAACTGCGTGGTGCGCCCGGTGCGGTCGATCTCCTGCGCCAGCCGCGTGACCTCGGCCTGGATGGCCTGCCGGTCGGCCGCGCTGTTGGTGTCGTTGGCTGCCTGCACGGCCAGCTCACGGATGCGCTGCAGGCTGGCCGTGACACTCTGCAACGCTCCCTCGGCCGTCTGCATGAGCGACACGCCGTCGTTGGCATTGCGCACCGCCTGGTTGAGCCCCCGGATCTGCGAAGTGAACCGCTCGGAGATCGCCAGGCCCGCCGCATCGTCCTTGGCACTGTTGATGCGCAAGCCCGAGGACAGGCGCTGCACGGTCGTGGCCATGTCGCTCTGCGCACCGCCAAGCCGGCGCTGCGCATTCAGCGACATCACATTGGTGTTGATCGTCAACGCCATGGCACGCCCCGGGGACTCCTGGTCAAAGTAGATGAATAAATAGACAAACGGTAAAAACCGGGCGAAGCGGCACGCCCAGCCCCACGCAGCAGCAGCGCCCAGGCCGGAAACCCGCTTCTTCCTCTCTGCCTTATCGGCGGGCCAGGGCAAAACCTGAAGGCCCGTTTCTGCGGGTCTTTCCCCAAGCGCTCAGCGTGCAGGCGGCACAACCGCTAGCATCCAAGGGTCTTTCCCATCTGGCCCCACAGCACGCGCTGCCCCGGGCCGAGCCCGCTCCGTTTTCATGACAGTCCCCCATTCCCCCCCTGCAGCACCCGATGCCGAGACCTCCAGCGTCTACGGCCACTCCGGCTTCATTTCCTTTCTGATCGCCCGCGTGGTGGCCGTGGTGGCCACCCAGGTGCAGGCCGTGGTGGTGGCCTGGCAGGTGTATGACCTCACGCGCGAACCGCTGGCACTGGCCTATGTGGGCCTGGCGCAGTTCCTGCCCATGCTGTGCCTGCTGCTGCCAGCGGGTGACCTGATCGACCGCTTTGACCGCAGGCGCATCCTGGCGCTCGCCTGGTCGGTGGGCGCGGTGTGCAGTGCGTTGCTGTGGTGGCTGGCGGGCCATGGGGCCAGCGGCGTGGCGGGCATCTATGCGGTGCTGGTGCTGTACGGCTGCGCACGCGCTTTTTCGGGCCCGGCCATGCAGAGCCTGCTGCCGCAGATCGTGCCGCGCGGCCAGCTCGCGCAGGCCATCGCCGCCAACAGCATGCTGATGCGCGTGGCCAGCATTGGTGGGCCGTTGCTTGGCGGGCTGCTGTATGCGCTGGGCGGCGGCGAGCTGACCTATGCCGTGTGCTGCGCGTGTTTTGTGCTGGGCGTGGTGTTGCTGCTGCGCGTGGTCGTGGCGCACGCCACGGCGCCCGGCCCCGCGCAAGGCACGATGTGGCAGCGTTTTGGCGCGGGCATCACCTTCATCCGCACCCGGCCCATCATCCTGGGCACCATCTCGCTGGATCTGTTTGCCGTGCTGCTGGGTGGCGTGGTGGCCTTACTGCCCATCTATGCGCAAGAAGTGCTGCACGTGGGCCCCGCCGGCCTGGGCGCACTGCGCAGTGCCATGGCCGTGGGTGAGGTGGGTGCAGGGCTGTACCTGAGCATGCGCCCCTTCAACCGCCATGTGGGGCGCACCATGTTCATCGCAGTGGCCGTGTTCGGCGTGGCCAATCTGGTGTTTGCGCTGTCCACACTGTTTTGGCTGTCGTTTGCGGCGCTGCTGGTGGCGGGCGCGGCCGACATGGTGAGCGTGTACATCCGGGGGGCGCTGGTGCAGTTCTCCACGCCCGACACCATGCGCGGGCGGGTGAATGCGGTGAACATGCTGTTCATCGGCTCATCCAACGAACTGGGCGAGTTCCGCGCCGGTACCAGCGCGTCATGGTTTGGCGTGGTGCCCGCTGCCGTCGTGGGCGGCCTGTGCACGCTCGGGGTAGTGGGCGGCTGGATGCTGGCGTTCCAGACCCTGCGCAAGGTGGACCGTTTTGAAGAGGCCGCACAGGCCACGGGCGCAGCGCCATAGCACTGAGAACCTGTTCTAAGACGATCGTGCCTGGGGGTTTGGAGATACCCCTCGATACATCCTCCCTGGCGTTTGTGTCGCGCAGGTAAAACCCGCCGTGCGGGCTTGCATGCGGGTGGTGGCGCCGGCACCATGCGGACAGCCATTTGCCGGCTGCCCGCGAGGCTCCATGACCCCCACTTACCCACTGCACCTCCACCGCCGCACCCTGCTGCTCGGCCTGGCGGGTTGCGCCGTCTTTGGCGCCCCACTTGCCACACAGGCCGCGCCCCTCGCAGCCGCAGTGCCCAATACAACGGGCCCGGGCACCTGGAGCGCGGCCGACGAACCCACCCTGGCCCGCCTGCTGGACCGCGTGACCTGGGGCTGCACCGTGTCGGGCACGCAGGCCCTGGGCGCTATGGGCATTGGCGCCTACCTGGCGGCGCAACTGCGCCCGGGTGCCAACGCCGCGCTGCCCCGCGAGGCCCAGGCGCAGATCGACGCCATGGCCATCTCGCGCACCCCCATTGAAACGCTGGCGGCAGATATGGACGCCCGCAACCGTGCGGCCAAGGCCAGGCCCACCGAGGACGAACGCAAGGCCGCGCTGAAGGACTGGCAACAGGACATGCGCGCCCTGCAGCAGGAAGCCGCTGCGCGTTTTGTGCTGCGCGCGCTGTATTCGCCCGCCCAGCTGCGCGAAAAGATGACCTGGTTCTGGATGAACCACTTCAACGTGTTCGCGGGCAAGGGCAGCCTGCGCGCACTGGTGGGCGACTACGAAGAGCGCGCCGTGCGCCCCCATGCGCTGGGCCGATTTCGCGACCTGCTGGGTGCCACCGTGCGCCACCCGGCCATGCTGCGCTACCTGGACAACGCACAGAACGCCGCCGGCCGCATCAACGAAAACTACGCCCGCGAGCTGATGGAGCTGCACACGCTGGGCGTGGACGGTGGCTACAGCCAGCAGGACGTGCAGGAGCTGGCGCGCGTGCTGACCGGCGTGGGCGTAGCGCAGCGCCCGCCCGGCGAAGAGCCCCCGCGCATCAAGCCCGCACTGCGCCGCCACTACGTGCGCCAGGGGCTATTTGAGTTCAACCCTCAGCGCCACGACTGGGACCCCAAGACACTGCTGGGCCAACCCTTGCGCGCCGAAGGCCTGGCCGAGGTGGACGAGGCGCTGGACCGCCTGGCGCGCGCCCCGGCCACCGCGCGCTTCATCACGCGCAAGATCGCGCTCTTTTTGGTGGGTGATAACCCGCCCCCTGCGCTGCTGCAGGCACTGGCCCGCAGCTTTGAACGCACCGATGGCGACATTGCTGCCGTGCTGGAAACGCTCTTCAACACGCCAGACTTTCGCGCATCGCTGGGCCAGCGTTTTCGCGACCCGGTGCACTACGTGCTGGCGGGCCTGCGCCTGGCGCACGGCGACGCTGTACTGCCCGGCACCGAGCCTGCGTTGGGCTGGCTGCAGCGCCTGGCCGAGCCCCTGTACGGCCGCGCCACGCCCGACGGCTACCCGCTGGACGCTGCGGCATGGAAGGGCTCGGGACAGATGTCCACCAGGTTCGAGATCGCACGCGCCATCGGTGCCGGGGTGGCCACCACCCCCATGCCCACCCCGCGCGAGAAGGAGATGAGGATGGCCGAGCAGTCCGCATCGCAGCGCACGCCCCCGCCGCTGGCGCAGAGTGCCTATGTGCGCGCCCTGCAGTCCACCTGGTCGGCCGCCACGCGCAATGCGCTGGCACAGGCGGCGTCGCCGCGCGAGTGGAACTTGCTGTTCCTCGCATCTCCGGAATTCATGCACGGCTGAGGAGATCACGATGCAACGCAGACACCTTCTTCAAGCCCTGGGCGCCAGCGCCCTCGGCGTGTACAGCGCCAGCGCGATGGCTGCCCCCCGCGCCCAGGACGCGCGCTTTCTGCTCGTGTTCCTGCGCGGTGGCTATGACTGCGCCAGCTTGCTTGTGCCCACGGCCAGCAGCTACTACTACGAGACGCGCCCGAACATCGCCATCGCCCGACCCGGGCAGGACGGCGGCGCGCTGGAGCTCACGGCCGACTGGGGCCTGCACCCTGCGCTGGCTCCATCGTTGCTGCCGCTGTACCAAAAGCGCCAGCTGGCCTTTGTGCCGTTTGCGGGCACGGACGACCTCTCGCGCAGCCACTTCGATACTCAGGACAGCATGGAGCTGGGCCAGCCGCTGGGCGGTCGGCGCGACTTCCGATCGGGCTTTCTGAACCGGCTGGTGGCCGAGCTGAACCCGCGCGCAGGCTCAGATTCCACCGCCACCGCAGCAGCAGGCGACGAACGCTTGGCGCGCCTGCTGCAGGCCGTACAGCCCATGGCCTTTACCAGCACCCTGCCGCTGGTGCTGCGCGGCGCGGTGGATGTGCCCAACACGGCGCTCAGTGCGGGCGCAGGGCGAACCGGCGTGGATGCGCGGCAGGCCGAACTCATCGAATCCATGTACCGAGGCACGGCGCTGGCCACGCCTGTGAACGAAGGTTTTGCCACCCGCGATGAGGTGGCCCGCACCATGCAGGGCGAGATGGAGGCGGCCAGCCGCAACGCGCTCTCCACCAAAGGCTTCGAGGGCACGGCCCGGCGCATGGCGCGGCTGATGCAGACGCGCTACCAGCTAGGGTTTGTGGACGTGGGCGGCTGGGACACCCATGTGGCGCAGGGTGCGGCCACGGGGCCGCTGGCCAACCGTTTTGAGGAACTGGGCCGGGGCCTGGCCGGCTTTGCCGACGAGATGGGCCCGGCGTGGAAATCCACCGTGGTCGTGGTGGTCAGCGAGTTCGGCCGCACCTTCCGCGAGAACGGCAACCGGGGCACCGACCACGGCCACGGCACCGTGTTCTGGGTGCTGGGCGGCGGCGTGGGCGGCGGGCGCATTGCGGGCGAACAGCAGGCGCTCACCGCCAGCACGCTGTTCCAGAACCGCGACTACCCGGTGCTCAACGACTACCGCAGCGTGCTGGGCGGGCTGTTCGCGCGGATGTATGGGCTGAACGCCGCCGCCGTGGCACGGGTGTTTCCGGGAACGAAGGGCGCGGATCTTCGGCTTGTGTAGCCACACCCCAGCGCCCTACCTTCGATAGCTATATTTTTAATAGCTATCAGCGCTTATTCATCAAGCGCCAACAGCCATTTCTACTCAAATTTTCGCCCCAGCTTCAGGCATTGAAGGTGCCGGTCAGCAGCTCAGGCAGGCGCTCGACCTTCATCTTGAAACCGCAGGCCTGCGCATGGCCACCGCCACCCATGCTTTCGGCCAGCGCGATGCAGTCGAAGTTGCGCTGTGCGCGCAGCCCCACCTTCACGCCCTTGTCGCCCGCGCTCCACATCAGCGCAAAGGTGCCGGTCTTGGCCGAGAGGATGTCGCCCACCAGGCTGTGGAACATGCCGGGTGCGTTCACCATCAGCCCGGTGATACCGTTGAACACCAGCGGCTGCGCGCCTTCGGCAATATCGGCGCAGAGCTTGCGGTACTTCTCATCCATCGCCGCACCACGCGCCATGAACAGGGTGAGCTGCTCGGGCGTGAAGGCTGCAATCTCGCGCCAGCGGGCAAAGCCCTGCTCTTCCATGTCGAGGGCGGAAAGGAACGCCGCGCTCTCGGCAAATTCCCACTTCCAGATGTCGCGGTCTTCCACGTACTTGAACAGCGCGGGCATGGGCTCGTGCGGGTGAAAGAACTCCCACGCCAGGCGCGCGCCCGACTTGCTCATGTCGAAGTGCACCACACCGCAGCGGCAGGCAAAGCCGGTAAGCTTTTCGGCGGCGCTCTTGTGGTGGTCCAGCATCACGAGTTTGGCGGCGCGCTCGTCGATGGCGGTCATCACCTCGGTGGCAAAAGAGAAGTCCAGGATGTAGACCGCGCGGCCTTGCACGGGCGGCAGGTCGTCCACGGACTTGACATCGCCGTGGTCGAGCCCCACGTACTCGGCCTGGTCGCCGTAGTACAACCATGCGGCCAGCGCCGCGCCAAAACCATCGGGACAGTTGCGCCCGTGGTAGAGGATGAGCGGCTGGGGATCGTTCTTGTCGGGGGCAACCAGCAGTTGCAGGGGGAGGATGGTTTTCTTCGTCATGGCCTGCAATTGTCGCCGGGGTGGTGGCGCACTGCGAACGCTATATGACCAAGGTAGCCGCCTGCCCGCCTGGGAACCAAGCCCGCCCGCTTCGCCTCCACCCTCCATCACCTCGCTTTTGCCACCAGGCCACCACCATGTTCCAGACCCTCAAAGACCTGCTCGACAGCCTGATGCAGCCCAACGCAGCCCCCTCCAGCGACGAGCGCGCCCACGCAGTGCAACTGGCCGCTGCAGTGCTACTGGTGGAGGTGGTGCGGTTTGATGCCGCCATGGACCCAGCCGAGCGCACAGCCATGGTCACGGCGCTGCGCGGCAAGTTCGGGCTGGCGGACGATGAAGTGGATCGCCTGCTGGAGCTGGCCGTGAACACCTCCAAAAGCGCCTACGACTACCAGCGTTTCACCGGCAGCCTGAACGAGCACTTCACGCAGCCACAGAAAGTGCAATTGGTCGAGGCCATGTGGCAGGTGGCGTACGCCGACTCGCGCCTGGATGAAAACGAGATGCACACCATCAGCAAGGTGGCCGGGCTATTGCACGTAACGCACGGCGAATACATCGCTGCCAAGATGCGGGCGAAGGAAATAAGTCCCCCCTAATTCGCCTTCCTCCCGAGGGGGGACGCCGCCCGTGCGGTGGGGCGGCCCTTGCACGGCGGCCGCTGGCCTGGGCAGCGCGGGCTCTACCGTCTGTGGGCGGGCTTCGCCGCTACACCGGCAGCCAGCGCCACCAGAACGGCTTACGCTCTTCTCGGGCGCCCCGGGCCTGCAGCAGCGTAATGCACTCGCTGCGCTGGTAGCGGCGCGCGGCCTGCAGGGGCGTCATGTCATCAAAGTCGGACTTGAGCTCTGGGTCCGCCCCATGCGCCAGCAGGTAGTGCGCGATCTCGTTGTGGCCGTGGATGAGGCTGGCCACCAGCGGCGTGCACAAAATCTCGGGATGCTGGTAGTTGGGGTTGACGCCAGCGCTGATGTGGTGGCGCACCAGCGCCAGGTCGCCCGCCACGGCGGCGGCATACATGTCTTTCCAGTCTCCTGCCGACATGGGGTCTCCTTGTTTTGTTTTTCGGTTTGGCGAAGAGTGCAGCGCGGGTCGATGCACATGCACCCAGGCCAGGGGGCTCCACGGTAAACCGTCGGCATTCTGGCACGCCCTGGCGCATGGCTGGTGGCGCAGAGAACTACTGCACCCGGCCCAGCTGCTACACCGCTGCCATGGCCCTTTCGCGTTCGGCGGCGGACAGCACACGCACCGCCACCACGGGCACGCCAGCGGCTGTGAAGAAAGGTGTGCGGCGGTAGCTGCCATTGAAACGCGCTGCGGCAATGCGGGGCATGAAGCCCAGCAGCGCCTTCAGCTGGCTCCAGCCCGTGCGGGGCGGCGTGCCCTTGGCGCTGGCGGTCTCCAGGTGCATCTGCACTGGCACAAACGCAGGCGCAAGCGGTGCGCCGCCCGCGCGCAGGCACAGATGAACCAGGCCCACATAGGGCATGCGCCAGTCGCGCCCCGTATTGGCCAAGGGGGTGTTGCAGCAGCGCGCATACCAGCGCAGCAATCCTGCCTCAGACAGCGACACGCAGGCCAGCTGGTCGGTGCCACTGGTGAAAGACACGTTGCGGGCATGCGTGCCCACCACCTCGGTGCCGGCCAGAGCGTCCAGCACCGCGTCGGGCTGCCCCAGATGGTGGGCATAGGCCTGGCAGTCCCGGCAATAACAGATGGCGTGGATGGCGGAGCGCGTGTCGGCCACTTCGCCGACGACCTTGGCACACTGGCATTGAAAGCGATGGATCATGAAGCCCCCTCTGGTGGACCGGGAGCTTATCGCCCCTGCTGCCAGAATCTGTCAGCAGTGTGCAGGCCAAGCCATGCGGGCGCCCTGCCCTCCGCCGTGTAGTAAAAACGATGCCCCCCGATAAGCCCCAGCCCCCCGGCATCGGCCATGCCGTCGTGCGGTTGGGCCTCCGTCCGTAGTTTCTCGCGTCATTTTTTCTCTCTTCTTCCATGCCTCCTCTGCACATTCTCTGGCGCGACGAGCACCTGGTGGCCGTCTACAAGCCTGCGGGCTGGCTGGTGCACCGCACAGGGCTGGACGCGGGCGAGACGCGGTTTGTGATGCAGACCCTGCGCGACCAGCTGGGCCAGCATGTGTTCCCCGTGCACCGGCTCGACAAGGGCACCTGCGGCGTGCTGGTGATGGCGCTGCACAGCGATGCGGCGCGAGCACTGTCACAGGCCTTTGAGCACGGCGCCACGCACAAGCGCTACCTGGCCATGGTGCGCGGCTGGGCGCCCGGGGCCATCGAGGTGGACCACGCCTTGAAGCCCGACGATGCCCCGGCCGATGCGGCAGTGCAGGACGCCCACACCCGCTTTCGGCGCCTGGCGCAGCTCACGCTACCCGAAACCAGCGACGCGCGTTTTGCCACCACCCGCGCCTCGCTGGTCGAGGCCATCCCCACCACCGGGCGGCGCCACCAGATCCGCCGCCACCTCAAGCACCTGGCGCATCCCATCCTGGGCGACGCGACACACGGCAAAGGCCCCCTCAACCGCTGGTGGGCCGAGCGGCTGGGGCAGCAAAGGCTGTGGCTGCATGCGTGGCAGTTGACGGTGCCGCACCCGGTGTCGGGGGTGGCGATGACGTTTGACAGCGGGCTGCCATGGCCAGGGCTTGCTGGATGGGGTGCCGGGAAAACCACTGCAGAGGATAGAAACACCAGCCCCAGCGCCGACTGGCAACGCCTGTTTGAACGGTTGCCATGGGAAGAGACACCGAGGACGCCCGGAGCACCGTAACCCGGGCGACACGGCGACCCCACGCCCGTCGAAATAATGGGCTCTCCAAAAATCAGGAGACTCCGTTCATGACCCCACCCGCCACCAACCGCGTCCTCGCCCACACCGGCGCGCGCTACCCCATCATCCAGGCGCCCATGGGCTGGATCGCGCGCACGCAGCTGGCCTCGGCGGTGTCCCGCGCGGGCGGGCTGGGCATCATCGAGACCTCCTCCGGCGAGACGGCCAACTGCCAGGCCGAGATCACGAAGATGAGCGCGCTCGGCCTGCCGTTTGGCGTGAACCTGCCCATCCGTTTTCTGAAAGACGACGCCATGCTGCGTTTTGTCTGCGCATCGGGCGTGAAGTTTGTGACCACCTCGGCGGGCAGCCCGGCCAAGTTCATCGCGCCGCTCAAGGATGCGGGCATCACCGTCTACCACGCGGTACCCACGGTGGATACCGCGCTCAAGTGTGTGGATGCAGGCATCGACGGCCTGGTGGTCGAAGGTGGTGAAGGCGGCGGCTTCAAGAACCCCGAAGAGGTCTCCACCCTGGTGCTGCTGCAGGCCATCCGCGCGCGGGTGGAGGTGCCGCTGGTTGCGGCCGGTGGCATCTGCGACGGACGCGGCATGGCGGCGGCTTTTGCGCTGGGGGCCGAGGCGGTACAGATGGGCACAAGGTTTGTGAGCTGCGCCGAAAGCCCCGTGCACGCCAACTACAAGAACGCCATCGTCGATGCGGGCGTGACCGGCACCTGGATGCTCAACACCAAGGCCAGCCCCTGTATCCGCGCGCTCAAGTCGCAGCGCACCCAGGCCATCCACGAGGCAGGCCTCATGCCCGCCGATAGCTTTGCGGGCATCCAGCGCGTGTACTTTGAGGGCGACATGGAGGCCGCGCCTGCGCTGGCGGGGCAGACCGCCGGTCTCATCGACTCCGTCAAGACGGCCCAGCAGATCATTGAAGAGACGGTGGCAGAGTTCTTTGCGATCAGCCAGCGCATGGGCGCCTTGGCCGCAGCGCGGTCGTTTGGCTGAAGGCCACCGCGGCGCGCAACGGACTGAGCCTGCGGCCTAAGCCGCCTTGGCCCCCAGCGCGCGCATGCGCGCCTTCCACTTGGCAACCCCATCGTCGCCCAGTTGCTCCACGCTGCCCACCAGCGTCTCGTGCACTGGCGCAATGCCCACAAAGCCCAGGATATTGCGCTCCAGCGACTTCACGCTGTGCGCGCGGAAGTACCAGCGGTAGACCAGCGCTGGCATACCCATGGTGATCACCACCCGGGCACTGCGGCCGGTGAGCCCCTTGCGGCCAAAGGGGTTGCTGCCTTCGGTGTTGAAGGCAAACCCGGGCCGCGCCACCTGCTCCAGAAAGCCCTTGAGCAAGGCCGGCATGTCACCCAGCCACAGCGGAAAAAACAGCACGATGTGCTGCGCCCAGCCGATGTCCGCCTGCGCAGGCTTGAGCACGGCGGGCAGCAGGCCCAGCTCCCACTCATGTTGGCTGCGCAGCAGCGCAAAGTCGATGGCGGCCACCTCGATCTCGCGCACCTCGTGCCCGGCCGCAATGGCACCCTGCGCATAGGCCTGCGCCAGCGCATGGCACAGGTGGGGCGCACTCGCATCCGGGTGGCCCTGGATCAGAACAATGCACTTGGGCGTCATGGCAAACACTCCTCACGGAACCACGCCCGCCGGTAGCGGCGGCCGCTGCGGGGCACCAAGGCAAATCGTGACACGCGACACCCCGGGGCGCAAGCGCCCAGCAGGTGCCCCACCCGCAGAAACGGGCGAGGGAAGCGCTGGAGGGACGGGGCCACGGACTGCAACCCTCAGATGCTTCACTTTTGATAGCTATCAGCGCTTTCCCATCAAGCGCCAGGTGCCATTTTTTATCAAAACCTGGCGCCCACATGCCACCAGGCACATCGTGGGCAGCGTCGGCACTGTCCTACCCCCGCGCTCGCCCGCCACCGGTAGACGCTCCAGGGCGGGGGCGGCACAGTCGCAGGGCAGCACTGTTGCTGCGCCCCTTCCACCCGCTGGACTCCCCGCCATGCCACCACGCGCGCGCCACCCTCTGACCACACAACCCTCCACACCGCACACCCCATTCACCGGGCGCGAGGACCACAGCCATGGCTGACCTCTGGCACCAGATCACCAGCACCGTGGCCTCGGAATTCTCGGACGTGCCCGATGCGGAGCAGGCCACGCGCATTGTGGTGCGCCTGGCCATGGCAGCGCTGCTGGGCGGGCTGCTGGGTTGGGAGCGCGAACACGCCGGCAAGGCCGCCGGTGTGCGCACCCACATGCTGGTGGCCATGGGCGCGGCCCTGTTCGTGCTGGTGGCGCAGCAGGCCGGCATTGAAGCGGCGGACAACAGCCGCGTGCTGCAGGGCATCATTGCGGGCGTGGGGTTTCTGGGCGCGGGCACCATCCTCAAGGGCGATGCCGAAAGCCAGGTCAAGGGCCTGACCACGGCCGCTGGCATCTGGCTCACGGCCGCCATCGGGGTGGCCGCCGGGCTGGGCCGCGAAGCCACGGCCGTGCTGAGCACGGTGCTGGCGCTGGCGGTGCTGTGGGCCATACCGATGCTGCACGACAAGGTGAGCCGCAACGCAGCCAACCACAAGTCGGACTGATCCAGGCCGAGCCGAGCTGAGGCAGCTCGCTGGCGCGGGCTGCGCTACACTTTTTGGCCCACCGACCCCCTGGCTGCGGCGCAGGCCCACGCGCCGCAGGCAGCCACCTCCCGTTACTCCATGCACAGTCTTCCAGCGCAGCGCCGCTGCCTTGGCGGCGCAGCCCCTGCGCCGTTTGCCATCCTGCCACCCGCCACAGCCTGCAGCCTTCCTGCGGCGGTACAACCATGACGCGGACGAGCGACTCCGAGGCTCAGCCTGCGGCATCTGCAGCCGCGACTGCGACCGCGAGCACAACTGCGACTGCAACGGCCACCACAGCGCAGGCGGCAGCCTCGGCCAACCTGCGCGGCATCGTGGCCATGGTCGCGGCGGTGGGGTGTTTTTCGTTGATGGACGCCCTGCTCAAGACCCTGTCGGCCAGCTACCCGGCCATGCAGGTGGCGGCGCTGCGCGGCTGGGCTGCGCTGCCGCTGGTGGCGGTGTATGTGCTGTGGCGTGGCGAGGTGGCCGGCCTGCTCCGGGTGCGCTGGCCGCTGCACCTGCTGCGCGGTGTGCTCAACGTGACCATGCTGGGCCTGTTCACCTACGCGCTCAAAGAGCTGGGCCTGGCCGAGGCCTACACGCTGTTCTTCATCGCGCCACTGCTGATCACGGCGCTGTCGACCGTGGTGCTGCGCGAGAAGGTGCGCGCCGCGCACTGGGTGGCGATTGCGCTGGGCATGGTGGGCGTGGTGGTGGCCCTGCGGCCCAGCCAGGAGGCCTTTTTCACGCTGGGCGCCCTGGCGGTGCTGGGCGCGGCGTGTGGGTATGCCGTGTCGGCCATCACGGGGCGCGTGCTCAGCCGCACGGACTCCAGCGCCAGCCTGGTTTTCTGGACCACGGCCTTCCTGGCGCTGGGTGCAGGCACGCTGGCCTGGCCCAATTGGGTGGGTGTGGCGCAGGCGCACTGGCCGCTGGTGGCGGGCCTGGCGGTCACGGGGTTTCTGGGGCAGCTGGCGATCACCGAGGCGTTCCGGCACGGGCAGGCATCGGTGGTGGCGCCATTTGAATACACAGCCCTGGCCTGGGGCATGGGGCTCGACTGGGTGCTGTGGCAGGCCGTGCCGGGGGTTTCCACGTTGCTGGGTGGCGCGATCATCATCGGCAGCGGGCTGTATCTGGTGCGGCAGGAGCGGACGCAGGCGGTGGTGCCTCCGTGAGGTGAAGCTCCCCTTGAGTCGCCTTCGGCGCCTTCCCCCTCTCTCGCTGCGCGGGAGGGGGACGCCACCGGTGGCCTGGCAAAGCCAGTTCCACGGTGGCACTGGCCTGGGCCGTGCCAGTTTCGTGTGCTGAGCATGCACAACGAAAGACCTTGGACGTGGCGGCACCTGCCCGCGCCGTCGCACGGCATGGTCTTACACCCCGGTGCGCGTGCGCGCAGTGCAATGGAAGCTCCATCACATCGGCATCGCCGCAAAGGATTTCGCCATGACCCAGCACGCCACCATTGCAGGCCACGTCACCTACACCCCGGGTGACGGAGCCCCCCTGACCATTCCGAAAGGCCCCGTGGAGCTGGAGCCTTCCAAAGACAGCACCACCCTGAGCTGGACTGCCGACAACGATGCCGTCGGCTCCGCCGCGATTCCGAAGGACCAGTTCAACCAGTACGTTCGCGACGGAAAAATCCGTCTGCAGGACAGTCGGTGAGCCCCACAGCGCGGCAGCACCGGATACTATGAAATTGATAGCTTTTAGCGCTTTATGATCAAGCGCTAGAGCCCTATTTCATTCAAAAACCACGATGCACGCCGAAGACATCCTTCATTTCTGGTTCGAAGAACTCACCCCCACCCAGCACTTCGCACAAGAGGACGCCATCGACGCGATGATCCGTGTCCGCTTCGGTGCAACCTGGGAAGCGGCGCGGCAGTGCGAGTTGTGGAGTTGGCGCAGCACACCCCAGGGCCGCCTGGCGGAAATCCTGGTGCTGGACCAGTTCTCGCGCAACATCCACCGGGGCTCGCCGCTCGCATTTGCGCAGGACACCCAGGCGCTGGCCCTGGCGCAGGAACTGGTGGCCGGGCAGCATGACACGGCACTGGCCCCCGCCGAACGCGCCTTTGCCTACATGCCCTACATGCACAGCGAGTCGCTGGTGGTCCACGCCCAGGCGATGGTGCTGTTTGACCAGCCAGGGCTGGAAAACAACCTGAAGTTCGAGGTGCTGCACCGCGACATCATTGCGCGCTTCGGGCGCTACCCGCACCGCAACGTGGTGCTGGGGCGCACGTCCACCGCGCAGGAGATTGCCTTCCTCGCGCAGCCCGGATCGTCCTTCTGAGCTTGCCGGTGATTGCCGGTCAGATCGGCCGGGTCAGATACACCGCTTCGCGGCCCACGATGGGTTCGCGGGTGGGCATCAGCACCGTGCAGTCGTCGCACAGCGCGCGGATTTCGTGCGGGCCATCGGTGGCGATGAGTTCGCCCTGGGCAAACACCTCGAAGCCCTGCACAGGCCGCGTGAAGCGAAAGTCCGGCGTGCGCACCATGCAGGTCTCCAGCAGTTCATAGCGGCGCTGCGGGCCCGGGGCGGGGCGGTAGGGAGCGGCTTCGACCAGCCCGAAGTGCGCCAGAAAATCCAGCGCCACGGCCGTGGCCACGTCGGCCGCCGACTGGCGGAAATGCTGGCCGCACTCGACCACCAAAGCCACTCCTTCGCTCTCCGCCTGCCCATGGCGGCCATGCTGGATGAGCGGCGTGCCCGAACCAAGCCCGCTGGGCATCACCAGGTGCACGGGCGGGCGGCCGATGGCCAGCGCCACCTGGGCATTGCGCGGATAGGCGGGGTACACCCAGAAAGGCTGCACGTCCTGGCTGGTGGAGTGGATGTCCAGGATGTGGTCGGCCGCAGCCACTACCGGGCGCAGCACCCGTGCGCGGTCCAGCTCCGGGCTTGCGGCCGTGCCGTCCAGCTCACCGGCGGACCAGATGCGGTTGAGGTTGTGCACCAGCTGGCGGCTTTCAAACGGGCGGGTCGGGTCAAACGATGCGTACGCCGCCACGTTGGCAAAGCTGATGGTCAGCGTGCCGATGCGCGGGCGCACGCCCGTGTCCAGCAGATGCGTGGCCGCCACCATGCCGCAGATTTCGTTGCCATGCGTGAGTGCATTGATGAGCACGTGGGGGCCCGGCTGGCCCGATTCAAAACGGTGCACGTAGTCGATACCCACATTGCCCTGGCGGTAGGCAGACAGGTCACGGGGAAGGACTTCAAAGACGGGAGAGTTTTGCGTCATGGATGGCAACTAATAAGACAACACATCATTCTCTGCGCAAAGCAAAAACCACGTGGCGCGCGGTGTACGATGCCCCGCCCGTTGTCCCCTCGCCCCGACACACCATGCCCACTGCCCGACTTTGCCCGCTGGCCGACGTGGCCGCCCGACTGCCTGCCGACAGCTGGATCGCCCAGCGCCTTGCAGAGGACCCGGACGCGCTGGCCACGGAAACCGTGCTCTGCATCACGGGCGATGTGCAGGTGCCCGAGCTGCACCTGGATGCGCCCCTGGCCAGTGGCAGCCCGCTGCGGGCACTGCTGCAGGGCGGCAACAACACCAACCAAGCTCCCACGGGCCAGCCCTTTCTGATCCTGATCGAAGGGCATCTGCAGATCGACGGCGCGCTCACCTGCGACGACACCGATGGCGCCACGCACCTGGTCGTACTGGGCGATGCGCGCATGCACAACGCCGTGGTGGGCGGCCAGCTGTTTTATGTGCAGGGCGCGCTGCAGGTGGCCGGCCTCCTGTGGGGCCACTACAACCATGGCGGGCTCACCGTCCGTGGTGGGCTCACCGCGCGGGTGGCGTTGTTCTCTGATGAGTACCACGTGGACATCACCGGGCCCGAGCAGGTGGAGTTCCTCATGGACGAGGTGCGCAGCGTGCCGCACCTTGCGGAGTTCGCAAGCGAGATCGCGGGCATCGTGTTCGCGCCCGAGTTCCATGACCCCAGCGGCGACGGAGAGAGCGGCATCAGCGGCATGCTCAGCCGCCCCCGCGTGGTGGCCGCCGTGCGTGCGGGCGAGAACGCCACGCGCAGCAGCGCCGAGATCCACGCCACCCTGCCACTGGAGGCAGGCCTGTTTGCCAATGAGGCGATCAGCGTGCACAACATCCTCGCCGCAGTGCGTACACCCGTGATCGGACCCAAGGAGCACACGGCCACCGGGTGGTTTCAGCAGACCGATTTTTCGCTGTGCCAGCGGCATGTGGACGCTGATGGCGACCAGCGCGATGACAACGTGTTCATCACCGTCTGGAAGACCTGGGACTTCTACCTGTCGGTAGCGCAGGTGCCCGAACGCCAGGGGCTGCTGGCACGCCTGGCCGCCGCCGCGCTGGGCCGCAAAGTGCCGACCACCGCACAGCTCACGCTGGTGCACCGCGCCTACAGCGACGGCGAGCCCGGCGAGTGGCTGCCCCTGGCGCCCGACACCGCCCCCGAGGCGTGGCGGGCCTGCACAAAGGCCTGGCGCGGCGTGTTGGACTACCTGCGCAAGGCCGTGGGCCAGCACCGCGCCCGCTACCCGCTGTACCAGCGCCTGCTGGCCGAGTTGACCGCAGAACGCATCGAAGACTTCACCAGCCTGCCCGTGTTCACCGAGCGCTACAACGACTGGTGGGACAGCGACCGCAACGGCTGGTGGGAGGACGATGTGTGGGTGGGTGCGCGCCAGCCCTGCATGCACGAAGGCGAGCCTTGGGGCCGCGCCCTCAAGCTCAGCTGGGAAAACGGCGACGAAGCCCCCGGCGACGAAGACGACAACGCCCACAGCGCCTACCAGATCAACGTGGAAGCCGCGCTGGAAGGGCCTGCAGTGGTGGAGTTCACCTACGCCCAGCGCCAGAGCGATGCCCGCAGCACCCTGCCGCGCAGCGCCGCTGACCACATAACGCGGCTGCTGCGTTTTTACGGTGCGGTCCAATCGCGCGTGCGCGCCCAGCACGAACAGGAGCAGGCCCGCCAGGCCGAGGCGCGGCGCATTGAAGCCGCCGTGCACCTGCTGGCCACACCGCCCCTGGCGCCCGACCTGCCCGATGCAGCGGTCTTCCCCGTTGAGCTGATGACCCTGTCCGACCAATGGCAGGCCGGCGGGCAGAGCTATGTGGCGGCCATCCGCACCCACCAGCTCACCATGGATGCAACCGAGGCGCAGAAAGGCAACGGCGACAGCGAAAGCCATACCGAAGACGGTGGCGAAGCAGGTACCGAAGAAGAAAACGAAGACATAAGCGAAGACAGCGACCTGCCCTCCGACCCGCGCAAGGCGGCCGCCGCCACGGTGCTGCAACTGGCCCGCGTGGTCAACACCCACGCCGACGAGGACCTGGCCGACCGCTTTCGCCAGCGCTTTGCGTTTGCCCCCGATGCTTTCGTGCGGCGCGCCGCTGATGCGGGCTGCTTCATCGGCCCGGTGTTCGCGCTGGAGGACGGCCGCGTGCTGGCGCGCATCGGCGCCCCCTACGACGATGCCGCCCACTGGGTGGCACTGCAGGGCCTGCGGCACACCCCCCTGCCTGCGCTGCACGGCCTGGGCCGCTCACCCAACCGGCGCTGCTTTGCGCAAAGCGACGGCCAGCACATCACCACCCACGACGGTTTTGACGGCCCCGTGATCGCCCGGTTTGCACTGCCCCAGGGCAACGAAGGACTGCCACCCCACGTGGAGGGTTCGCCGGGCCCGCTGGGGCAGCGCTGCGACGAGCTCATCCCCTTCAACGACGGCCAGCGCGTGCTGCTGCGCAACCCCACGGGCATCTACCTCCTGGCCAGCCAGGGCAGTGGGGGCAGCCCCAGCGTGCAGCGCGTGCAGCGCCTGCACCCCCAGACCTTCGACGAAGACGGCCCCTACACCTGGCCCAAGAACCAGCAGGAAGAATCGGTGAATGGCACCGAGGTCACGGTGCTGGCGCTCGACATGCTGCACATGGCCCTGTCACCGGACGAGCGCCACATCGCCGTGGGCGACCAGGACAGCCAGCACATCCTGCTCGATGCGCAGGGCTCTGTGGTGGCCGAATACGAAACGCTGTCGTCCTACCCGCACCACGCCACCTTCTCGCACGACAGCGCGCGCCTGTTCGCCAACTCCTGTCACCTGTATTGGGGCAGCACCCGCTCAATCCCCATCGGCGGGGCGCCGCACGATGCTGCGGACGAGGACGCCCCGCCACTCGACGAACGCTGCCGCGTCTACGCCTCGGCCACCCTGCCCGGCATGGTGGTGCTGGGCGATGCCGACGGCTACCTGCACGCCCTCAGCGAGGACGGGCACCCGCTGTGGCGCCACCACATCGGCAGAACGATCAGCGCCGTGGAGACGTCGCCCGACGGCTGCACGCTGTGGGCCGCCAGCTACGGCGGCTACCTGGTGCGCCTGGAGCGCGTGGAGACAGGCATGGACCCGTATTCCATCGGCACATCGCCGTATGCGGAGGTGCGGCGGTGGATATTTTGGAGGGACGAGGCGGGGCCGTTGCGGTGGTAGCGATTTTTATAAAGAATTGACGAGACATCGATTGCAATTAACACTCGATATGGCGTCAAATGGGATTCCGGCAGTCATGATATGAAATCCACCTGCAGATCACCAAGAGCAGCCGTTAGAATTCGGATAATTGCACTCAACTCGTCTCACCAAGAATAATGGCGGAATCGATGATGAAGTTAACGCACGACTCCAAATAATCGACATTGAGGAGATCAATAGTCCTCTTGTCATGCTGAATAATCGGCGTGCCATTGATGGATCTTGCAACGTGCGGAAGCAATGCATGAAATTTCACATATCGACGGTAGTCAAGACCTAGAGCAACTATCCGGGTTGCAGCCTGAAGCGCAGCAATCGATTCACCCGCAGCATCTACAAATCTGCCAAGATTTCTATCGTCTTTGAATCCGAGGAAGAAGCTGTTCAACATGGACATGTTGTCCCCGAAGTAGAAGCGACGATTCGCTCCTGTCTTGAACTCATCTGTCTCAGCGATGTGGTGAGCCACCATCTCCTCGAAGGCCAGCGCAATGTGACTAGCAGCTTCGGCAAGTCGTCCTTGTGACATGTCGTCCTGTGCTGACCTAATGCTGTCCCTTGCCAAAGAAGGCTCCACAAAATCTACCATCGATATTGCGGAGAATTCCATTTGAAAGAGCATGGGGGTTGCTGCGTGCAGAAAATTCGTGACAGTCTCGCGGTGACTCTCAATATCTGATTTCGCCGGCATATTTCCATGATGCTTGATACCGACACGCGCCTTGTTCAGCCGCTCAAAGCTTGCGCGCTCTGGGAGATGAGGCGGTGGAAGTTTGGAATCAAATTCAGTCCAATATTCCATGATGCTTCTTGGTTCTTTGATGTCATGGATTTCTGAAGCAATCTTCAGATAAAACTCCACACAATCATGAAACATCAACAACGAGGCAGCCGCTTTCACTTCGGGACCTTTCGACTGAGCCACCGCGTTGTTATACAAATATTTTACGAATGCCAGTCGGCGAAGTTGGGTGTAGTGCAAGGACATGTCTTTCTTTCCTGGTTTTTCGAACGCATTGTCAGCAAATAGCCGCAGCAGGCACCAAGTCTGCCATGGGCCCATTGCCCCGATATGAGTGACAAATTTTGGCCATCGATAATCCCTTTCACAGCAATCATTGCAGGCCAACCCCTCTTCACCCAGCCCTCCTGCACCAGTTCCCCCGGCAGTTTTTGGTACGGCCTTCGCTACTGCTGTTGTCAACCACGGTTACACGAGGTACACCCCCGCTCGCCCCGCGTCAGCAGGCCTCCGCAAATCACGCACTCTCCCTCAAAAATGCGGCCCAGGCCCCTCCTCTGCGAGCGCATCCTGCGCATTGCGCAGCGGGCAGACCTTGAGCGACAAACAACCGCAGCCAATGCATCCATCCAGCTGGTCACGCAGCGCCGTCAGCGTGCGGATGCGCTCGTCCAGGTCGTCACGCCAGCGGGCGGAGAGGCGGCGCCAGTCTGCCACCGTGGGCGTGCGCCCGGCGGGCAGCGCCTGCAAGGCACCGGCAATGGCGGCCAGGGGCACGCCCATGCGCTGCGCGACCTTGATCACCGCCACGCGGCGCAGCACCGAGCGTGGGTAGCGCCGCTGGTTGCCCGCATTGCGCACGCTGGCGATCAGCCCACGCGATTCATAAAAATGCAGGGCCGACACGGCCAGCCCGCTGCGGCTGGCGACCTCGCCCACCGACAGCTCAGATTGTTCGGATTGTTCGGACTGCGCGCCCGCTACCTCACGGGCAACGGGGATGCTGGGCTTGCCTGGCTTCACAACCATTCCTGCAAAGGTTTTCTTCATGGTGGTTGACCTCAATTTAACTTGAGGTTTGATACTAGCCCACGAAACCGGTGAAGCCGCCGCTCCTGCGGCGGCCACCCAGGTTTTCTCGGCAATTCCGCTTTTGGTTTCACCGTTACCTCCCACTTCTGGACTTCTGCACCATGCGCCCTGATTCCGCAACGACCCTGCGCCCTGCCACGGGCGCTTCCAAACTCCGCTTCATCAACCCTCCCGGCCTGTACGACCCACGCGCCAATGGCTATACCCATGTGGTGGTGGCGCCCGCCCAGTCGCGCACCGTCTTTGTGGCGGGCCAGGGCGGCGAAAACGCGGCGGGCCAGCTGGTCCCCGACTTTGGCGAGCAGTTGCGCCAGGCATTCACCAACCTGCGCATGGCGCTGGCAGGCGCAGGGGCCAGCGTGCACGACGTGGCCAAACTCACGGTATTGGTGGTGGACCACACCGAACAGCGGCTGGCGCTGTTCAGCCAGGCGGCGCGCAGCCTGTGGCCCGATGGGGCGGCACCGGCCTGCACCCTGATCCCGGTGCCCCGGCTGGCGCTCGACGGCATGCTGATAGAAATCGAGGCCACGGCGGTAGTGCCCGCGTGAGCACCGCAAAGGTGACCGCGAAAGCGCCCCGTTTGTGACGTACCATGCCGGCACGGTCCCATTCCGAGACCTTTACAGGAGGCCCTATGGCAAAAGGCGAACAACGCAGCAACAAGATGGCGAAGAAACCCAAGAAGGACAATTCGCTGCCCAAGGAAAGCGGTGGCTCTGACCGCCCCATGCCACCGGTGACCTCCGTCATTCCGCGTGGCAAAGAAAAGAACAAGTAACGCAGTGGCGCGCATGCGCCCACAACCTGCTTGCTATCACATCAATAGCTGCTAGCGCTCTACCATCAAGCGCTAGCAGCTATTTTCATTTGGATTTTCTGCTTCAGCTCTGGGTGCTTGTCGCGTCCGTTTGCACCGCACGGGCGATCCAGTCGGTATCGGGCTCGGGCCGCCCGAAGAGGTAGCCCTGGTACACGATGTCGGGCGCACGCTGGCTCAGGAAGTCTGCCTGCTCGCGGGTCTCGACGCCCTCGGCCACCACACGCAGGCCAAAGTGGCGGGCCACCGACAGGATGCCCTCCACCAGCACGCCATCGTCGGCATTGGTCGGTGCGTCGCGCACGAAGGAGCGGTCGATCTTGATCTCCTGGATCGGCAAGCGCTTGAGGTAGGCCAGCGATGAATAGCCCGTGCCAAAGTCGTCCAGCGACATGTCCACCCCCAGCGCCGCCAGTTCGTGCATCTTGGCCACCGCGTCGTCAAAATCGTCGATCACCAGGCCTTCGGTCACCTCCAGCGTCAGCAGGCGCGGGTCGGCACCGGTGGCGGCCAGGATGGCGCGCAGCTGCGGCACAAACCCCGCCTGCCGGAACTGCCGGGCACTCAGGTTGACCGACAGCCGCAACCGGCGCTCCTGAAACACGGGCTGCGCCAGCAGTGCGCAGGCATGGGTGAGCACCCAGCCGCCCAGGCTCACGATGAGGTCAGACTCTTCGGCCACGGGGATGAACACCCCGGGCGCCACCAGGCCGTCGCGCGGATGCTGCCAGCGCACCAGCACCTCGGCGCCGGTGAGCTGGCCCTGCACGTCCACCTGCGACTGCAGGTACAGGCGCAACTCGTTCGCTCCGATGGCCTGGCGCAGTTCGCGCTCCACGCGAAAGCGCTGCTCGGCCGCCTCCCCCATGCCTTGCTCGAAGAAGGCCGCACGCCCGCCACCTGCCTGCTTGGCACGGTGCAGTGCGGTGCCCGCGCGGCGCAGGGCATCGTGTGCGACATCGTTGGCGCTCTGCGGATAGAGCGTGATGCCCACGCTCGCGCCCAGCTGGGCCTCTTCGGCATCGTTGTCCTGCAGGCGCAGCGGCCTCAGCAGCGCGGACTGCAACTTTTCGGCAAAGGCCAGGGCATGCCGGCCGGCCAGCGAGGCATCCGCGCCCAGGCTGTGCAGCACCACCGCAAATTCGTCGCCCGCCACGCGCACGAGCAGGCCCTGGGCAGGAAGGATCTCGGACAGGCGCAGCGCCACGGCACACAGCAGGCGGTCGCCCGCATCGCTGCCGCGCGCATCGTTGAAGGTGGTGAAGCGGTCCAGATCCAAGAGCAGCAGCGCGTGCTGCGTGGTGGGCGCCCGGCCCCGGCGCCCCTGCAGCGCGGACAACCGCTCCATCAGCGTGAAGCGGTTGGGCAGGCTGGTGAGGCTGTCGAAATGCGCCAGGCGGTGGATCTCGCGCGCAGCGCGCTTGCGTTCGGTAACGTCCTGCTTGAGCTCCACATAGTGGGTGACGTGGCCATCGGGCTGGCGGATGGGGGCCACCACCACGGCCTCGGCAATCTCGGCGCCGTCCTTGCGGCGGTTGACCTGCTCACCCGCCCAGTTCTCGCCGCGCGCCAGCGTATCGCGCAGCCCCTGTAGCTGCGCTGGCGTCAGGCCGTTGCTGGAGATCTGGGCCGACAGCTGGCCCAGTGCCTCGTCGCGGGCATACCCCGTGCGGACGAGGAAGGCGGCATTGACATATTCGATGCGCCCTTCCAGGTCGGTGATGACGATGCTCTCGGGGCTCTGCTCCACGGCCCGCTGCAGCTTGCGCAGCTCGGCATCGGTGGTGGCCAGGCTCGATGCCGTGTGCCGCGCCTCCTGCACGCGGCGCAGGTAGCTGCGCCGCGACAGCAAGGTCGCAGCGGCCGTCACCGCCAGTATTCCGCTCAGGTAGGCCACATATGCCAGCCGGTTGCCATAACGCGCCGGGGGCAGCCAGCCGTGCAGGTCCGCCCAGACAAACAACAGGAACAGCACCCCCGTGGTACCGGTCAGTATCAGTGTGGGCCGCGCCCCCAGGATCCACCCGGCAAACACGATCAGCACCGGGAAATTGAGCAGGTTGGGGCCACGCAACCCCCCGTTGGTCGCGGCCACCACCGAGACCACGCCCCACACTCCCCAGATCAGTACCAGCGCAGCCTGGTGCCAGCGGTGCAAGCGGCCCAGCAGCACCGCTATGCCGCCCATCGCGCCCGCGCCCAGATTGAGCAGCACATGGGTCCAGGAAAGAGGCCGGTCCAGCAGCAGCAGGGCCGCAATGAGGGTGCCCGTGAGCATGACCGTCCATGAGCCGGCGCGCACCAACTGCTCAGTGGTGGCATCGTCTCGCTCGGGAGGCCAGGAAGGGTCAACAGGGCGCATGGTGAAGGCGGTGACAGCCAGGCTGGCATAGTAACCCGATACATCGCGACTATCGAGTCTTCGATGTCCACCGCCGGGCAGGCACAGGCCGATGCCCGCCCTGAAATGCGCTTTTTCCGGCTTACTCGCCGTCGCCCGCTGCAGGCTCGCGCACGCCCGAGCCCTTGCCCTGGGCTTTGGTGCGCGCGTCCTTCTTGGCCTGGCGCTTGGCGTCTTCGGCCAGGCCCGCAGCTCTCCACGCTTCAAACTCGGTTGGCGTCTCCAAGGTCACGCGCCCCAGGATGGCGGTGCGGAAGTCCGTCATCACGATCTCGGCCGTCTTTTGCAGGTTGACCCTGCCACCGCCCAGCATGGCGCCGCGTTTGCGGCCAATGGCTTCGAGCAGCTCTTCGTCGTGCATGGATGCCACAGCCCCCTGCGGCAGGCCCAGCTTGTAGCGCGCCTCCAACAACGGGGCGTAGTTCTGCTGCAGGCGGCGCAGCAGCTCCAGCGCCACCAGTTCCTCGTCGTAGGCATTGCGGCCCACGGCGCCGCTGGCGGCCAGGTTGTAGCCACTTTCGGGCACGATGATGCGCGGCCACAGCATGCCGGGCGTGTCCCACAGATAGAAGTCATCGGCCAGCGTGATGCGCTGTTCCAGCTTGGTGATGCCGGCCTCGTCGCCCGTCTTGGCCTGGCGTTTGTTGCTAAGGGTGTTGATCAGCGTGGACTTGCCCACATTGGGCACGCCGCAGATCAGCACGCGCATGGGCTTGGCCATGCCGCCCCGGTTGGGCGACAGCAAGTGGCAGGCTTCAATGAGCTTGCGCGTGGGGGCCGGGTCCGAGGCATCGAGCGGCAAGGCACGCGTGTCGCTCTGGGCGTTGTACCAGTCCACCCACAGGGCCGTGCGGTCTGCGTCGGCCACGTCCTGCTTGTTGAGCACCTTGAGCGTGGGCTTGTGGCCCGTGATCTCGGCCAGCAGCGGGTTGGCGCTGGAGCCAGGCAGGCGCGCGTCCAGCACCTCGATCACCACGTCAATGTCCTTGATGCGTTCGGTGATGGCTTTACGGGTCAGGTGCATGTGACCGGGGAACCACTGGATGGCCATGCGGGGGTACTTTCTTGTGTTTTCGATACTGTCTAAGGGTGGCAAGGATAATCGCGGTCCTCACTTGCCCACGCCACCGCGTTATTTGACCTCCATGCCAGCACCTCTCGACACCCCGCGCAAAGCCACCGCCAGCAAGGCCGACAAGGAAGTGCTGTTCAAGGGCGTGACCTGCGCACTGATTGGCCTGGTCATCCTGCTGGCGCCCTATGTGGCGCGCTCCGCCAGCGTGCGCGATCTCATGGGCCAGGCGGCCCTGGTGGGCTGGTTTGCGCTCGTGCTGGGCATTGCGTTCGGGGTGCAGTACGGCATGCGCCGCGCCAAGGCCGCGCGCCGCCAGCCGTGATGTCGGCGACCCTCACCACCCTGGCGCGCGCTGTGGACGGCGCCACGGCCCAGGCCATGTTCCAGGCCCTTCAGCAACAGGCTGTCGAAGCGGGCATCCTACTGCGCAACCCGCCGCCCGAGCCCACCACCTGCTGCGGGCGCGGCTGCAATGGCTGCGTGTGGGAGGGGTTTCTGGATGCCGCCGAATACTGGCGGCAAGAGGCGCTGCTGCGGCTGGAGGGCTGAATTTTCAGCCAAATCGGCCTCTAGCGCTTTAAAGATAAGCGCAAGAAGCTATCAAATCAGGAGTGAATGCAGCCTGCGTGCCGCATCACCCGAGCTCCTTCACCGACATGTACTGCTCGCGCCATTCCTCAAACGGCAGTGTGTCCGCCGCCTCGATGGCCTTCTGCGCGGCAATCGATTCATCCGCCATCGCCAGGTAACGTGCCTGTTGCTCGGCCGTCCACGGCAGGCCCAGCAGTGCGTCACGCGCCGCGAGGGATTGCTGGCGGGCAAAAGACTCAAAGCTGTGGTGATGCTCGCCCACGATGCTGTCGAGCACGCGGGCTGACGGTGTGCGCTCGGGCGCAGACATCAGCGCACGGGCGTCGCGCAGCGCGGCGCTGTAGTCATCCGTGCCATGGGTGGCGTCCAGCGCGGCAGCCAAAGGCGCACACGCGGCCAGCACTTCGGCGCCCCATTCGGTCAGCAACACACTCTGGCCGTTGCGCGAAAGCTGCAAGCCGGGCTCGCGGCCCCGCTCGGCCGTGAGGTGCTGGTTCTGCTTGAGCTCGGCAATTTCGGCCGGTGTGTCGGGCGGGCTGTCGGACAGCAGGCAGTGCAGCAAGAACACATCCAGCAGGCGCATGGTGGACGCCGTGATGCCCACGGGCACAAACGGGTCCAGGTCCATCAGGCGCACTTCCACGTACTCGACACCGCGCTCGCGCAGCGCATGCAGCGGGCGCTCGCCGGTGCGCACGGTGCGCTTGGGGCGGATGGTGCCGTAGAACTCGTTCTCGATCTGCAGCAGGCTGGTGCCCAACTGGTTGTAGTCGCCGCCCGGGTTGCGCACGCCCACGGTTTCGTAGGCGGGGTACGGCTTGGTCAACGCCTCGTGCAGCGAGTTGGCGTAGCCCGCGAGGCCGTTGTAGCTCACGGCCAGCGTGGCTTGCGCGTCGCTCTGGTAGCCCAGGCGGCCCATGCGCAGCGAGGTGGCGTGGGGCAGGTACAGCGCGCTGCCGCCCTCCATGCGCTGCAGGCGGTGCTCGCGCCCTTCCACAAAACAGGGGCACAGCGCGGGCGAGGCCCCAAACAGGTACAGCAGCACAAACGCGTGCCGGCGGAAGTTGCGGATCAGCGAAAAATACTGCTCGCTGTCCACACCCGGCAGCGACCAGTTGTAGTGGATGCCCGAAATGGTCTGCATGCGCCGGCCATAACGGTGGCCCAAGCCCATGCGGTACACGCTCTTGGCGCGGCCCACGTTGGAGCTGCCGTAGCGGCCAATCGGAATCGTCTCGTCGGTGGGCAGGCCACAGGGCATGCTGGATGCCCAGAGCAGTTCGCCGCCGCTGTCCTTGAGGGTGTGGTGCACGAACTGGTGCACCTCGGTCAGCTCATCCAGGCACTGCTGCACGCCCTTGTGGGCGCCAGTGATCAGCTCCAGCTGCGACTCGCTGTAATCGGTCGTGATCAGCGGGTGCGTGAGGGCAGAGCCCAGGGCCAGCGGGTGGGGGGTAAGGGCCAGGCCGCCGGTGGGCAGCACGCGCAGCCCTTCCTTTTCGATGCCGCGGCGAATCCCCCCCAGGGCGTCCGCCGGGTAGGCGGCCAGTCTCTCGTGCAATTTGCTCATATGTTTATACCGATCCAACTTCTGTCGGCCCGGAACTTAGCACGTTGGGCGCTGGCCCGCCCAGAGGGGCGTCAAGCCCTTGCGGCCAAAGCGCGTCCAACCTCGTTGGTGCCCTGGGCGGCGCCACTTTGTGGTACCTGGTCACCCGCGCGCTCGGTCACCTCGGCCAGGCGGGCCGCCAGCTGCTCGGGCACGTCGGCACCGATGCCCAGATGAATGCCCTGCGTCAGGGTGATGTGGGCCGCCTCGAAGGTGCCCGCGCCCGCACACAGGATGGTGCGCGTGGGGGCGCTTTCATGGGCCAGCACCAGCATGGCGGGCACCACGGCCTCGGGCTTGAGGGCGTCCAGCACCTCCTGGGGCATCAGGCCTTCGGTCATGCGCGTGGCGGCCGTGGGCGCCAGGGCGTTGACGTGGATGTTGTACTTGGCGCCTTCGATGGCCAGGGTCTGCATCAGCCCCACCTGGGCCAGCTTGGCGGCGCCATAGTTGCTCTGGCCAAAGTTGCCGTACAGGCCGGTGGACGACGTGGTCATGACGATGCGGCCGTACTGCTGCGCCACCATGTGCGGCCACACGGCCTTGCAGCAGTGGGCGGCCCCCATCAGGTGCACGTCCACCACCAGGCGGAAGTCGTCCATGCCCATCTTCGAGAACGACTTGTCGCGCAGGATGCCCGCGTTGTTGACCAGGATGTCCACCCGGCCCCAGGCATCGATGGCCTGCTGCACCATGGCCTCCACCGCGGCGAAGTCGGTGACGGACGCGCCATTGGCCAGCGCCTCACCGCCCGCCGCGCGGATCTCATCGACCACGGCCTGCGCGGCTCCCACGGTGGCACCGCTGCCGTCCACCGCACCGCCCAGGTCGTTGACCAGCACCTTGGCACCTCGCGCCGCCAGCGCCAGCGCATGCTGGCGGCCCAGGCCGCCGCCGGCGCCCGTCACGATGGCCACGCGGCCTTTGAAATCAATACCCATGGTGAAGGTGCTCCTGTTGTCTTGGTGGGTCCACCCATCGGTGGAATAGAAAAGCATCCGGCAGCCTGCCCCAATGTGCTGGCGCCGCGCGCTGCACTGTAAGCCACGCGGCACAGGTCACCGGTTGCACACGCGACTGAATGAATGCAAGGGCGCGCACTGCGCCCAAAACCCTGCGTCGTCAGGTACCGCGTGCACGGGCACGGCGCATTGGGAATAATTGGCCTCGCCCCCCTCCTCGGGCGCAGCACCTGTTGCGGCACCCGATTGCTCACAATTTCATAGCTATCAGCGCTTATTCATCAAGCGCAAGCGACCATTTTTACCAAGGATTTCCCATGAAAGCAGTCTGGAACGACGTGGTAGTTGCCGAGAGCGACGACACCGTGGTGGTGGAAGGCAACCACTACTTCCCCGAAAGTGCGCTCCACCGCGACTACTTCACCTTCAGCAACCACAAGACCACCTGCTACTGGAAGGGCCAGGCCAGCTACCTGTCGCTGCTGGTCAACGGCGAAATGAACACCGACGCCGCCTGGTTCTATGCCGACCCCAAGCCCGAAGCCGAAAAAATCAAAGGCCGTGTGGCGTTCTGGAAGGGTGTGAAGGTTTCCGCCTGAGCCACCCGCAGCCCACAGCCTGCGGGTTATCCCTGCCAGCACTGGACAATCATGTGGATAAGTTTTGACAAGCCTTGTATGACAGTGCCAAGTGCTTGATTTGTAAGGGCACACCCTGCGATGCCTCATTTTTAGGCAGCACACAGAATCACGGCAATGGTTATCCCAGCCTGCACTGGACAATGGTGTGGATAACCTTGGATAAGCCTTGTATGACAGCTTTAAGTGATTGATTTACAAGGACTATCTTTGTAACGCTTAAAAAACAGGCAATACGGATATCTGTTCTGATCCGCCCTCCGACACCTTGCAAAGCCTCCCCAAAACCCCCGGTTATCCCTGCCGACACTGGACAATGGTGTGGATAACCTTGCACAAGCTTTGTATGACAGTCTTAAGTCATTGATTTACAAGGAAACTCCTTGTGCCGCTTAAAAAACAGGCAGCACCGTACGGGCAAGGCGCCTGCGGTACAGTCCACGTCGGCGCTCTTCGGAATGCTCTTTATTTCATAGCTACCAGCGCTTTATAGACAAGCGTCAGCGGCCAAAAACACTCAGAATTCCCCGTGCCCATCCCTCCACTCCAGCACAGCCCTGCCGCCGAACGCAACCAGGGCCCCATCCTGGCGCAGCTGCTGGCCCTGCTGCCGCCCGCCGGCGCCGCGCTGGAGATTGCCAGCGGCACCGGCCAGCATGCCGCACACTTTGCCGCCGCCCTGCCCGGCTGGACCTGGCAGCCCACCGACCAGCAGGCCACCCACTTTGGCTCGATCACCGGCTGGGCCACCCAGGCCGGCGCCGCCAACGTGCGGGCGCCGCTGCGGCTGGATGTGCTGCAAAGCCCGTGGCCCAGCGAGGGCCCGGCGTTTGGCGCCGCCTCGTTTGACCTGATCTACTGCGCCAACATGCTGCACATCGCCCCCTGGGCCTGCTGCGCGGGGCTGATGCAAGGCGCCGCCCGGCACCTGGCGCCGGGTGGCTGCCTGGTCACCTACGGCCCCTACCTGGAAGACGGCGTGCCCACGGCCCCGGGCAACCTGGCCTTTGACACCAGCCTGCGCGCGCAGGACGCCAGCTGGGGGATCCGCCACATCGACGACGTGGCCGCTGTGGCCGCCCAGGCCGGCCTGCAGCTGGCCGCACGGCATGCGATGCCGGCCAACAACCTGCTGCTGGTGTGGACCAGCGCCCCACCCGCCACTGCGGCCTGACCAACTTCTTTTCTTCTGACGGAACTGCCCCATGAGCACCCCGACCGCCGCCCCCTTCTTCATCGCCAAGGTCGAACCCGACGGCCAACAATGCGACGCCTGGCCCGAGCAGCCCCTGCTGCTGTCGCTGGAGCAAGGCGGCATCGACTGGCCCAGCTCCTGCCGCAACGGCACCTGCCGCACCTGCATCGGCCAGCTGGTGGAAGGCAGCGTGCGCTATGCCATCGAATGGCCGGGCCTGACGGCCGAAGAAAAGGAAGAAGGCTGCGTGCTGCCTTGCGTGGCATACCCTGCGTCGGACGTCGTTCTGCAAGGCAGTGCCATCTGATCTGCGTCAGGCACACCCCCGTTTGAATACGAACCGGGGCGCGGTGCACTAAAATCGCACATTCGGGGGCAAGGGAGCCTCTGCATGAATCGCGCGGCAGTGTGCGCTGCGGATCGGGATGGGTTGCAAGGCGCAAAGCGCAGCAATAGCGGGGCTATTGCGAGCATTTGCAACGCAGCAGACCGCCCGAGACCGCAGATGCACGCAGCGCGATGATTCGTGCAGAGGCTCCCTCAGCCCCTTTGACGTGCGGCAGCGCCGCATCGCATGTTCTTTGGGTTGGTTTCTTGGGGGCACCACTGCCTTCGGCCACGGGAACCTGTGCTGCAGCACACCGCCAGCAGGCAAATCGCCAGCGGCCCCCTCTGAAAGCCCAAGCCTTCCATGACCTCCCCCCTCACCCCCGTGCCGATCTCCCCCGTCGAGGACATCGTGGCCGAGATGCGCGCCGGGCGCATCGTCATCCTGGTGGATGAAGAAGACCGCGAAAACGAAGGCGACCTGGTCCTGGCCGCCGACCATGTGACGCCCGAGGCCATCAACTTCATGGCGCGCTTCGGCCGGGGCCTGATCTGCCTGACATTGAGCCGCGAGCGCTGCGAGTTCCTGAAGCTCCCCCCCATGGCCGCACGCAACGGCACCGTATACAGCACGGCCTTCACCGTCTCCATCGAGGCGGCCGAGGGCGTGACCACCGGGATCTCGGCCGCCGACCGTGCACGCACCGTGCAGGTGGCGGTAGCCCGTGGCAGCCAGCCCACCGACCTGGTGCAGCCCGGCCACATCTTCCCGCTGCAGGCGGTGGACGGTGGCGTGCTGATGCGCGCAGGCCATACCGAAGCCGGTTGCGACCTGGCTGCCATGGCCGGCTGCAGCCCTGCGTCGGTGATCTGCGAGATCATGAAGGACGATGGCACCATGGCCCGCCTGCCCGATCTGCAGCTGTTTGCCGCCGAGCACGGCCTCAAGATCGGCACCATCGCCGACCTGATCGAGCACCGCAGCCGCAATGAAACGCTGGTCGAAAAAGTGGGCCAGCGCACGCTGCAAACCGCCTACGGCGAGTTCACCGCCCATGCCTTCCGCGACAAGCCCAGCCAGGCCGTGCACCTGGCGCTGGTCAAGGGCCAGTGGAGCGCCGACGACGTGGTGCCCGTGCGGGTGCACGAGCCTCTGTCGGTGTTCGATGCACTCGAAATCAACCGCTCCATGCACTCGTGGGGCCTGGACACCAGCCTGCAATACCTCAACGCACAAGGCAAGGGCGTGGCCGTGCTGCTCAACTGTGGCGAAAGCGCGGGCCAGCTGCTGGCGCAGTTTGAAGGCACGGCCCGCTCCGCCCAGGCGCCCGAACGCGGCCGCATGGACCTGCGCACCTATGGCGTGGGCGCACAGATCCTGCGCGAATGTGGCGTGCACAAGATGGCCCTCATGGGCCAGCCGCGCCGCATGCCCAGCATGACCGGCTACGGCCTCGAAATCACCGGTTTCATCCCCAAAGAATAAAGAGCAATACCACTATGTTTGGCGCAGAAAAAGGCACCGCAGACCGCCTGGACGGCAAGAAACTGCACATCGGCATCGTGCAGGCCCGCTTCAACGAGAGCATCACCAACACGTTGGCCGCGGCATGCCGTGCCGAGCTGCTGGCCCTGGGCGTGCAGGAAAAGCACATCAAGCACGTGCTGGTGCCTGGCGCACTGGAAGTGCCCGTGGCCTTGCAGGCTATGGCCGAAAGCGATGAGTACGACGCACTGATTGCGCTGGGCTGCATCATCCGTGGCGAGACCTACCACTTCGAACTGGTGGCCAATGAATCCGGCGCGGGCGTGACCCGCCTGTCGCTGGACTACCAGATCCCCATTGCCAACGCCATCATCACCACCGAAAACCTCGAGCAGGCCATCGCCCGCCAGACCGAAAAAGGCACCGATGCCGCCCGCGTTGCGGTGGAAATGGCCAACCTGCTGGACGAACTGTCATGAGCGAAAACACCCCCACGCCGTCGCCGGCACGGCCCCCGAAGCAAGTGCGCACCGGGCTCAAGAGCACGGGCGTGCGCAAGGCAGCCTCCAAGTCCAACCGCAGCCGCGCACGCGAGTTCGCGCTGCAGGCCCTGTACCAGCACCTGGTGGGCGGCAACACGCCCGAAGCCATCGACGCATTCACGCGCGACCTGGCGGGCTTTCACAAGGCCGACTCGGTGCACTACGACGCGCTGCTGCACGGCTGCATCAACACCGCCGCCGACCTGGATGCGCTGATCACCCCGCTGCTGGACCGCAAGATGGCCGAGATTTCGCCCATCGAACATGCGGTGATGTGGATCGGCGTGTACGAGTTTCAGCACTGCCTGGATGTGCCCTGGCGCGTGGTGCTCAACGAGTGCATTGAGCTTGCCAAAGAGTTTGGCGGCACCGACGGCCACAAGTACGTGAATGCAGTGCTCAACGGCCTGGCCCCTAAATTGCGGGCACTGGAAGTGGCCGCCGACAAGGCCTCGGGCACCGCGCCCTCCGCGCCCGTTGACGAAGCCTGAGCGCACCGCCGTCCGCCCCGGAGCGTGCCATCTGCCGCCACGCCCGGTGCACTCCCCCTTGAGTTTCCGAGCAACACCCGACCCGCTCGGGCAGGACACCTTCCCATGAAGTTTTCCACGCGCGCCGAGCGCATCGAACCGTTCTACGTGATGGAAGTGGCCAAGGCCGCGCAGGCCCTGGCCCGCGAGGTGGCCAGCACGCGCGAACCGATGATCTTTCTGAACATCGGCGAGCCGGACTTCACCGCCCCGCCGCTGGTGCAGGAGGCCGCAGCCCGCGCCGTGCACAGCGGCGCCACGCAATACACCAATGCATTGGGCCTGGACGCCTTGCGCGAGCGCATCAGCGGCTGGTACCAGAGCCGCTTTGGCGTGAACGTGCCCGCACGCCGCATCGTGGTGACGGCCGGCGCATCGGCCGCGCTGCAGCTCGCATGCCTCGCGCTCATCGAGTCGGGCGACGAGATCCTGATGCCCGACCCGAGCTACCCCTGCAACCGCCATTTCGTGAGCGCCGCAGAAGGCAAGGCCGTGCTGCTGCCCACCACGGCGGCCGAGCGCTACCAGCTGAGCGCCGACAAGGTGCGCGCCGCCTGGGGCGAGAAGACGCGGGGGGTGTTGCTGGCCTCGCCCTCCAACCCCACGGGCACCTCGATTGCGCCCGATGAGCTGCGCCGCATCCATGAGGTGGTGCGCGCACACGACGGCATCACGATGATCGATGAGATCTACCTGGGCCTGTCGTACGAGGAAGAGTTTGGCCACACCGCACTGGCCATCGACGACAACATCATCAGCATCAACAGCTTCAGCAAGTACTTCAACATGACCGGCTGGCGCCTGGGCTGGATGGTGGTGCCAGAGGCCATGGTGCCGGTGGTCGAACGCCTGGCACAAAACCTGTTCATTTGCGCCAGCACCGTGTCGCAACACGCGGCGCTGGCCTGCTTCGAGGCTGAGAGCATTGCCGAATACGAACGCCGCCGCGCCGAATTCAAGGCGCGGCGCGACTTCTTCATCCCGGCCCTGCAATCACTGGGCCTTTCAGTGCCGGTGATGCCCGACGGGGCCTTCTACGCCTGGGCGGACTGCACGCAAGCCGCCGAGCGCCTGGGCGTCACCTCTGGCAAGAACTGCAGCTGGGACTTTGCGTTTGAGCTGATGCGCCGCGCGCACATCGCGGTAACGCCGGGGCGCGACTTTGGCACCGCCGAGCCGGAGCGCTTTGTCCGTTTTTCCACCGCCAATTCCATGGCGCAGCTGCAGGAGTCGGTGGCGCGGCTGCGCAGCGTGCTGGGGTAACGCGCGATGGCGTTCGAGTTCCCGATTCGCGTCTACTGGGAGGACACCGATGCCGGTGGCATCGTGTTCTATGCCAACTACCTCAAGTTCTTTGAGCGTGCGCGCAGTGAATGGCTGCGCTCGCTGGGCGTGGGGCAACAGCGGCTCAAGGAACAAACCGGCGGCATGTTTGTCGTAACCGATGCGCAGCTGCGCTACCACCGCCCCGCACGGCTGGACGATGAACTGATTGTTACCGCCGCCCTGCAGGCCACCGGCCGTGCATCGTTGACAATAGTGCAGCGTGCGCTCCTGAAACCAGAGCAGATGACCGAACAAGCCCCGTTGCTGCTGACCGAAGGCACCATCCGCATCGGATGGGTCGATGCCGCCACCATGCGCCCCGCAAGAATTCCGAGCCCCCTCCTGGAACAACTCACACCATGAACTCCCAAAACATGTCCATCATCTCCCTGGTGCTGCACGCCAGCTGGGTGGTGCAACTCGTCATGCTGCTGTTGCTCGGCGTATCGGTCGCCAGCTGGGCCGCCATCTTCCGCAAGCTGTTTTCGCTCAAGCGCGTCAAGACCTTGAACGAAGACTTCGAGCGCGAGTTCTGGTCCGGCACCAGCCTCAATGACCTGTACGCCAGTGCCGCACAAAACTCCAGGCAGGCAGGCCCCATGGAGCGCATCTTCGCCAGCGGCATGCGTGAGTACCAAAAACTGCGTGAGCGCCGCATCGTGGACCCTGGCACCCTGCTCGACGGCGCACGCCGTGCCATGCGCGCGAGCTTCCAGCGCGAGATGGATGTGGTGGAGTCGAGCCTGTCGTTCCTGGCTTCGGTGGGCTCGGTCTCGCCGTATGTGGGCCTGTTTGGCACCGTGTGGGGCATCATGCATGCGTTCACCGGCTTTGCGGGCATGGAGCAGGTCACGCTGGCCACGGTGGCCCCCGGCATCGCGGAAGCCCTGGTGGCCACCGCCATTGGCCTGTTCGCTGCCATCCCGGCCGTGATCGCCTACAACCGCTTTGCCCGCGACATTGACAGGGTGGCCACGCACCAGGAGACCTTCATCGAAGAGTTCTCCAACATTCTTCAGCGCAACCTGGGCGCCCAGCCAGCGCCCACCACCGGCCACACGGCCTCGGGGCACTGACACCATGCCCGCCATGGCATCCCGCGGCCGAGGCCGCCGCACCATCAACGAGATCAACATGGTCCCGTTCATCGACGTCATGCTGGTGCTGCTCATCATCTTCATGGTGACGGCGCCCATGCTGACGCCGGGCGTTGTCGATGTGCCCAGCGTGGGCAAAGGCAAGAACATGCCCAAGGTGGTGGCCCAGGTCATCGTCAACAAGGACGGATCGCTGCAGTTCAAGACGCCCGAAGCCACACGCAGCCTGAACCAGCGCGAGATCGGTGATGCCGCCAGCCGTTGGCAGAAGGCCCAGGGGGCCGACAGCGCCAGTGCGGTGGTCATCAGCGCCGACAAGGGCGTGCAGTACGAAAACGTGGTGAAGGCCATGGATGCCTTGCAAAAGGCGGGTGTGCAACGCGTAGGGCTTTCCGTCAAACAGGGCGGTTGAACCGAACTCTCGCCAGCCGCTCTCAAGCCCATGCACGCCCACAACGACCGCGACCAGTTTTCCCCGCCCCGGCCCCCGGCACGCTTGCGTGCCATCACGCTGGCGGTGCTCGTGCATGTCGTGCTCATCGGCGCACTCACCTGGGGCGTGAACTGGAAGAACAGCGCCGACCAGCCTGCGGTGGAAGCCGAACTGTGGGCAGCGGTGCCCCAGCAGGCGGCGGCGCGTGCCGTTGAGCCCCCGCCCCCACCGCCCGCCCCACCGGAAGTGCGTCCGCCTGCTCCGCCCCCACCACCGCCCCCGCGCGCTGTGGAGCCGCCCGACACCCGCGAGGCCGACATCGCCATCGAACGCGAGAAAAAGCGCCTGGAACAGGAAAAGAAGGCGCGCGAACAGCAGCAAGAGCGCGACAAGCGTGAACGCGAACGCAAGGAAGACGAGCGCCGCGACCGCCTGGAGCAGGAGAAGAAAGAGCGCCTGCAAAAGGAAAAAGACAAGGAAAAGGAACAGCGCGAAAAACAGCTGGCCGAGCAGAAGAAAGCCGAGCAGGACAAGCAAAAGAAGCTGGCCGAAGACAAGCGCAAGGCGGACGACGCCGCCAAGCGCAAATCCGAAGCCGACGCCAAACAGCTGGCAGAACAGCGCGAAGCCAACCTGCGCCGCATCCAGGGCATGGCAGGGGCGACGGGGGGAGAAACCGCCACGGGCACAGCCCAGCGCAGTGCAGGCCCGTCAGGCGGCTACGGCGGCAAGGTGGCGGCCAAGGTCAAGCCCAACATCGTGTACCCCGACGCGATCTCGGGCAACCCGCGTGCCGAGGTGGAAGTGCGCCTCTCGCCCGACGGCACCATCGTGGGCAAACGGCTCGTGCAGTCGAGCGGCAACAAGGCCTGGGACGAGGCCGTGCTGCGCGCGCTGGACAAGACCGAGACCCTGCCGCGCGATGTGGATGGACGCGTGCCGTCTTCCCTGACCATTGGTTTCAGGCCACAGGACTAGAGCCTGTTCAAAGCCCCGAAAAAAAGCGCCCGGTACTTCCGGGCGCCTTTTTTGGCCTCTAGCGCTTGATAGTCAAGCGCAGACAGTTATACATTTAATAGCATCACTCTGATGCGGCTACCGATCACGCCGCTCCATGCGCCGGTTCAAATTCAGCGCTCCAAGAGTGCAGGCCACACCCGACAGCAGGTACACCGTCACGGCCAGCAATCCAAACTGGGCCGACAGGTACAGGGCGACAAGGGGTGCAAAAGCAGCGCCAATGATCCAGGCCAGGTCGGCCGACAAGGCGGCGCCCGTGTAGCGGTATTGGGGAGAAAAGTTGGCCGTGACCGTGCCAGACGCCTGGCCGTACGACAGCCCCAGCAGCACAAAGCCCAGCAGCAGGAACATGGTGCTGCCCACCTCACCGGAGTTGAGCAGCACGGGGGCCATGAAACTGAACACACCGATCAACACCGCCATGCCGCCCAGCAGCTTGCGGCGGCCCAGGTGGTCTGACAGCCAGCCCGAGACCATGATGGCCCCGGCCGCCAGGAAGGCACCCACGATCTGCACGCCCAGAATCTGGGTCACCGGCTGGTCCGAGTACAGGGTGATCCACGACAGCGGGAACACCGTGACCAGGTGAAACAGCGCAAAGCTGGCCAGCGCGGCAAAAGCACCCAGCAGCACATTGCTGCCTTCGTCGCGCATCACGCGGCTGACGGGCACAGGCTGCAGCTCACGGTCTTGCAGCAGTTCGGCGTACGACTGCCCCACCACCAGGCGCAGGCGGGCAAACAGGGCCACCACGTTCACGGCAAAAGCCACGAAGAAGGGATAGCGCCATCCCCAGGCCAGAAATTCCTGCACGCTAAGGCTGCTGTACAGATAAGCAAACAGACCCGCCGCCAGCACAAACCCGACGGGCGCACCCAGCTGCCCGATCATGGCAAACCAGCCCCGGCGTTCCTTGGGCGCCGACATGGCCAGCAGCGACGGCAGGCCGTCCCACGAGCCGCCGAGCGCCAGACCCTGGCCAATGCGCAGAATCAGCAGCGCCACCACAGCGGTCAGGCCAGCATCCTTGTAGCCCGGCAAAAACGCCATCCCGACCGTGCACACGCCCAACAGGAACAGTGCAATGGTCAGCTTGGTGCCCCGGCCCCAGCGCCGCTGGATGGCCATGGAAATGGCCGTGCCGATGGGCCGGACCACAAAAGCAACGGCCAACAGCGCAAACGACATCAGCGTGCCATCCAGGCGCGACAGGAACGGAAACAGGAAAGGCGGGAAGACGAGAACGCAGGCGATCCCGAATACGAAGAAATCGAAGTACTCGGACGACCGTCCGATGATCACACCCACCGCAATTTCGCTGGGGGTCACGTCTTCATGGGTATCAGCCCGCGAGAGAGAGGCGGGGCTTTCTTCAAAGCCGGCCGCAGGGTAAGTGGCAGAGGCGGGGCTGCTCATGAACAGGGCTCCTTGTCGTTGTTTGGATAAGACATTCTGGTTCTACACGCAAGTTTGATTCGGGACAAGTGCAGTTTCACTATGGCGCCTGCAGGACGGCGCCGAACCAAAAAGAGAAGGCGCACCGAAATGGGGCACCTATTGTTGACCTTGGACAAAATGTCCAATGTACAAAAAAGCTAGAGCTATTACATTCGACGGCACTTCGTTATCCGCGTTTACCCTTAAACGCCTCGGTTGCGCCTGCCCCATGTCCAAACTACCTTTACCCCGCGTGCCTGCCTGGCTCGCCGCCATGGCTGCCCTGGGCAGCCTGGCCGGCTGCAGCAAGGCGGTCGTCCTCAATCCTGCCGGCGACATCGCTGCCCAGCAAGGGCATATGGTCATCCAGGCCACGCTGCTGATGCTGATCATCATCGTGCCGGTGATCGCTCTCACCCTGTGGTTTGCCTGGAAATACCGCCAGAACAACACCGCCAACACCGAGGCCGACTACGACCCCGACTGGCACCATTCCACCACGCTGGAGCTGGTGATCTGGACCGTGCCGCTCTTGATCATCATTGCCCTGGGCGCACTGACCTGGATCGGCACCCACAAGCTCGACCCCTACCGCCCCCTGGACCGCATCTCGGCCACCAAACCGCTGGACGCCCAATCCACTCCTCTGGAGGTGCAGGTGGTGGCCATGGACTGGAAGTGGCTGTTCTTCTACCCCGAACTGGGCATTGCCACGGTGAATGAATTGGCCGCGCCGATCGACCGCCCCATCCTGTTCAAGCTCACGGCCACGTCCACGATGAACGCGTTCTACGTGCCGGACCTGGCGGGCATGATCTACGCGATGCCCGGCATGCAGACCGAGCTGAACGCCGTGATCAACCAACCAGGCGTGTACAAGGGAATGTCCTCGCACTACAGCGGCACGGGCTTCTCGGGCATGACCTTCAAGTTCCACGGCCTAAGCCAGGGCGACTTCGAGCAGTGGGTGGCCAGAAACAAGTCCGAAGGCAAGCCACTCACGCGCAAAACCTACATGGATCTGGCCAAGCCCAGCGAGCGGGACCCCGTGCAGCGCTTTGCCAGCGTGGAAGACGGCCTGTACGACAAGGTGCTGAACCGCTGCGTCGAGGACGGCAAGATGTGCATGCACCACATGATGGCCATCGACGAGAACGGTGGCGACGCCTATGTGCGCGCTGTGGGCCTGAACCTGCCGCAGGACGTGTGCACCTCGCAGAACGCCGCCCAGGTGGTGGCGAGCCTGGAAGCACGCAACGCGCCGCGCGCCAACTCCGCCCAATGATCCGCCCTTGACCTGCCATGCCGGCAGCCGCGCACGCGGGCACCGGCATATCAAAGAGACTCCCTATGTCCTCCGCACCTGTTACCGCACCCCATTGGGCCCTGGGCCGAATCACCTGGGATTCCATACCGATGGCACACGAGCCCATCGTGTTGTGGACCTTTATCGCCACCGTGCTGGGTGGCCTGGCCGTGATGGCCGCCATCACCAAGTTCCGCCTGTGGGGCACCCTGTGGCGCGACTGGATCTGCAGCATCGACCACAAGAAGATCGGGATCATGTACATGATCCTGGGCCTCGTGATGCTGCTGCGCGGCTTTGCCGACGCCGTGATGATGCGCCTGCAGCAGGCCATGGCCTTTGGCGACAACATGGGCTATCTGCCGCCCCACCACTATGACCAGATCTTCACCGCCCACGGCGTGATCATGATCTTCTTCGTGGCCATGCCGCTGGTCACGGGCCTCATGAACTACCTCGTGCCGCTGCAGATCGGCGCGCGCGACGTGTCCTTCCCGTTCCTCAACAACTTCAGCTTCTGGATGACCACAGCCGGTGCCATCCTGGTGATGGTGTCGCTCTTCCTGGGCGAGTTCTCCACCTCCGGCTGGCTGGCCTTGTCCAACCTGGGGGCGCAAGACCCCGGCGTGGGGCTCGATTACTACATCTGGGCCCTGCAGATTGCGGGGGTGGGCACCACGCTCTCGGGCATCAACCTGATCGTCACCATCATCAAGATGCGCGCACCCGGCATGAACCTGATGAGGATGCCCGTCTTCACCTGGACCGCCCTGTGCACCAACGCGCTGATCGTGGCCTCGTTCCCCGTGCTCACGGCCGCGCTGGTGCTGATGTCGCTGGACCGCTATGTTGGCACCAACTTCTTCACGAACGACCTGGGCGGCAACGCCATGCTGTACGTGAACCTGATCTGGATCTGGGGCCACCCCGAGGTGTACATCCTGATCCTGCCCTGCTTCGGCATCTTCTCCGAAGTGGTGGCCACGTTCTGCAAGAAGCGCCTGTTCGGCTACACCTCGATGGTCTACGCCACGGTGGTGATCACCATCCTGTCGTACCTGGTGTGGCTGCACCACTTCTTCACGATGGGCTCGGGCGCGAGCGTGAACACCTTCTTCGGCATCACGACGATGATCATCTCGATCCCCACGGGCGCGAAGATCTTCAACTGGCTGTTCACCATGTACAAGGGCCGCATCCGTTTCGAGCTGCCCATGATGTGGACCGTGGCCTTCATGGTGACCTTTGCCATCGGTGGCATGACCGGCGTGCTGCTGGCCGTGCCCCCGGCCGACTTCGTGCTGCACAACAGCCTGTTCCTGATCGCCCACTTCCACAACGTGATCATCGGCGGCGTTTTGTTCGGCCTGTTTGCCGGCATCAACTACTGGTACCCCAAGGCTTTTGGCTACAAGCTCGACCGCACCTGGGGCGTGCGCTCCTTCTGGCTGTGGGTGGTGGGTTTCTGGGTGGCGTTCGGCCCGTTGTATGTGCTGGGCCTGATGGGCGTCACGCGCCGTGCCAACCACTTTGAAGACCAGTCCCTCCAGATCTGGTTCGTGATCGCCGCCATCGGTGCCGCGATGATTGCTGCGGGCATTGCCTGCTTCCTGATCCAGATTGTGGTGAGCTACCTCAAGCGCGACCAGCTGCGCGACCACACGGGCGACCCGTGGGATGCACGCACGCTGGAATGGGCCACCTCGTCGCCACCGCCCGACTACAACTTCGCCTTCACCCCCGTGGTGCACGAGATCGATGCCTGGTGGGACATGAAGAAGCACGGCTACGAGCGCCCACTCACCGGCTTTGCGCCCATCCACATGCCCGCCAACACTGGCTCGGGCGCCGTGATCTCGGCCCTGTCGCTGGCCTTCGGCTTTGCACTGATCTGGCACATGTGGCTGCTCGCGGGCGTGTCGTTTGCGATGCTGCTGCTGGCCTCGATCATCCACACGTTCAACTACAAGCGTGACTTCTACATCCCGGCATCCGACGTGATTGCCACAGAAAAAGCCCGCACACTCCAATTGGCCCGCCATGTCTGAACTCCGCCTCAACGCTGGCGCCGCCGCAAGCGCCCCGGCCCCGCGCGACTACCACCTCGCGCACGAGCCCCATCCCGAAAACGGCACCGCCCTGGGCTTCTGGCTGTACCTGATGAGCGACTGCCTCATCTTCGCCGCCCTGTTTGCCACCTACGGCGTGCTGGGCCGCAGCTATGCGGCCGGCCCCACCGGCGCTCAGCTGTTCGATCTGACGCTGGTGGCCGTCAACACGGCCTTCCTGCTGCTGTCGTCCATCACCTTCGGCTTTGCCATGCTCCGCAAGCAGCAAAAGGATGTGAAAGGCACGCTGCTGTGGCTGGCCGTCACAGGCTTCTTCGGCCTGTGCTTCCTGGGCCTCGAACTCTATGAGTTCGCCCACCTCATCCACCAGGGCGCCACGCCCCAGCGCAGCGCCTTCCTGTCGGCCTTTTTCACGCTGGTGGGCACCCACGGGCTGCACGTCACTTTCGGCCTGATCTGGCTGGTGGTGCTGATGGTGCAGATCGGCAAACACGGCCTGATCCCTGCCAACACGCGCCGGCTGATGTGCCTGTCGATGTTCTGGCATTTTCTGGACGTGGTCTGGATCGGTGTCTTCACTTTCGTGTACCTGATGGGGGTGCTGTAAATGAGCGCACAACACACAACACACGCACACGATGCCCATGGGCATGGCGACGATCACCACGGTGATGACGGCCCACACAGCACCTTCTCGGGCTACATGGTTGGCTTCGTGCTCTCGATCATCCTTACGGCCATCCCGTTCTGGCTGGTCATGGCCAAGGTGATCGCCGACCGCAACACCGCCGTGCTGGTGCTGGGCGGTTTCGCCGTGATCCAGATCCTGGTGCACATGGTGTGTTTCCTGCACATGAACGGCAAAGCCGAAGGCGGCTGGACCCTGCTGTCCACCATCTTCACCGTGGTGTTTGTGGCCATCGCCATCAGCGGCACGCTGTGGGTCATGTTCCACATGAACGCGAACATGATGCCCGAGCATCCCACACCCACGCCCCCGGCGCATGAAGCGCCGGGGCACTCCAGGCCTTGACACCTGGCATGCTCCCTGCCCCGGGCGCCACGGCCCGGCGGCTGCGCCAGGCGGTGCTCGCGCTGGTGGGCATCGCTTTGTTTCTGGGATTCCTGGCGCTGGGCACCTGGCAGGTTCAGCGCCGCACGTGGAAGCTCACCCTGATGGAGCGCGTCGAGCAGCGTGTGCACGCAGCCCCCACTCCCTCGCCCACCTCCCAAGACTGGCCCGGGGTGAATGCCGCCGATCATGAATACCTGCCCGTCACCCTGCACGGCCAATGGCTGGGCGACAAGACCGTGCTCACCCAGGCTGTGACCGAGCTGGGAGCGGGCTTCTGGGTCATGACCCCCCTGCAGCAGGATGACGGAAGCCAGGTGCTGGTGAACCGTGGTTTCGTGCCCCAGGACCAGCGCGCACAGTGGCTTGCAGCGCCCCCGCCCACTTCGGTGCCCGGGTCCACCACGGTGCAGGGCTTGCTGCGCATGACGGAGCCAGGAGGCGGATTTCTGCGGAGCAACGACCCCGTGCAACAGCGCTGGTATTCGCGCGATGTAGCGGCCATTGGCCAGGCACTGAAGCTGCCCCAGGCTGCGCCCTTCTTCGTGGATGCGGGCCTTCCGGGCCCCACAGGCACGGCGACGGACAGCGCGGCACCGGACTCAAAGTGGCCCCGTGCCGGCATGACCGTGGTCCGTTTTCACAACAGCCACCTCGTGTATGCGCTGACCTGGTATGGCCTCGCCCTCATGGTTGCCGGCGCTGGCTGGTATGTGGCACGCTACGAGCGCCGCCTGCGCGGCCTTGCCGGCCACACCACCACCTCCGATGACCCCCCTTCGCCCTGATACCGCTGCAGCCCCGCAGCGCAACACGCGCTCGGCCGACGCCGCCGCAGGCATCAAGAACCTGCAGCAGCTGATCGAACTGCGCTGGATTGCCGTCGTCGGGCAGGTGTTCACCATCGAGATGGCGCACTACAGCCTGAACCTCACGCTGCCCGTGCGCGAGATGCTGCTGGTGGTGGGCTGCCTGGCGGTGTTCAACGTGGTGAGCCTGCTGCGGCTGCGCACCGGTGTGGTGGTGCGCAATGTTGAGCTGTTTCTGGCCTTGCTGATCGATGTGGCGGTGCTCACGGTGCAGCTGTACCTGAGCGGTGGCACCAGCAATCCGTTCGTCTTTCTGTACCTGCTGCAGATCACGCTGGGAGCTGTGCTGCTGCGCGGCGCCTACATCTGGTCCATCGTGATCATCACGCTGCTGTGTTTTGGGGTGCTGGCCACACACCACATGCCCCTCGCGCTGCCGCAAGACCTGCACCAGGGGCTGTCGAGTCTGTATGTCATCGGGTTGCTGGTCTGCTTTGTGCTCAACGCTACGCTGGTGGTGGTCTTCATCACCCGCATCAACCTGAACCTGCGCGAACGCGATGCGCGCCTGGCCGCAGCACGCAGGCGCCGCGTGGAAGAAGAGCACATCGTGCGCATGGGCCTGCTGGCATCGGGCGCGGCCCACGAGCTGGGCACGCCGCTGTCCACGCTGGCCGTGATCCTGGGGGACTGGCAGCACGACAAGCAGCTTGCGGCCCACCCCGCGCTAAAGGAAGACATCGACGAAATGCAGGCCCAGGTGCAACGCTGCAAGAGCATCGTGAGCGGCATCCTGCTCTCGGCCGGGGAGACACGTGGCGAAGCCTCCATGCAGACCACCGTGCGCACCTTCGTCGATGCACTGGCCGAAGAATGGCACAGCACCCGGTCGATGCCACAGTTCATCTACGACAACGACTTCGGCGCGGATACGCCCATGGTGTCGGACACCACGCTACAGCAGATGGTTTTCAATGTGCTGGACAATGCACGCGATGCCTCGCCCGGCTGGGTGCGCCTGGCCATCACCCGCAACGCCGATGCACTGTGCATCACGGTGACCGACGCAGGGCCTGGCTTTGCCCCCGACATGCTGGCCAAGCTGGGCACGCCCTACCAGTCCTCCAAAAACCGCCCCGGGGGTGGGCTGGGCCTGTACCTTGTGCTCAACGTGGCACGCACGCTGGGTGGCAGCGTGGCGGCGCGCAACCGTCCTGAAGGGGGCGCCGAAGTGACCATCGAGCTGCCGCTGGCGGCGATCACACTGCCTGAAGCCAAAGCCTGACGCCATGAGCCCTACCGACGAAGAAGAACCCGCGCAACGCCTGCTCCTGATCGTGGAAGACGACGAGGCCTTTGCCCGCACGCTCGCCCGTTCGTTCGAACGGCGTGGCTACCGCGTGCTGCAGGCCGCCAGCCTGCCCGAGGTCGAAACCCTGCTCGCACAGCACACGCCCGGCTTTGCGGTGGTGGACCTCAAGCTCAAGGGGGAAGCGTCGGGCCTGGCCTGCGTGCAGAAGCTGCATGCCGCCAGCGAGGGCATGCTCATCGTGGTGCTGACCGGATTTGCCAGCATCGCCACCGCCGTGGAGGCCGTGAAACTGGGCGCCTGCCACTACCTCGCCAAGCCGTCCAATACCGACGACATCGAGGCCGCGTTCGGCCTGAAGGCGGGCAACACCGAGGTGGAGCTGACCAACCGCTCCAGCTCGATCAAGACGCTGGAATGGGAGCGCATCAACGAAGTGCTGGCCGAAACCGGTTTCAACCTCTCGGAAGCAGCAAGGCGCCTGGGCATGCACCGCCGCACCCTCACCCGCAAGCTGGAGAAAAAACAGGTCCGCTAGGCGGCTGCCGAAACCGGGCCAGTCCTAGGATTTCAAGCAAAATTGGCCGCCAGCGCTTGAAGGACCCCATTGTTTGCTATTTATTTTATAGCAAACACCACGGAGGCGGCACTCAACCGCCTGGGGCCCTCCCCCGACCACCTTTTGATTGAGGCCAGCGCTCACGTCAGCGCTGGCGCTGCACCAGCCAGCGCTCCGCGTCCTGCTGCTTGCCAAACCGCGCCCAATCCAGCGCGTTCTTGCCGTAAGGGTCCTGGCGCCAAAGGTCTACGCCCCGCACCTCCAGCCACTCCAGGGCCTGGACGCGCCCCTTGGCGGCGGCCAGCATCGCTGGCGTCTCGCCCCGGCTTGCGGGCGCGGGCTCATCCAGAGACTGCCCTTGCTCGGACAACCACTGCAAACAGGGCACACAACCACTCTGCGCCGCCATGTGCACCGGCCCCCAGTCCCACCGGTTGCGGGCTGCCAGGCTGGCCCCGGCCTGCACCAGGCGCTGGGCGGCAGCGAGGTGGCCGCCGTAGAAGGCCCGCAGCAGTGCGGTGTCGCCACGCTCGCTGTCTTTCTGCGTCTGGCGCAGGTCAGGCAGCGCGCCTGCACGCAGCAGCAGCTCGATGTGCTCCAGTTGCCCCCGGTGGGCCGCCAGCATGAGCAGGGACGAGCCGCTGGGTGCGAGCAGGTTGGGGTTGGCGCCTGCGGCCAGGGCTGCGCTCAGGGCCCGGGCATCATCCGCGTTCTGCGCGTCAAGCAGCGGGCCGTCTAAAGCGGAATAAGAGGTGGGTGGCGTTGGGGCAGCGGGCGCAGCCACTTTCCCGGCCGGTGCTGGGCGTGCCAGGCCTGCAAGCGGTGGCCCCCCAATCCACCCTGCGAGCACAGCGGCCAGCAGCAGTGCACCCCAAGCCGGGCGCGACTGCCCAGTCCGCGCGCGCCGTTGTGCCCCGGGGCTGAAATGGACCCGGCGGTGCGCCCAGGCTTGGGCGATGGATTGGCCCACGGCGGTGGCGGCACCGCCACCACTGAGGCCGGGCGTGATCCGCACAAGAGTGCCGTCGGCTCCGCGTGCATACACCGCGGAATAAGGGTGCTCGCTGGCACCACTGCCGGTCGCGTACAGCAGCTTGTGCACCAAACTTTGGCTGGCCTGGCCCGGCAAGGTCTGGGTGCGGGTCCATAGCCACGAGTGCCGGTGCACAGTGATGCCGTCGTCCTGCACGGACAGCGCCCAGCGGCGTGTGGCGGCATGCAGGGCAAAGGCCACCAAGACCCACCACGCCGTAGCTGCCATGAAGGAGCGCGGCAGTACCTGCCCATGGGTACCCAGGCGGCCGTTGATGGCGGCCTCCAGCGCCAGCCCAGCGAGCACCAGGCCAGCGGCCCAGCGCCAGCCGGTCTGGCTGAATGCGTAGTGCCAGGCGTGGGGCGTTTCCTGCAGCGTGACAGAAGGAGGCAGAGGCAACGAGTCTTCGCTTTCCTCCCCGTGCTCGCTGAGGGGTGCAATCGGCGTCACCAGCTTCCAGGCAGCGCGCCGGTCAAAGCGATCGGGCAGTTCGCTGGCAAAAGTCTGTGGTGCGGCCTGGACAGGCAAGTCATAGGTCAGCTCCGCCGTGCCGCCGGGGCTGTGCAGCAGCTCCAGGCGCCAGTCCACGCGCTCGCCCGAGCGTTGCGCGCCGTGCGGGGGAGCATCGGCAGGAACATCGAAGCGTGCCACCAGCCGCAGCCCCCCATCGGCCGTGGGCTGCAAGCGCGCCGACTCTGTGAAGGATTCCACGCAGCGCTCGGGCGAGCCCGAGCTTGACTCGTCCACGCGGTACTGCGCCAGGCGCAGCTGCGGACTTTGCTCCTGTTGGTGGGTGGCGGCCCGCAGGGGCAGCAGCAGCGCGACCTCGACCGGGTGCCCCGCGCGCGGCCGCGCGGGCTGCACGCTGAGGGCCGCACCGGCATAGCGCCAGGCCAGGTGGGTCTGGCGCACCGACAAGGCCACCAGCCCCAGGCCAACCATGACGAAGATCGAAATGAAGGCCTTGGCGTACCAGGGGGCGTTGCCACTGGTCCAGAGCATGCCAGCCATGGGGAAGGCGATGCCACACCAGAAGAGCGTGAAAAACCAGGCGGCGCCCGCCGAGGTGCCGGCAGAGGCCTTTGGCTGGGGCGTGGGCGAGGTGCCCTCCTCCACGTCTTCCGCCCCCTTTACCAGGCGCAGCAGGGTGTGCAGGAACATCCAGGCCGCCGCCAGCCCCACGCCGGTGAAGACCAGGGCAAAGGGCACGCGGAACATCTGCAGCGCCCAGCGGATGGACGGGTCGATGAGGGCCTGCGAGGGCACCTGCGGGTTGACCATGATGGTGATGGGCTGCCCACGGGACTGGGCGCTTTGCAGCAGCCCGTGCCAGCGCTGGTGCCAGTCGCCGATGTTGTCGGCACCGACTTCGGGGTCGAGCCCCACCCGGGTGCCTTCGTACTGCCGCCCCCCGAATTCGTAGCGGTAACGGGCGTGCACCTGGTAGGTGGTGCCATCGCTGGACGTATGGCGCTTGAGCTCGGAGCCCAGCACCTGTGCCACCACCGGTTGCCAGCTGTGCACCTCCAGCGCCGCACGGAGTGTTTGCACCAGGGGCTGAAGCCCCGCGAAGTATCCCCCCAGGCCAAAGGCCAGCGCGAAGAGCGCGCTGAACAACAGCATCCCCAAGCGCTTGCCCAACGTGTCTGCCTTTTCGGGGTTGTTCTCTCTTGCCATGGATGTCCCTCCATTTCTTTTGTTGTTATGGGCAAAGCATGGGAGCCAATCATGTCATTTGCATGACAAATAAATGTCATTTCCGCAGCAAAGACGTGACAAGACAGACGGCGAGGCGCGTGTGCAACACCATGAAAAAAGCGGCCCCGAGGAGCCGCTTTTCTGGATTGATCAATCCCGCACGGAAAAGATCAAGCGGTCACGCCATCCGCCACGTCCTTGAACTCGGCGATCTTGTCGAAGTTCAGGTATTGGTAGATCTTGTCGCCGTTCTGGTTGATGACACCGATGTCGGCCAGGTACTCTTCCTTGGAAGGAATGCGGCCCAGCTTGGAGCAGATGGCCGAGAGTTCAGCCGAGCCCAGATAGACGTTGGTGTTCTTGCCCAGGCGGTTGGGGAAGTTGCGCGTGCTGGTGGACATCACGGTGGCGCCTTCCTTCACCTGCGCCTGGTTGCCCATGCACAGCGAGCAGCCGGGCATTTCCATGCGGGCACCGGCCGCGCCGAACACGCCGTAGTGGCCTTCTTCGGTGAGCTGGTGCGCGTCCATCTTCGTGGGCGGGGCCATCCACAGCTTGACGGGGATGTCCTTCTTGCCTTCGAGCAGCTTGGAGGCTGCGCGGAAGTGGCCGATGTTGGTCATGCACGAACCGATGAACACTTCGTCGATCGCGGCACCGGCCACGTCCGACAGCGTCTTGGCGTCATCGGGGTCGTTGGGGCAGCAGACGATGGGTTCGGTGATCTCGGCCAGGTCGATCTCGATGATGGCGGCGTAGTCTGCGTTGTCATCGGGTTCAAGCAGCTGGGGGTTGGCCAGCCAGGCTTCCATGGCCTTGATGCGGCGGCCGATGGTGCGTGGGTCAGCGTAGCCCTGGGCGATCATGTTCTTGAGCAGCACGATGTTCGAGTTGATGTACTCGATCACGGGTTCCTTGTTCAGGCGCACCGTGCAGCCGGCAGCAGAGCGCTCGGCCGATGCGTCGGACAGCTCGAACGCCTGCTCAACCTTCATGTCCGGCAGGCCTTCGATTTCCAGGATGCGGCCCGAGAAGATGTTCTTCTTGCCCTGCTTGGCCACGGTGAGGTGGCCGGCCTTGATGGCGTACAGCGGAATCGCGTGCACCAAGTCGCGCAGCGTAACGCCCGGCTGCATCTTGCCCTTGAAGCGCACCAGCACCGATTCAGGCATGTCGAGGGGCATCACGCCCGTGGCGGCAGCGAACGCCACCAGGCCGGAGCCTGCGGGGAAGCTGATGCCAATGGGGAAGCGGGTGTGCGAGTCGCCGCCGGTGCCGACAGTGTCGGGCAGCAGCATGCGGTTGAGCCAGCTGTGAATGATGCCGTCGCCGGGCTTGAGCGAGATGCCGCCGCGCGTGCTGATGAAGTCGGGCAGCTCGTGGTGCATCTTCACGTCCACGGGCTTGGGGTAGGCGGCCGTGTGGCAGAAGGACTGCATCACTAGGTCGGAGCTGAAGCCCAGGCAGGCCAGGTCCTTCAGTTCGTCGCGCGTCATGGGGCCGGTGGTGTCCTGCGAGCCGACCGAGGTCATGCGCGGTTCGCAGTACGTGCCGGGCACCACGCCCAGGCCTTCGGGCAGGCCGCAGGCGCGGCCGACCATCTTCTGCGCCAGGGTGAAGCCCTTGCCAGTGGCGGCAGGCACTTGCGGCAGGCGGAACAGCGTCGAAGGAGGCAGGCCCAGGGCCTCGCGGGCCTTGGTGGTCAAGCCACGGCCAATGATCAGCGGAATGCGGCCGCCAGCGCGCACTTCGTCAAACAGCACTTCGCTCTTGACTTCGAATTCGGCGATGACGTTGCCATCCTTGAGCGCCTTGCCAGCGTAGGGCAGCAGTTCAATCTCGTCGCCCATGTTCATCTGGCTCACGTCGAGCTCGATGGGCAGTGCGCCGGCGTCTTCCATGGTGTTGTAGAAGATGGGGGCGATCTTGCTGCCCAGGCACACGCCGCCGAAGCGCTTGTTGGGCACGAACGGGATGTCTTCGCCCGTGAACCACAGCACACTGTTGGTGGCGGACTTGCGGCTCGAACCCGTACCAACCACGTCACCCACATAGGCCACGAGATTGCCCTTGGCACGCAGGTCTTCGATGAACTTCACGGGACCGCGCTTGCCATCTTCTTCGGGGGTGATGCCGTCGCGCTTGTTCTTGAGCATGGCCAGGGCATGCAGCGGGATGTCGGGGCGGCTCCAGGCGTCGGGGGCGGGCGACAGGTCGTCGGTGTTGGTTTCGCCGGTGACCTTGAGCACGGTGAGCTTGATGCTCTGGGGCACTTCGGGGCGGCTGGTGAACCACTCGGCATCGGCCCAGCTTTGCAGCACGGACTTGGCGAAGGTGTTGCCCTTGTCGGCCTTTTCCTTGACATCATGGAACTGATCGAACATCAGGAGCGTCTTCTTGAGCGCTTCGGCGGCGACAGAGGCCACGGCCGCATCGTCCAGCAAGTCGATCAGGGGGGTGAGGTTGTAGCCACCCAGCATGGTGCCCAGCAGCTGCGTGGCGCGCTCGCGGCCAATCAGCGTGCACACCTCGGTACCGTGGGCCACGGAAGCCAGGTAGCTGGCCTTGACCTTGGCGGCGTCGTCCACACCGGCGGGAACGCGGTGCGTGATCAGGTCCACCAGCGTGGCTTCTTCACCGGCAGGCGGGTTCTTGAGCAGCTCGATCAGTTCCGCGGTCTGCTTGGCGCTCAACGGCAGGGGTGGAATGCCGAGGGCAGCGCGCTCGGCCACATGGTCACGGTAGGCTTTCAACATCATTTTTCTCCGGTTGCGTTCTAAAGTGGGGCGGCGCGCAGTGCGGTGGCGATTTCAACGGCCGGGTCGCCTGCGTGCGCAAAGGTTGTGCGGTTTTTTCTTCGGTGGTGCGGCGCCAGGCGACGGCTTACTTCAGGGGTTCCAGCACGCTCACAGGCGGGTTCTTCTTGATGGCCTCAGCCACCACCAGTTGCTGCGGGCTCATGCATTCGTCGGCCAGGCGCTGGCCCAGCTTTTGGTTCATCAACATGGACTTGTTGGCGATCTGCAGCCAGACCGCGCCGCCCTTCTGGTCCTCCAGGCGCACCGTGCCCGTGGTGGTGGTCACCGGGGCCATGAAATACTTGAAGCCCTTGCCTTCCACATGGAAGTGACCGGGGCTTGCGGGCTCGGCCGTGACAGTGACGAAGGCCCCCAGTTCACAGGGGATGCGGCCCACATGCACGCGTTCGGCGATGGCCAGCTCAGCAGGCGAAAGAGCAGCCTCTGCGGCGATGATGCCGGCCGCCACCTGGTTGGTTGCGCTCTTGAGCTGGGTGCGGCTGCTGGTGCCTTCCGTTTTGGCCTCGGTGGATTTTTTGGTGGCAGAGGCCTTGTCCGCCGTCTTGGCAGACTTCGCTTCAGCCTTTGGGGCGGACTTCGCCGCAGGTTTTGCAGCGGCCTTGGTCTCTGCCTTGGTCTCTGCCTTGGGTTCGGTCTTGGCGGGGGTTTGCGCCATGGCAAGGGCCGGAGCCAGCAGCATCAGGGCAGAGGCGATAAAAGATTTCATGGAAGGTCCAGCGTGGAAGAGTTCAGGAATGTTCACAACGGAACGGAGACCGACGCGCCAAACCAATGGCGGACGGCGAGAGGAAGTGCGCGCCCGGTACGGTGGGCGCGCTCCAGCACCTGCCAGTAAAAGCGATAACTGGCACGGTCATGCAAAGTGCCCTCAAAACTGATGGGAGCCCAATCAGAATCAGCGGCAAAAGCTACTATTTTTGAAGCAATTTCAATGTCATCCTGCTGGGGCGCAAACGCCTGCAGGATGGGTCGGATCTGTGCGGGGTGGATGCTCCACATCCGGGTGTAGCCCAGTTCGCGCGCGGCCCGGCTGGCAGCGCCTTGCATGGCCGCCGTATCGGCAAATTCCGTCACCACACAGTGCGATGGCACCTTGCCGTGGGCATGGCAGGCGGCAGCGATCTCCAGCTTGGCACGCACCACCAGCGGGTGCGAAAACTGTCCTGCCGAAGTCATGCCCTGCGCAGGGATGGCGCCACCATGGGCCGACACAAAGTCCATGAGGCCAAAACTCAGGCTCTGCACACGGGGGTGGGCGGCAATCTCGAAAGCACGGTGCACCGCCGCAGGGGATTCGATGAGGACGTGGATCGGCACCTGGCCCGCTGATGCTTGCTCCAGCGCGCGTTCCACCTGCAGCACATCGTCCACCGACTCCACCTTGGGCACCATGAGGTGGCTGAGCCTGTGGCCCGCTTCGCCCGCTATCGTGGCGACATCATTGGCAAAAGCCGGGTGGTCCACCGCGTGGACCCGTGCGGCCACTCGGGCGCCCGGTGCAGCCCCCAGCGCCAGATTGGCAACCAGCCGCGCGTGGTCGGACTCCAGCCCAACGGGAGCGCCGTCTTCACAATCGAGGGTGACATCAAAGACGCAGGTACCGAACTCCTGCATCATTTCGGCCTGCAGTTGCAGGCTCTTGCGCATGCGCGCTTCCACGCCGCTGTAGTGGTCACAGACCGGCAGAAAGCCTGTCTGCGCCTGGGCGCCCAGCAGCACATCGCGGGGATGGGGTGGCGCAGCGCCCTGCCCCTGCGCGGGGACCCGGGCGGCCCGAAGGCCCGATGCCTGTAGCGTCGGCTGCATTGCGCTCACCTGGCTTACAGCAGGTGCTTGACGCCGTCTTGCTCGCCTTGCAGCTCAGCCAGCGTGATGTTGATGCGCTCTTGCGAGAAAGCGTCGATTTCCAGACCTTCAACGATCTTGTATTCGCCGTTTTCGCACGTGACGGGGAAACCGAACATGGTGTCCTTCGGAATGCCGTACTGGCCGTCCGATGGGATGCCCATGGTGACCCACTTGCCGTTGGTGCCCAGGGCCCAGTCGCGCATGTGGTCGATGGCAGCGTTGGCAGCCGAGGCAGCCGAAGACAGGCCACGGGCTTCGATGATGGCGGCACCGCGCTTGCCCACGGTGGGCAGGAAGGTGTTGGCGTTCCATTCCTGGTCGTTGATCATCTTGGCGACGCTTTCGCCGTTGATGGTGGCGAAGCGGTAGTCGGCGTACATCGTGGGCGAGTGGTTGCCCCAGACGGTCAGCTTTTCGATGTCGGCCACGGCCTTGCCGGTCTTGGCAGCGACTTGGCTGGCAGCGCGGTTGTGGTCCAGGCGCAGCATGGCGGTGAAGTTCTTGCGTGGCAGGTCAGGTGCCGACTTCATGGCGATGTAGGCATTGGTGTTGGCAGGGTTGCCCACCACCAGCACCTTCACGTTGCGCGAGGCCACGGCGTTCAGTGCCTTGCCTTGTGCCGTGAAGATGGCGCCGTTGACGGCCAGCAGCTCGGCGCGTTCCATACCTGGGCCACGTGGGCGCGAACCCACCAGCAGGGCATAGTCGGCATCCTTGAACGCGGTCATGGGGTCGCTGTGGGCTTCCATGCCAACGAGCAGGGGGAATGCACAGTCGTCCAGCTCCATCATCACGCCCTTGAGCGCTTTCTGGGGGCCTTCAACCGGCACTTCGAGCAATTGCAGGATGACGGGCTGGTCCTTGCCGAGCATTTCGCCGGAGGCGATGCGGAACAGCAGGGCGTAACCGATTTGACCAGCGGCACCGGTGACGGCGACGCGAACAGGCTTCTTGCTCATGGTGAAAACTCCAGGGAAGTGAGGAAAACAGGTGTGAGTGCAACGCAAGCACCAGCGCCTGTTACCAGCAGCCCGTGCCCCGCAAAACAGCCTTGGAGTGTACCGCTGATTGAGCACCTCGGTCAATTTGTCTTATGTCTTATATAAGATATGATTGACACCCTGACACAGCCCGCACATCACCTCGTGTGCGGCCCGCCCTTTTCCCGATCGCCATGTCCTCGCTTCCGCTCAACGCCGACAACCCTGCGCAGCCTTCGGCGGGCGCAGGCTCTGCCACGCCCGCGTTCAGCCCGCTGTACCAGCAAATCAAGGGGCTCATCCTGCAGAGCCTGCAGCAGGGTGAATGGAAACCCGGTGAATCGATCCCCAGCGAGATGGAGCTGGCCGCCCGCTTTCGGGTGAGCCAGGGCACGGTGCGCAAGGCCATCGACGAGTTGGCGGCCGAAAACCTCGTGATGCGGCGCCAGGGCAAGGGGACCTTCGTGGCCACCCATGCCGAGCAGCATGTGCAGTACCGCTTCCTCAAGCTCATGCCCGACACCGGCGACGTCCGCGTGGAGGGTCCCGCACAGCGCCAGGTGATCGACTGCCGGCGCATGCGTGCCAGCGCCGACGTGGCGCGTGCGCTGGCGCTGCGCAGTGCCGATCCGGTGATCCAGGCACGGCGGGTTCTATCGTTTGCGGGCGTGCCCACCATCCTCGAGGACATCTGGCTGCCCGGCCAGGCTTTCAAAGGGCTGACGGCAGACCAGCTGGCGAACTACCAGGGCCCAACGTACGCCATGTTCGAGCTCGATTTCGGCGTGCGCATGGTGCGCGCCGAGGAGAAAATACGCGCCGTGCTGCCTGACGCCGAACAGGCGGCCATGCTGCAGATCCCGCAGGCCACGCCGCTGCTGAGCGTGGAACGCATTGCCTACACCTACAACGACGTTCCGATGGAGTTACGGCGCGGCCTGTACCTGACCGACACCCACCACTACCGTAACGAATTGAGCTGACACCACCCTGGCAACCGAGCGGAAACGTAGAACATTGAGGCTAGAGCAAACTCTTCTTGTTGCGTTGCAATAGAATTTTGCGTTCTTTGCATCTTCAAATTACAAAGCAGTTACATCCACGAAAGCACACAACATGACAGAACTCGCCAAAAAACGGCCTGAATTCCGCAACATCAATGCCTTCAAGGACCTGACCACCTACCGCATGACGCCTGCAGCGTGGGTTTCGATCCTGCACCGCGGCAGCGGGCTGATCATGTTCCTGCTGCTGCCTTTCATCATCTGGATGTTCGACACGTCGGTGTCGTCCGAAATCTCGTTCGCCAGGTTCACGGCGGCCTTCAATATCGGCATCGGCTTCGTGCCCGGCTGGTTCATCAAGCTGGTGGCACTGGCATTGATCTGGTCCTACCTGCACCACTTCACCGCCGGCCTGCGCCACTTGTGGATGGATGTGAGCCACAGCGCAGTGAACAAGGAATTCGGCAAGACCTCGGCCCTGGCGGTGCTCGCGATCAGCATCACGCTGGCTCTGGTGCTGGGCGCCAAGCTCTTCGGCCTGTACTGATCAACCCATAAAACGGTGGCTGCTGCCAGGCAGTGTCCACCGAAGAACGAGAGGAAATTCCCATGTCCGTCAATTACGGTTCCAAGCGCGTCGTCGTCGGCGCCCACTATGGCCTGCGCGACTGGCTCAGCCAGCGCGTCACGGCCATTCTGATGGCCCTGTTCACCCTGGCCCTGCTGGCCCAGGTCATTTTTTCCAAGGGCCCCATCGGCTACGACAAATGGGCCGGCATCTTCTCGGCCCAGTGGATGAAGGTGCTGACCTTCTCCGTGATCATTGCGCTGGCCTGGCACGCCTGGATCGGCCTGCGTGAAGTCTTGATGGACTACATCAAGCCCGTGGGCCTGCGCCTGGCGCTGCAGGTGTTCAGCATCGTCTGGCTGGTCGGCTGTGCTGGCTGGGGTATCCAGGTTCTGTGGCGTCTCTGAATCCCACGACTGAAGGCAAAAAATAATGAGCTACACCAACGCTAACATCACCAAGCGCAAGTTCGACGTCGTCATCGTCGGCGCAGGCGGCTCCGGCATGCGTGCCGCGCTTGAACTCTCCCGCGCAGGCCTGAACGTGGCCTCGCTGTCCAAGGTGTTCCCCACCCGCTCGCACACCGTGGCGGCACAAGGCGGCGTGAGTGCATCCCTGGGCAACATGTCCGAGGACAACTGGCACTACCACTTCTACGACACCATCAAGGGCTCCGACTGGCTGGGCGACCAGGACGCCATCGAGTTCATGTGCCGCGAAGCACCCAAGGTCGTGTATGAGCTGGAACACTTCGGCATGCCGTTCGACCGCAACCCCGACGGCACCATCTACCAGCGCCCCTTTGGCGGCCACACGGCCAATTACGGCGAAAAGCCCGTGCAACGCGCTTGCGCCGCCGCTGACCGCACCGGCCACGCCATGCTGCACACCCTGTATCAGCAGAACGTGAAGGCCAAGACGAATTTCTTCGTCGAATGGATGGCCCTGGACCTGATCCGCGACGCCGACGGCGACGTGGTGGGCGTGACCGCCCTGGAAATGGAAACTGGCGACCTGTACATCCTGGAAGCCAAGACCGTGCTGCTGGCCACCGGCGGTGCGGGCCGCATCTTTGCGGCATCGACCAATGCCTTCATCAACACCGGTGACGGCCTGGGCATGGCGGCACGTGCTGGCATCGCGCTGCAGGACATGGAGTTCTGGCAGTTCCACCCCACCGGCGTGGCCGGCGCGGGCGTGCTGCTGACCGAAGGCTGCCGTGGCGAAGGCGCCATCCTGCTCAACAGCAATGGCGAGCGCTTCATGGAGCGCTACGCGCCCACCCTGAAGGACCTGGCCCCGCGCGACTTCGTGTCCCGCTCGATGGACCAGGAAATCAAGGAAGGCCGTGGCTGCGGTCCCAACAAGGACTACGTGCTGCTCAAGCTCGACCACCTGGGCGCGGACACCATCCACAAGCGCCTGCCGTCGGTGTACGAGATTGGCGTCAACTTCGCCAATGTGGACATCACCAAGGAACCGATCCCCGTCGTGCCCACCATCCACTACCAGATGGGCGGCGTGCCGACCAACATCAATGGCCAGGTGGTGACGCAGGCCAATGGCATCAACAACTCCGTGGTGAACGGCCTGTACGCGGTGGGCGAATGCGCCTGCGTGTCGGTGCACGGTGCCAACCGCCTGGGCACCAACTCGCTGCTGGACCTGCTGGTTTTTGGCAAGGCCGCTGGCCGCCACATCGTCGAGTTCAACAACAAGAACAAGGAACACAAGCCCCTGCCCAAGGATGCGGCCGACCGCACCCTGGAGCGCTTGAACCAGCTCGACAAGTCGAACGAAGGCATCTACGCGCAGAACCTGGCGGGCGACATCCGCGCCACCATGCAGCAGCACGCTGGCGTGTTCCGCACCCAGGTCAGCATGGACGAAGGCGTGCAGAAGATCGCCGAGATCCGCAGCCGCGTGGGCAGCGTGACCCTGAAGGACAAGTCCAAGGTGTTCAACACCGCCCGCATCGAAGCACTGGAAGTGGACAACCTGATCGAAGTGGCGCAGGCCACCATGGTCTCGGCCGCTGCCCGCAAGGAATGCCGTGGCGCCCACACCGTGTATGACTACGAGCACCCTGCAGACCATGCAGAGTTCCCGCTGGGCCGCAATGACAAGGAGTGGATGAAGCACACCCTGTGGTACAGCGAAGGCAGCCGCCTCGATTACAAGCCGGTCAACCTCAAGCCCCTGACGGTGGACAGCGTGCCCCCCAAGGTCCGTACGTTCTAAACAGTAGCCCCACGAGAGAAGAACCATGCAAAAACGCACATTCCAAATCTACCGCTACGACCCGGACAAGGACGCCAAGCCCTACATGCAGACCATCGAGATCGAACTCGACGGCCACGAACGCATGCTGCTGGACGCACTGGTCAAGCTCAAGGAACAAGACCCCACGCTGTCGTTCCGCCGCTCGTGCCGCGAAGGCGTCTGCGGCTCGGACGCCATGAACATCAACGGCAAGAACGGTCTGGCCTGCCTGACAAACATGAACACCCTGAAGGGCACCATTGTTCTGAAGCCCCTGCCCGGCCTGCCAGTCATCCGCGACCTGATCGTGGACATGACGCAGTTCTTCAAGCAGTACAACTCGATCAAGCCCTACCTGATCAACGAAGAACTGGCCCCGGACCGCGAACGCCTGCAGTCCCCCGAAGAGCGCGACGAGCTCAACGGCCTGTACGAGTGCATTCTGTGCGCCAGCTGCTCCACGAGCTGCCCCAGCTTCTGGTGGAACCCTGACAAGTTCGTGGGCCCTGCCGGCCTGCTGCAGGCCTACCGCTTCATCGCCGACAGCCGCGATGACGCCACGGCCCAGCGCCTGGACAATCTGGAAGACCCGTACCGCCTGTTCCGCTGCCACACCATCATGAACTGTGTGGACGTGTGCCCCAAGGGCCTGAACCCCACCAAGGCCATCGGCAAGATCAAGGAACTGATGGTGCGCCGCGCCGTCTGACCCCGATCTGCACCGCAACGCCAGGCCAGCCATGGAAAACCTTTCCACCATATCCCTTGCCCCAGCAGCAGCCTCGCCGCTGCTGGACGAGCGTGAATTGAGCAAGCTGCACTGGCGCTGCCGGCGCGGCCTGCTGGAGAACGATCTGTTCATCGAACAGTTCTTCGCCCGCTACGAGCCCATGCTGACCCAGCGCCATGCGCAGGGCATGCGCGAGCTCATGGACCTGGCGGACAACGACCTGCTGGACCTGCTGCTGCGGCGGCGTGAGCCCGCAGGCGAGCAAGACACGGAAGAAGCGCGCGAAGTGCTTGGCATGCTCCGACAAAGTGGCGGTGCTCTGGCGGTTCACGCCTGATACCCCCGTCTGCATGCCCCAAGACCGGATCATCATCGGCAACCCACCCAAGGAAAGTAACAATGAAGCTAGCTGACAACAAAGCCACCCTGTCGTTCAGTAACGGCGGCCCCAGCGTGGACCTGCCGGTCTACCAGGGCACCATCGGCCCGGACGTCATCGACATCCGCAAGCTGTATGCGCAGACGGGCATGTTCACCTACGACCCGGGCTTCCTGTCGACGGCAGCGACCCAATCGGCCATCACCTACATCGATGGCGACAAGGGCGAGTTGCTGTACCGCGGCTACCCCATTGAGCAGTTGGCCCAGAACTGCGACTTCCTGGAAACCTGCCACCTGCTGCTGTACGGTGACCTGCCCAACGAAGCGCAGAAGACCGACTTCACCAGCCGCGTGACCAACCACACCATGGTCAACGAGCAGATGCAGTTCTTCCTGCGTGGCTTCCGCCGTGACGCGCACCCGATGGCCGTGTTGACCGGCCTGGTCGGCGCCCTGTCGGCCTTCTACCACGACAGCACAGACATCAACAATCCGCAGCACCGCGAGATCGCAGCCATCCGCCTGATCGCCAAGATGCCCACCCTGGTGGCCATGGCGTACAAGTACGGTGTGGGCCAGCCCTACATGTACCCGCAGAACAACCTGTCCTACGCCGGCAACTTCCTGCGCATGATGTTCGGCACGCCCTGCGAAGAGTACAAGGTCAACCCCGTGCTGGAACGCGCGCTGGACCGCATCTTCATCCTGCACGCAGACCACGAGCAGAACGCATCGACCTCCACCGTGCGCCTGTGCGGCTCGTCGGGCACCAACCCGTTTGCCGCCATCGCAGCTGGCGTGGCCTGCCTGTGGGGCCCCGCCCACGGTGGCGCCAACGAAGCTGCCTTGAACATGCTGTACGACATCCAGGCCCAAGGCGGCGTGGAGAAGATCGGCGACTTCATCAAGCAGGTCAAGGACAAGAACTCCGGCGTCAAGCTCATGGGCTTTGGCCACCGCGTGTACAAGAACTACGACCCGCGCGCCAAGCTCATGCAAGAGACTTGCAATGAAGTGCTGGCCGAACTGGGCCTGGAAAACGACCCCCTGTTCAAGCTGGCCAAGGAACTGGAAAAGATCGCCCTGGAAGACGACTACTTCGTGCAGCGCAAGCTCTACCCGAACGTGGACTTCTACTCCGGCATCGTGCAGCGCGCCATCGGCATCCCTGTGAACCTGTTCACCGGCATCTTCAGCTTGGCCCGCACCGTGGGCTGGATCGCCCAGCTGAACGAAATGATCGGCGACCCCGAGTACAAGATCGGCCGCCCACGCCAGCTGTTCACCGGCTCCGAGCGCCGCGACGTGCCGCCACTGGCCAAGCGCTGATCGGCACGGCGCCCCGCGCCGTCCACCGCACCCACAAAGCCCGCAGGCAGTGCCTGCGGGCTTTTTTCATGGCGAATCGGCTCGCAGTGGGCAATTTTGCATGCCCCTGGGAGTCAGTCTCAAGGAGCAGATCAACCCATACTACCCCCTAGTAAATAGGAATTTATGGCCGCTAGCGATTTATCCATAAGCGCCATCGATCTATACTACACCCCAGTACATTCAACACCCGCAGACAGCAAGCGCCGCGCGCCAGCCTGACGCCCCTGTTCCCCATGCCCCACACCGCTGAAGACAAGCAACGCGCCGTCACCCGCCTGCGCCGCATCAAAGGCCAGGCCGAGGCACTGGAGCGTGCCGTGGAAGCCGGCAGCGAATGCGCCCCCATCCTGCAGCAGCTCGCCGCCATGCGCGGCGCCGTGCACGGGCTGATGGCCGACCTGCTGGACAGCCATGTGCGCGAGATCCTGGCGGAAAAGCCTGCGCCATCGCAGCAGGCCGTGGATGAAACACTGTCGCTACTGCGCTCGTACCTCAAATAGACAGCCCACCCCCTACCGATTGACTGAAAGGACCACCCCATGAAATCCCGCGCCGCCGTCGCCTTCAAAGCCGGAGAACCCCTGCAGATCGTCGAAATCGACGTGGCCCCCCCCAAGAAGGGCGAAGTGCTCATCAAGATCACCGACACCGGTGTGTGCCACACCGACGCCTTCACGCTCAGCGGTGACGACCCCGAAGGCCTCTTCCCCGTCGTGCTGGGCCATGAAGGCGCCGGCATCGTGGTGGAAGTGGGCGAAGGCGTGACCAGCGTGAAGCCGGGCGACCATGTGATTCCGCTGTACACCGCCGAATGCGGCGAGTGCCTGTTCTGCACGAGCGGCAAGACCAACCTGTGCGTGGCCGTGCGCGCCACGCAGGGCAAGGGCGTGATGCCCGACGGCACCACCCGCTTCAGCTACAACGGCCAGCCGATCTACCACTACATGGGCTGCAGCACGTTCAGCGAATACACCGTGGTGGCCGAGGTGTCGCTCGCCAAGATCAACCCCCAGGCCAACCCCGAGCAGGTCTGCCTGCTGGGCTGCGGCGTGACCACGGGCCTGGGCGCGGTGAAGAACACCGCCAAGGTGCAGGAGGGCGACACGGTGGCCGTGTTTGGCCTCGGCGGCATTGGTCTGGCCGTGATCCAGGGTGCCAAGCTGGCCAAGGCGGGCCGCATCATCGCCGTGGACACCAACCCCTCCAAGTTCGACCTGGCCCGCACCTTTGGCGCCACCGACTGCGTGAACCCGAAGGACTTCGACAAGCCGATCCAGCAGGTCATCGTCGAGATGACCACCTGGGGCGTGGACCACAGCTTTGAGTGCATCGGCAACGTCAATGTGATGCGCGCGGCGCTGGAATGCGCGCACCGAGGCTGGGGCCAGTCGGTCATCATCGGCGTGGCAGGTGCGGGGCAAGAGATCAGCACCCGCCCCTTCCAGCTCGTCACCGGCCGCAAGTGGCTGGGCACGGCATTTGGCGGCGTCAAGGGCCGCAGCGAGCTACCCGGCATGGTCGAAGACGCGATGGCGGGCAAGATCCAGTTGGAGCCCTTCGTGACCCACACCATGGGCCTCAAGGACATCAACGAAGCGTTTGATTTGATGCACGAAGGCAAGTCCATCCGCTCCGTGGTCAAGTACGCTGCCTGAACCTGCACAGCGGACGGGCGTTTGAGGCAAAAACAGCCTCCAGCGCTTGTACAACAAGCGCCAACAGCTATTCATTTCAGAGCACCCACCATGACCACCTCCCTGGAACTCCTCAGCAGCCACGCCTGCTTCGGCGGCGAGCAGCGCTTCTACCAGCACGCCTCCACCGAGATCGGGCTGCCGATGAAGTTCTCGGTGTTCCTGCCCCCGCAGGCGCAGCAAGGTCCCGTGCCTGCCCTGCTCTTCCTGGCGGGGCTGACCTGCACCGAAGAGACCTTCATGGTCAAGGCCGGCGCCCAGCGCCTGGCCGCCGAACTGGGCCTCGCACTCATCGCACCCGACACCAGCCCACGCGGGGCCAACGCGCCGGGCGAGGCCGACAGCTGGGACTTCGGCGTGGGCGCGGGCTTCTATCTGGACGCCACGCAAACGCCGTGGCGCACCCACTGGCGCATGGAGAGCTACCTTCTGAAGGAGCTGCTGCCGCTGGTCTCGGCCAAGTTGCCCATCGACGGCACCCGCCTGGGTATCACCGGCCACTCGATGGGCGGGCATGGCGCGCTCACGCTGGCGCTGCGCCACCCGGGCCGATTCCAGAGCCTGTCGGCCTTTGCCCCCATCTGCGCGCCCACCCAGTGTCCGTGGGGCGAGAAAGCCTTCACGGGCTACCTGGGCGCAGACCGCACGGGATGGATCGAGCACGACGCCACGGTGCTCATGCAGCACCAGCCGGTCGCGCCCTACCCTGCGGGCATCCTCATCGACCAGGGCCTCTCCGACAAGTTTCTGGCCGAGCAACTGCATCCGCACCTGTTCGAGGCCGCCTGCCAGGCCATCGGCCAGCCACTCAGCCTGCGCCGCCACGCGGGCTACGACCACGGCTACTACTTTGTGCAGAGCTTCGTGGCCGACCACCTGCAGCACCACGCCGCTGCCTTGGCATAGGCAGGCTGGCCCACCAACAGCGGCAGATCGGGCCCCCTTCAAGGGCGGCAGGGCTCTGCGGGGCCTCAGTTCCCCCACTTCTGAGCAAATGTTAATGCGGCCTTAAGCCTCGGGCGCCACAGTGCGCCCCATGCCTTTGATCCTGCAGCGCCTGCTGCTTCCCCACCTGGCCACGGGCGCCCCGCCCCAGCCTGCTTCCACCGCAACACGCGCCCTGCACCCCGCCTGGGTGGTGGTACTCATCAGCACCTGGCTGGCCACGGCCTGCAACGTGCCGCTGTGGCGCGAAGTGGCGCAGTTGCCCGGCCAGGGCAGCCTGCGCGGCTGGGGCTTTGCGATCGCGTTTGCGCTCATCGTGGCCGCGGGCAATGCCGCACTGCTCACCCTGCTGGCCTGGCGCTGGACGCTTAAGCCTGCCGCCGCCGTGCTGGTGGTGATGGCTGCGTTCGGCGCGTATTTCATGCTGGCCTACGGGGTGGCCATCGACGCCAGCATGCTCACCAACGTGCTGCAAACCGATGTGCACGAGGCAGGCGACCTGCTCAACGCACGCATGCTGGCCACCGTGCTGGCGCTGGCGGTGCCTCCGCTCTTGTGGCTGCTGCGCCGCCGCGTGCAGCGGCTGAGCCCGCTGCGCCACGCGGCGCACAACGGGCTGCTGCTGGCGGGCTCCATCGCCATCATCGTGGTGTGCCTGCTGCTGGTGTTCCAGGACTTCGCCTCCACCATGCGCAACCACACCAAGCTGCGCTACCTCATCAACCCGCTCAACAGCGTGTACGCGCTGGGCAACATCGCCACCAAGCCCCTGCGCATGGACACCAGCAAGCTGCTGCCCCTGGGGCGCGATGCGCAGCTGGGCGCCAGCTATGCAGGCCAGGCCAAGCCCCCGCTGCTGGTGCTGGTGCTGGGCGAAACCGGTCGCAGCGGCAACTTCGGCATCAACGGCTACGAACGCAACACCACACCGCTGCTCGCGGCCCGCGCCGACCTCATCAGCGCCCGCAACGCCTGGTCGTGCGGCACCAGCACCGCCGCATCCGTGCCCTGCATGTTCTCGCACCTGGGCCGCACGGGCTACGAGGCGCGCGCAGCCAACTTCGAGAGCCTGATCGACGTGCTGCACCATGCGGGCCTGGCCGTGCTGTGGGTGGACAACCAGTCCGGCTGCAAGGGCGTGTGCGACCGCCTTGGCGACGTCAACACATCCACGCTGAAAGACCCCGCCCTGTGCCCCACCAGCGGCGAATGCCTGGACCGCGTGATGCTGAAAGACCTGGATGCGCGCATAGCCGCACTGCCCGCCGAACAACGCCAGCGCGGCACCGTGGTGGTGCTGCACCAGATCGGCAGCCACGGGCCGGCGTATTCCAAACGCTCTGCGCAGGACCTCAAGAAATTCCTGCCCGAGTGCACCTCGACCGCATTGCAGGAATGCGAGCGCCAGCAGGTGGTGAACGCCTATGACAACAGCATCCTCGAGACGGACTTTTTCCTCGACTCGGTGCTCAAATGGCTCTCAGCGCAGGAAGATAAAGCGCAGACAGCTATGGTTTATGTAGCAGACCACGGCGAATCACTGGGCGAGAACAACCTCTACCTGCACGGCCTGCCCTACAGCATTGCGCCCGACGTGCAAAAACACGTGCCCTGGATCACCTGGCTGTCGCCTGCCATGCAGGCGCGCACAGGCGCACCCACGGCCTGCCTGCAGCGGGACCTGGCCGAACGCCGCGTCACGCATGACCACTACTTTCACTCGGTGCTGGGCCTCATGGATGTAAAAACGGGCGCCTACAACCCCGACCTGGACATGCTCACCCTGTGCCGCGGCTTGGCGGCTGAAGCGGCCGCCAAGCCCGTTGCAAAACCCATTGCACAGCCCGCTTGAAAACCGGTTCTGCAACGCCTGAAGAACGTCAATCGAGCTGTCCCTGGCAGACATATTTGGTGTGCAGGTAGTCGTCCAGCCCATGCGTTGAGCCTTCGCGCCCATAGCCCGACTCCTTCACCCCGCCAAACGGCGCGGCCTCTGCGGCCAGCACCCCTTCGTTGATGCCCACGATGCCGGACTCCAGCGCGTCTGCCACGCGCCAGATGCGCCGCACGTTCTGGCTGTAGAAGTAGGCCGCCAGGCCAAACGGCGTGTCGTTGGCGGCGGCGATGACTTCGGCCTCGTCGTCAAACACGGTCAGCGGTGCCACGGGGCCAAAAGTCTCTTCGCAGGCACAGGCCATGGTGGCGTCGGCGCCAGTGAGCACGGTGGGTGCGTAGTAGGTAGCACCGAGTTCGGCCAGGCGCTTGCCACCCGTGAGAACCTTCGCCCCCTTGGCCACGGCGTCATTCACATGGCGCTCGATCTTCTCCACCGCGCGGTCGTTGATCATGGGGCCGATCTGGGAGGCCGGGTCGCTCGCCGGGCCCACCTTCAGCGCCGCCACGCGGGCCGTGAGCCGGGTGGCAAACGCATCGAACACATTGCGCTGCACAAACACCCGGTTGGGGCACACGCAGGTCTGGCCGCCGTTCCTGAACTTGGCGGCCATGAAGCCATCCACGGCCGCATCCACATCCGCGTCGTCAAACACAATGAAGGGGGCATTGCCACCCAGTTCGAGCGACAGCTTCTTGAGCGTGTCCGCACTGCGGCGCGCCAGGTGCTTGCCCACAGGGGTGGAGCCCGTGAAGGTGATCTTGCGCACGCGGCTGTCGTCGAGCCACACATCCACCACGGCGGGCGTGTTCTGGCGTGAGGCGGTGACGATGTTGAGCACACCCGGCGGCACCCCGGCCTCGTGTGCCAGCAACACCAGTGCCAACGACGTCAGCGGAGTGTCTTCAGCGGGCTTGCACACCACGGTGCAGCCAGCGGCCAGGGCCGGGGCGATCTTGCGCGCGATCATCGCCGCCGGAAAGTTCCAGGGCGTGATCGCAGCCACCACGCCCACGGGCTCCTTGAGCGCAAACATGCGGCGGCCCGGCACCGGGGCGGGAATGACCTCGCCGTTCATGCGCGTGGCCTCTTCGCCAAACCATTCGATGTAGCTGGCCGCATAGGCCACTTCGCCCTTGCCCTCAGCCAGGGGTTTGCCTTGCTCGCGCGAGATGAGCTTGCCCAGGTCGTCCTGGTGGGCCAGCACCAGGTCGTTCCAGCGCTTGATGATGGCGGCACGCTGCTTGGCAGGCACCTTGCGCCACGCGGGGAATGCGGCGTGCGCGGCGTCCAGGGCCGCCAGCGCCTCGGCAGCGCCGGAGTCGGGCACGGAAGCGATGGTGTCGCCGGTGGCGGGGTCGGTCACTTCAAGCCGGGCGCCGGTGGCCACGGTCCATTCGCCAGCGATGAAGTTGGCGCTGCGGATCAAGTCGGAACGGGTGAGGGTCAGGGACATGGCGGGAAGGTAAAAATTTGAACAAAAATGGCTGCTAGCGCTTATCCATCATGCGCGAGTAGCTATATCTTTAGGAGCAATGGCGCA
>NZ_LMJH01000001.1:131522-131870 GCF_001428965.1 Acidovorax sp. Root275 | reverse complement strand
GGGGTTGGCGATGTTCTTGCCGTAGATGTCCGGCGCCGAGCCATGCACGGGCTCGAACAGGCTGGGGAAGTGGCGCTCGGGGTTCAGGTTGGCCGATGGCGCCAGGCCAATGGTGCCGGTGGTGGCCGGACCCAGGTCGGAGAGGATGTCGCCAAACAGGTTGGTGGCGGCCACCACGTCGAAGCGGCCAGGCTGCAGCACAAAGCGCGCGGTGAGGATGTCGATGTGCTGCTTGTCCAGCGTGACCTCGGGGTAGTCCTGGGCCACATCGTCCGCCCTCTTATCCCACCAGGGCATGCTGATGGCGATGCCGTTGCTCTTGGTGGCCAGGGTCACGTGTTTTTTGGC
>NZ_LMJH01000001.1:53659-131440 GCF_001428965.1 Acidovorax sp. Root275 | reverse complement strand
TGCGGCGGCTTGCACCACGCGCAGGCCTTCGGGCATCACTTCCTTGCCTATGCCGTCTCCGGCAATGACTGCAATGCGGAACGCGGGGATCATGGATTTTTCCTTCTTCGTTCTCAATGAAGCATTCAGGCGGCCACAGCCAGGGTGGGTGCCACCACAGGGCGCGGCACGTCGCGCTCTTCCAGCCAGCCCTGGCGCAGCTCAGGCACCGAGGCGGCCAGCAGCTCGTAATACGGATGGTGGGGGCCCCGGTCAAAGTCGGCACGCGCCACCTGGTCCAGCTTGCGGCCGTGCTGCATGACGATGATCTCGTCGCACACCGACCGCACGGTGTGCAGATCGTGGCTGATGAAGAGGTACGACACGCCCAGTTCGCGCCGCAGGTCGGCCATCAGGTCGAGCACGGCCGCGCCCACCACGGTGTCCAGCGCCGACGTCACCTCGTCGCACAGGATCAGGTCGGGCTCGGCCGCCAGGGCACGCGCCAGGTTCACCCGCTGCTTTTGCCCGCCCGACAAGCCGCCAGGCAGGCGTTGTGCCACCGAGTGCGGCAGGCGCACCAGGTCCAGCAGCTCGTGGATGCGGCGCTGGAGTGCAGGTCCTTGCAGCCCCTTGTAGAACTGCAGCGGACGCGCCAGGATGCGTTCAATGGTCTGCGACGGGTTTAGCGCCGTGTCCGCCATCTGGAAGACGATCTGGACCTGCCGCAGCTCTTCCTTGCTGCGCTGGCGCAGGTCAGGCAGCAGCTCACGCCCGTTGAACAGCATGCTGCCCTTGCACGGAGCAATCAGCCCGGCGATGGCACGGGCCAGCGTGGTCTTGCCCGAGCCGGATTCGCCAATCACGCCAACGGCCTGGCCCCGGTAGAGCTTGAAGTTGATGTCCTCCAGGATCAGCGTGGCAGGCTGCCCCTTGGAGTCCACAGTGCCGTAACCGGCGGAAAGCTCGCGCACCTCCAGCAGCAGCTCGCCCTCGCCCTTGCAGTGCTCGGCGGCACGGGGTGCCGGACGGGCGGCCGCCAGCAGGCTCTGGGTGTATTCGTGCGCGGGTTCGGACAGGATGCGTGCCGTGGTGTTGACCTCTTGCGCCTTGCCGCCGCGCAGCACCAGGATGTGGTCGGCCATCTGCGCCACCACGGCCAGGTCATGGCTCACGTACACCGCCGTGGCGCGGCGCTCGCGCACCACGCGGCGAAAGGCGCGCAGCACTTCGATCTGCGTGGTCACGTCGAGCGCCGTGGTGGGCTCGTCCAGAACCACCACCTCGGGGTCGGTGATGAGCGCCATGGCCGCCATGAGCCGCTGCAGCTGCCCGCCCGAGACCTGGTGCGGGTAGCGCTGGCCGATGGTGTCGGGGTCGGGCAGCGCCAGTTCACGAAACAGTTGCACCGCCTTGGCCTCAGCCTCGGCGCGGGACAGGGTGCCATGGATGCGCGCAGGCTCCACCACCTGGTCCATGATGGTGCGCGAGGGGTTGAACGAGGCCGCCGCGCTTTGCGCGATGTACGACACGGTGCGGCCGCGCAAGGCCCGTTGCCCTGCGGCCGAAAGCTTCAACACATCGGTGTCACCAATGCGCACGCTGCCGCCAGAAATGGCGCAGCCGCGCCGGGCATAGCCCATCAAGGCCAGGGCCGTGGTGGTCTTGCCCGAGCCCGACTCGCCAATCAGCGCCAGCACCTCGCCGGGTTGAATGACAAAGCTCAAGTGATCGACCAGAGTCTGATCCCCCGCCGTGATGTGCAGACCTTCTACGATGACCGAAGCACCCATCTATAGCTCCTTAGCGTTCACGGGCGGCACGGCCCGGCAGGTTGTCGATCACCAGATTGACCGCAATCGTGAGGCTGGCAATGGCCATGGCCGGTGCGATCACCGACGCACTGCCCTCGGGCAAGGCGCCGATGTTTTCGCGCACCAGCGAGCCCCAGTCGGCCTCGGGGGGCTGGATGCCCAGGCCCAGAAAACTCAGGCTGGCCAGCAGCAGCACCACGTACACAAAGCGCAGGCCCAGGTCGGCCAGCATGGGCCCCAGGATGTTGGGCAGGATCTCGCGCAGCATGATGTAGAGCGTGCCCTCACCCCGCGTGCGGGCCACGGTCACATAGTCCAGGGCATTGATGTTCACGGCCAGCGAACGGGCAATGCGAAAAGCGCCAGGCACGTAGATGAGCGCAGCGGTGAACACCAACATGCCAATCGATGACCCAAACCCCGCCACCAGCACCAGCGCAAACATCTTGCTCGGGATGGAAGTCAGGGTATCGAGCAATCGGCTCAGGACAGCATCAAGCACCGTGCCGCTGGCCGCCGCCAGCAGTGCCAGCACCGTGCCCGTGCCGCTGGCGATGAGGGTTGCCACCAAGGCCACGCCCACCGTGTAGCGGGCCCCCTGCACCACGCGCACGAGCATGTCGCGCCCCAGATAGTCGGTGCCCAGCCAGTGCATGCCATCCATGGGCGCATAGACGACCGAGGCCTGCAGGTTGACCAGATGAGCGGGCAGCAGCGCAGGGCCCGCCAGCGCTGCGAACAGCCAGAACACCAGAATGGCCAGCCCCACCAGGCCGGAGAAACCAAAACCGGCCAACCAGTGCAGCACCCCGCCCCGCAGCGGCGCATGCACCAGCGCGGGGGCGCCAGAAGAAGGAGGAAGCGTATCCATCAGAAAAGTCCCCAGTCGTTGAGCATCAGCGATGGCGCAGACGCGGGTTGGCCACAATGCCGCACACATCGGCCAGCGTGACCAGCAGCAGGTAGCCGGTGCAGAAAATCATGGCGCAGGTCTGCACCAGCGGCATGTCGCGCTGGGTGACACCATCCACCATGAGCTTGGCGATGCCGGGGTAGTTGAAGATGGTCTCGATCACGATCACACCACCCAGCAGGTACGACAGCGACAGCGCCACCGCATTCGCAATGGGGCCCACCGCGTTGGGCAGCGCATGCGCCAGCACCATGCGCAGGGGCGAAGCACCCTTGAGGCGCACCATCTCGATATAGGGGGCTTCGAGCTGGTCGATAACCGCCGCACGCGTCATGCGCATCATCTGCGCCACGATCACGCAGCACAGGCTGAGCACTGGCATGGCAAAGGCGCGCAGCATCTGCCCCACCGATTCGATGTCGCTCACATACGAAAGCGCGGGCAGCCAGCGCAGCTGCACCGCAAACACCAGCACCGCCAGCGTGGCCACCAGAAACTCGGGCACCGACACTACCGCCACCGACAGGCTCGACGCTATGCGGTCCAACCACGAACCCCGCCAGACTGCGGACGAGATACCGAACAACAGGGCGATGGGCACGGAAAACAGCGCGGTCACCGCAGCCAGCAGCAGCGAATTGGGCAACCGGCTGCCCACCAGATCGGCCACGGGCATCTGCGTGGTCACGGACTGCCCCAGGTCACCGCGCACCGCACCCCAGAGCCACTTGAGGTAGCGCTCGGGGGCGGGCACATCGAGCCCCATCTGCGCACGCAACGCAGCCAGGGCCTCTGGGGTCGCTTCCTGGCCAAGCTGCTCTTGCGCGGCGTCGCCCGGCAGTACGGCGGTGATCGAGAACACGATCACCGACACCGCCAGCAGCGACAACAGCGCAATGAGCAGGCGCTTGGCCAGCAGCGAGAAAATCACGCGGTTCATGCAAAGCCTTCCGTTGCAGATTTCCAGCCCGGCGCGTCAAGCATCAAGCCAGACGTGCTCGGCGAAAGCGTAGCCCATCAGGCCGCCCAGCGGAATGGGTGCGAGCCCCTTGAGCTTGGAGCTGTGCCCGTCAATGCTGGCCAGGAACAGCGGGATGCCGATACCGGCTTCGGTGTGGATCATGGTCTGCATGTCGGCATACATCTGCTTGCGTTTGGTCAGGTCCGTTTCGGCGCGGGAAGCGAGCAGCAACTGATCGAACTGAGCGCTCTTCCAGCGCGACTCGTTCCAGGCGGCGTCCGACTTGAAGAACTGCGTGAGGATGGTGTCGGCACTGGGGCGGGGGTTGACGTTGCCAAAGCCGACGGGGCTGTTCAGCCAATGGTTGGACCAGTAGCCATCGGCGGGCATGCGCTTGACATCGATGTCGAGCCCGATTCGCTGCCCGGCTTGTTGCAGCAGCAGCGCAATCTCCACCGAGTACATCGCGGCGGGCGAAGTCACCATGGGCACCTTGCCCGTCACGCCAGACTTTTGCAGATGGAACTTCGCCTTGTCCAGGTCGAAGGGGCGCTGCGGCAGGTCCTTGAAGTAGAAACGGTTGGTGGGGTCGATGGGCTGGTCGTTGCCCAGCACTGCGTAGTCGAGCGCAATGGTCTTCTTCATCTGCTCGCGGTCGAACAGGAACTTCATGGCCTGCGCAAAATCAGGGTTCATGCCGGGGCCCATATCCTTGCGCATGATGAGGTCGGAATACTGGCCCGACTGCGTGGTGAAGATGCCAAAACCGGGTGTGCCCTTGACACGCGCCACCGAGCGCGGATTGACCGATGCCACGAGGTCCATGCCCCCCGAAAGCAACGCATTCACGCGGGCCGTTTCGTCGCCAATGCCCACGAACTCGATTTCATCCAGGTACGGTTTGCCAGGCTTCCAGTAGGCATCGTTGCGCACCACCAGCGAGCGCACGCCCGGTTTGAACTCCTTGAGCTTGTAGGGCCCCGTGCCAATGCCAGCATTGAAGTCGGTGGTGCCCTCCTTGACGATGTGGAAGTGGAAGGTACCCAGGATCACCGGCAGGTCGGAGTTGGGGGCCGACAGCACGACAGTCACTTCGTTGGGGCCGCTGGCGCGCACGGCCTCGATCTGGTCGGCCAGCACCTTGGCCTTGGATGCGGTGGCCGGGTCCTTGTGGCGCAGGATGGAGAACACCACGTCGGCGGGCGACAAGGCCTTGCCATCGTGGAAGACCACGCCCTTGCGCAGGGTGAACACCCAGGTCTTGGCATCCTGCGTGTTGAAAGATTCGGCCAGCGCGGGCTGGGGCGTGAGCGAACCATCCAGCGCGGTCAGGCCGTTGTAGAGCATGTTGCCGCGCGAGTAGTCGGTCTGGTTGGACTGCTTGGCCGGGTCCAGCGTGTCGGTGGCAGCGGCCGTGGCGCCCGCCACGCGAATGCGCCCACCGCGCCGGGGCGTCTGGGCATGGGCCGATGTGGCCAACCCGGCCATGCTGCCAGCCACCGTGGCCTGCATGCCACAAGCGGTCAGCATGGCCAGCACGTCACGCCGGGTAGCCCCCCGCTTGAGCGAGTCCATCACGCGAAGGCTCTCGCTGGGACCGACAAGTTTCTGGAACTGTTTGTGGCTATCGCTCATGGTCATGCTCCTGGTTGAAAAAAAGGGAGGGGGTCGTGGGATCGTTGTCGTCAAAAAATCAAACGGATGTGGGCTCTTTCGGTCGTCTCGCCGTCAAGCCACCCGGTCTTTGAGCCGGAAATACAGGCCCACCGCGGGCAGGAACCAAGGGGGCCCGAAGTGGCCGGGAATGGCAGGCCAGTCGCGGCCCTTCCAGGGGTTGGCACTGGCATCACCCGCCATCACGTCGGCCATGCACTGACCCATGTGGACGGACATCTGCGTTCCATGGCCGCTGTAGCCCATGGAATAAAACAGGCCATCGCGTTCACCCGCATGTGGCAGGCGGTCCTGGGTCATGTCCACCAGGCCACCCCAGCAGTAGTCCAGCCGCACCTTGCCCAACTGAGGGAACGTGGCAGCCAGGCCTGCACGCAGGACCTCGCCACTGGCGGCATCGGACTGCGGGCTGGAGATGGCAAACCGTGCACGACCGCCAAACACCAGGCGGTGGTCGGCCGTGAGGCGAAAGTAATGGTGGATGTTCGCAATGGTGGTGTAGGTGCGGCGCTCTGCCAACAAGGCGCTGGCACGGTCGGCACCCAGAGGCTCGGTCACCACGATGAAGCTGCCAATCGGCACGATGCGCCGCCGCAGCCAGCCAAAGCTGCCGTAGCCGCCGTGGCGGGATGCACCTGTGGCCAACAGCACCTGGTTGGCCCGCACCACCCCACGGTCGGTGTGCAGGCGGTGCACCTGCCCCTGCACACGTTCCACGCGGTTCACCCGCGTACCGGTGTAGACCTGCGCCCCATGGCGCTGTGCGGCCTGGGCCAGGCCCTGGGCAAAGCGCCCCATGTGCATCTGCGCGCTGCGCTTGTACAGCAGCCCGCCCATGAAGCGCTCACTCTGCACTTCGGCCTGCACGTGTGCGGCATCGAGCACCTGCACGTCGGTGTCCACACCGTCGGCCACCAGGCGCTCGGCGCTGCGGTGCAGTGCGTCCATCTGGTAGGCCTTGGTGGCCAGCTTGAGCTTGCCGTGGCGCAGAAAGTCGCAGTCAATGCCTTCCTCGCGCACCAGGCGGTCCACGGTATCCACCGCGTCGTCGTAGGCGTGGTACCAGGCGCGGGCCTGGTCGACACCCACCCTGGCGGCCACATCGGCGTAGTCCACCGCCAGGCCATTGTTGACATGGCCGCCATTTCGGCCTGAGGCCTCGGGGGCCACCGTGGCGCCGGCTTCCAGCACCACCACACGGGCACCACGCCGGGCCAGCGCCAGGGCCGCAGACAGCCCCGTGAAGCCGCCACCCACAATGGCCACATCGACCTGCGCAGGCAGCGCCGGGGCCGCCGCGCCAGGCAAAGCGGGCAGCGAGTCGTTCCAGTAGGAGTCGAGCTTCATGGTGTGCCGTGGGTTCGTGGTTTCGCGCCAGGGATCAAAGGCCCACAACACCGGGCAGGCCGCCGATGTCCTGGATCTCGGTGTAGCCGTAGGCTGGGTTGCCGGGGCCGTGGCCACGGTTCACAAACACCTTGTTCTTGATGCCGATGTCGTCGGCCGACATGAGGTCGTAGCGCAGGCTGGAGGACACATGCAGCACGTCCTCGGGGTTGCATCCGAGCGAATCGAGCATGTATTCAAAAGCCTTGAGGCGAGGCTTGTAGGCCTGGGCCTGCTGCGCGGTGTACACACGGTGAAACGGTGCGCCCAGCATGGCCACGTTCTTCTGGATCTGCGCGTCCGCTGCGTTGGAGAGGATGACCAGCGGGATCTCCTTGGCCACCTTGGCCAAACCGGCGGGCACATCGGCATGCGGGTCCCAGGTGGGAACGGCGTCGTAGTATTTTTGGCCGTCGGCGTCGAAGTATTGAATCTTCCATTTCTTGCACAGGCGGCGCACGGCGTTCTTGAGCACCACCTCGTAGGGCTGCCAGTCGCCCAGCACTTCATCAAACCGGTAGGCCGTGAAGTCGGCAATGAACTGCTCCATGCGCTCGGCCGGGATGCGGTCGGCAAACAGCTCGCGCGTCATCTCGCCCATGCGAAAGCGGGTGAGCGTGCCGTAGCAGTCAAAGGTCACGTACTTGGGGCGGAAAGTCATGGTCTCGAATCCTTGTTGGAACGGTCACCGACCGTGGCGGGTCGCATCGTTTAATCACCGTTTGCGACAGAGTTATTACAAATTCATTGGAGCACGCAAGCGCGCAGAACATGTTGGGAAATGGGGGGCGTCCACGCGAGAAAGTTGCGCATTGCGTGGGGGCCTGCGGCATGCCGTGCGGTGTGCACTGCATGCGTGCACCTCCGCACCATTAGTGCGCCGCAGCAAAGTCGATCAGCACACTTTTGAAGCGCAGATTGGCTTCCACCGCCTGGCGCCCCAGGTCCTTGCCAATGCCCGACTGGTGGTACCCGCCCGTCGGAATCACAAAATCCGCGCTGCGGCCATAGCGGTTGATCCACACCGTGCCTGTCGAGAGGCTGCGCATGGCACGCAGGGCACGGCCGAGGTCTGCGGTGTGTACACCCGCTGCAAGACCATAGTGCTCGTGCGCGGCCAGCGACAGGCCCTCCTCTTCGGTGTCAAAGGTCTGCACGGTCAGCACGGGGCCGAAGATTTCCTCCTGCACCGCGGGGTTGGTGGCCGTCACGCCTTCCACCAAGGTGGGCTGAAAATACGCTCCACCGGGACCGCCGTCAAACAGCCCCCCGCCGCAGCGCAGTTGTGCACCCGCATCCCGCGCGCGCTCCACGATGTCCAGAATCCGTGCGGCCTGCGGCGCGGAGATGATGGGCGGCAAGGTGGCCTGCGCATCCCAGGTCGCGCCGGGCCGCAGCGCCGAAAAGCGCTGCGCAATGCGATCAACCAGCGCCTCTGCGATGCCACGCTGCACGATCAGGCGCGAGCCAGCCACACATACCTGACCCGCATTTCCCGTGATAGCCCCCGCCACCATGCCCGCCAGGCGGTCTACATCGGGCGCATCGTCAAACACCAGCTGCGGGCTTTTGCCACCCAGCTCCAAGGTCACAGGCTTGGGGCCCTGCAGGGCACAACTGGCCATGATGGCGGCCCCCGTGCGGGTGGAGCCCGTGAACGTCATCTTGGCGATCAGCGGGTGGCGCGTGAGGGCGTCACCAGTGGTGCGGCCATCGCCCTGCACGATGTTGAAGATGCCAGCGGGCACCCCGGCCTCGATGGCCAGCTCCGCCAGGCGGATGACGGAATACGGCGTCATTTCCGAGGGCTTGAGCACCACGGCATTACCTGCTGCCAGGGCGGCGCCCACCTTCCACGACACCATGACCAGGGGGAAATTCCACGGGGTAATGGCACCCACCACGCCATAGGGCTCGGCCACCACCATGCCCAGGTGGTCATGGCGCGTGGCTGCCACTTCGCCCCCCAGCTTATCGGCGTATTCCGAAAAGAACCGCAGCCCCTCGGCCGTGAACGGCACATCCCACGCCATGGCATCGCGCACAGGACGGGTGGAGCACACGGCCTCCAGCGTGGCCAGATGCTCCCCGTCGGCCTCGATCAGGTCGGCCCATCGCCGCATCACCCGGGCCCGCTCGCGCGGGGCACGCCGCGCCCAGTCACTGCTGCGCCAAGCCTGCCAGGCGTTCTGCACAGCGGCATCCACGGTACTGGCGTCGGCCAGTGGCAGGCCGGCGTGCTCTTGCCCGTCCGAAGGGCGCAGCACGCTCAGGCGCGCGGTGTCGGGCACCACACGGCCACCGATGAAGTGGCCGCTGGTGACGGCAATGGAGCGGGGATCAAATAACTGCATACAGGCACCGAAGAGGAAGATGAGAAAACTTGGAGGCGAAAAACCCGCCGCCAGGCGCGTGAACGCACTGGCGAAAACTGTCATTGATGCTAGGCAGTAAGCCCCAGCATTTGTGGCCGTAAGAGCCCCTTGCGCCGCAGCGAATTGCAAAAGCCACGGGCCACACAGGCAAAGCTTGCAAGTTGCTGGCAAACCCTTATTCGCACTGGCGTGCAGGCGCGTTGTCGTCCAAGATAGACAGCAATTTCAATGACACAAGGTTGCTGTTCATGCGCTTGAAGTCCCCTTTCCCGGCCCTCGAAAACGCCACGGCGACCGACGACGGCGTGCTGCTGCGCCCCATGACCGAAGCCGATCTCCCCCACACCCAGGCACTGTCGGCAGAATTGCGCTGGCCCCATCGCCCGACCGACTGGGAGCAGGTGTTTGCGCACGCCGAAGGCCTGGTGGCCGAGCGCGACGGGCAGATCATCGCCACAGCCCAGCGCTGGCGCTGGGGCGAGCGGCACGCCACGATGGGCCTGGTCATCGTGACGCCCGCGTGCCAGGGGCGCCGCATCGGCCACCGGCTGATGACGGCCCTGCTCGATGGCCTGGACGATTGCACGGTGCTGCTGCACGCCACGGCCGAGGGCCGGGGCCTGTATGAACGGCTGGGCTTTGTGCGCATTGGGGAAGTCCGCCAGCACCAGGGCGTGGCGCAACCCACGCCGCTGATCGGGCTGCCTGCCGGTTGGCGCCTGCGCCCAGCAGGCCTGAACGAGGCGCATGCCCTGCACCAGCTGGACGCCGAGGCCCGTGGCATGCCGCGTCCCGCCCTCATCGACGACCTGCTGGCGCAGGCAGACGCCTGCGTGGTGCTGGACCACGATGGCACCCAGAAAGGTTTTGCGATGCTGCGCCGCTTTGGTCGCGGGCACGCGATCGGCCCCGTGGTGGCCCCCGATGCCGACAGCGCCAAAGCCCTCATCGCCCACCTGGCGGGCATGAACGCCGGGCACTTCACCCGCATCGACATTGACTTTGACTCCGGCCTGGCCGAATGGCTGGAGAGCATTGGACTGCTGCGTGTAGACGCGCCCACCACCATGGTGCGTGGCACGCCCCTGCAGCACCCGGAAGGTGCCTCCCGGCTCTTTGCCATCGTGACCCAGGCCGTGGGCTGACCGCTCCCGGGCCACATTCCGCCCGCCACACGGCCAGGCCACCTACGCTCCACTCCTTTTTCGCGCATGAGCTCCACAGCCCCCCTCCCTCCGGCCACCTTTCTCTACAAGTCTGACCCGGTGCGTGGCCAGCAGTGGGCGGATGTCTTTCGCGAACGCGCCCCAGAGATCGACTTTCGCATCTGGCCCGACATTGGCGACCCGGCCAAAGTCCGGTTTCTGGCAGCTTGGGAACCGCCCGAGCAACTGGCAGAACGCTTCCCCCACCTGGAGGTGCTGTTCTCTTCAGGAGCAGGAGTGGACCAGTTCAATTTCAATGCACTGCCCACCCACTTGCCCGTTGTGCGCATGGTGGAGCCGGGCATCGTCCAGGGCATGGTCGAGTACGTGACCCGAGCAGTGCTGGACCTGCACCGCGACATGCCCCAGTACCGCCGCCAGCAGCAGCGCGGCGAATGGCGCCCGCTGCCCGTGCGCCCTGCCAGCCAGCGCCGCGTGGGCGTGCTGGGCCTGGGCTCGCTGGGCCAGGCGGTGCTGCAGCAACTCCAGGGCATGGGCTTTGCCTGCGCGGGCTGGAGCCGCTCGCGCCACCACCTCGAGGGCATTGGCTGCTATGCAGGCAATGACGAGCTGCCCGCATTTCTGGAAAAGCTCGACATCCTGGTGTGCCTGCTGCCGCTGACCGATTCGACCCGGGGATTCCTGAACGCCGACCTGTTCAGTCGCCTGCCTCCAGGCACATCCCTCGTGCATGTGGGGCGCGGCCCGCAGCTTGTCACCTCCGACCTGCTGGCCGCCCTGGCCACGGGCCAACTGGCCGAGGCAGTGCTTGACGTGACCGACCCGGAACCCTTGCCCGCGTCGCACCCGGTGTGGCGCCACCCCCACGTGCAGATCACCCCACACATCGCCAGCATGACGCAACCGCTGAGTGCAGCCGCCGTGGTCATCGACAACCTGCACCGCTTTCACGCAGGCACGCCCATGACAGGGCTGGTGGACCGCACGCGGGGCTACTGAAAAGGGGGCCACCACCCTGCACATGCAGCAGCTCCGTGCACCACGGCGGTAACCACCAAACGATGTGCTGTACAGCCCCCAACAACCGCAGCGTGCTGTGCCCAAGGCCCCCAAAGCAGCACCACGTTGCCCGGCAATCCCCCTAACCTTGGTCCCATGAACAGGTGCAGCGGCACCTGTGGCCTCCGCCCTTTTTGTCCCTTGCACTTTGCCACCAACGGATACCGCCATGACCCACTCCGAAGCCCTTCCCCAGATTGCCGCGCTGGACGCGCTGGACCGTGCCCACCTCATTCACCCCGTGGCCCCCTGGCGCACGCATGAAGAACGCGGCCCCAACATCCTCACCGCCGCGCAGGGTATCTGGCTGACCGACGGCAAGGGCCACCAGCTGCTCGATGCCTTCGCGGGCCTGTGGTGCGTGAACGTGGGCTATGGACAAGAGAGTGTGGTGCAGGCCGCAGCCGAGCAAATGCGCAAGCTGCCTTACGCCACCGGCTACTTCCACTTCAGCAGCGAACCCGCCATTCGCCTGGCCGACAAGCTGGTGCAGATTTCTCCCGCATCGCTGCAGCACGTGTACCTCACGCTGGGAGGCTCGGAAGCGGTGGACGCTGCGGTGCGCTTCATCGTGCAGTACTACAACGCCATTGGCAAACCCGCCAAGAAGCACTTCATCGCGCTGGAGCGCGGCTACCACGGCTCGTCGTCCACCGGCGCAGGCCTCACGGCACTGCCCGTGTTCCATCGCGGGTTTGATCTTCCGCTGCCCACGCAGCACTACATTCCCTCGCCCAACCCCTACCGCGCCGCCAACCCGGCCGATGGCCAGGCCATCATCGATGCGTCGGTCGCGGCCCTGAAGGCCAAGGTGGCCGAGCTGGGCGCCGAGAACGTGGCGGCCTTCTTCTGCGAGCCCATCCAGGGCTCGGGCGGCGTCATCGTGCCGCCCAAGGGCTGGCTCAAGGCCATGCGTGATGCCACCCGCGCGCTCGACATCCTGTTCGTGGTGGACGAGGTCATCACCGGCTTTGGCCGCACCGGCCCCATGTTTGCGTGCGACGCCGAAGGTGTGGACCCCGACCTGATGACCGTGGCCAAGGGCCTGACCTCCGGCTACGTTCCCATGGGCGCGACGCTGATGAGCGACAAGGTCTATGCCGCCATTGCCGATGGTGCCCCCAAGGGCGCGCCCATCGGCCACGGCGCCACCTACTCGGCGCACCCCGTGAGCGCGGCGGTGGCGCTGGAGGTGCTGCGCCTGTATGAAGAAGGGGGCGTGCTGGCCAACGGACAGCGCGTGGCCCGCGCCTTTGGCCAGGGTCTCGACGACCTGCTGGCCCATCCGCTGGTGGGCGACTCGCGCCACCGGGGCCTCCTGGGTGCGCTGGAGCTGGTCAGCAACAAGACCACCAAGGCTGGTTTTGACCCCGCACTGGACCTGCCCGGCCGCATGGCGGCCACCAGCTATCGCAACGGTATCGTGTTCCGCGCGTTTGGCGACAACATCCTGGGCTTTGCCCCGGCCCTGACGTTCACCGAAGCGGACTTTGGCCTGATGTTCGAGCGCCTCAAGAAGACGCTGGACGACGTGCTGGCCGCACCCGACGTGCGTGCCGCATTGAAGGACTGACCTGGCGCCCCATTGCAGGTGTAAACCACATCGCAACAGCCCCCTGCGCAGCCGCAGAATGGAAGCATTTTCTTCTTCACGCCCCCGCACACCATGATGAACGAAGCCTTCAAGATCGACCGCCTGGATTTGCGCATCCTGGCGCAGCTGCAAAAGAACGGGCGAATGACCAATGTGGACCTGGCCGACGCAGTCGGCCTGTCGCCCAGCCCCTGCCTCATCCGCGTCAAGCGGCTGGAGCAGGCGGGCTACATCGCAGGCTACGGCGCACACCTGCGGCTGGAAAAACTGGGCGACACGCTCACCGTGTTCACCGAGGTGACCCTATCCGACCACCGCCGCGAGGACTTTGCCCGCTTCGAAGCCGCGCTGCGCGAGGTGGACGAGGTGCTCGAATGCCATCTGGTGAGCGGCGGCTACGACTACCTGCTGCGTTTTCTGACCCGTGGCGTGAACCACTACCAGGAAGTGATCGAAGACCTGCTGGAGCGCAACCTGGGCATCTCCAAGTACTTCAGCTACATCGTCATCAAGTCGCCCTTCATCAAAACGCACTGCCCCATCGAACGCCTGTTTCCGCACCAGCGCTGATGCACTGATGCGCCGATGCACTGATTCGCGAATGCACGGATGACCTGAAGCCCTGATCCAGCGCTGCCCCACCGGCACACCTACCCATGTCTGCACCCGCCCACACACCACCACCGCGCTTTGTGCGGCTGGCCGAGGCCGACCGGCCCGCCATCCCCCTCGCCATTGACGGCCAGCCCTGCACCGCCCTCGAGGGCGACACCCTGCTGGTCGCCCTGATGTGCAATGGCCGCCGTGCCCGCGACAGCGAGTTTGGCGACGGCCCGCGCGCAGGCTTTTGCCTGATGGGCGCTTGCCAGGACTGCTGGGTGTGGACCCCGGGCGGCGAGCGACTGCGCGCCTGCTCCACGCCCGCCACGGCAGGCATGGCCGTGCTGACGCGCCCCCCGGCGCTGCACTGGCCCATGACCCAGGACTTGCGGGAATCCCTGGCCCGCCACGGCCAGCCTGTGTCCACCGGGAACACCCCATGACAGCCCCCCGCATCGTCATCGTAGGCACTGGCCCCGCCGGCGTGCGCGCCGCCCAGGCCGTGGTCGAAGCCGGCCTGCGCCCCACCGTGGTGGACGAAAGCCGCCGCGACGGCGGCCAGATCTACCGCCGCCAGCCCGATGGCTTCAAGCGCCCGTACAGCAAACTCTATGGCACCGAGGCCGACAAGGCCCAGGCCCTGCACAGCAGCTTTGATGCCCTGCGCCCCCACATCGACTACCGGCCCGACACCCTGGCCTGGAACCACACGGCAGGCGAGCTGCATGTGGTGAGCAACAGTGAGCCCGCCACGCTGGCGTATGACGCGCTGCTCATCTGCTCCGGCGCCACCGACCGGCTCATGCCCGTGCCCGGCTGGCACCGCGCGGGCTGCTACAGCCTGGGCGCATCGCAAATTGCGCTCAAGGCACAGGCCTGCGCCATTGGCTCACAGGTCGTCTTCATGGGCAGCGGGCCGCTGCTGTATCTGGTGGCCTCGCAGTACGTGCAGGCTGGCGCCAAAGTGGCCGCCGTGCTCGACACCGCACCAGCACGCAAGCCCTGGAAAGCCCTCATCGGCCTGCTGGCCCGGCCCACTCTGGCGCTGCGCGGGCTGGGTTTGATCCGCAGCCTGCGCGCTGCAGGTGTGCCCGTGCTGCAAGGAGCAACCCCCGTGCAGATCGACGGCGACGACGCCCTGGGCGTGCAGGCCGTCACGGTGCGCACTGCCCAGGGTCAGCCACGGCGCTTTGAATGCGATGCCGTGGGCCTAGGCTGGCACCTGCGGCCCGAGACCCAACTGGCCGATCTGGCCCAGTGCGAATTCGCGTTTGAACCCCTCAGCCGCCAGTGGCTGCCCCGCATTGACGAAGATGGCCGCAGCACCACCAAGGGCGTGTACCTGGCGGGCGACGGCACGCGCATTCTGGGCGCCGATGGGGCCGAGGCTGCTGGCCGCCTGGCTGCGCTGGCCGCATTGAGCGACGTAAGCCATGCTGCAGGCCAGGCCGCCTTCCGCGCTCAGGCCCCCCACCTGCGTGGCACCCTGGCCCAGATGGACCGCTTTCGCCAGGGGCTGGTGCACGCCTTTCCCTGGCCACACCAACAAGCCGCCACCCTGCCCGACGACGCGATGGTGTGCCGCTGCGAATCGGTGACGGCGGGCGAGCTGCGCCGTTGCGTGACCGAACTGGACAGCCAGGAAGTCAACCGCGCCAAGGCCTTCAGCCGCGTGGGCATGGGCCGCTGCCAGGGGCGCTTTTGTGGTCACGCGGCAGCCGAGGTCATCGCTCACACCTGCCGCATTCCCATTGAACAGGTGGGCCGCCTGCGCTCGCAAGCGCCCGTCAAACCCCTGATGATGAACACCCGCGAGGTGCAGCCATGAGCAGCGCACACCCTCATCCGAGCCCATCCACCACGCAAGAGAGCGATGTATTGGTGCTGGGAGGCGGCCTCATGGGCACCACCACCGCCTTCTTCCTGCGTCAGCATGGCAAATCCGTCACGCTGCTGGAGCGCGAGCTGGTGGGCCGGCAGGCCAGCGGCACCAACTTTGGCAACGTGCGCCGCCAGGGCCGCGAGCTGCACCAGCTGCCCCTGGCCAACCGCGCCCGCGCCGTGTGGGGCCGCCTCCGCGAGCTGCTGGGAGAAGACGCCGAGTTTGTGCCCTATGGCCACCTGCGCGTGTGCTACACCGAAAAGCAGGCCGCCATCATCGAAAAGCACACGCACGACGTGAGGCCCTACGGCCTGCACCTGGAGATGGTCACCGCCGAGCAACTGCGCACGCGCTGGGGCATCTTTGCGCCGGGCGTGGTGGCGGGCTCTTACTCGCCCGAAGACGGCCACGCCAACCCGCGCCTGGCGGGCCCCGCTTTTGCCCGCGCCGCCCGCCGCGCCGGGGCGAACATCGTGGAGCATGCCGAGGTACTGAAGGTGGAACACGATGGCCACGGCTTTACCGCCCACACCGCCGATGGCCGCCGCTACCGCGCAGCGCAAATGCTGGTGGCCTGTGGCGCCTGGTCCAACCGCATGGCCGAGCAGTTTGGCGAAAGCGTCTACCTGGAACCACGCGGCCCCCAGATGGGCGTGACCGAACCTCTGCCCTACGCCATCGGCCCGTCCATCGGCCTGTCGTCACCCATCGAGCACGAAGGCCTGTACTTCCGCCAGATTTCGCGCGGCAACATCGTGTTTGGCGGCGGCCTCAAAGGCCCGGCCTATGCCGACCGCATCCGCGCCTACGCCAGGCCGGACAACATCCTGCGCCAGCTGCGCGAACTGCGCCGCTTTGTGCCGGCTTTCGAGCAGGTGCAACTCATCCGCGTGTGGAGCGGCATCGAGGGTTACACCCCCGACTGGCAACCCATCATGGGCCCTAGCGCCAAAGTGCCCGGGCTGCACTACGCGTTCGGCTTCAATGGCGAAGGCTTTGCCATCAGCCCCGGCGTGGGCGAGACCATGGCGGAGTTGATGGCGACGGGGTACACGGAGATCCCGCTCTCGCCTTATTCGATTGGCCGCGCCGGGGCGCAGAGGACAGAGGCCGTGAAAGCAGCTTGAAATTGACGTGGGGGCAGCTCAGCCCCAGTCGTTGCTTCACACCCCGTCCCGCCCATCACTCAGGCCTTGAGCAGCGCAACGCGTGCCTCGTCCAGCACCTCGACAAGTTCTGCAGCAACGAACCCTGCATTTTCACTATCGCACGGTTGGACGTTCTGAAGCACCAGCGCCAACCGATACGCCCGCTCTAGCAGGGCGGCAGCCGCCTGCAAATTCGCAACGGGGCTCATGCCCGCCTCATCCGGCCTGCACGAGGTTGGCAACCCCGAGTGCAGTAAAGACCAAGAACAGCGTTTTCTGGAAAGCCGGTCCCGCGAGCCGGCCGCGCAACACCTCGCCGAATGTCAAACCAGCAAACGCCCCCATCAATGCGCCGCACAGTGCACCCCCCATCGACACCGACCACCATTCGGCCTGCGTTGACGCATGCAACCGCGCTCCCAACGCCAAGGTCGCCACGGTGAATGAAAGACCCAGGGCCTGCACCATTTCGTCCTTCTGCAGCCGTAAAGATTGCAGGTAGGGAACCCAGGGCACCACGAAGACGGAGGTTTGCGAAGTGAAGAACCCCGTTGCAGCCCCCACCACTGCGCCGGCCCAGCGCCCCCACCCCGAAAGGTCCGGCAAGGTGGGCCGCCACAGGCCCCACAACCCATAACAGACCAGCACGGCGCCCAGCCAACGGCCGGCAGAGCCACCGACCCCTCCCGCGCCGAGGCCAGGCGTGAAAGCCGTGACCGCCACGATCGCGGCCCATCCCGGCCACAGGCGCCGGGCAAGTGGCCACAGGTGCGGCCCCCGACACTGCGCGATGTTGGTCGCCAGTGATGGAAGCACCAGCAGTGCCGTCGCCTGCGCTGGCGCCATCCACAGCCCCAGCAGACTCACGGCCACCGTCGGCAGTCCCATGCCGGTAATGCCTTTCACACCGCCCGCCAGGGCGAACACCAAGACCACGAGCAGCACCTGATTGGTTTCCATGGCGGCATGGTGTCGGTCGCACGGTGCCTTGTCCATTCAGTAGATCACCGCCTATCCTTCGGCTTTTCAAGAGGAAGACGACGACCATGGTTATCGCCACCCGCCGCACCACAGACTACCGCGTGAATCCTTTCGACCTGCACCTCTTCTCGGCGGTGGTGGAGCACGGCACCATCACCTCGGCCGCCGAAGCGGTGAATTTGTCGCTCGCAGCGGCCAGTGCACGACTCAAGGCACTGGAGGCGGCCACTGGAGCCCGTCTGCTGGACCGTTCGAAAGCCGGTGCGGTACCCACCGACGCAGGCCGGGCCTTTGCACGCCACGCCAGCCGGGTGCTGGCAGAGCTGGAGTCCCTGCACGTCGAGATGGCGAGCTTTGGCAACGGCTTGCGCGGCACCGTGCGCCTGCTTTGCAATACCGCAGCGATGTCGGAGGCCCTGCCACGCGTACTCGGGCATTTCCTGGTCAGCAACCCCGAGCTGGATGTCGATGTGCAAGAGCTTTCCAGCGATGCCGCGCTGGATGCGCTGCGCCGTGGAACGGCAGACCTCGGCATCCTGGCGGACTATGTAGACACATCGGGGCTTGTTGTGCAGCCCTGGAAGGACGACCGCCTTGTGGCACTCCTGCCCCGGCGCGGGCCCTGGGGCTCGCAGCGTTCCCTAGCTTTTGGCGAGCTGCTGCAGCATCCGCTGGTGGGCCTGTCCCGCGACAGCGGGCTCAGCCGCTTCCTCGCATCCCAGGCAAGCCGCAGTGGCCGTGTCCCGCGCCACCGCGTAAGGCTTGGCGGCTTTGACGCCATTGCACACATGGTGGCGGCCGGTGTGGGTGCAGCGGTGGTTCCGGAGAGCGCAGCGTCGCGCTTCAGCGATCCAAAGAAAACCCGAATTGCTGCGCTGTCTGACACGTGGGCCCGAAGGAAACTGCTCATCTGCATGACACCGCAGGGCGCCGAGCTCACAGGTGTCAGTGCGCTCGCCGAAGCACTTGCGAGTTCTTGACCCGGATCTCTGCGAGCCAGAAGACGATGTGCATGACGAAAGAAAAACAAGGTTCCAGTGGTGACCAAAAATGCATTTCAAGTGCTCTGCAATATCCAATCACCGCGGTCATTTGCGCCATACTCGAATCCGCTTAGCGAAAGCTCGTACGGATACTGCGGCAATCATTTCGGGTTCATGGACCGGGCCGATTTGATCGAACGGCGCAGGGGACCATAGAGCTTGCTTTTTTCGTCCCTCCGCCAGGCCACACAACACCCACCCTGTCCACATGAAAGCCATGGAACACACCATCAAACACCAGGAGCACGACGCCAAAGGAGCCTTCTATCTGGAGAAGGACAGTCAGCGCCTTGCCGAGATGACTTATAGCCGCACCAACGCAACGATGGTCATCGTGGACCACACCGAGGTGGACCCTTCGCTCAGCGGACAGGGCGTGGGGCGCGCGTTGCTGGGCGCACTGGTCCAGTGGGCCCGGACGACGGGCACGAAGGTGGTTCCGCTGTGCCCATTTGCCAAGGCACAGTTTGATAAGGACGAGTCTATTCGGGACGTACTGGTCTGAGACGGAAGATGCTATTGAATAGATAGCTTTTAACGCTTTACAGATAAGCGCTGGAGGCCAATTTCGTCTTATTTTCAAATGCTGCTTGCTACCTGAAAAACAGGGCTCGATTACGCAGTTTGTGGAAAGGATCTGCTCAGGGCCCAACGCAGTCGGTCACAGGTTCTGGCGAGCGGTCATCCGGCGCGCGCAAAAAATGAATGACCAGCCCCAAGACGGAGCTGAGGAAATTGACGCGTCCTCAACCGTCTTGACGAGTGAGAAGCTTGGCCCCGCCGTGGTGCCTAGCCATCAACCGGCATTGCCGGAGATGCCAATAGCAGCTGATAAAAGGCGGCGTCCAACCACTTTCCAAACTTGAACCCGACCTCTTTGAATGTACCGGCATGGGTAAAGCCAAGTCCCTGATGCAGCGCGATGCTGCCTTTGTTGCTTGCGTCGATGCAACCAACCAATGCGTGCACCATGTCGCTCGCACGCGCACGGTCTATCAACTCAACCATCAGCGTCTTGCCAAGGCCCCGTCCTCTGTGCTCATGGTGCACATACACGCTATGTTCCACCGTGTACTTGTACGCTGGGAAAGCGCGGAAAGTTCCCCAACTTGCAAAGCCGACCAGTTGCCCCGTTGAGTCGATTGCACCGACAACAGGAAAGGCTTTCGCACGCTTTGTCGCGAACCAGGTGCTCATTGCCTCCGGTTGGCGCGGCACGTAGTCGTAGAGTGCGGTGGAGTTGACGATCGCCTCATTCAGGATTTCTAGAATCGCGCCCGCGTGTTCTTCTTCTGAGCAGTCAATCAGCCTCAGGCTTTGGTCCGTGATGGTCATGTCGTTGTCCTTGCTTGTATCAGTTGGATTGGCGCTGGATCACAGATCGCAACGATGTACTCAGCGGCCCGCGTTGTTGGGTTTGCGTAAACGAGCGGTCGATCAAGGCGCATGGCGAGACAGTCTCCGCTTCTGAGGGAAAACAGCTGGTCGCCCAACGTGACCTCGATCTTCCCTTGCATGACCCAAACCTGTTGCTCCTGCGCGGGTTTTCTCGCGCCCGACTCGTAAGTCACTCTGGCACCAGCGGGTAAGTGCACTTCTACGATTTGGATAGGAGTGGGCCAGTTTGGTGGGGTCAAGGCCCGGCGCATGTAGCCAGATTCCGGGTCCTTCCAGATCAATTGATCAGAACGGCGCGAGAGAGGTTCTAACTCGGCAGCAGCGTCATCTGGACCAAAAAGGGCCGCCATCGATACACCGAGTCCAGCGGCCAATTTTTCAAGAGTGGCTGCAGTGGGGCTTGCCTCGCCGCGCTCAATCAGCGAAATCATCGATTTGCTGACCCCACATTGCGCGGTCAATGCATCCAACGATGCGCCTCGCAGGGCACGTAGTTCACGTACCCGGCTAGCTATCCGCAAATTAATGTCCGGCTGCTTGGCACTTCCGTTCGGTGATTTTTTGTTCTTCATGCTGGACAAAGTATCCAACATATTGGATTTCATCGTCAAGCGCTTGTGGTGATGAGCGGCACCTCCTGGCCAGGTACAGCCGTTCGAGCGAAAAGACGGCACTCTCACCTGCCCATCCACCCCTCGACCTCTCCCATCAAATGCCCCCGAAACACCTCCGCAATCGGTGACAGCTGTTTGCCCTTGGGCCAGACCAGGTGCCATTGCGACTGGATGGGGAAACCCGACACGTTGAGCACGGCCAGCCCTTCATGGTGGGGGCCAAGGCTGTGGAGGGAGACGATGGAGACGCCCAGTTGGCCTTCCACCGATTCCTTGATGGCCTCGTTGCTGCCCAGCTCCAGCACGGCGCTGGGGGTAAAGCGAAGCTGGCGCAGGTGCGCGTCCGTGGCCATGCGGGTGCCGGAGCCTTTTTCGCGCAGGATGAAGCGCTCTTCCTGCAATTGCTCCAGCCGGATGCGTTTTTTGGCGGCCAGCTTGTGGCCTGCAGGGGCAATGACGACCAGGGGGTTGGGCATGAGGATCTGGTCCTCCAATGGCAAGTCGGCGGGCGGCATGGACATGACGTAGAGGTCGTCCTGGTTGGCGCGCAGGCGCGTGATGACGTGGTCGCGGTTGAGCACTTCGAGCGAGATGTCGATCTGCGGATGCAGCTTGCAGAAGCTGCCCAGCAGGCGGGGCACAAAGTACTTGGCGGTGCTGACCACGGCGACCTTGAGGCGCCCGCTGGTGAGGCCCTTGGCGCCTGACACCCGTTGCTCAAACGCATCCCACTCGCCCGCAATGGCGCGCGCGGTGCGGGCCAGGGCGTGGCCCGCCTCGGTGAGGTGCACGCGGCGCGAGATGACTTCGTACAGCGGCAGGCCCACGGCCTGGGTCACTTCGCGCAGCTGCATGGAGGCGGTGGGCTGGGTGACATGCATGACCCGGGCGGCGGCGCTGACGCTGCCGGTTTCGGCCAGTGCCAGAAAAAGGCGAAGCTGGCGAAAGGTGATTTTCATAGATTTTTATCTATAGATAAGCACAATCAAATCGATTTTACTTTGCACCCAGCCCTGCATAGCATTGCCGCCCAAGGAGTTGAATGATGCAAAGCTTGCTGGACCCGGCGATCCTGTTTTTTGCCCTGGGCGTATTTGCGGGCCTGGTGCGGTCGAACCTGGAGATGCCCACAGCCATCTCGAAGTTCTTGTCCATCTACCTGCTGATGGCGCTAGGTCTCAAGGGCGGGTTTGCGCTGGCAGCGTCTGGATTTACGCCCAGCGTGGCCAGCAGCCTGGGGCTGGCGGTGCTGCTGGCCGTGGTCGTGCCGCTGATGGGCTTTGTGTTGTTGCGGCGGGTGCTGTCGGGTTTCAACGCGGCGGCGGTGGCGGCCACGTATGGGTCAGTCAGCGCGGTGACGTTTGTGACGGCCACGCAGTACCTGGAGTCGCAACACATTGCCTACGGTGGCTACATGGCGGCGGCGATGGCGCTGATGGAGTCGCCCGCCATCATCCTGGCGGTGCTGCTGGCCAATGCCATGCGGCAAAAGCAGACGGTAGCCGCTAGCGCTCCGCAGGTGGTAGCAATGGCGGTTGCGGGTGCAGCCGCATTGGGCTGCCACAGCCCTGCCAAGGTGGGCCCCAGCCTGTCTGTGGGCAAGATCCTGCACGAGTCGTTTACCGATGGCACGCAGTTGCTGCTGCTGGGCGCGATGGTGATCGGCCTGCTGACGGGCGACGCGGGCAAGGTGGCCATGCAGCCGTTTTCGGGCGACCTGTTCAAGGGCATGCTGTGCCTGTTCTTGCTGGACATGGGTCTGTCGACCGCGCGGAACCTGCCTGCGGTGCGGCAACAGTCGCCTTGGCTGCTGGCGTACGCGGTGCTGGCCCCCATCATGCATGCGGCGCTGGCTCTGGGGCTGGCGTGGCTGGCAAATGTGCCCGCAGGTGACGCAGTGCTGCTGATGGTGCTGGCGGCCAGCGCGTCGTATATCGCCGTGCCTGCGGTGGTGCGCTATGCCATCCCGGAGGCGGACCCGTCGCTGTATGTGAGCCTGTCGCTGGGGGTGACGTTTCCGCTCAACATCGTGCTGGGCATTCCGCTGTACACGCAGATGGTGCAGCGGCTGTGGGTGGGGTAGCGCAGGCTTTGTGGTGCCACGCTCATTTAATATTATTTTTATAGCAATTAACGCTTTACCAATAAGCGCTGGAAGCCAATTTTCCTTGAATTTCGATACCCCGTAGGTAGCCTACTGCGCCACGATGAAGAACACCTTGCGCAGGGTTTGGGTGATGTGCCATTCGCCCGTGGTGTGGGCGGGGAAGAACAGCGTGTCGCCCGCCTGGATGTGCTGCGGCTCGCCGCCGGTGGGGGTGAAGGTGCAGGCACCGCTGACGATGTGCATGACTTCGGCGTTGGGCAACTGGCGTTCGAACCGGCCAGGGGTGCATTCCCAGATGCCGGTTTGGTGGGCGCCCACACCGGGCAGGTCGATGTCGAGGCCGCTGAAGGCGCACGGTGGCTGGGTGATGGGGCGTGCAGGGCCACCCTGCGTTTGCAGGCCGTTGACGGTGGCGGTGTTTTGAAGAATGGTGATGCTCATGGCGGGTGTCTGAAAAAACTGAGGCTGGCAAACCGTGCAAAGCAGGGTTAGCGGGATGTGGGCTGCGCCGCCAGGGCGCGGGCGGCGATTTCGCAAAACCAGCGCACCCCCAGGGGCAGCGCGTCGTCGTTGAAGTCGTAGCAGGGGTGGTGCAGGGAGCGTTCGCCCTCGGGACCGGGGCTCGCGCGGCCCTGGCCCAGCCACAGGTAGGCACCGGGCTTGCGCTGCAGCATGAAGGCGAAGTCCTCCGATGTGAAGGCAGCGCGGGGCGCCACCTCCGCCTGCAGGCCCACGGCCTGGGCAGCCTGCAGCGCCAGCGCAGCCTCGGCGGCAGTGTTGATGGTGGCGGGGTAGTAGCGCTGGTAGCTGACCTGCACCTCGGTGCCGCTGGCCAGGGCCACGCCCTGGGCGGTGGCGCGCAGGGCGGCTTCGATGCGGTCTTGCGCAGCGGCATCAAAGCTGCGCACGGTGCCGGTGATCTGCACCTCGGCGGGCAGCACGTTGTGGCTGTGACCGCCTTCGATGCGCGTGACGGACAGCACGGCCGATTCGCTGGGATCGATGCGCCGGGCCACGATGGTGTTGAGCTGCGCCACCAATTGGCTGGCGGCCAGGATGGCGTCGGGGGTGTGGTGGGGCTGGGCCGCATGGCCGCCCTTGCCCCGCACGGTGATGTCAAACCGGTCGGCCGCCGCCATGATGGGGCCGGGGCGCGTTTGCGCGTGGCCCAGGGGCAGATCGGGCCAGTTGTGCAAGGCATAGACGCTGTCGCACGCAAAGCGATCGAACAGGCCGTCTTCGATCATGCGGGCGGCCCCCGCCTTGCCCTCTTCGGCAGGCTGGAAGATGAACTGCACCGTGCCATACAAGCCCAGCGCCTGGTGGGTGCGGGCCAGCTGGCGCGCCGCACCGATGAGCATGCTGGTGTGGCCATCGTGCCCGCAGCCGTGGTGTGTGCCAGGGTGGCGACTGGTGTAGGCGTGCTGGCCCAGTTCCACCATGGGCAGGGCGTCCATGTCGGCCCGCAAACCTACGCTGGGGCCCGCACCGGCACCGCCGCAATGCAGCGTGCCCACGACGCCGGTGCCGCCCACGCCTTCGGCCACCTGCAGGCCCAGCAGGCGCAGCGATTGCGCCACGATGCCTGCGGTGCGGCGCTCTTCGTAGGCCAGCTCGGGGTGAGCGTGCAGGTCTTGCCGCAGGGCGACCAGATCGGGCAGCAGGTCTGCCACAGGCTCGGCCAGTGCGGCCACATCCAGCGCCTGGGTCATTGGCCCGCTTCCACGGCGTCCGCCAGTTGGGCCAGGGTGTGGAAGTGGTAGTCGGGCACGGTGTGCTCTGATTCGATGGTGCCGCCGGAACTGGCCAGGCCGTGGCGGCGTTCGATCCAGCAGGTGGTGATACCGAGCTTCTTGGAGATGCCGATGTCGTGGTACTGGCTTTGCGCCACGTGCAAATTGTCGGCCTGGTTGTAGCCCCAGGCGCCTTCGTAGCGGCCCCGGGCGTAGGCAAAGTAGCGGGCATCGGGTTTTTCGCACAGGGCGTCGTCGCAGCTGAGCAGCAGGTCAAACGGCGAGCCCAGTGTTTTCTGGAAGTGCTGCAACGCCCAGGTTTGCGCGTTGGTCATGGTCACAAGTTTGAAGCGCTTGTGCAGGCGGGCCAGGGCTTCGATGGAATCGGGGAACGCGGGCCACTGCGCGACCGAGTCGCGAAAGCCTTCGGCCAGCGCGTTGCTGTCGGGCAGGCCCAACTGCGGGGCGATGGCGTGCCAGCAGCGCACCAGGTCGTTGGGGTACCAGTCGGTGTCGGGGCTTTTGCGGGCGGCGCGGTAGGCGGCCAAAAACTGCTCATCGGTCACAGGGCTGGCGGGCACCGCCTGGCGCAGGTAGGCCAGCATGCCACCTTCAAAGTCGATCAGGGTGCCAACCACATCAAAGGTCAGCACTTTGAAATCACGCAAGGCCATGGGTACTCCTCAAATAAGCAAACTTTTGTCGACGCGGCCAGCGCCACATCGGGGTGTAAGAAGCTTAGGAGCGGGTGCCCGCCAGCGGGCACTGAACCAGCGGGGTGCCGCAGCAGCGAATTGCGTTTTTGGGGGCCTGCTGCGCAGATTGTGAGAAGGGCACCAGGGCAAGGCGTGGCGTCACCTTGGTGGTGCAGGGGAAGCAGGCTTCTAAAAAAGGCTGCCCTGCCCTCGCAGCAGCCCGGGCCTGAACTGGCCCAGGTCCAGGCCTTCGCGCTCGCGGTTCAGGCCCAGGCGGCGGCAGGTGGTGGCAAAACGCTGGCGCACCAGATCGGCCCACAGGCCGCTGCCTTTCATGCGGGAGGCAAAGTCGCTGTTGTAGGCCTTGCCTGCACCACGCTGCGCGTCCGTGAGGTTGTGCAGGTCTTGCACGCGCGCCATCACGCGGGCGGCGCGCTGCGGGTAGTGCACCGTGAGCCATTCGCGAAACAGGGTGTCCAGCTCCCACGGCAGGCGCAGCACGGTGTAGAAGGCGGTGCGCGCTCCCGCATCGCGAGCGGCCTCCAGCACCTGTTCCATGTCTTCGGTGATGAAGGGGATTTGCGGCGCCACACTCACGCCCACGGGCACACCCGCCTCGGCCAGCGCACGGATGGTGCGCAGGCGCCGGTGGGGCGCTGCGGCGCGCGGCTCCATGCGGCGGGCCAGGGCGGCATCGAGCGTGGTGATGGTGACGTACACCGCCGCCAGGCGCTGCGCGGCCAAGGGGGCGAGCAAATCCAGGTCGCGCTCCACGCCGCTGGATTTGGTGATGAGCGAAAACGGGTGGCGTGCGTCGCGCATCACCTCGATGAGGCTGCGGGTGAGCTTCAGTTCGCGCTCCACAGGCTGGTAGCAATCAGTGGCCGAGCCGATATTGATCAGCCGGGGCACGTAGCGCGGTGCGCTCAGCTCACTACGCAGCACCTCGGCAATGTTGTGTTTGGCCACGATCTGCGTTTCAAAGTCGAGCCCCGGCGAGAAGTTGAGGTAACTGTGCGTAGGCCGTGCGTAGCAGTAAATGCAGCCGTGCTCGCAGCCCCGGTAAGGATTGACGGACAGCTCGAAAAAGATATCGGGCGAATCGTTGGCGCAGATGGCACTGCGCGCGGTCTCCAGGTGCACCGTGGTAGCGGGCGTCGGCGCGCAGTCCTCATCATCATCACCATTTCCCTGCCCGCCAGCGTCCTGGCCAACGCGCCCCCAGCCATCGTCCACCACCTCCCGCACATCGCGCGTGAACCGGTGCGGCATGGCTGTGGCAGCACCCCTGCCACGGATGGCCTGGACCGGTATGCGTATTTCCACCGGCCCTTCTGGCAGGTCAGGATCGGTGGCGGAGTTGTGCCTCATAACTGTATAAATATACAGTTATTTAACTCGCCATGCACGCGCCGAGCCAGGAACGGCCGCAGCCCTACTCCCTGAAGAGTTTTTCGATCAACCCGCGCATCCACTGGTTGCCGGGGTCGCTTTCAAAACGGCGGCTCCAGTGCAGCGACACCGTGAAGTCACGCAGCGGCAGCGCGGGCTCGATGATGGTGTAGCCCGCGTCGGCGGCAAAGGTCTGGGCGATGTTGCGGGGCATGACCACGGCCAGGTCCGTGCCGCGCACAATGGAGGGCAGCGCCATGAAATGCTCGGTGGTCAGGCGCAGGCGGTCTTGCAGCTGTTGCATCTCCAGGATGCGCAGGGTGTCCGAGTGGGTGCGCACCGCCACAAACTCCAGTTGCCGCAGATCCTGGAGCAAGGCGGGCCCGCTGCGCCGGCGCTGGGTGAACGGATGGCCCGCGCGCAGAAGCACGATGTAGCGGTCCCGGAGCAGCTCCACGCGCTGGGTGTCTTTCACGGTGGGCAGAAAACCGAACGCAAAGTCGATGCGGCCGCTGTCGAGCAGGGGCGCAATGTCACTGCGCGGCGCGGGCTGCGTCTCCAGCCGCACACCAGGCGCCTGGGCCTGCAGGGCGGCCATCAGGGCAGGCAGAAATCGCCCCTCGCCGATATCGCTCATGTGGATGCGGAACACCTTGCGCGACTGCAGGGGGTCGAACAGGGCCGACTCGTTGAGGGCCTCTTCCAGCAAACCGAGCGCGCTGCGCACGGCGTCAGCCAGCCGGTCGGCCTTGGGGGTGGGCTGCACGCCGCCGCCCGCGCGCACAAAGAGCGGGTCTTTGATCAGCAACCGCAGCCGCGTCAGCGCCTGGCTGGCGGCCGGCTGGGTCAGGTCCAGCATTTCGGCGGCCCGGCTCACGTTGCGCGTGCGGTAGACCGCATCGAACAGCCGCAGCAGGTTGAGGTCGATGTCCTTGATATGCATTGATTGAATACTGCTTAGTCATTTCATTGTATTGATGGATAGAGCATGCAAGCCGAAGATCAAGGCCTTCATCACGCAACACCCCCGCCATGCACCAGGCCTCTCCTCAAAAAGCCGCAACCGCCACGCGCCCAGCATCCGTCCGCCCTTCGGTACGCGAGGTGGTGCTCGACCTGCTGCGTGGATTCCAGATCAACACCATCTTTGGCAACCCGGGCTCCACCGAGTTGCCGCTGTTCCTCGATTTCCCCAGCGACTTCCGCTACATCCTGGGCCTGCAGGAATCGGTGGTGGTGGGCATGGCCGATGGCTATGCGCAGGCCACCCACAACGCCGCGTTTGTGAACCTGCATTCGGCGGCCGGCGTGGGGCATGCCATGGGCAACATCTTCACGGCGCACAAGAACCGCACGCCCATGGTGATCACTGCAGGCCAGCAGGCCCGTTCCATCCTGCCGTTCGACCCATTCCTGTTCTCGGGCCAGGCCACCGAGTTGCCCAAGCCCTACGTGAAGTGGAGCGTGGAGCCCGCCCGCGCCGAAGACGTGCCGCTGGCCATTGCCCGGGCCTACTACATCGCCATGCAGCAGCCGCGCGGGCCGGTGCTTGTCTCCATCCCTGCCGACGACTGGGACAAGCCTTGCGAGCCGCTGAAGGCCCGCACGGTCAGCACCGAAACGCGGCCCGAGCCCCGCGTGCTGGACGCCATTGGCAACGCGCTGGACACCGCACAGCGCCCCGTGCTGGTGGTGGGTGCGGCGGTGGACCGAGATCACGCGTGGGATGCCGTGGTGCAGTTGGCCGAGCGGCACCACGCAGCCGTGTGGATTGCCCCCATGGCGGGCCGATGTGGTTTTCCGCAGGACCACCGTCTGTTCGCCGGGGTGCTGCCCCCCATGCGCGAGAAGATCGTGTCGTTGCTCGCGGGCCATGACCTCGTGTTTGCGCTGGGTGCCGCTGCCTTCACATACCACGTGGAGGGGTTTGGCCCCCATGTGCCACCCGGTGCACAACTTGTGCAACTTATCGAAGACCCCGGCACCGCCGCCTGGACGCCCGAAGGCACCTCGGCCGTGGGCGGCATCCGCCTGGGGGTGCTGGACCTGCTGGCACGCCCGGCACCACCGCCGCGCGCCCTGCCCCCACCCCGCCCGGCGCGACCGCGTATGGAACCCTCGGGGCCGCTGATGAGCGTTCCGTATGTGATGCAGTCACTGGCCGAGGTGCGCGACGCGGCGTCCATCGTGGTGGAAGAAGCCCCCAGCTCGCGCGCGGCCATGCAGGCCTACCTGCCCATTGTGCAGAGCGAAACCTTCTACACGATGTGCAGCGGTGGCCTGGGCTATGGCATGCCCGCCGCCGTGGGTGTGGCACTGGCCAAACCGGACAAAAAGGTGATCGGGCTGCTGGGCGACGGTTCGGCGATGTACTCCATCCAGGCCCTGTGGAGTGCGGCGCAGCTCAAGCTACCCATCACCTTCATCATCCTCAAGAACCGGCGCTACGCGGCGCTGCAGGAGTTCGCGCCCACCTTCGGATTCCACGAAGGCGACAAGCTCGAAGGCACAGACCTGCCAGACCTCGACTTCCTTGCGCTCGCCCGTGGCCAGGGCTGCGAGGCCGTGCGCGTGAGCGACCCCGCCTTGCTGCACCAGGTGCTGCGCGACGCACTGGCCAGCCAGCACGCCATCCTGGTCGAGGTAGATGTGGCCTGAAAGCCCCCACACGACCCGGCCCTCCCTGCTCACCGCATCACCCCGACACACCAGACCCGGCACAACCGGGCACTCACCTTGACCGGAGACAAACATGCAAACCGTACACAACCCGCCCGCCCCAACCACCCGCCACCTGCTGAGCGCGCTGGCGTGCGCCGCCGCCAGCCTGCTGCTCACCACCGCAGCCATGGCAGACACCTGGCCCAGCAAACCGATCAAGGTCATCGTCAATTTCCCCGCCGGAGGCGCAGCCGACCAGATTGCGCGCGCCGTCACCCAGCCCCTGCAGGCCGCACTGGGCCAACCGGTGGTGGTGGAAAACCGTGGCGGTGCGGGCGGCAACATCGGCGGGGAGGCCGTGGCCAAGTCCCCGGCCGATGGCTATACCTTGCTCATGAGCTCGGGCGGCATGGTGTCGGTCAACCCGCATCTGTATCCCAAGATGCCGTTTGATCCGGTCAAGGACCTGACACCCGTGGCCGCCGCAGCGCGGGTGCTGGTGTTTCTGGAGGTGAGGCCCTCGCTGCCGGTCAACACCATCCAGGAGTTTCTGGCCCATTTGAAGGCCAACCCTGGCAGGCTGAGCTTTGGCACTCCGGGCAATGGCAGCTCGCCCCACCTGGCGGCAGAGATGCTCAAGGCCCAGGCCAATCTGTTTGCGGTTCATGTGCCTTACCGGGGCGCGGCACCCGCCATGCAGGACCTGCTGGGGGGTCAGCTGGACTTCATGTTCGACCCCGGCATCGGCCTGCAGCACGTGAAGGCGGGCAAGCTCCGGCTGCTGGCCGTGGGCAGCGCCAGGCGCTCGCCCCTGTTCCCCGACGTTCCCACACTCGACGAAGTGGGCCTAAAGGGCTTTGACGCAGACACCTGGTTTGGCTTTTATGCACCCGCGGGCACTCCGCCCGACGTGGTCACACGCCTGAACCGGGAGATCAACAAGGTGCTGGGCACGCAGGCCGTCAAGGACCGCATCGCGGCGCTGGGCGGGGTACCCGCCCCCATGTCGCCCGCCGACTTCAACGCACGGGCCTCCATCGACAGCGCGCGGTTTGGCGCACTGATCAAGGCGCGCAACATCCAGGGAGATTGACCGCGCACGGCAGTGCGAGATTCGCGATGGTCTACAGTCCCGCGCTTTGCAACCACCTACCGAGGTACCGCCATGGCGCGCAAGCCCCAGATCATCCTGTCGTCGCTCGACGTTGACCGCATCGAGGCCCTGCTGGCCGCGATCCCGGCCAGCGTCTTTCCGGGAAAGGCCGAGTTGCAGGCAGAGCTGGACCGGGCAGACGTGGTGGCGCCCGAAGAAATTTCGCCCCATGTGGTCACGATGAACTCCACCGTGCAGTTCTCGATTCTGGAGACTGGCAAGGAGTTCTGCCTGACCCTGGTCTACCCGCGCGACATGGATGGCAGCACGGACAGGCTCTCGATCTTTGCGCCCGTGGGCAGCGCCTTGCTGGGCCTGGCGGTGGGCGATGAACTGGCCTGGCCCGGGCCTGGCGGCAAGTCGATGACGGTGCGGGTGAAAGACATCTTGTACCAGCCTGAAAGTGCGGGCGAGCTGCACCGCTGAATTTGTCCCCTGAGGCCCTACGGGCCCTCCCCTCGCTCCCGCATCGCTACGCTGAGCGCAGGGATACGCCGCCCTCGCCGCGGGGCAGCCCTTGCTCGGCGACCCTGGCCTGGAAAGCGCCGGTTTCGCAGGTAGGGGGTAGCGCGCAGTGCCATGTGCCGCGACAATGGCACCCGCCATGACCACGCCGCCCCCTCCAGATCCCACCGCGCTGCCTGAAACGTTCGATCCGGATTCCACCCTCGCATTCCAGCGGCGGATGGAACGGGCCCCCGAGTGGTTCTGCTCCTTCCTCGCCGGCAACAGCCGCGAGAAAAGCCGTCTCAAACGCGAAATGGCGACAATGAAAGGTTCTGTGGTGTGGCTCGTGCAGCAGCGGCGCCAAGGCAACTGGGACGCCACGGAACGCGCCCATTTGCGCGATGTGATGCGGTCAGCGTCTTCCGTCAGCCCCTACCTGTTCATCTGGGTGATTCCAGGATCGATGCTGCTACTACCCTTCATGGCATGGTTTCTGGACCAGCAACGCAAACGCCGCGAGCGCTTGCCGCCTATCTGACGCGTACTCCGGTTTTACCGCCCCCTTGCTGCCCACACGGTGTGAACACGTCCAAGGGCCGCCTCGCCGCACTGGCTGCGCCCTCCTTCCCCAATGTCGGAGCCATTCGGGAGAAGGGAGACGGTGCGCAGCGCCTCCGGGGAATGGTCCGAATGCTAGGCCCAGTTGTTCGAGACCGCCACCAACAAACCCGTGCCCACCAGTCCCGCCTGCCAGCGCAGGGCCGTGGCCCACGACGGCACATGCCGCTCCACCCGCAGGTACAAGAGTCGCCCCGCTGCGAGCGAAAGTGCAAAGGCCAGCAGCATGCCCAGCGCATTGAGCACCGGCGAGTCCGGCCACAGCTGGCTGACGACTGCGTTGACCAGCAGGCACACCGAGAAATGCACCAGGAAGACCGAGTAGGACATCTGTCCCAATTGCACCAGTGGCGCAATCCCTGTCCATGACCGCACACGCTCGGAGCGCATGGCGGCGACCAGGCAGAGCGCCGTGACAACGGCCACAGCAATGCGGCCCCGGAAATCCATCGCCAGCGCGGCACCACCCAGCAGCACCATGGCCGCCAGCCAGCCCTGCGCCTGGTGCCCATGGGGCGCCCGCACGGCCCAATACGCCAGCATGCCCAGCCCGTAGGCTCCAAAAAAATACAGCGCCCACATGTCGAGCGCCCCCATGCGGTTGAACACCCACAACGAAGCCGCCGTGCCCGCCACCACAAGCACCTGGGCCAGGGCAGCCGCATGCCGCCGCGCCCAGGCCCCTGGCAGCGCCTTGACGCCCGCAAGCAGCAGCACGGTCAACGCAAACAACTGGAAGTCGATGGCCACGTACCAGACCCCTGCGGACAACGCGTCTTCACCCACAATGTCCTGCAGCAGCAAGGCGTTCGCCAGCAATTGGGACAGCGTGGGCTGCTCAGGCACCGAAGGGTGCTCCATCCAGTGCCGGACCAGCGCGGACACCACCACCGACAGGAGCAATGCCACGGCATAAGGCACCACCAGCCGGACAAACCGTTTGGCAATGGCATTGCCCGCATGGTCAAAACGTGCCACACCCTGTGGCGCCAGGCTGGCGGCGGCCAGGTAGCCGCCCAGCACCAGAAACACCTGCACGGCCATGCGACCGTAGTCATACAGCCAGGCCATCAATGTGGGCGCCAGCGGATGGGCGATGTCTGACATCGGGCCGTAAAAGGCCAGGTGGTGCCAGACGATGGTGGCGCACGCCATGCCTTTGATCATGTCGATCAGCGGTGTGCGGGAGGTGGGGGAAGACATGTTGTTGTGGATGGACTCAACCAGCCAGGGCGCGGCATGGCCCTGGGGCAAACCCGGTATTGTCCTCTGTCAGGGGTTTTTTTGCATGCCCTTCGTGTCTCCGCCTTGTCAATGCGATGCACTCCATAATTTGCTGAATTTTCAGTAAATACTGAAAATTCAGTAAATTGGCGCACAATACGCCTCCATGACCTATGTCAAAACCCTTCCCCCCCTGAACCGCCAGTTCGTGGCCCACTTCGGCGAAATGGGCAGCCGCTGGGGAATCAACCGCACCGTGGGGCAGATGTACGCCCTCATCTTCCTGTCGCCGCGCCCGCTCAATGCGGACGAGATTGCCGAAACGCTGGAGTTCTCGCGCTCCAACGTGAGCATGGGGCTCAAGGAGCTACAGGCCTGGCGGTTGGTAAAACTGAGCCACCAGCCGGGTGACCGGCGCGAATATTTCGAGGCTCCCAAGGATGTGTGGGAGATCTTCCGCGTGCTGGCTGAAGAACGCCGCCGCCGCGAGATCGAACCCACCTTGTCGATGCTGCGCATGGCGCTGCTCGAAGAACCCTCCTCCGATGAGGAACGCCACGCCCAGGAGCGTATGCGCGAGATGCACGAACTCATCGACCGGCTCATGACCTGGTTTGACGATGTACAGCGCCTGGCGCCCGAGACGGCGATGCAGCTCATGGGCATGGGCACAGCCGTGACCCGCGTGCTCGAGTTCAAGGACCGGCTCACCGGCAAGGGCGGCTGAGCATGGATGCATTCACACTGTCGCGCATCCAGTTCGCGGCCAACATCAGCTTTCACATCCTGTTCCCCACCGTCACGATCGCGCTGTGCTGGTTTCTGGTGTTCTTTCGGCTGCGCCACACGGCCACACGGGGCACACCGGCCGCACAGGGCTGGGAGCAGGCTTACTACTTCTGGACCAAGGTGTTTGCGCTGACCTTTGCCATGGGTGTCGTGTCGGGCATCACGATGAGCTTTCAGTTCGGTACCAACTGGCCGGGCTTCATGGAGCATGTGGGCAATATTGCCGGACCGCTGCTGGGCTATGAGGTGCTCACGGCCTTCTTCCTGGAAGCCACGTTCCTGGGCATCATGCTGTTTGGCCGGGGGCGCGTGTCCGAGCGAGTGCACCTGATTGCCACGCTGATGGTGGCCTTTGGCACCACGCTGTCAGCCTTCTGGATCCTGAGCCTGAACTCATGGATGCAAACGCCCGTGGGCTACCAAATCATCGATGGCAAGTTCCACGCCGTGGACTGGTTGGCGATTGTGTTCAACCCGTCCTTTCCCTACCGGCTGGGCCACAAGCTGCTGGCATCGGCCCTCACCGCAGGATTTCTGATCGCCGGGGTGAGTGCCTGGCAGCTCATCAAGGGCGTGGCCAACGAAGGCACGCGCAAGGCACTGCGCACGGCCATCACCGCAGTGGCCATGGTGATCCCGCTGCAGATCTTCATGGGCGACCTGCACGGCCTGAACACGCTGGAACACCAGCCGGCCAAGATCGCCGCCATCGAAGGCATCTGGCATACCGAGAAGGGCGCGCCCCTGACGCTGTTCGGCCTGCCCAACGAAAAGGAAAGCCGCACGGACTACGCCCTGCAGATCCCCAAGGCTGCCAGCCTGATCCTGGCGCATGACATCGACGCGGAGCTGAAAGGGTTGAACGAGTTCCCCGGCGCCCATCCGCCGGTGGCGCCCGTGTTCTGGGGGTTCCGCGTGATGGTGGGCGTGGGCATGCTGATGCTTGCCGTGGCCTGGGTGGGTGCTTTTGTGCTGTATCGCCGCCGAAAGCAAGACCTGGCCACCCTGCCCCGGCCCCTGCTCGTCACGCTGGTGGGTATGGCATTTTCGGGCTGGGTGGCCACGCTGGCCGGGTGGTACGTGACCGAAATCGGCCGCCAGCCCTATCTGGTCTATGGCCTGTTCAAGACCGCCGACGCCGTGGCCCCACATGCGCCCGCCTTGGTCGCCAGCACGCTGGCCGCCTACCTCATCGTCTATGGGCTGCTGCTGGTCGCCTATGTGGGCGTGATCAAGTACATGGCCGAACACCCGGCCATGCCCACGCCTGCAGTGCCCCACCCCGCGCCGGCCCCTCGCACCGCTTAAGGAAGGTCCCCATGGATGCACTGAACTGGGCCACCGCCCTGCCCCTGATCTTCATGGCCGTGATGGGCCTGGCCCTGCTGGCCTATGTGATCCTCGACGGCTACGACCTGGGCGTGGGTATCCTGCTGCCTTTCGCCAGCGACACCGAGAAGGACGTGATGGTGTCCAGCATCGGCCCCTTCTGGGACGCCAACGAGACCTGGCTGGTGCTGGGCGTGGGCGTGCTGCTGATCTGTTTCCCGACAGCGCACGGCGTGGTGCTGTCGGCGCTGTACCTGCCCGTGGCGGTCATGCTGGTGGGCCTGATACTGCGCGGTGTGGCGTTCGACTTTCGCGTGAAAGCCCGCGACACGCACAAGACCACCTGGAACCGCCTGTTTGCGGCAGGCTCGCTGGCGACCACTCTGGCCCAGGGTTGGATGCTGGGGGCGTACATCACCGGTTTTCAGAATGACACCTGGGGCCTGCTGTTTTCAGCTGGCATTGCCATCACCCTGCCTGCGGCCTATGCCATGCTCGGCGCGGGCTGGCTCCTCATGAAGACCGATGGCGATCTGCAGCGCAAGGCTGTCCGGTGGGGACAGGGGGCACTGTGGCCCATGGGGTTTGCGCTCATGGGCATCTCACTGGCCACACCGCTGGTCAGCCCTACCGTGTTCGCCAAGTGGTTTGTGCTGCCCGAGCTGTTTGCGCTGCTACCCATCCCGCTGGCCTGCGTGGCGGCCTTCTTTGCCATCCGCCACGTACTGGGCACACCACGGGTAGTACAGGCGGGCTACGGCTGGATCGTGTTCGGGGCCACCGTATTGATCTTTGTGCTGGCGTTCCTGGGCCTAGCCTACAGCATCTATCCCTACATTGTGATCGACCGCCTGACCGTTTGGCAAGCCGCCAGCGCCACCGAATCGCTGGTGGTGATCGGCATCGGCATGGCCATCACGCTGCCCGCGATCATTCTCTACACCATCTTCATGTACCGGGTGTTCTGGGGCAAGGCGCGGGAGCTGACATATGGGTTGTGAGCGGCGCGCAATCTGGCTGACACGGTGCCACATCCCGCTTCAGCCTGTGTGACGAGCGCTGCCCGGAGGGTTGGAACGAAATCCCTTGCGAGATCGTGAACAGGCGCCAAGGGGGCTCAATATCTCAAGCTACCTTCGGCATCCACGATCGCCAGCTCCACATAGGTGGAGCCGTTGTGGCTCTTGGGCGAGTATTTGACGTTAAAGCGCCCAAAGGATATTTCACCGGCATCTTCCATCGTCTTGATAAAGGACTCCGTGGTCAGGTTGCGCCCGGTGCGGCGCAATCCCTCCACCAGCAGCCGGGCATGCACGAATCCCTCGAACTGCGAGGCCGAAGGCTGGGCGCTTGGTGACTTGGCGCGCAGAAGGGCCAGGTATTCGGCCACCACAGGCACCGTGGTGCTGCGCAGCGACGGCATGATCTGCGCCAGGATGATGCCGCGCGCCTTGTCCTTGAGTTCGCGGTGGATCACGTCCATGCTGGCCACGGAAAATCCGTAGTACGCAGGCCGCGCCGCTGTCGATTGCACAGCCTTGATGTAGCTGGTGAACGTGGTTCCTGCGGTCGCCACGATCACTGCCTGGGGCTGGGCAGCTTCGGTGGCCCGGGCCGCGGCGGCAAAGTCGGGCTGCTTGGGGTCTACCTTGATTTCTGCCACGAAGGCCAGTTTTTCCTCGTCGGAGGCTTTCTTGAGCTCTGCCAGCAAGGTCTTGCCCAGCCCGTCATCCTGGTAGAACACGGCCACGCGGCTCATGCCCTGCTGGCGCAGCTGCGAGACGATTTTTCCTGCCTCGCTCGCATAACCTGCACGCACGTGAAAGACATAGGGGTTGAGGGTTTCGCGAAACACCGAGGCCCCGGTGACCGGACCAAACAGCAACGTGCGGTGCTCCTTGATCAGCGGCAGGATGGCCGCCGTCTGCGCCGTGCCGGTGCTGTTGTAGATCATGAAAACCTTGTCGGCTTCCACCAGCTGGCGCGTGTTCTCCACCGCTTTTTGTGGGTCGAAGCCATCGTCGAGTGTGGTGTAGCGGATCATGCGGCCATGCACGCCGCCCTGAGCGTTCACCGCGTCGAACATGAGCCGCGAACCTTCGCCGTATTGGGCAGTCTGGGGCCCCAGCGGGCCCGACAGCACAGCCGATGCTCCGAGACGGATTTCATCGGCAGTCACGCCCTCGTTGCGGGCCTGCACCAGCCCACTGGCGCCAAGGGCCAACAACAGCACCAAAAACGGACGAAACATCACAGGCCCCCAGCTTTCAAAAAGTTGCCCAGCGCCCCACCGATCGGCACAGCCCGGAGTGGATTTCTGGTTATAAACCATCATCATCATCCGCAACCAAACCGTCTATTGGGGGTTTGCCCTGTCGCGCTCAGCCTACAAATGGCTTCGCCCGCAACACGCACATGAAGGTGCGATGCGGGCGATGAGGGGGGAAACGCAACGAGCCGTGGGTCAGAGCTTCAGCCGTGCCCGGGCCGCCTCGTATTCGGTGCGCAACTTGGCGACCAGCTCGGCCGTGCTGGTGACGGCATTGACGGCGCCAATGCCCTGGCCGCAGCCCCAGATGTCCTTCCAGGCTTTCTTGGCGTCGCCGCCAAAATTCATCTTGCTCGGGTCCGATTCGGGCAGGTTGTCGGGGTCCATGCCAGCCGCGCGGATCGATGGGGCCAGGTAGTTGCCGTGCACGCCGGTGAACAGGTTGCTGTAGACGATATCGTCCGAGCTGCCCGCAACGATGGCCTGCTTGTAATCATCGCTGGCACGCGCTTCGTGTGTGGCGATGAAGGCCGAGCCGATGTAGCCAAAATCTGCGCCCATGGCCTGTGCCGCCAGCACCGCATCACCGCTGGCGATGGAGCCACTGAGCGCGATGGGGCCGTCGAACCACTGGCGGATCTCCTGGATCAGCGCGAACGGGCTCTTTACGCCCGCATGGCCACCGGCACCGGCGGCCACGGCGATCAGGCCGTCGGCGCCCTTCTCGATGGCCTTGTGGGCGAACTTGTTGTTGATGATGTCGTGCAGCACCACGCCGCCCCAGGCATGCACGGCCTGGTTCACGTCCTCGCGCGCGCCCAGGCTGGTGATGATGATCGGCACCTTGTACTTGGCGCAGACCTGCATGTCGTGCTCGAGGCGGTCATTGCTCTTGTGCACGATCTGGTTGATGGCGAAGGGCGCGGCGGGCTTGTCCGGATTCGCCTTGTTGTAGGCGGCCAGCGTCTCGGTGATCTCGGCCAGCCATTCGTCGAGCAACTCGGCTGGGCGGGCATTGAGCGCGGGCATGGAACCCACCACGCCGGCCTTGCACTGCTCGATCACGAGCTTGGGGTTGCTGATGATGAACAGCGGCGACCCGATGACGGGGAGCGAGAGGTTCTGCAAAACGGGAGGCAGTTTGGACATGGCAACAACTTCCAGGAACAGGTTTTTGATTGAAATAAGCCTCTAGCGCTTATTCAAAAAGCGCAAGTAGCTATAATTTTTATAGCAAAAGCCTGTACCCTGTACAGGCCTTGCCTCACTCCTCAACGGCTGGCGGCTGCGGCCCTCAGAACGCTTCCAGCGCCAGCTCGGTCACACTGGCGGCCCCTTCCACAATGCTGTCGCGCAGACCGGGGGCCTTCACCAGGATGTGGTCGGCATAAAACTGGGCCGTGGTGATTTTTGCGCGCATGAAGGCTGCGTCCTGTCCCTTTTGCAACAGTTCCTGCGCCACCAGCAGGCTGCGCGCCAGTTGCCAGCCCGCGACCACATTGCCTGCCAGCATCAGGTAAGGCACGCTGCCCGCGAACACGGCGTTGGGCTGGGCTTTGGTGCCACCGGCCACAAAGTCGATCACGTCGAGCAGCGCCTTGCGTGCGGCAGTCAGGCGCTTGGCCACGGCCAGGGCGGCTGGGGTGCCGCTGGCCAGCAGTTCGCTTTCAGTCTTCTCGATCTGCGCGGCAATGCCCTTGGCCACCTGGCCGCCATCGCGTGCCGTCTTGCGGCCCACCAGGTCGTTGGCCTGGATGGCGGTGGTGCCTTCGTAGATGGTCAAGATCTTGGCATCGCGGTAGTACTGCGCGGCGCCGGTTTCTTCAATGAAGCCCATGCCGCCGTGCACCTGCACGCCCAGGCTGGTCACTTCCAGGCTGGTCTCGGTGCTGTAGCCCTTGACCAGCGGCACCATGAATTCATAGAACGCCTGGTTCTGCTTGCGCGTGTCGGCATCCGGGTGGTGGTGCGCGGCGTCGAACGCGGCAGCTGCCACGGTGGCCATGGCGCGGCAGCCTTCCACCGTGGCGCGCATGGTCATGAGCATGCGCTTCACATCGGGGTGGTGAATGATGGCAGCGCTGGCGGCAATGGAGCCGTCCACCGGGCGGCTCTGCACGCGGTCCTTGGCGTACTGCACGGCCTTCTGGTAGGCGCGCTCGGAGATCGCGATGCCCTGCATGCCCACGGCGTAGCGCGCGGCGTTCATCATGATGAACATGTATTCGAGGCCGCGGTTTTCCTCGCCGACCAGATAGCCCACCGCACCGCCGTGGTCGCCGAACTGCAGCACCGCCGTCGGCGATGCCTTGATGCCCAGCTTGTGCTCGATGCTCACGCAGTGCGCGTCGTTGCGCGCGCCCAGCGTGCCGTCCTGGTTGACCATGAACTTGGGCACCACGAACAGGCTGATGCCCTTCACGCCTTCAGGCGCGCCCGCCACACGGGCCAGCACCAGGTGGACGATGTTCTCGGCCATGTCGTGTTCACCGTAGGTGATGAAGATCTTGGTGCCGAAGATTTTGTAGCTGCCGTCGGCCAGGGGCTCGGCGCGTGTGCGCACCAGGGCCAGGTCCGAGCCCGCCTGGGGCTCGGTCAGGTTCATGGTGCCGGTCCATTCGCCGGTGACCAGCTTCTCCAGGTAAGTGGCCTTGAGCTCATCGCTACCGGCCGTGAGCAGCGCCTCGATGGCGCCGTCGGTCAACAGCGGGCACAGCGCGAAGCTCATGTTGGCGCTGTTTGTCATCTCGATGCAGGCCGCGCCGATGGTCTTGGGCAAGCCTTGGCCGCCAAAGTCGGCCGGGTGCTGCAACCCCTGCCAACCGCCTTCGCCGTACTGGCGGAAGGCTTCCTTGAAGCCGGGGGTGGTGGTGACGACACCGTCTTTCCAGCTCGATGGGTTCTTGTCACCCTCGAAGTTGAGCGGAGACAGCACCCCTTCATTGAACTTGGCGCACTCTTCCAGCACGGCGGCAGCCGTGTCCAGCCCTGCGTCTTCAAAGCCGGGGATTTGGGCGATCTGTTCAATGTTGGCCAGGTGCTCGATGGCGAACAGCATGTCCTTGAGGGGTGCGGTGTAACTCATGGATGTCTCCGGGAAATTTCGTCAAAAAAAAGGCATCGCAAGCGATGCCTTTGTATGCACAGGGGCGTTCTTACAGGGCCTTGACCAGCTCTGGCACGGCCGTGAACAGGTCGGCTTCCAGGCCATAGTCGGCCACGCTGAAGATCGGGGCTTCGGGATCCTTGTTGATCGCCACGATCACCTTGGAGTCCTTCATGCCGGCCAAATGCTGGATCGCGCCCGAGATACCCGCTGCGATGTACAGCTGGGGCGCCACGATCTTGCCGGTCTGGCCCACTTGCCAGTCGTTGGGGGCGTAGCCGGCGTCCACTGCTGCGCGGCTGGCGCCCAGGGCGGCACCCAGCTTGTCGGCCAGCGGAGTCATGATTTCGTCGAACTTTTCCTTGCTGCCCAGCGCCCGGCCCCCAGAGACGATGATCTTGGCGGCGGTCAGTTCGGGGCGGTCGCTCTTGGCGATTTCGCTGCCCACGAAGGTGCTCTTGCCTGCATCAGCGGTAGCGGCAGCGGTTTCGACGGCGGCAGAGCCACCGGTGGCGGCTGCGGCGTCAAAGCCGGTGGTGCGCACGGTGATGATCTTCACGCTGTCCGCGCTTTGCACGGTGGCGATGGCATTGCCAGCGTAGATGGGGCGCTCGAAGGTGTCGGCAGCAATCACCTTGGTGATGTCGCTGATCTGGGCCACGTCGAGCTTGGCCGCCACGCGGGGGGCGATGTTCTTGCCGCTGGCCGTGGCAGGAAAGAGGATGTGGCTGTAGCTGGAAGCAATGGCCAGCACTTGTGCCGCCACGTTTTCGGCCAGGCCGTGTTCGAGGCCAGGCGCGTCTGCATGGATGACCTTGGCAACGCCAGCGATCTGGCCCGCGGCGGCTGCGGCAGCGCCCGCGTTGTGGCCGGCCACCAGCACATGCACGTCGCCACCACAGGCCACGGCAGCCGTCACGGTGTTGAGGGTTGCGCCCTTGATGGAGGCGTTGTCGTGTTCAGCAATAACGAGTACCGACATTTAGATCACCTTCGCTTCGTTCTTGAGTTTCTCGACCAGGGCGGCCACGTCGGCCACCTTGACGCCCGCGCCGCGCTTGGCGGGCTCGGTGACTTTGAGGGTCTTGAGGCGGGGAGCCACATCCACACCGAGGTCTTCGGGCTTGAAGGTGTCCAGCTGCTTCTTCTTGGCCTTCATGATGTTGGGCAAGGTGACGTAGCGGGGCTCGTTCAAGCGCAAGTCGGTGGTAATGACCGCAGGCAGGGTCAAGGCCAGGGTTTCCAGGCCGCCGTCCACTTCGCGGGTCACGTTGACCTTGTCGGCCGACAGTTCCACCTTGTTGGCAAACGTGGCCTGGGGCAGGTCGGCCAGGGCCGCCAGCATCTGGCCAGTCTGGTTGGCGTCGTCATCAATGGCTTGCTTGCCCAGGATCACAAGGCCGGGCTGCTCCTTGTCCACCAAGGCCTTCAGGATCTTGGCCACGGCGAGAGGCTGCAACTCGACGTCGGTTTCCACCAGGATGGCGCGGTCGGCGCCAATGGCCATGGCGGTGCGCAGGGTTTCCTGGCACTGGGCCACGCCACACGAGACAGCGATGACTTCGGTCACCAGGCCTTTTTCTTTCAGGCGCACGGCCTCTTCGACGGCGATTTCGTCAAAGGGGTTCATGCTCATCTTCACGTTGGCGATGTCCACACCCGTGTTGTCCGACTTGACTCGGACTTTCACGTTGTAGTCCACCACGCGCTTGACAGGGACCAAGACCTTCATTGCTGCGGCTCCTAGAGTTGGTTGAATTGACGTTTACGTAAACTAGAACATTCTATGCCGCACTGCAACGAAAGCGCTACGGGGCCAGGACACAGACCACACAATCGAAAAAACGAACGATCGTGCTTTTTGTGGATTATAGGCGAGTGAGCACCGCATCTGTCTAGAGTTTGCTGTCGCCTGGGGCACCCGGCGGGAGCATGGCAAGGGGCGATACGGCTTACTCTGTGCCGGATGCCGCCCGGCCCAAAGCCGCGCCCTGCATCGAGGCGGGAAGCGGCCCTTCGACCTGCACATGCATGACCCGCTGCGGGTACGGGATATCGATCTTGTGGGTGCGCAGCGCACTCAGGATGGCACGGTTGATCTCCGAACGCAGGCCCAGCGAGCCGTTCTCGGGATCGGCAATCCAGAAACCCACGGTGAACTCCAGCCCGTCGGCACCAAACGCCGACAAGGCCACACTGGGGGCCGGATCGCGCAGCACGCGGCTGCTGGCAAGGGCTGCCTCACCCAGCAGGCGGATGACCAGGTCCACATCACTTTCATAGCCCACGCTCACCACGGTGGACAGCCACACCCGGGGGTCTGCCAGCGACAGGTTCTCCACCCGCTGGATGATCAGCATCTCGTTGGGCACGATGGACTCGCGCCCCGTGGACGAGCGCACCACGGTGTAGCGCGCGTTGATGTCGGTGATGCGCCCCTCGAAGTTGTCCACCCGCACGTTGTCGCCAATGCGCATGCTGCGCTCGGCCAGAATCACAAAGCCGCTCACGTAGTTGGACGCCAGCTTCTGCAGGCCAAAGCCAATGCCCACGCCCACGGCACCACCCAGCACCGACAGCGCGGTCAGGTCAATGCCCACAGCCGACAGGGCCATGATAAGCCCGACAAAAATCAGCAGCGCCCGCACGGCATTGCTCACCGCCTTGCGCAGTGAAAGCTCGGCCCCGGTGGCAGAGCGCAGCAGGCGCGACTCGATGGCTGCAGAAATCCACAGCGCGATCAGCAACACGGCAGCAGCCGTCAGTGCCCCTTCGATCATGGTGCGCACCGACAGGGTGGCACCCCCTACCTTCCAGTGGATCTGGTCCAGCTCATCGAGCACCAGCGGCAACAACCCCGTGACCCAAAGCACCATGCCCAGCCAGGCCAGCCAGGAGATAGAGCGCTCGATGGGCCGCACCCAGGCAGCCTCCGGGTATGCCACCTGCAACACCTTCACCCCGATGCGGATGACCACCAGGGACACCAGCACCGGCACGGCAACCTTGAACACGGCCAGCGGAATCCATTGCAGCAGCACGGTTCGCGCCACATAGGCGAGGCTCAGCAGCGCGAGTGGAAACAGTGCGCCATCGACAATCCGCGCGCCGAACAGGATGGAGCGCGGGTCACCCCGGTGCAGTCCACGCTGCAGCAGCGACACCAGCAACCAGGCCAGCCCCAGGCAGGCGGCCAGGGCGGCCAATTCCACCAGCACCGTGGGCCGAAGGAACGCTTCGGCCCAGCGGCCCACATCTTCGAGCATGGAAATTTCTGTCGTCGCCATGGCTCTCAGCGCTTCCAGGTGGGCTGGCGCTTTTCGGCGAAGGCACGCGCGCCTTCCTGCGCGGCGTCGTCCATCATGTTGGTGGCCATGGCCTGGCCTGCCAACTGGTAGGCCGCGTCCATGCCCAGCTCACGCTGCTGGTACACCAGCGCCTTGCCCATGGCCACGGCCACACGGGGCTTTTGCAGGATGGACTCCACCAGCTTTTCGACCTCGGCATCCAGCGCGTCGGCGGGCACCACACGGTTCACCAGGCCCTGCGCCAGCGCGGTGGGCGCATCGATGAAATCGCCGGTGAGCAACATTTCCATAGCCCGCTTGGCGGGCACATTGCGCACGAGCGGCACGCTCGGCGTTGCGCAGAACAGGCCGTAGTGGATGCCACTGGTGGCAAAACTCGCGCTGTCGGCCGCCACGGCCAGGTCGCACTGCGCCACCAGCTGGCAGCCCGCCGCCGTCGCCATGCCTTGCACGCGCGCGATCACGGGCACGGGCAACTTGTGGATGGTCAGCATCATGCGGCTGCATTGCGCAAACAGCTTTTGGTAGTACGCCAGCTCCGGGTTCGCCGCCATGTCCTTGAGGTTGTGCCCCGCACAGAAGGCCTTGCCCGCTGCGGCCAGCACCACCACGCGCACAGATTCGTCGCGGCCCGTGTCGTCCAGCGCCTGTTGCAAGGCTGTCAGCATTTCAGAGCCCAACGCATTGAAGCGTGCAGGGTCGTTCAAAGTGAGGGTGACCACACCGCGCGTATCACGGGTGATCAGCAGCAGCTCGTCAGAATTTGGAATCGTCATGTTGTTTCTCCTGCACAGCAATGCGAGGGGCGTTTGAAACAGGCGCGCATGAGGCCAGTGCCACCGTGGAGCTGGCTCCGCTAGGCCACGGGTGGCGTCCCCTTCAGGGGGAAGACGCCGCAGGCGGCTCAGGGGGAGTCAAAGATCAGCCAGGACCCGCAAATGCGCCTCCACACTGCGTGCCAGCGGTCCCATCACATAGCCGCCCTCCAAGCACGACACGATGCGGCCTTGGGAATAGCGGCGCGCCACATCCTTCACGCGCTGGGTGATCCAGGCATAGTCCTGCTCGGTCAGGCCCAGCTGGCCCATGTCGTCCTCGCGGTGGCCATCAAAGCCCGCACTCACAAAAATCATCTCGGGCTTGAAGGCCTCCAGCCGGGGCATCCACATCATCTCGATGATTTCGCGGATGTCCATGCCCCGTGTGTAGGCAGGCACGGGCACGTTGACCATGTTGGGCGCGGGATCGTGGTCGCCGCTGTAGGGGTAGAACGGGTGCTGGAAGATGCTGACCATCAGCGCCCGCGGGTCGTTGGCCAGGATGTCCTCGGTGCCATTGCCGTGGTGCACATCAAAGTCCACCACCGCCACGCGCTGCAGGTTGTAGCGCTGCAGCGCGTACTTGGCCGCCACGGCGACGTTGTTGAAGAAGCAGAACCCCATGGCCTTGTCGCGGCAGGCATGGTGGCCGGGGGGGCGCACCGAGCAGAACGCGTTTTCCACCTCGCCCGCCATCACCGCGTCGGTGGCGGCCAGCGCTGCCCCGGCGGCGCGCAGCGACGCCTTCCAGGTGTGGGCATTGATGGAGGTGTCGGTGTCGATCTGCGCGTAATTGGGGCCACCGGCCATCAGCTCTTCATTGAGCCGGTCGGACATGCCGCGCAGTGCCGCGATGTGCATGCGGCCGTGGGCCAATTCAATATCGGCCAGCGAGGCCTCGGGGGCGTCATAGCGCTCCAAGGCATCGCCCACTCCGGTGATCAGCAAGCGGTCTTCAATCGCATCCAGCCGTTCGGGGCATTCGGGGTGACCCGGGCCCATCTCGTGCTTCCAACAATCCCGATGGGTGAAATAGCCCGTCTTGCTCACAGTCTTGTCCCCGCGTGTCGCATTTTTCTCGGTTTTTCGGATAACGTCGTGCCATGAACGCACAGCACAAAATCAAATCACTTCTGGATCAGCTTAACACGGTGATCGTGGGCAAACAGGCCCAGGTCCAGGACTGCGTGGCCTGCCTGCTGGCGGGTGGGCACCTGCTGATCGAAGACGTGCCGGGGGTGGGCAAGACCACCCTGGCCCATGCCCTTTCGCGCACGTTTGGCCTGCAGTTCTCGCGCGTGCAGTTCACCGCCGACCTGATGCCCAGCGACCTGACCGGCGTATCGGTGTACGAACGCGGCAAGGAGGCCTTCGTGTTCCACCCCGGCCCGGTGTTCGCCCAGGTGTTGCTGGCCGATGAAATCAACCGCGCCAGCCCCAAGACGCAGAGTGCGCTGCTGGAAGCCATGGAAGAAAAACAGGTATCGGTGGAAGGCGAAACACGCGCCCTGCCCCACCCGTTCTTCGTGATTGCCACCCAGAACCCCCACGACCAGCTGGGCACCTTTGCGCTGCCCGAATCGCAGCTGGACCGTTTTTTGATGCGCATCTCCATCGGCTACCCCGACCGCGCGGCCGAACGCGTGCTGCTGGCGGGCGCCGACCGGCGGGACATGGTGGACACCATGCTGCCCTTGTTGTCCGACGAGGAGCTGGCCGAGTTGCAGCGCCAGGTGCAGGCCATCCACACGGCCGACCCGCTGCTCAACTATGTGCAGGACCTGATTGCCGCCACGCGCTCGGGCCGGTGGTTTTTGCAGGGCCTGTCGCCCCGCGCGGGCATTGCGCTGGTGCGTGCGGCCAAGGCGCAGGCCCTCATCAGCGGGCGCGACTATGTGGCCCCCGACGACGTGCAGGCCGTGCTGCCCCAGACCATCGCCCACCGCCTGGTGCCCGTGGGCGACGCCGGGCGCGGCGCGGTGGAGCAAGTCCGAGCGATGGTCGAAGCGGTGCCCTTGCCCTGATCCATGGAATCCGCTGCCCCGCTCTCCCTGTCACCCACTGCCCGCTGGCGCAGCCTGGCTGCCCGGCTGAATCCCTTTGCGCCACTGCGCCGCCGCTTCCAGCGCTGGTGGCAGGCGCGGTTGCCGCTGAGCGACACGCTCGCGCTCACCCAGCGCAATGTCTACATCCTGCCCACAGGCTCGGGCTGGATGCTGGCATTGACGCTCATCGTCTTGCTGGTTGCATCCATCAACTACCAGCTCAACCTGGGCTACCTGCTGACCTTTTTGCTGGCGGGCAGCGCCGTGGTGGGCATGCACATCTGCCACGCCAACCTGCGTGGCCTCACGCTGCATCTGAAGTCCCCCGAGCCGCACTTCATGGGCACCAGCACGGCGTTTGACATCCAGCTGTCCAGCGAACGCAAGACCCCGCGGTACGGCATTGCGCTGTCGGTGCACGGCACGGGCAAGGAGGCGCACCACTGGGCCTGGACCGACGTGCCTGCGCAGGGGCAGTCCAATGTGCAGGTGGCCTTCAAACCACCGCGCCGGGGCCTGCACCGCGTGCCCACATTGACCGCCGAGACGCGCTTTCCGCTCGGAACTTTCCGCGTCTGGACCTACTGGCGCCCCGCCGCCCAGGTGCTGGTCTACCCTGCGCCCGAGACCCCCGCACCGTCCCTGCCTCCTGGCGAACCCCGCGCGGGCGGCACGGGCAACGCGCAATCCCAGGGCATTGGCGAATTCGACGGCGTGCGCGCCTACCGCCGGGGTGATCCGCTCAAGCTGGTGGTCTGGAAGAAGGCCGCCAAATCGCTGGGCACCGGCACGGACGACCTGGTGAGCCGCGACGCCCAGCAGGCCCAGCGGCACGAGCTGTGGCTGGACCTCGCCCGCGCGGCGCTGCCCGACCATGAAGCCCGCATCTCGCGCCTGACCGCCTGGGTGCTGCAGGCCGACCGGCTGGGGCTGGACTATGGCCTGCGCCTGCCGGGTGTGGAGATCGCCCCGGACACGGGGGCCGCACACCGAAGAAATTGCCTGGAAGCGCTGGCACTGTGCTGATCCTCTCGTCAAAATTCGCATCAAATTGGCACCTAGCGTTTACCAGCAATGCGTCAATAGCTATATTTTCAATAGCACACCAATCCCCACCAGCCGGGCGTGAACCTTTGCCATGAACCTGCGCCAGACCCTTGTTTCCCTGCCGCGCGACGCCCGCGACACGCTCTTTCTGCTGTTCGTGATCGTGTGGGTCATCGCGCCGCAGATGTCCAACCTGCCGGTGTGGACCAGCCTGCTGGCCAGCGGCCTGCTGCTGTGGCGCGGCTGGCTGGCCTGGGTGGGGCGCCCACTGCCCAGCCGCTGGACCGTGGCCGCCCTGCTGATGGTGGCGGTAGCGGGCACGCTGTTCACGCACCGCACCATCCTCGGGCGTGATGCGGGCGTTACCCTGGTCGTCATGCTGCTCGCGCTCAAGATGCTGGAGCTGCGCGCGCGCCGCGACGCGATGGTGGTGTTTTTCCTGGGCTTCTTCACGATGCTCAGCAATTTCTTCTTCTCGCAGTCGCTGCTGACCGCCGCCGCCATGCTGGTGGCGCTGCTGGGCCTGCTCATGGCGCTGGTCAATGCCCACATGCCAGTGGGGCGCCCGCCCCTGGCGCAGACCTTCCGCATGGCGGGCACCATGGCGCTGCTGGGGGCGCCCATCATGGTGGCGCTGTTCATGCTGTTTCCACGCATGTCGCCGCTGTGGGGCATGCCTGGCGAAAACCTCACCGGGCGCAGCGGCCTGTCGGGCACGATGAAGATCGGCGAGATGGCCGAGATCGCGCTCGATGAGCGCGTGGCCATCCGCCTGCGCTTCGAGGGGGCGCCCACCGACGTGCCCCCGCAGTCCACGCTGTACTTTCGCGGCCCCGTCATGACGGCATTCGATGGCCGTCAATGGCAGGCCGAGCCGTTTCGGGAAGACAGCGCCTGGGCCGCGCGCGCAGCCCTGCCCGCCAACCTGCAGGTGAGCGGCCCGGCCGTGCGCTACGAAGTGACGCTCGAACCCCAGCGACAACCCTGGCTGATGGTGCTGGAGGCGACGCCCGAGGCGCCACAGCTGCCCAATCAAATGCAGGCCTACATGACCCAGGACCTGCAGTGGATGACCACACGCCCCATCACCGATGTACTGCGCTACCAGGCCGTGAGCTACCCCGAGTACCGCCATGGTCCCCAGCAGTCCGTGCGCCAGTTGCGCGTGTACACCGAGCTGCCGCCCGGCTTCAACCCCCGCACCCTGGCGCTGGCCGCGCAGATGCGTGCCGACCCCGCACTGGCCAATGCCAGCACCGGCACGCTCGTCAATGCGGTGCTGGAGCGCCTGCGCACGGGCGGCTACAACTACTCCCTGGATCCCGGCGTTTTTGGCGAACACACCGCCGACGAATTCTGGTTTGACCGCAAGGAGGGCTTCTGCGAGCACATTGCCTCGGCCTTCGTGGTGCTGATGCGCGCCATGGATGTGCCCGCACGCATCGTCACGGGCTACCAGGGGGGTGAGCGCAACCCGGTGGATGGCTATTGGACCGTGCGCAATGCCGATGCCCATGCCTGGGCCGAAGTCTGGATGGAAGAGCGCGGCTGGGTGCGCGTGGACCCTACAGGCGCCGTCTCGCCGGGGCGCGTGGGCCAGTTCCAGCGCCTGCGTGCACCCCAAGGCGCGTTCGCCAGCGCCCTGGGCACCCTCAGCCCCGGCATGGTGCAGAACCTGCGGGCCGTGTGGGAAGCCGTCAACAATGGCTGGAACCAGTGGGTGCTCAATTACACCCAGAGCCGCCAGATGGACCTGCTCAAAGCGCTGGGGTTTGAATCTCCCAGCTGGCAGGACCTCACCACCGTGCTGGGCACCCTGGTCATCGCGGCTGCACTGGGCGGCATGGGCTGGAGCCTGTGGGAGCGCAGCCAGCACGACCCCTGGCTGCGGCTGCTGGCCCGCACGCGCCAACGCCTGGCGCGCGCCGGGCTGCCACTGCCAGAAACCCTGCCCCCACGCGCAATGGCAGAACGGGTGCGTGCACAATTCGGGGCGCCGGCCGCTGAAGTGGCAGACTGGCTGCTGCGGCTGGAGCGACTGCGCTACGCCCCCCACCCCGACTCCGAACTGGGTGCCCTGCGGCGCGAGTTCCGCACCTTGCCCTGGCCAAAGAGATGAATCATCCCCCTGGGCGGCTTCGCCGGGAAGGGGGACGCCGCTGGCGCGGCGGGGCTGCCCTTGCGCGGCGGCCCTGGCCTGGGTCGCGCCGGTTTCGAGGCGCAGGGACACAACAAAGTAACGAACACCCGAAATGACGAAGACAGCTCCATGGACCACGGTTGCTATATTTTTAATAGCATTTTGCACAATACCAGTAAGCGCAAGCCCCCAAAAACCCTCTAAAACCGCCACCACAAAGCAAAAACCAGCGGTGCTCTACGCATCGCGCACCGAGGCGCTGCAGTTTGCCGACGATCTGGCCGCACGCCGCGACCTGGACCGCGAGTGGGTGCGCCAGGCCATTGGACAGGCGCACTTCCTGCCACAGGTCCCACGGCTCATGCTGCCGCCGCCCAAAGGCACCGCCAAGAACTGGCGGGTGTACCGCAGCCGCTTCATCGACCCCATCCGCATCCGCGCCGGCCAGCGGTTCTGGCAGGAGAACCAGGCGACGCTGGAGCGGGCCGAGCGCGAGTACGGCGTGCCCGCCGAGATCATCGTCGGCATCATCGGTGTAGAGACCATCTACGGGCAGCAGATGGGCACCTTCCGTGTGATGGACGCGCTGGCCACGCTGGCGTTTGATTTCCCGTCAGCCCATCCGCGCGCCAAAGAGCGCACCGAATTTTTCCGCCGCGAGCTGGAGCAGTTCCTGAGCCTCACCAACCGCAGCAACACCGACCCGTTCGAGCCCCGCGGCAGCTACGCCGGTGCCATGGGCCTGGGGCAGTTCATGCCGTCGAGCTGGGTGCGCTATGCCATCGACTTCGATGGCGACGGCCGCGTGGACCTGTTCAAGAGCCCGGCCGACGCCATCGGCTCGGTGGCCAACTACTTTCGCGGCCACGGCTGGACGCCGGGCATGCCCACGCACTTCGGCGTGCAGTTCGACACCGCGCGCCTGCAGCTCGATGAGCTGATGACACCTGACATCCTGCCCACCTTCAGCGTGGCCAGCATGCAGGCCAAGGGCGCCGTGCTGGACGCCGCGGGCGTGCAGCACACAGGCCCTCTGGCGTTGATCGAACTGCAAAACGGCGGCGATGCCGCCAGCTACGTGGCAGGCACCGAGAACTTCTACGCCATCACGCGCTACAACTGGTCGAGCTACTACGCGATGGCCGTGATCGAGCTGGGCCGCGAAGTGTCCGCCGCGCGCGCCGGGCAGTGACCACCGGGGGCCCCGGGCTCCGCAGCAGCCGGTGACCAGCCGAGTTCCGGTGCGATGTACCGCGCGGTGTCGCTCAGGATCTGCGCATAGTCTTCGACGCTGAAGTCGTACGGCAGCTCCAGCCGCAGTTCCTGCACGCTCGGCACGATGGGGTCCTGGCGCAGGCTCTCCAGGATTTCGTCGGAGGTGCCCACCAGGTCGCGCGCGAACAGCGTGCGGCGATCGCCCTGTGGCCTCAGCGTGCGCGGCACCCTGAGTGCCGCCCAGGCGCGGTAGCGTGCACGGGTGGCGGCGTCGGCACTGTCCAGCGGCACGATGACCCGCCCCAGCGCCACGCGCGGGGCATGGGGCGCCGACCAGCTCGCGTGGAACAGGTCCAGCTGGCTGCGCTGCGCCGCAAAGAAGTCGTCGGTCTGCTCGCCCCGGTTGAGGTTGCCGATCAGCAAGTGGTAGCCCTGCGCGCCCGCCCACTGCGCCGACTTGAGGGAGCCGCCGCCGTACCACAGGCGCTCCACCAGCCCCGCAGCATGGGGCTGCACGCGTGGGCGCTGGCGGCCTGCGGGTGACTCCACGAAGAAATCGTCATCACCAAGAAAATCGCCCCACAGGTTGCTGCGCAGGCGCTCCACGCGCGCATGCGAGAAGTCGATGCCCTGCGCATCGCCATCGAACAGGTGCCCACCCAACAGCGGTCCATACGGCGGCGCGCCCGCACTCAGCCCCACCTGCAGCCGCCCGCGCGAAAGCACATCCACCGTCGCCAGGTCTTCCGCCAGCCGGAAAGGGTTCTCATACCCCATCTGGATCACCGCCGTGCCCAGCGCGATGCGGCGCGTGCGCTGCGTGGCGGCGGCCAGCAGCGTGGTGGCGGACGACACGGCCCGCTCCAGATGCCGCTGGCGCACCCACGCGCCCTGGTAGCCCAGGGCTTCCCCCTGCTCAAACAGGCGCAAGGTGTCTTCCAGGCCCTGGAAGGGGTTGTCCTCGGCATAGTTACCGGGCGTCAGAAATGCGAGGTGCGCAATGGCCATGGTCAGAACTTGGGCAGTCCAGGGGGGTTGGTCTCGGACTTGGGCAAGGCCTCTTCCAGCAAACTCCAGCGCTGCAGCGCCTGTGTGTACTTGCCGTTCTTGATGAGCCCGTTGGTGGCCAGCGTCAGCGCATCGGCCAGGCCCGATCCCTTGCGCGTGGTGATGGCCACGTCGGACTTGAGCGGCCAGCCGGCGTTCACCGTGCCCACGAGCTTGATCTTGCCGTCCTTGGCCGCGTGGTAGGCCTGCGGCGCGTTGGGGTTGAAGTTGGCGTCGGCCCGGCCCGAGACCACACCCAGCAGCCGCGCGGCGTCATCGTCGAAGTACACGGGCTCCACGGGCTTGAGGCCCGCAGCAACGTTTTGCTTGTTCCACTCCAGCAGGATGCGCTCCTGATTGGTGCCCGAGCCGGTGATGACCTTCAGCCCCGCAATGTCCTTGGGCTCCTTGATGGAGGTGATCTTGCTGTCGGCGCGCACGTAAAAGCCGTGCAGGCCCAGGCGGTAGGTGGAGAAGTCGTACTTCTCCTTGCGCTGCTCCGTCACGCCCACGTTGGAGATCACAGCGTCGTACTTGCCAGAGGAGAGGCCCAGCGGCCAGTCGGCCCAGGCAATCGGTAGCAATTCGAGTTTGAGTCCCAGCGCGTCGGCGATGAGCTGCGCGTAGTCGGGGTCGAAGCCCACCACGGTCTTGGCGTCGCTCGCGTAGGTGGCGATGGGCGGCGCGAAGGGGGCGATGGCCACGGTGAACACGCCGTCCTTCACGAACTTGAAGTTCTTCGGGATCGCCTGGACGGCAGCGGCGTCCTTCTCGGCGCGGACGCGGCCCTTCTGCTCGGGGCTGAAATCGAATGCGGCAGCAGCGCTGGCAACGGTCCATGCACAGGACAGAGCACACGCCGAGGCCAGGGCCACGAGGCTGCGGCGCGATAGGGAATGGAGAGTCATGGAAGGTCCTTGAACACTGCAGGCTTACTTCTTGGGCAGGCCGGGTGGGTTTGTGCGCGCGACCTGGATCGCCTCGGACTGCAGATTCCAGCGCTCCAGCGCCTTGGCGTAGTTGCCGTTCTTGATCTGCGCGTTCAGCGCCACCGTGATCGCGTCGGCAATGCCGGAGCCCTTGCGCGAGGTCACGGCGATCTCGGCCGCCTGGGGCCAGCCGCCCGAGAAGGTGCCCACCAACTTGGTCTTGCCGTCGCGCGCGTTGTGCGCAGCGATGCCGTTGGGGGCCAGGTAGGCGTCGGCACGCCCGGAGGCCAGCGCCAGGTACAGCACCACATCGTCGTCGTAGTACTGGATGTCCACCGGCTTGAGCCCTGCGGCAACGTTCTGCTGGTTCCAGCGCAGCAGGATCTGCTCCTGGTTGGTGCTTGCGCCGACCACTACTTTCAGGCCCGCCACGTCCTTGGGCTCCTTCACCGACGTGATCTTGCTGCCGGCCTTCACGTACACGCCCAGCTGGTCGTTGCGGTAGGTCGAGAAGTCGAACTTCTCCTTGCGCTCCTCGGTCACAGTGACGTTAGAGATCACCACATCGAACTTGCCGGACTGCAGGCCCAGCGGCCAGTCGGCCCAGGCCACCGACACCAACTCCAGCTTGCGCCCCAGGCTGTCGGCCACCAGCTGCGCGATGTCCGGCGCGTTGCCCACGGGCGTCTTGTTGTCGGTGGCGTAGGCGCCGAATGGCAGGCGGCCGGTGGTGGTGCCCACGGTGAGCACGCCGTCCTTGGCGAACTTGAAGTCCTTGCCGACGAGCTTGAGCGCCTCGTCCACCTTCTGCGAGCGGGGGCGCGTGGGTTGCTCGGGACTCAGGTCGATGGCTTGCGCAGCAGCATGGATAGGCGCCAGTGCGGCGATGGACGCAGCGGCCAGTGCCAAGGCTGCGAGGGTTCGGTTCACAAGGGTCATGGATCGGCTCCGGGGATGAAATGGATGGGTCAGGAAAACAGGCAAAGGAAGAAGCAAAAAATCGGACAGATCACAGCGGCGCCCATGCCGCAGCCCGGCCTGGGCTACAGGCCGGTTGGCCCAGACAGGCCGCTACGGTTGCGGATGTAAGGTGGCCGGCGGCTCAGAGCACCTTGGCCAGGAACTCCGCCGTGCGCGGGTGGTCAGGCTGGCCGAACACCTTGGCGGGTATACCGGTCTCCAGCACGCGGCCCTGCTCCATGAAGACCACCGTGTCGGCCACCTCGCGGGCAAAGCCGATCTCGTGCGTCACGATGATGAGCGTGGTGCCGGTGCGCGCCAGCTCCTTGATCACATCGAGCACCTCGCCCACCAGCTCGGGGTCGAGCGCAGAGGTGGGCTCGTCGAACAGCAGCACCTTGGGCTTGAGCGCCAGGGCCCGTGCAACGGCCACGCGCTGCTGCTGCCCGCCGGAGAGCTGCCGTGGATAGCTGTGTGCCTTGTCGGACAGGCCCACGCGCGCCAACAGCTCCAGCGCCAGGGCTTCGGCCTCGGCACGCGGCAGCTTGCGCACGGTGACCGGGGCTTCGACGATGTTCTCCAGCACTGTGAGGTGCGGGAACAGGTTGAAGTTCTGGAACACCATGCCCACGTCCACCCGGCGTTGGAGGATGTCCTTTTCGCTCAGCTCGTACAGGGTGTCGGCGTCCTGGCGGTAGCCGATCAGCTCGCCATCGATAGCGATAAAGCCATCGTCCACGCGCTCCAGGTGGTTGATGGTGCGCAGCAAGGTCGACTTGCCCGAGCCCGACTGCCCCAGGATCACCGTGACGCTGCCGGGTGGCACCGTCAAAGTGACGTCCTTGAGCACGCGCAGGGCGCCGTAGCTCTTGGACACGCCGTGAATGGTGACTTCACCACCGCGGTTGCGCTCGCCCGTCCAGCGCGGCACGGTGGCGACGCCGGGCGTGGGCGCTGCTGCCGGTGCGGTCACCGCTGTATCACCTTGCACGGCCACACGCCGCGCAGGCCACAGGCGCTGCGCAATGCCGCTGAAGATCGACGGCGGCAGGCTGCGCAGCGCGCCCTTGGAGAAATGGCGCTCGATGTAGTGCTGCAGCAGCGACAGCACCGTCAGGATCACCAGGTACCACACGGTGGCCACCATGAGCAGCGGGATCACCTCCAGGTTGCGGCGGTAGATGATCTGGATGGTGTAGAACAGCTCGGGCAGGGCCAGGATGTACACATTGGACGTGCCTTTGGCCAGCCCGATGATGTCGTTGAAGCCCGCGGGCAGGATGGACCGCATGGCCTGCGGCAGCACGATGCGAAACGCCTGGCGGCGGCGCGGCAGACCCAGGGCGGCAGCGGCTTCCAGCTGCCCCTGGTCCACCGACAAAATGCCGCCACGCACGATCTCCGACGCAAAGGCTGCCTGGTTCAGCGTGAGGCCGATCAGCGCCGCCACGAAGGGGCTGATGAGCTGCGTGGTGGGGTACGAGAAGAACGTCCAGCCGGTGAAAGGCACGCCCAGGCTCACGGTCTCGTACAGGTAGCCCAGGTTGTTGATGATGAGCAGCAGCACGATGACCGGGATGGACCGGAAGATCCAGATGAAGGTCCACGACAGCCCCGCCAGCAGCGGCGAGCGCGACACGCGGGCCAGCGCCAGCGCCGTGCCCAACGTGAAGCCGAACAGCGCCCCCAGTGCGGTGAGCAGCAGCGTGCGGCCCAGGCCCACCAGCACGGGTTCCGAGAAGAAATACTCGCCGAAGATGCTCCAGCCCCAGCGCGGGTTGGTGAACACCGAGTACAGCACCAGCCCGATGACTACGGCGGCAAACACCGTGCCGGCCGCCCGTGCCCGGTAGCGCGCGGGCACGACTTTGTAGTGTGAATAGTCGCCCTTCGCCGGTGCAGGCGATGGGGTGGCGGCCGGCGCGCTGGGCGCATGGCTGCTAGCCACAGGCGGCGCGGCATGGCCGGAGCCTAGCGGCAGACCGGCAGCGGCGTCCAGGGTGGTGGAGGTGGACATGGTGGTGAGGTCTCGCAGGCTGTCGGGGTTCGTGGAAAAAAGCGGGGGCAGGCGGGGCCGGTGTCCGTGGCGGCTTTCAGGCCGCTTGCGCCACGACCGCGGCGCGCCCCGCGCCCAGGGCGTGCGGTGTGGTGGGCGCCGTCAACGTGGCGGTGGACTCCAGGCCGTCCACGGCGCGCAGAGTCTTCTCGAACGGCAGATGGCGGTACGTCTCGTGCGGCAGCGTGGTGTCGAACAGCGCCGTGTACCCGTGGCCCAGATACAGCCCGACGGCCTCGGGCTGGCGAAAGCCGGTGGTGAGGTACAGCCGCGCATAGCCCTGGCGCAGCGCCTGCGCTTCGAGCTCCAGCAACACCCTGGCGGCGAGGCCCTGGCGGCGGTGGGCCGAGTGCGTCCACACGCGCTTGAGCTCCGCCGTGTGCGCGTCGCTGTGGCGCTTGAAGGCGCCGCCGCCAATGGCCTGCCCGCCGCGCAGCAGCAGTACAAAGCTGCCGCCGTGCTCCGGCGTGAACAGCTCGGGCGGGTACTTCTCCATCTCGCGCTGCCCGCCTTCGCGGTCGTAGAACTCGCCGTAGCGCGACTGGTACTCGTGCGACAGCTCGTCGATAAGCGGTCGGGCCAGGGGATCGGCAGGCGAGGTGTAGATGAAGCTGTCACTCATGGGGAGGGCTTTCTCGTGAAAGGGGTCTCAGGCCAGAAACCGCTCGGCCAGCCGCACCCAGTACGTGGCCGAGGGCGCCAAGATGGCGTCGTTGAAGTCGTAGTACGGGCTGTGCAGCGATGCGCCATCGCCATTGCCCACGAACACGTAGCTGCCAGGGCGTTTGAGCAGCATGAAGGCGAAGTCCTCGCTGGCCGTGCGCGGGCGAAAGCCTGCGTCCACGCGCGCTGCACCGAAGGTGTCGATGGCCACACTGCGTGCCAGCTCCGTCTCGGCCTCATGGTTCAGCACGGCCGGGTAGCCGGGCCGGTACAACACATCGGCCGTGGCGCCGAAGCTCTCGGCCTGCGCGCGGGCGATGGCCGGAATGCGCTCTTGCAAGACCGCGCGCACCTCGGGTTTGAAGGCCCGTGCGGTGAGCTTGAGCTCCACACTCTCGGGTACCACGTTGGGCGCATTGCCGCCATGGATGGAGCCCACCGTGACCACGCCCATGTCGAGCGGATCGACATTGCGCGAGACCACCGTCTGCAGCGCGGTGATGATGTGTGCGCTGGCCACCACCGGGTCCACCGTCTCGTGCGGCGCGGCGCCGTGGCCGCCCTTGCCGCGCACGGTGATGGTGATCTGGTCCACCGAGGCCATGGCAGGCCCGGTGACGCAGCCGAAGTGCCCCGCGCCCACGCAGGGCCAGTTGTGCAGGCCGAACACCGCGTCGCACGGAAAGCGCTCGAACAGGCCCTCGCCGATCATGTGCTGTGCACCGCCGCCGTTCTCCTCGGCGGGCTGAAAGATCAGGTTCAGCGTGCCGTCGAAGCGGCCCGACTCGGCCAGGAAGCGCGCGGCCGCCAGCAGCACCGTGGTGTGCCCATCGTGTCCGCAGGCGTGCATCACACCAGCGTTCTGGCTGGCATACGGCAGGCCCGTGGCCTCGGTGATGGGCAGTGCGTCCATGTCGGCTCGGATGCCCAGGGTCTTGGTGCCCTGCCCCCGGCGCAGCGTGCCCACCAGGCCGGTGCCCGCGATGCCGGTGGTCAATTCGTAGCCCCAGGACGCCAGGCGCTCGGCCACAATGGCCGAGGTGCGGTGCTCCTGGAACGACAGCTCGGGGTGCTGGTGCAGGTCCCGGCGCAATGCCTGGAACTCGTGGATGAAGGCGGCAATGCCTTCTTCCACACTTTTCACCCGCTGCACGTCATGCGCCGAAGCTGCTGCTGGCAATACTGCCCCCATCACGCGACCTTCTTCTCTGGCGCCGTGGCTGCATCCGCATCGGCCTGCGCATACCGGCTGGCCTTGCGCGGCAGGCCCAGGTGGTCGCGCAGGGTGTGGCCCGGCAGCGTGCGCTGGTAGCGGCCTCGCGCCTCCAACACGGGGATCACGTGGGTGATGAAATCATCAAGCCCCTGGGACAGCACGGGGAAGCCCAGGATGAAGCCATCGGCAGCACCCTCGTCCACCCAGCGGATGATCTCGTCGGCCACACGCTCGCCGGTGCCCACGAACTGCGAGCGCGGCGTGGCGGCCTCCAGCGCCACCTGGCGCAGGGTCAGGCCGCGCGCCTTTGCATCAGCCTTGATGCGGTCGGTGGTGGAGCGAAAGCTGTTGCGGCCGATCTCGCCCAGCTCCGGGAAGGGCGCGTCCAGCGGGTACTGGCTGAAGTCGTGGTGGTCAAAGTAGCGGCCCAGGTAGGCCAGCGCTTCATCCACCGTGAGCAGCTCGCGGATGGCCTGGTACTTGGCGTCCGCCTCTTCCTGCGTGGCACCCACCACGGGCCCGATGCCGGGGAAGATCTTCACGTCGTCGGCCTGGCGGCCATGCACCACGGCACTGGCCTTGACCTTGCGCAGAAAGCTGCGCGTCTCCTCCACCGACGGCGAATGGGTGAACACCGCATCGGCGTACTTGCCGGCCAGGCCAATGCCCGCATCCGAAGAACCCGCCTGGAAGATCACCGGCTGCCCCTGCGGCGACCGGCCGATGTTGAGCGGCCCCGCCACCTGGAAGAAGCGGCCCTTGTGGTTGAGCGTGTGCAGCTTGGCCGGGTCGAAAAACTGGCCCGTGGCGCGGTTGCGCACCACGGCGTTTTCGTCCCAGCTGTCCCACAGGCCTTGCGTCACCTGCAGGTATTCGTCGGCGATCTCGTAGCGCAGCGCATGGTCGGGGTGGTTGCGGCTGTAGTTGCTGGCCGTGCCCTCCAGCGGCGTGGTCACTACGTTCCAGCCGGCGCGGCCTTTGCTGATGAGGTCCAGCGACGCGAACTGCCGCGCCACCGTGAATGGCTCGCTGTACGAGGTGGAGATGGTGCCCGCCAAGCCAATCTTCGACGTCGCCACGGCCAGCGCAGAGAGTATGGAGATCGGCTCGAAGCGGTTCAGAAAATGCGGGATGGACTTCGCGTTGATGAACAGCCCGTCGGCCACGAAGGCGAAGGCGATGCCGTTGGCCTCGGCCTTCTTCGTGGTCTCGATGTAGAAGTCGAGGTTGACGCTTGCATCCGCGGGGCCTGCGGGGTGCTTCCACGAATTCATGTGGCCGCCTGCGCCATGCAGCATGACGCCGAAACGGATGGGTTGTGGGTTGTTGCTCATGGTGTCTGTTCCTGGGGAAAGTGGTGCAGCGAGCGGGTCAGGCCTCGGCGGTGGCATAGGCGCCCGCCAGCAGCTCCACCGAGGCCAGGCGGTCGGCAAAGCCCGTGACGGGTGTATCGACCACGAACTCTTCGATGCCATAGCGCTCGCTGAGCGCATCGAGTTGCCCGCGCACATGCTCGGGCGAGCCGGCGATCACATGGGGCCGGGTTTCTTCGAGCCGGTAGTCCGCCACGCCGGCCTGGCGCGCAAACTCCGCGGCGGCCTGGGCGCTGGGCAGGTTCACGCTTTGCCCGGTGGACAAATGCAGCTTGAAGACGCGCAATGCGCCCACCAGGCTGTCGGCCTGCGCTTGCGTAGGGGCCACCAGTGCATAGAGCGCCAGCGACGGGGCCCGGCCGGCGGCTTCGCGGTACACGCGCACCGTGCGCTCGATGCTCACCGGGTCGCCGTTGAAATGGCCCGCGTACGTGAAGTGCCAGCCATGCCGCGCCGCCAGCGCCGCGCTGTCGGGGCTGCCGCCGAGCAGGTGGCGCTCGGGCAGGCTGGGTGGTGCGGGGTAGGCCACAGCGCCCGCCAGCGCGTGGTCCGGGTCCAGCGTGCCGTGCAGGAAGGCGTCCAGCTCCGCAAAGCGCGCGCTGAAGTCGGATGGACTGGATTTATCGTGCAGCGCCTGCAGCGCCCGCGTGGACAGCGGCAGGCCGCCGGGCGCCTTGCCCACGCCCAGGTCCACGCGGCCGGGGGCCAGGGATGCGAGCACCTTGAACGCCTCGGCCACCTTGAACGGGCTGTAGTGCTGCAGCATCACGCCGCCAGAGCCGATGCGGATGCGCGAGGTGCGCGCTAGCAGGTGCGCCACCAGCACCTCGGGCGCCGAGCCGGCCAGGCCCGGGTTGCCATGGTGCTCCGCCACCCAGAAGCGGCGGTAGCCCAGTTGCTCGGCGCGCTGGGCCAGCGCTACGGTGCGCTGCAGCGCCTCGGCCGCCGTGGCCCCTTCGGGGATGGGACTTTTGTCGAGCAGGGAAAGGGCGTAGGACACGGTGGAGGCAGCGATTCGCGCATGGGTGATCAATGCGACAAATTTTGTGGCCCGACGGCCTGCACCGGTTGCGCTAACTTTTCATATCGATATGCGGCGCGCGCTGCGCCGCATACCGCCCACGCCGTGGGTCAGGGCCGCTGCATTGTGCAGCTGTGGGGCTGCTGCGCCTTGGCGGCGGCGATCTGCCGCACCACGCGAAAGCCGTAGCCCGAGCCTTCCACGTCGAACTTCACGCCCGGTGCGCCCTTCTTGTCCATCACGCCCACCACCAGCGCCTGCTGGAACTGGTGGTCCGCCGCGCGCATGCTGCCCCCCTGGCCCGAGAGCTGCACGTTGGCGCTCTCCATCTGCCGCGCCACAGCCAGGGCGTCGGTGCTGCCCGCGCGCTCGATCGACTGGGCCAGCGCCTCGACCATGAGCTGCATGCGCATGTGCACGTAGTCATCTTGCGGCTTGGGAAAGCGCGTGCGGAACGATTGGTAGAACGCCTCGCTCTGCGCGCCCGGCACATTGGGCAGCCAGTCGGCCACGGCCACCACCTTGCCGATGCCCGCGTCACCGATGGCGGCGGGCGCACCCAGTGCGTTGCCGTAGAAGGTGTAGAAGCTGCCTTCGTAGCCCACTTCGCGCGCGGCCTTCACCAGCAGCGTGAGGTCGTTGCCCCAGTTGCCGGTGACCACGGCCTGCGCGCCGCTGGTCTTGATCTTCACCGCATAGGGCGCGAAGTCCTTCACGCGGCCGATGGGGTGCAGCTCGTCACCCACCACGGCCACATCGGGGCGCTGGGCGGCCAGTTGCTTTTTCGCCTCGCGCAGCACGGCCTGGCCGAAGCTGTAGTCCTGGCCGATGAGGTAGACGCTCTTCAAGGCCTTGTCCTCGCGCATCACTTCCATGAGCGCGGCCATGCGCATGTCGGCATGGGCGTCGAAGCGAAAGTGCCAGAAGCTGCATTTCTCGTTGGTGAGGATGGGGTCCACCGCCGAGTAGTTCAAAAAGATCACGCGCTTGTTCGGCTCGCGCTCGTTGTGCTTGTTGATGGTCTCGATCAACACCGCCGCGGTGGCCGACGAATTGCCCTGCAGGATGACCTGCGCGCCGTCGTCGATGGCCGCGCGCAATGCCGACAAGGCCTCTTCGTTCTGGCCCTTGCTGTCGTAGCGCTCCAGGCTCAGCAAGCGAGGCCCACCCGCGCTGGCCGGCAGCTGCACACCGCCGCGCGCGTTCACGCGTTCCATGGCCCAGTAGACGTTGCGATACACCGCCTCGCCCGTGTTGGCAAAGGCCCCCGACAGGCTTTCGATGAGGGCCACCTTGACCGGTTTGGCCTGCGTCTGGGCTGTGCCTGCAGCGACGCCTGGCGCGCCCTGGGCATGGCTGGCAGACAAAGGCATCAGAGCGCACACCAGCGCTGTGGCGGCCGCCAAAACCGGTTGACGTAATGCCGCTGTGGCTGTTTTCAAGCCCACGGAACGCAATTTATTCATGCCATTTTTCCCTTGAAAAGCAACCCGGCCGTACACAACTCCTTGGCATGCGGCGACCACGTCGAGAGCCGCGCAGTTTATAGGAGTTACCCATGATCTTCGCCCCCGTGATCCGCCGTGCCGCTTACGCCCAATCCCCCCGTTCTGCAGACCTCGCGCTGCAGCGTTTTCTGATGGGCGCACTGGCCGCACCTGCCGCTGCCACCTCTGCCGGCTGCACCGTGACCCAGGACGAAAAGACCACCACCTTGCAGCTGGATGTACCCGGCCTCGCCCGCGAGCAGCTGTCCATCAGCATCGAAGGCAACCAGGTTCGCCTGCAAAGCGTAGAAGGCGCGCCCCGCCAAGTGCAACGCGCCTGGGAGCTGGCTACCGACATTGACGCAGCCAACAGCTCTGCCAAGCTCGAAAACGGCGTGCTGACTCTGACGCTGGCCCGCCTGGAGCCCGTGAGCAAAGCCACGCAGCTGAGCATTCAGTAAACGGCTGTGCTTGCACAGTCGCCCGCCCGCCCAGGGCAGGCCACCAGCCCCCAAGCACGACTGCTATTGATTCAATAGCTGGAAGCGCCCTTACCGCAAGCGGTAGGGGCGTTTTTCTTGTGAAACGATCTGCCGACAGGCGTGCGATGCGGCCCGGGAGCGTGCTCAGTGCGCCAAAGCCGGCACCCGGGCCCTCGTGCGGTATTCGCTGGGGCTGCAGCCCACATGGGCGCGAAACACGCGGCTGAAATGTGCGCTGTTGGAAAAGCCCCAGGACAGCGCGATGTCCGTGACCGAACGCTGCACCTGCGCGCTGCTGCGCAGGTCTTGCAGACAAGCCTCCAGCCTTCGGTGCTGGATCATGGTGGCCAGCGTGTTCTCCTCGTCGGCCACCGCGTTGTACAGGTGCCGCTTGCTGCAGTTGAGCGCCTGCGCAATGCGGTCGATGGTGAGGTCCGGGTCTGCGAGGTGGCGGTCGATGTACTGGCCGATGCGGTCGCGCAGGGCCTCGCGCTGCGACACGGCGCTGTGCTGGCCGTTGCGCTCCAGCAGCGACAGCTGCACCAGGTGCGTGATCACGTCGGCCACGCCGTCGGCAGCGGCGTCGGACATGCTAGGCAGCTCGGTAAACGCCGCGCGCATGGTGTCCCACGCCAGGCGCGACACGCCCGTGGTGCCTGAAAACCGCTGCACCATCAGGTCGTCGAGCTTGAGCTTGCGCTCGGGCAGTTGTTCCTTGGGGATCATCAGCACCATCTGGCGCACGGCCTCGGGGTTGCTCACAGCGTAGGCACGCGTGGTGTCGTACACGCTCCATTCGCCGGGCGACAGCCACACCTGGCGGCCGTTCTGCTCGAAGCAGGCGCGCCCTTCGAGCTGCGCCACCACCTTGATGTAGGCCCGGTCGCTGCTGCGGATGAGGCTGGGGGTGCGCACCACGCGGTGGCGGCTCACGTCCAGCTGGCACAGGTTGATGTAGCCCGCCTGGCCCGACGTGATGTGGCCCGCAAATGCCTCGTCGCCGAAGGCATCGGACTCCAGCCCGCCAATGAGGCGCCACACCGCATCGCCCCACAGGTGCAGGCGGTCGCGCGGTGGCACGGTGTCGGTCGATACCTCGGTCAGAGGGTGGGCCATGGTTGTCTCCAGTCGTCATGCAGACGGTGCCGCCTGTCTCAGCGGGATTATCGGCCGCGCCGCTATTCCTGCGGCGGGCACGGAAATCCGGGTAAACCCCCTGCGCCGTGCACGCTGGGACAAGGCTTTTGTGCACGCTCAGCCCAGCGCACCGGGCAGCGTCTTCCTACGATCCGGGTACGGCCTGCACTGCGCGGGCCTCCCATCCGAGGAGACACACAATGACAACGCATTCACCGTCCCAACCCTCCAAGCGCCAATGGATCAAGGGGGCCGCCGCCACCGTGGGCGCGCTGGCCGTAGCGCCGCAGCTGCTCGCGCAAGGCAGTGGCAGCGGCCCCGTGCGCATCGGCTACGCGATTGCCCGCACGGGCCCCTGGGCCGCAGGCGCACAGGTCAGCCAGGAGCCCAACTACCTGCTGTGGGCCGAACAGGTCAATGCGGCGGGCGGCCTGAGCATCAAGGGCGCCAAGCGCCCCATCGAACTCATCGGCTACGACGACCGCAGCGAGACCGAGACCTGCGTGCGCACGTTTGAAAAACTCATGGGCAGCGACAAGGTGGACCTGATCCTGCCGCCCTGGGGCTCGGGCGCCAACTTCGCCATCGCCCCGCTGGCCAACCGCTTCGGCTACCCGCTGCTGGCGCCCACCGCCCTGTCGCGCAAGCTGATCGACATGAACCTGCCCTACTTCTTCTCGCTCTTGCAGCAGCCCGACAAGATGATGGGCGCGCTGGTGGACATGTTGGTGGCCAACGGCGTGAAGTCGGTGGCCATCGTCTACATGGACGACCTGTTCGGCCTCGAAAACTTCGCGGCGCTGAACAACGCACTCAAGAAGACCAACATCCAGGTGGTGGAACGCAAGAGCTACCCGCTGGGCGTGAAGGACCTGGCGCCCGTGCTGCGCGGCATCAAGGACCAGAACCCCGACGCCTTCATCGGCATCACCTACCCCCCCGACACCATCCTGGCCAGCCGCCAGGCGCGCGAGGTGGGGCTGAACCCCAAGTTCTTCTACGCCTCGGTGGGCACGGCCTTCCAGCTGTACAAGAACGTGATGCAGGCCAACACCGAGGGTGTGATCGGCATGGGATCGTGGAGCGTGAAGACCAGCCCCGAGGCCAAGGCCTACTTCGACGCCCACGTGAAGAAGTTCAACAAGGAGCCCGACCGCTGGGCCAGTGGCCATGCCTGGGCGGGCCTGCAGATCCTGCAGCAGGCCGTGGAGAAGGTGGGGCTGGACCGCAAGGCGCTGCGCGAGCACATCGCCAAGAATGAGTTCAAGACCATCCTGGGCGGCATCCGCTTTGCGGGCAGCGAGAACGCCTCCATCCCGGGCACGGTGAGCCAGTGGCAGGGCAGCGACTTCGAAGTGGTGTGGCCCAAGGACCGCGCCACAGCGCAGCTGAACACCAACAAGCCCGCCTGGAAGTAACACGGAATGTCCCTGACCTCCTGGGCCGAACTGGTCGCCAGTGGCCTCATTACCGGCGGCATCTACGCGCTGGTGGCCATGGGCCTGAACCTGCAGTACGGGCTGATGCGCATCATGAACATCTCGCATGGCGAGTTTGTGATGCTCGGCGCCTTCATCACCTGGTGGGCGCACACTGCCTGGGGCTGGTCGCCCTTGCTGCTGATGCCCATCGCCTTCATCGCGCTGTTCGTTCTGGGCGTGGCGGTGCATGCGCTGTGCTTCAAGCGCCTGGCGGCGCGCGCGCCGAACGTGGACGTGTTCGAGGCGCGCAGCCTGATGGTGGGCTTCGGCCTGATGTTCCTGGTGCAGAACACCGCGCTCTTGATCTGGGGCGGCGACCTGCGCGGCTACGAATACCTGGCCGACCCGGTGCAGATCGCGGGCATGCGCTTCACCGAGAACAAGCTGGTGCTGTTCGGCGTGGCGCTGGCGCTGTCGGCCGCGCTGATCGCGCTGCTCAAGCTCACGCTGCTGGGCAAGGCCGTGCGGGCGCTGATGCAGTCGCCCACGGGGGCACAGCTGGTGGGCATCAACACCCGGCGCCTGCACCCGATGATGTTCGGCATTGGCCTGGGCCTGTCGGGCGTGGCGGGGGCGCTTCTGTCGATGACCTACGAGATCTCGCCCTCGATGGGCGAGCCCTATACCGTGACGGCGCTGATCGTGATCACGCTGGGCGGCTTCGGCAGCCTGGCGGGCAGCCTGGCCGGCGGCCTGCTGCTGGGTGTGGTCGAGGCCCTGGGCATGCACTTCAGCAGCCCCTCTCTCAAGATGCTGCTGAGCTATGCGGTGTTCATCGGCGTGCTGATCTGGCGCCCCAACGGCCTCTTCTCCAAAAAATGAAATCTCTCCATTCCAACAAGCCCTGGCTCGCGCTGGCCGTGGGCACGGCCGTGGTCGGCACCCTGCCCTGGCTGGTGTCCGAGTTCGTGGCCTCGGTGCTGCTCAGCTGCCTGATGTACATCGCGCTGGCCACCAGCTGGTCGCTGTTCTGCGGCACCACGCGCTACCTCTCGCTGGCCACCTCGGCCTTCTTCGGCATCGGGGCCTATGCCAGCGCCACATTGCTGGAAGTGCTGCCCTGGCCGCTGGTGATCGTGGCCGGCGCGCTGATCGCCGCCGTGGTGGCCGTGGTCATGGGGGCCGCCGTGCTGCACCTGCGCGGCACCTATTTCGCGGTGCTGACCTTCGGCACGACGGAGCTCATCCGCCACGCGGTGACCTTTGTCGAAAAGCAGGTCTCGGGCACGGTAGGCCGTGTGCTCACGGTGGTGCCCAGCAACGAGACGGTGTACCTCACGGTGCTGCTGATCGCGGCGGCCGCCATTGCCACGGCCATCGCCATCCAGCGCAGCCGCTTCGGCCTGGCGCTCTCGGGCATCGGTGCCGACGAGCAGCGCGCCCAGACCCTGGGCGTGGACACGCGCCTGGCCAAGATCGCGGGCTTCGGCATCACGGCCGCGTTTGCGGGCGCCGTGGGCGCGGCCATGGCCGTGCGCTGGACCTACATCGAGCCGGCCGCCGTGTTCAGCCCCTTCATCGGCTTCCAGACGGTGCTGATCGCGCTGATCGGCGGCGCGGCCAGCATCGGCGGGCCGGTGCTCGCGGCCATCGTCTTCAGCCTGCTGGCCGAGACGCTGCGCCTGCAGCTGCCCTATGGCTACATGATGGTGCTGGGCCTGCTGCTGATCCTGTGTGTGATGTACCTGCCCAACGGGCTGGCCACGCTGTGGCAGCGCAAGCGGGCAGCCACGCCTGCAACGGAGGCCGGCCATGTCTGAAGCCCTGCTGACCATCGACAGCGTGACCGTGCGCTTTGGCGGGCTGACCGCCGTGGACGGCGTGAGCGCCACGCTGCATGCCGGCGAGCTCATCGGCATCATCGGCCCCAACGGCGCGGGCAAGACCACCTTCTTCAACGCCATCTCGGGCGTGCAGCCCCCCACCTCGGGCACGCTGCACTGCGCTGCCGACAACCTCACCGGCAAGGGCCCGCACCACTATGCGGCCCACGGCATCGCGCGCACCTTCCAGACGCCGCGCGTATTCCCGGACATGACGGTGCGCGACAACGTGCGCTTCGGCATGCAGTTCGCGGGCCGCCACCGCCAGGGGCCTGTGGGCCTGCGCAATGAGGACGAGATCCTGGCCATGTTGGGCCTGTCAGCCCTGGCCGACCGGCCCGCCGCCGACGTGACACCGTCGCAGCAGCGCCTGCTGGAGATCGGCATGGCACTGGGCACGCGACCACGCCTCTTGCTGCTCGACGAGGTGGCCGCCGGCCTGACCGAGGCCGAGGTCGATGCCATGGCCCAGCGCATCCGCCGCCTGCGAGATGACTGGGGCCTCACGGTGGTGTGGATCGAGCATGCGGTGACCACGCTGCTCAAGTACGTGGAGCGCGTGCTGGTGCTGCACCAGGGCCGCAAGATCGCCGATGGCACGCCCGCCGAGGTGGTGCGCAACCCGGAGGTGATCGAGGCCTACCTGGGCGATGAGATGGGCACACAGGCAACGCCCGAAGGAGCCACGGCATGAGCGGCGCACACCTCACGGTACAAGGGCTGGTCACGGGCTACAACGGCTTTCAGGTGCTGCAGGACCTGTCGCTCGAAGCCCAGCCCGGCATCACGGTGATCGTCGGCCCCAACGGCGCCGGCAAGACCACGCTGCTCAAGGCCCTGGCCGGCCTGCTGCCGCGCCAGGGCACGGTGCAGCTCGACGGCCAGGCCGTGCCGGCCCTCAATGCGACCGCCTGCGTGCAGCGCGGCCTGGCCCTGGTGGCCGAGGGCCGCCAGCTGTTCCCGCAGATGACGGTGACCGAGAACCTGGAGCTCGGCGGCTGGCTGGTGCCCTCGCGCGTGCGCGCCGAGCGCCTGGCCCAGGCCTTCGAGGACTTTCCGCGCTTCAAGGAGCGAGCGCAGCAACTGGCTGGCACCATGAGCGGTGGCGAGCAGCAGATGGTGGCCGTGGCCCGCGCCATGATGAGCGGACCGCGCCTGTTGATGCTGGACGAGCCCTCGCTGGGCCTGGCACCGCGCATGGTGGACGAGCTGCTGGCCATCGTGCAGCGCATCGCGGCGCAGGGCGTCACCGTGCTCATGGTGGAGCAGAACGTGCGCAAGGCGCTGCAGGTGGCGCAACGCGGCTATGTGCTGGAGCGCGGGCGCATCGTGGCGTCCGGAGAGGCCTCGACCTTGTTGCAATCGGATGCAGTGCAGCAGGCGTATCTCGGCGTAGCCTAGCCGCTGCCCTATTCCCCTCATTTTTTTCTTGATCGAACTTCCTTCGTTCTTGTTGTCCAGGAGACTTTTCCCATGACTGCCATTTCCATGCTGATCCACGGCGAGCGCGTGCAAGCCACCGGCGGCGCGACTTTCGAGCGCCGCAACCCGCTCGACGGCTCCGTGGCCACCACCGCCCCCGCCGCCACCGTGGCCGATGCCAAAGCCGCCGCAGACGCCGCCGCCAAGGCCTTCCCGGCCTGGTCGGCCCTGGGCCCCAATGCGCGCCGTGCGCTGTTGCTCAAGGCTGCACACGCGCTCGAAGCCAAGGGCGAAGCCTTTGCCGCCGCCATGGCCGCCGAGACGGGCGCGTCGGGCCTGTGGGCCGGTTTCAACGTGCACCTGGCAGCAGGACTGCTGCAGGAGGCCGCGGCCCTCACCACGCAGATCGCCGGCGAGGTGATTCCGTCGGACGTGCCCGGCAGCCTGGCCATGGGCGTGCGCCAGGCCGCAGGCGTGGTGCTGGGCATCGCGCCGTGGAATGCACCCATCATCCTGGGGGTGCGCGCCATCGCCACGCCGCTGGCCTGCGGCAACACGGTCATCCTCAAGGGCTCGGAGCTGAGCCCCGCCACGCACGGTCTGATCATCGAGGCCCTGCAGGAAGCCGGCCTGCCCCTGGGCGTGGTGAACTTCGTGACCAACGCGCCCGCCGACGCCGGTGCCGTGGTCGAGGCCATCGTGGCTCACCCGGCCGTGCGCCGCGTGAACTTCACCGGCTCCACCAAAGTGGGCCGCATCATCGCGCAGACGTGTGCCAAGTACCTCAAGCCCGTGGTGCTGGAACTGGGCGGCAAGGCCCCGCTGCTGGTGCTGGACGATGCGGATGTGGATGCCGCCGTGGCGGGTACCGTGTTCGGCTCGTTCGCCAACTCGGGGCAGATCTGCATGTCCACCGAACGCATCATCGTGGACAACGCCGTGGCCGACGAGTTCGTGGCCAAGCTGGGCGAGCGCGCCAAGGCACTGCCCCTGGGCGACCCGCGCAAGGGCCCGGTGGTGCTGGGGTCGGTGGTGGACATGGCCACGGTGCACCGCTGCAATGCGCTCATCGACGATGCGCTGGCCAAGGGCGCCACGCTGGTGTGCGGCGGCAAGAGCGAGAACACGCTGATGGCCGCCACCATCCTCGACCACGTGACGGCCGACATGGACATCTACCGCGAGGAGTCTTTCGGCCCGGTCAAGCCGGTGGTGCGTGTGAACGGCGTGGAGGAGGCGATCGCCTGTGCCAACGACAACGAGTTCGGTCTGTCATCCGCCGTGTTCAGCCGCGATGTGGCGAAGGCGTGGAATGTGGCGGCGCGCATTGAGTCGGGGATTTGCCACATCAACGGCCCCACGGTGCACGACGAAGGGCAGATGCCGTTCGGGGGGGTGAAGAGTTCGGGGTACGGGCGGTTTGGGGGGATGGCGGGGGTGCGGGAGTTTACGGAGCTGCGGTGGATTACGGTGCAAACGACGGCGCGGCACTATCCGTTCTGATTTTTTGGTAGTTCTTTTGGGCTCTGGCGCTTATTCATCAATCGGTGGAGGCCATTTTTAATCGCAATCCAGTCACCCAGCAACCGTAATCGCATCCAACGGCCACCGTGGCTTCACATCAAACGCATAGTCCGCCCGGGCCTCCTGCTGCCCCGCCTGCAACCGCATTGCCGCCGCCATGGCAATCATCGCGCCGTTGTCCGTGCACAGGTGCAGCTCCGGGTAATGCACCCGCACCTTGGCGGCGGCACAGGCGGCATTCAGCTGCGCCCGCAAGTGCCTATTGGCCCCCACGCCACCCGCCACCACCACGCGCTTCAAGCCCGTCTGCTTCAACGCCGTCAGCGTCTTCTTCACCAGCACATCCACAATCGCCGCCTCGGTGCTGGCCGCCAGGTCGGCCTTGCGCACTTGCAGCTCGTCACCCAGCTTTTTGGACTGCGTCAGCACCGCCGTCTTCAGCCCGGCAAAAGAGAAATCTAGGTTGCCGCTGTGCAGCAGCGGGCGCGGCAGCTTGAAGGCCGCCGGGTCGCCCTGCTCGGCCAGGCGTGAGAGCGCTGGCCCGCCGGGGTAGCCCAGGCCCATGAGCTTGGCGGACTTGTCAAACGCTTCACCGGCGGCATCGTCGATGGTTTCGCCCAGGATCTCGTAGCGGCCCACCCCATCCACCCGCATCAACTGGGTGTGCCCGCCAGAGACCAGCAGGGCCACGAAGGGGAACTCGGGCGGGTCCGCGCTCAGGAAGGGCGACAGCAAATGCCCCTCCAGGTGGTGCACGCCCAGCACCGGCTTGTCCAGCGCCGCCCCCAGTGCGCAGGCCACCCCTGCGCCCACCAGGAGCGCACCGGCCAGGCCTGGGCCACGCGTGTAGGCCACGACATCCACATCCGCCAGCGTCTGGCCGGACTCGGTGAGCACCTGCGTGGCCAGCGGCAGCACGCGGCGGATGTGGTCGCGGCTGGCCAGCTCGGGCACCACGCCACCGTAGGCCTGGTGCATCTCGATCTGGCTGTGCAGCGCATGCGCCAGCAATGTGGGCACGGCATGGCCCGTCGAACGGACCAGTGCCACGCCCGTTTCGTCGCACGAAGATTCAATACCGAGTATCAGCAAGCTCATGCCCCGAGTGTAAAACCCGGCCTCGCGCAGGGCCTGATGCAAAAACCCCTGCTGGCGCTGGCCAGCAGGGGTTGTTCAAAGCCATGCCGCCTGAAGAACCGGCCGGCTACCAGCGGTCCGAACGCATGCGCAGCTCCCAGCTGCCGCTGCGCAGTTCGTACACGCCCACGGCGCCGTAGCGCTGTTCGCCCTTTTCGTCCCAGCTCATGGTGCCGATCACGGGGGCATAGCCGTTGATGCCGTGCATGGCCTTGGTGATCTCTTTGGGGTCGGCAGACTTGGCCTTCTGGATGGCGGCGGTCAGCACGTAGGTGCTGTCGTAGCTGTAGTGGCCACCATAGGCGGGCGGCTTCTTGTAGGCCTCGATGTACTTTTCAAGGAAGGGCTTGCCGGTGGTGAACTCTTTGGCTTCGAGCACGGGCGACGTTGCATACAGCCCCTCGACAATGCCAGCGCCCTTGGCCATGTCGGTGGTCTTGATGGTGTCGCCGCCCAGCAGGCTGACCTTGGTGTGGCCCACCTTGCGCAGCGACTCCAGCAGTGCCAGGGCCTGGAAGTCGTTGAGGGTGGAGACGATCACCTCCACCTTGGCGGCCTTCAGTTCGCCCGCGAGTTCGTCGAATGCCGTGGTCTTGTCGTCAAACGACTTGCGCACCACCACCTCTTTCTTCTCGGCCTTGAGCTGCGCAGCGGCCCCGTCGGCCAGGCCCTTGCCATAGGGCGTGCCATCGTCCAGCGCGGCGTAGCGGGCGGCGCCCAGCTGCGTCGCAGCAAACGAGCCGATGGCGCGTGCCTGCAGGGTGTCGTTGGCTACCATGCGGAACGTGGTGGGAAAACCCATCTGGGTGAACTTGGGATTGGTCGAGATGGCGATCTGGGGAATGTCCTTGGCCGCATAGATCGGCGCGGTCTCGATGCTCACCCCTGAATTCAGATGCCCGATCACGGCCACCACGCCGGAGTCCACCAGCTGCTGTGCCACGGTCTTGCCGGTGGCGGCATCGGCCTTGTCATCCACCGACACCACCTCCAGCGTCACGCGTTTGCCGTCCACGCTGTAGCCGCCCTTGTTGAGCTCTGCCACGGCCAGGTTCACCCCGTTGAGCAAATCCTGCCCCAGCGCGCCCAGCGGGCCGCTCAGCGGCTGGGCCACACCGATCTTGATGGTGTCGGGCACCTTGCTGCAACCTGTCAACACCAGCAGCGCGGATACCGCCACGGTGGTCAGGGCCAAGCCGGCAGAGATATGCCGCCGGTCAATGTGCTTGTTCATGCAAATCCTCTTGAATAGGTCAATGTGAGCAGATGTATATGCGACGCAGCCGGGGAGGTGCTATCGGGTATGCCCTGCCCATCGCCAAACTATTAGCAAGTTTCAGGCCCCGCAAGGTGAAAAAGCCTGCCCTGGGCGAAGAACCCTTGGCGTGCACCGCTTCGATGCACCAATTTATGGCGTAAAAATTGCTTATGCTCCAGGGTATGAACGAGTCTTTGCGCATCGTGGTGGTTGCCCCGGATCTGGCGGTCGCCGACCCCGCCGACGAGCATGCCGTGCTGCAGGCGGATCGGTCGCGGGCGCTGCGCATCGGGCTGCTGGAGAACAATTTCAACCTGGTGGCCACGCTGCCCGCTGACGTTTTTCTGAGCGAGCGCATCGCCCAGCTGCAGCCCGACCTCATCATCGTGGACGCCGAAAGCGAAGCCCGCGACGCCCTCGAACACGTCGTGATGGCCACGCGCAATGAACGCCGCCCCATCGTGATGTTCACCAACGATGAAGACACCTCGCACGTCAAGGATGCGGTGGCGGCGGGCGTGTCGGCCTACATCGTGGCGGGCCTGGCCCCCCAGCGCATCCGCCCCATCCTGGACGTGGCCATGGCGCGCTTTCAGCATGAACAAGCCCTGCGCGCCGAGCTGGCCGATGCCAAGACCGAGCTCAAGGACCGCAAGACCATCGACCGCGCCAAGGGCCTGCTCATGCAGCGCCAGGGCCTCAGCGAACAGGCCGCCTACGAAAAGCTGCGCAAGACCGCCATGGACAAGGGCCTCAAGCTGGTGGACGTGGCCCAGCGCATGCTCGATGTGATGGACTTGCTGGGCTGAGCACCTGTTCACGATTTCCCAAGGAACCGCGTTGGTGCACCATCGGTAGATGGCGAATTCTGCGGATGCCCTGCAGGGGTCAAGACCCCGGGCGCAGGATGCTAGCCGGGACTGCCGGAGGCCGGTTTGCCACACATTGCCGCCCGTGCGGCACTGCCCAGCAGCCTCCAAGGCCCCGCGCCCAAGCTCGCCTTCACGCCCTCCTGTTTCACCCCGGCTGCACCCGGTCCGGATGGTGCGCCGCACAAAGGCAGTGCAACTTGTTCACCAACCTGCATGGCGACAGTTTTGACGAACAACAGACCGCCAGCGCTTATTCATAAAGCATATTCAGCTATTTAATCCATAGCATTTCGCGCCCCACGATGGCGCAATCCATGCTGGCACGCTGCTTGCATAACCCATGGCGAGACCAATGACGGTCCCACCACTGACAGCACTGACCCAATGGCGGGCCGGTGCTGGCTCAAAGCCCCCAAATGGGCTTTGCCATGGACAAAGGCGTCCCTCTCCGCGGCCGGTTTGCAAATGCAACCAGCCCAGGGGAGGACGCCTTTTTTGCTTTGTAACGACGCGAGGAAATGCCCCATGACCGATCTGTTGAAAACCAGTCTCAACCGCCGCACCGTGCTGCAGGCCGCTACCGTTGGCGCCGTGGGCGTGAGCCCCGCCCTGCGTGCACTGGTCCACGCCCAGGGCTCGGACGCCCCCGAGAAGAAGGAAGTCAAGATCGGCTTCATCCCACTGACCGACTGTGCCAGCGTGGTGATGGCCTCGGTGCTGGGCATCGACAAGAAATATGGCGTGACCATCATCCCCACCAAGGAAGCCTCGTGGGCCGGTGTGCGCGACAAGCTGGTGAATGGCGAACTCGACTTTGCCCACGTGTTGTACGGCCTGGTCTACGGCGTGCACCTGGGCCTGGCTGGCCCCAAGAAGGACATGGCCGTGCTGATGAACCTGAACCAGAACGGCCAGGCCATCACGCTGTCCAAGAAACTCGCCGACAAGGGCGCCGTCAACGGCGCGGGCCTGGCCAAGCTGATGGCCAGCGAGAAGCGCGAATACACCTTCGCGCAGACCTTCCCCACCGGCACACACGCCATGTGGCTGTACTACTGGCTGGCGGCCCATGGCATCGACCCGATGAAAGACGCCAAGGTCATCACCGTGCCGCCGCCACAGATGGTGGCCAACATGCGCGTGGGCAACATGGACGGTTTCTGCGTGGGCGAGCCCTGGAACCACCGCGCCATCATGGACGGCATCGGAGTGACCGCCACCACCACGCAGGACATCTGGAAGGACCACCCCGAAAAGGTGCTGGGCACCACGTCCGAATTCGTGCAGAAGTACCCCAACACGGCGCGCGCCGTGACAGCCGCCATCCTGGAGGCCAGCAAGTGGATCGACGAAGGCCTGGCCAACAAGAACAAGATGGCCGAGACCATTGCCGGCAAGGCCTACGTGAACACGGGTGTCGATGCGATCAACCAGCGCATCCTGGGCCGCTACCAGGACGGCATGGGCAAGACCTGGGACGACCCCAACCACATGAAGTTCTTCAACGAAGGCACGGTGAACTTCCCGTACCTCACGGACGGCATGTGGTTCCTCACGCAGCACAAGCGCTGGGGCCTGATGAAGGACCACCCCGACTACCTGGGTGTCGCCAAGGCCGTGAACCGCATCGACGTCTACAAGCAGGCCGCCACGGCCTCCAAGACGCCGTTGCCCAAGACCGAGATGCGCAGCAGCAAGTTCATGGACGGTGTGGTGTGGGACGGCAAAGACCCCGCCAAGTACGCCGACAGCTTCAAGATCAAGGCGTAAGCGCCCTGCCCCGTCCACCCAGCACAGGAGAACACCATGGTCAGTGCCGTCTTTCACTCCCCGTTGGATGCAGCCCCCGTGGTTGCACAGAATGCTATGAATAATGTAGCTACCAGCGCTTTACCTGCAAGCGCCAGAAGCCAAAAACAGCTAAAACCCGCACCGCTGGCGCCCCCCGCACCAGCGGTGGCTGCTGCCGCGGCCCCAGCCGGCCGCGACTGGGCGGCGCTGTCGCGCAGCTTCTGGATGGCAGTGCTGCCGCCGCTGTGTGGCCTGGGCTTGCTGGTGGGTCTGTGGGCCGTGGTGTCAGCCACCACGGGCAACAGCATTCCCGGCCCGGTGGAAACCTGGAAGCAGGCGCTGGAAATCTTCAGCAACCCGTTCTACCGCAACGGCCCCAATGACCAGGGCGTGGGCTGGAACGTGCTGATGTCGCTCGAACGCGTGGCCGTCGGCTTTGGCATGGCGGCGCTGGTGGGCATTCCGGCCGGCTTCGTGATCGGGCGCTTCAACTTCCTGTCGCGCATGTTCAACCCGCTGATCAGCCTGCTGCGCCCCGTGTCGCCCCTGGCTTGGCTGCCCATTGGCCTGCTGGTCTTCAAAGGTGCCAACCCGGCCGCCATCTGGACGATCTTCATCTGCTCCATCTGGCCCATGATCATCAACACCGCCGTGGGCGTGCAGCGTGTGCCACAGGACTACATGAACGTGGCCCGCGTGCTCAACCTGTCGGAGTGGAAGATTGCCACCAAGATCCTGTTCCCCGCCGTGCTGCCCTACATGCTGACCGGCGTGCGACTGGCCGTGGGCACGGCGTGGCTCGTGATCGTGGCCGCCGAAATGCTGACTGGCGGCGTGGGCATTGGCTTCTGGGTGTGGGACGAGTGGAACAACCTGAACGTCAAGAACATCATCATCGCGATCTTCGTGATCGGCATTGTCGGGCTGGTGCTGGAGTTTGCACTCATCAAGCTGGCCACCGCATTTACGTTTGAAGAGGTGAAAGCATGAACCCCACCGCAGCATCCACACATCCCTCCATGACCACCAAGTTCATCGAGATCCATGGCGTCGAGCAGACCTTCAAGACGGCAAAGGGCCTGTTCCCTGCGCTGCGCGACATCAACCTGACGATTGCCAAGGGCGAATTCGTGGCGCTGATTGGCCACTCGGGCTGCGGCAAGTCCACCCTGCTGAACCTGATCGCGGGCCTGACCACGCCCACCAACGGTGCACTGCTGTGCGCCAACAAGGAGATCAAGGGCCCGGGGCCGGAGCGCGCCGTGGTGTTCCAGAACCACTCGCTGCTGCCCTGGCTCACCTGCTTCGACAACATCTACCTGGCCGTGGAGCGCGTGTTTGGCGGCAAGGAAACCAAGACCCAGCTCAAGGCCCGCACCGATGCCGCGCTGGCGCTGGTGGGCCTCACGCCGGCAGGGCAAAAGCGCCCTGGCGAGATCTCGGGCGGCATGAAGCAGCGCGTGGGCATCGCCCGGGCGCTCTCCATGGAACCCCAGGTGTTGCTGATGGACGAGCCCTTTGGCGCGCTGGATGCATTGACCCGCGCCAAGCTGCAAGATGAACTGCTGGAGATCGTGGCACGCACCCAGAGCACCGTGGTGATGGTGACGCACGACGTGGACGAGGCCGTGCTGCTGTCCGACAAGATCGTGATGATGACCAACGGCCCCGCTGCCACGATTGGCGAGGTGCTGGCCGTCAACCTGCCCCGCCCCCGCCGCCGTGTGGAACTGGCCGAAGACCCGCAGTACGTGCACTACCGCAAGGCAGTGATCGACTTCCTCTACACCCGCCAGGGGCACGTCGAAAAAGCCGCTTGAGCGGCCGGGTCGGCCGCGACCCGGACACCCAAAACAAAAGGGCTCTGACCAGATCGGTCAGAGCCCTTTTTTCAGCGTTGCGCCAAAAAAAGCCGCCCGCAGAACGCGCACAACCCAAGCCAGTGTCCCAGCGCAAGTGCCGCCCCGCCGGGCTGGGGGCGTCCCCCCTTCCCGCGCGCAGCGCGAGAGACGGGGGAAGGCGCGCAGCGCCTCAGGGGGTTGTCCTTAGTGAGTTCCAGTGATGTAGTGCTCCAGCTGCTCGATGATGAATTTCTGCTCGGAAATGATGTCCTTGACCAGATCGCCAATGGAGATCATGCCCACGAGCTTGCCACCCTCGACCACCGGCAGGTGGCGCAGGCGGTTGTTGCTCATGATCTGCATGCACTGCTCGCTGGTCTGGTCGGGCCGCACAAACAGCACGGAGGTGGTCATCACGTCACGGACCTGCGTGACCGCGGAAGTGCGCCCCATGAGGGCAATCTTTCGCGCGTAGTCGCGCTCGGTAAAGATGCCGGCGATGGACTCGCCCTCCACCGCCAGCAACGCGCCGATGCCCTTGTCGGCCATGAGCTTGAGCGCCTCAAACACCGAAGCGCCGGGGGCAATGGTGTGGACGATGGCGTCCGGTTTGGACTGAAGAATCTTGGCGACGATGGTCATGGGAACCTCCCTCTGTATACCTGAAACAGGCGTAGAGAGATTTCAGCCCATAAGCCCAACGGGCGCAACCCGCGCAAGCCCGATTTGTCACGCTTTTGGGCCGGGTGTGGCAATGGCGATGCATATGTTTCGGCTCTGTTGCATTCGGCCGGACGCGAAACAAACTGAAAAGAACCGAAACCGCGACGAGACGACGCCGGGACAGTGGCCGGGCACGATACAGCCCATGTCCAACGCATTTCCAAAGGAATCAACGCCCACCCTTCTTGCCTCGGATCGATCGCTTGCGACCGGCTGCGGGCCTTTGGCCACGGGCAGGAAACAGGCGCCTGGATTGTTTCCAAAACTGGAACAGTTAGTTTGCGACCAGCTGGTTTTTCTTTACCCCCCTGCGGCGTACAGTTCATCCCATCGATGAGCCGAACCCGCAAGGCGACTCACCGAACCCGGTTTGAAGCAGCTTTCATTTTTGTTCTTTGCTCCGGTTTTTTTGAGACGCTTTTTTAACTTCAAGGATTTTCATCATGAACAAGACCGCACGTTTCCTCTCCCTGGCCGCAGTGGCCGCTTTCGCCTCTTTTGGTGCCCAGGCCGACGAAGCCGATGCTTCGCAGTTCGCTACCAAGTTCGACACCAGCCGCACCCGTGCTGAAGTGGTTGCCGAAGCCGCATCCTCCGTCCAGATGCGCAGCCAGGAGCCTGCTGGCTCCCGCGTGGTGACCTACAAGTCCACGGCCGACCGCGCTGCAGTGCGTGCCGAAGCGGCTGCACAAGCCATGCGCACGGGCCGGGTTGGCCCCGCTGAAGGCGGTTGATTCTTTCTGAATCCACGGCTTTTCCCTCTGCGTATTCCAAGTACCTCACCCCATTTTTTTGAATTTCACTGGAGTTTCACNCATGAACAACACCGCACGTTTCCTCTCTATCGCCGCCGTT
>NZ_LMJH01000001.1:17225-53653 GCF_001428965.1 Acidovorax sp. Root275 | reverse complement strand
TGCCCAGGCTGACGAAGCCGATGCTTCGCAGTTCGCCACCAAGTTCGACACGAACCGCACCCGTGCCGAAGTGGCTGCTGAAGCCTCTACGGTGGCACTGACCAGCAGCACCATCCCCGTGGGCTCGCGTGTCTTGTCTTTCACCTCCACGGCTGACCGCGCCGCAGTGAGCGCCCAGGCTGTCGATGCCCTGCGCACCGGCAAGATCTCTTCCGGCGAAATCGGCTCCCTGTAATTTGCCGCCCTGCACCGAGGTGCAGGTGGACAATTGCCCATGGAAAAGGCCGGGGCTCCTTTGGGAGCCTCGGCCTTTTTTTGCTTTCGTGCCGAGGGGCCAAGGGATGCACGCGGGCATCACTGCCCTGCAGCCCCCCCTTCACCACGCAGGTTTATTTACCAGCGCGTGCCTGGGCCACAGCACCCTGCACGTCCTTCCACAGCGCTTCCCCCACATTGGTGGCAATGCTGGCGTTCACGGCACCCAGCTTCTCGCGCATGCGATTGGCCTCGGTGGCAGGCAACTCATTGACCTGCATGCCCTTGGCCTTCAGGTCCGCCAGCGCCTTGTCGGCCTCGGCGCGCGTGTCCTGGCGCTCGAAGTCGCGGCTTTTCTTGGCGGCATCGAGCAGCACCTTCTGCTCAGCCTTCGAGAGGCCGTCCCAGTACTTCTTGCTGACCAGCACGATCCAGGGGCTGTAGACGTGGTTGGTCACCGTCAGGTACTTCTGCACTTCATAGAACTTGCTCGACAGGATGGTGTTGTACGGGTTCTCCTGGCCGTCGACCGTGTTGGTTTCCAGGGCCGTGAACAGCTCCGAGAACGGCAGCGGCACGGCGTTGGCTCCCAGGGTCTTGAAGCTGTCGAGGAATACGTTGTTTTGCATCACCCGCAACTTGATGCCGTTCATGTCCTCAAGCTTGGTCACGGGGCGCTTGCTGTTGGTCAGGTTGCGAAAACCGTTCTCCCAGTACACCAGGCCCACCAGGCCCTTTTCTTGCAGCTTGTCCATGACCTTCTGGCCCACCGGGCCGTCGAGCACCACGTCGGCTTCCTTGGCGTTGTTGAACAGGAAGGGCGTGTCCCAGATGGCCATTTCCTTGGTGATGCCCACCAGCGTGGCGGTGGAGCCGACCATCATCTCCTGCGCGCCGCCGATCAGCGCCTGCTGCATCTGCACGTCCGAGCCCAGCGCCGCGGCGCCGATGGCGCGCACCTTCATCTTGCCGCCCGAGGCTTTTTCGACGTCTTCTGCGAACAACTTGGTGGCGCGCCCCTGGTTGGACACCTCGTTGAGGCCATAGCCGAAGCGGATGATGCGCGGCTTGAAGTCCTGGGCGGCGGCCTGGAACGAGGCAGCAAGGGCGGCCACCGACAGGGCGGCCAGCAGGGTACGGCGGAAAGTCTTCATGGTTGTCTCCATTGGCAAGGGAAAGAAAGGCACGGAAAAACGGGGGCTCACCGGCATCACCGCATCCAGAGGACGGGCGCGGTCACGATCTGCGGGAATGCCACCAGCAGCGCCAGGATCAGCACGTAGGTGAACAGGAAGGGATTGACGCCCTTGATGACGCTGTGCATCGAGATACGACCCACTCCCGCCACCACGTTGAGCACGGTGCCCACGGGCGGGGTGATGAGGCCGATGGCGCCGTTGAGCACAAACATCAGGCCGAAGTACACCGGGTCGATCCCCGCCTTGACGGCGATCGGCAGCATCACGGGCGCGAAGATCAGGATGGTGGGCGTGAGATCCAGCGCCGTGCCGATGAGCACCAGCACCACCATCATCACGGCCATCAGGATGCGCGGGTTGTCCACCAGGGGACCCAGCCAGCCCGTCAGTACCGTGGGCAGGTCGGCCAGCGTGATCATGTAGCTGGCCACCTGGGCTCCGGCGCACAGGAACATCACGATGGCCGTGGTCTTGGCGGCGCGCACCAGCACGCCATAGATCTCGGGCACCTTCATCTCGCGGTGCACGAACAGGGCCACGGCCAGTGCATAGAAGGCAGCCACCACGGCGGCTTCGGTGGGCGTGAACACGCCCGACTTCATGCCGCCAATGATGATGAGGGGCATCAGCATGGCCCAGAAGGCCTTGACCGTGGCACGCAGACGCTCGCGCAGGGGCAGCGGCGCGCGGCTCGGTGGCAGGTCGATTCCGCGCAGCACCCAGCGCCACGCGAAGATCAGGCCCACACCCATCATGAGGCCCGGCACGATGCCCGAGACGAACAGCGCCGAGATCGAGGTGTTGGTGGTCACGCCGTAGATCACGAAGGGCATGGACGGCGGAATGATGGGCGCGATGATGCCACCCGAGGCGATCAGCCCGGCCGAGGTGTTCATGGGGTAGCCCTGCTGGCGCATCATGGGCAGCAGGATGGTGGCCAGCGCCGCCGTGTCGGCCAGGGCCGATCCGCTCATGCTGGCCATGAGCACCGCCGCGCCGATGGCCACGTAGCCCAGCCCGCCGCGGATGTGGCCCACCCAGGCCTGCGCCATGTCGATGATGCGTCGGCTGATGCCGCCGGAATTCATCAACTCGCCGGCCAGGATGAAGAAGGGCACGGCCAGCAGCGGGAAGCTGTCGACCCCGGCCACGAGGTTCTGGGCCAGCAGCTGGGTGTCGAAGAAGTCGAGCACCCAGGCCATGCCGGCGCCGGTGAGCACCAGGGCCAGGCCCATGTTCATGCCGGTGCCCATGAACACCAGCATGCCCAGCGAAAAGACGATGAAAGCCTGAGCTTCGGGACCCATGTGCATCACTCCACTTCTGCGCCGTGACCCAGGTCCAGCGGCTTGCGTTGAATCAGTTCGATGAAGGCCATCACACCGATGGCCATCGCGCAAAGGAAGGCCGGTAGCGGCAGCAGCGCGGCCGAGTAGCCGAGCACCACCGAGTGGCTGCCCAGACCCACCACCACCTGCTGCCACGCTCCCCAGGCCAGCATGGCGCAGGCAGCGATCACCAGCAGCCGGATCAGGGCGCTGAGCAGTGCAAAAGCCAGCGGCCGCCGGGCCAGTAACCCGGCCAGGCTGGTAAAGGCCATGTGTTCACCCGCAGGGTAGGCCGCCGCCGCGCCGATGAACACCATCCACACGAACAGCAGGCGCGACAGCTCTTCGCTGGCCACCACGCCGCTGCCAAAGCCATAGCGCAGCACCACGTTGACGAAGACCGCCACGGCCATCACGCCCAGGCAAGCGGCCATCAGGGCCTCAGCCGTCCGGGTGAAGCGGCCAGCCAGCCGGGGTGTGGGGGAATCGGGCGGGAGTGGTGTGTTGCTCATGCTGTCTCCGTGGCTGCAATCCAGGCAGACGCCTGGTGTTGAAGGGTTGCCAGGTCCACCGTGGCATCGAGCCGCAGCACGCTGGGCTCGCCCACGGGCGACTCCAGCGTGGCGAACTGGCTGTCGACCAGAGCGGTGGAAAAGAAGTGGGTGCCCGCCCGCGCCGCCACGCGCTGGCCGGCATTGGCGCGGTCGATCTCCAGGAACACGAAGCGCAGCCCGGGGCAGGCATTGCGCAGGCGGTCGCGGTACGCCTTCTTGAGCGCCGAACAGGTCAACACCACGCCCTGCGGGTGCGCCTGCAGCAGCTGGCCCAGCGTGGCGAGCCAGCCCTCGCGGTCGGCATCGGTCAGCGCGACGCCTTGGCGCATCTTTTCGCGGCTGGCGGGACTGTGGTGGTCGTCCCCTTCGATCAGGGCCAGGCCCTCGGCCCGCGCCAGGGCGGAACCCAGGCTGGACTTGCCGCAGCCTGCCACCCCCATGACCACCAGATAAACCGTTGACGGCAAAACACTCATATTGGTAGCGCTATCCAAACAACCCGTAAAAAAGGCATCCGATCCGGATGCCGCCAAAACTGTGGCAATTGATGCAACTTCGTCCAAAATGGCAAGCATTGCGTTGCTCCATTGTTTGGACAGCGCTATCCTAACCAAATCCACCCCTACATCACCGAGGGTTAACCCTTGAGCAAACCCGAGACAAAACGCCGTTCCAGCGGCCGCATCACGCTGAGCGACGTGGCCAAGGCCGCCGACGTGAGCCCCATCACCGCATCCCGCGCCCTGCGCGGCGAGCGCGGCGTGGCCCAGGACCTGGTGCAACGCGTGAAGGACGCCGCCCAGCAACTGGGCTACGTGCCCGACCCTGCCGCCCGCGCACTGGCATCGCAGCGCAGCGTGCAAGTGCCGGTGCTGGTGCCCTTGCTGTCCAACGCGTTGTTCGTGGATGTGCTGGAGGCCGTGCACCGCACGCTGTTCCCCCTTGGCTACCAGGCGCTCATTGGCGTGACCCACTACGACCCCCAGGAAGAGGAACAGCTGCTGCGCACCTACCTGGCCCACCGCCCGGCGGGCCTGCTGGTCACCGGCTTTGACCGCACCGAGGCCGCGCGCCAGATGATTGCCGCCAGCGGCGTGCCCTGCGTGCACCTGATGGAAATGACCTCGGCCACCGGCGTGTACTGCGTCGGCTTTTCGCAGCAGGAGGCGGGCCACAGCATGACGGCCCACCTGCTGGACCGGGGCCACCGGCACATCGCGTTTGTGGCCGCCCAGCTCGACCCGCGCACCATGCAGCGCGCCGAAGGCTACCGCCGCTGCCTCAGGGAAGCAGGCCTGTACGACCCCAAGCTGGAGCTTCTCAGCCCCCAGCCCTCATCCATGCGCCTGGGCGGTGAACTTCTGGACGAGCTGCTGCGCACCCGCCCCGGCGTGGACGCCGTGTTCTTCTGCAACGACGATTTGGCCCAGGGCGGCCTGCTGGCCGCGCAACGGCTGGGCCTGTCGGTGCCCAGTCAGGTGGCGATTGCAGGCTTCAACGACCTGGCGGGCAGCGACCAGATGCTGCCGCCCCTGACCACCGTGCGCACGCCCCGCTCCGCCGTCGGCGAGGCCAGCGCAGGGATGCTGCTGGCGCTGATGCGCGGTGAGGTGCCGGAGCGCAATTCGGTGGATCTGGGGTTTGAGTTGACGGTGCGGGGGAGTACGTAAGAACCTGTTCAAGATCTTTTCGGGGTCGCGCAAGCGCCTTGCCGGGAGGGGGTGCAAGGCGCGCTGCGCTGTGGATAGCCCGTGTATCGGCAAGCGCCGCAACGCCGCAGACCGCCCGGCAAGGCACTTGCCCGAAGGGTTGGCGTGAAATCGGGCGATTCGAAGCCCCGGCTGCTTGCATGGGCACGAGCCCATGCGGCGCATCCAAGGCATCCACTCATCCCGATTGCACTACAGCGCGACCCCCGAAAAGATTTTGAACAGGTTCTTAGGGGGTATCGGGCTGTCACCCGATCGCCTGGAAATTTCTGGATGCACTCTGGCTCGGGCGCTCAAGAAGCTTGCCCCCCGTTTATCGTCAGGGCCGCGCTTGCGCGCGGACCTGCAGGTAAATGGCGTCCCCTTGGTGTGGCGACTTGGTGGGGAGCACCTAGAACACGGCAGCATCGCGCTGCAGAACCAGCACCCCCGTACTGGTCTGAAAGTTTCCATTGCGGCGGGAATGAGCCACGTACTGCGCCTCATTGCCCTCGTTGATGAATACCAGCAGATATTTTCCTTCGGGAACCGATTGCGGAGCATCCTTGAGACAGCCCGGTGCCAATCCGCCCAAGTCTTTGCACACAGCCTTTCGGGTGGTGTAAGGCGTGTAGATGCGCAATTGTGTCCACGCAAAGTCCGCGGCTTGGGTCATGTCCACCACACCCGTGCTGCGCGCTTGGGCGCCGATATGGTCTGACACCGAAGATCCACCACAAGCGGCCAGCACGGACAAAGCCGCAGACACCGCAAACCGCCGCGATACAAGCACCCAAGGTGAATGGAACAAGCCCCGGTATGGCTTGCAGGTTCTAGCAAGCATTTTTCATCCCCATCAGCGAATGCAGCTCTTGGCACTCCACCTTGGAGAGATCGCGCTGGTGCATCCCAGCGACCAACACCTTTTGCATGAGGTTGACGGTGGACGTGGTGCCGTCGGAATGCGTCAGCGAAATCACGACCCCAGGACGGTAAGTGGCGGTGACGGGATGCCACCCCCAACGATGGCTCTGCAGCCATGCGGACCATTGCGCGACTTGTTCCGCCGGGAGTGGTTGGGCGTCAGTTTGGGGTGCGCCACCCTGCCAATGGGTCACACGTGCCGAGGCAATCGGAGTGAATGTCTCATAGCATCCTGCAAGCAGGAGGCACAGCGCCGTGATCGGGACATGACGTAAGAACAATCGCATAGAGGGTGAATGAAATTTTCGAAGTCGAACTGTGCTTTGCTTTCAGCTACCCATCCCATCCCATCCCATCTGGCGCAGCTCGCGCCGCGCCGCGGGCCAAGAGGGATCTGCAACACCGCCCATGCTTGGGTGATGACAAAAGCATCATCCCCCAGCCATCGTCCGCCCCCCTTTGAGATAGCGCGGCGGAAGAATTCTGCTGGATTGTTTTGCGAGGGCGCCAGCGCCCGCTTTCACTGCGGCGTGACCAGGTGCTGCAAATGTGCAAACCCCGCAGCCCGGGCAAAGCTTGGCAACGTCCAGATCGCGCCATTGACCCCCCAGGATCCATCATCGACTTCGTGCAGGACGACGGAGGTGGCGAGATGGCGCTTTTCATCCAGCGGCATCGATTGCCTGAACGCTTCGTGCATCAAGCGCACGTAGTCGGCTCGCGACACCTTGTCGAGCACACCCACAGGCAGGTAAATCATCGCCATGCAAGGCAACATCTGAGAACCCACATCAGCGCCACCGCACGTCCAGCTGCTGACGGCGACTTCGCGGATCAACACCCAGCACAGTGCGCGTTTGCGCGGCTCGTCAGGAATTTGCTCGGCATGGGCTGCGGCTTCGTTGACGCGGCGAATCAAAGAGACTCGGGCATCACCGGAAAAAGAACCTTCTGGCACATGGATCAGGATGGTTGGCATGGTGGGTCGCGGGATCACAGGGTTGTAGAAGACAACCATTGAACCGAATTTCCGAATGCGCTTAAAGTGTCTTTTTTGACATTTTTCACGCCAAATCAGCCATGCTCGATTTCACCATCCTGGTGCTTCCAGGGGCCTACGCAGCCAGCGTCGCCGCAACGCAAGACATGCTGCACGCGGCTTCGGTATTGGCACCCCGCATGGGCGATCGCAAGCCAGCGTGGAAGGTGGTCTCCCCGGATGGCGGCTCCACTGCACTCAGCGGTGGCCTGTGCATTGAAACGCGCCGTGCGCCGCTTCGGGCTGGCCGGGACACTTCCATCTGGGTCGTGCCTGGCCTGGGCATCGACAGCATCGAAGCTGTTGTGCCGCGCTTGGCACAAGCAGATGCTCAGCGGGCAGCTAGCTTGTTGAGGCAGCACTCTGCCGCTGGGGGTATCGTGGCCGCGTCCTGCTCAGCGGCCTTCCTGCTTGAGCACGCGGGCCTGCTGCAAGGGCGCCGCGCTACGACCTCCTGGTGGCTGGCCACAGAACTACAGCGCATGGCACCAAAATGCTCGGTCAATGCGGATCGCATGATCGTCAGTGACGGCCAGGTGATCACGGCTGGTGCCGCATTTGGGCATTCGGACCTGATTTTGCATTTGCTGGGACTGCGTTTTGGATCGAGCCTTGCCCAGGCGGTTGGCAAGTTGCTTTTGATCGAAGGGCGCCAAGCCCAAGCGCCGTTTGTGGTGCCGTCGATGCTGGCCAACGGGCATGAGCTGATCGGCCGGCTGGTGCGGCGGATCGAATCCTCCCTACCGCACCCACCCAAAATCTCGGAGCTGGCCAGGGAATTTGCCATGTCCGAGCGCACGCTGGCGCGCCGCGTACGCGCGTACACAGGGCATGGCCCATTGGCACTGGTGCAGAACGCGCGGCTTCAACAGACGCGCCTGCTGATTGAGAGCAGCCGCATGACCATGGACCAGATTGCCGCATCCGTAGGCTACGAGGACGCGACAGCACTCAGGCGGATGGTGCGCAAGGTGACGGGTGCCAACCCGAGCCAGTTCCGGGGAGCGAGCAAAACAATCACCGACTGAACTGGAGAACCGGCCCAGCGTCACCAAGAACCAACCACCCCGCCCCACAACCACAGCAAAAACCATAGCGGGTAGCGCTTTCTGCAAAAGCGCTGGAGGCCCAAACCACTCCACAAGTTCTTCACACTACACCGCTGCCAGCGCCCGCTCCGACGACACTGCCTTCATCTCCTTGCGCAGCGCCACCGCATCCCGCACCTGCGCAGGCGCCGAGGCATCGACGCGGAACACCTTCACGGTCTCGGTCATCGTCTGGGCTTGGCCGTTCAGCTCCATCGCAGACGCTGCGTTTTCCTCCACCAGCGCGGCGTTCTGCTGGGTGATGGTGTCCAGCTGCGCAACGGCGGCGTTGACCTGCGAGATACCGCTGAGCTGTTCGTCGGACGCACTGTGGATCTCGCCGATCAGCGTGTTCACGCGGCGCACCAGCTCCAGTGACTCGGTCATGGTCTTTTGGGCCGCGTCGGTCTTTTGGTGCCCTTCGCTCACCTTGGCGGCCGAGTCGTCGATGAGCTGGCGGATTTCCTTGGCGGCCGACAACGTGCGGTGCGACAGGCTGCGCACTTCAGACGCCACCACCGCAAAACCCCGGCCCTGCTCGCCGGCGCGCGCGGCCTCCACCGCAGCGTTGAGCGCGAGGATGTTGGTCTGGAACGCGATGGAGTCGATGAGCTGCGTGATCTCGCTGATGCGCCCGGACGCGGCCTGGATCTGCTTCATGGTGCTGGCCACGCCGTCCACGGCCTCGCTGCTGCGCTCGGCCACTTGGGTGGCCTGGGTGGCCAGCACCGTGGCCTGACGCGCCGATTCAGCTGTCTGCTTGACGGTGCCAGTGATTTGCTCCATCGACGCCGCGGTCTGCTCCAGGTTGCTGGCCTGCGCCTCCGTGCGCGATGAGAGGTCCTGGTTGCCTTGCGCGATCTCGCGCGTGGAGACCTGCATGTGCTCACTCTCCTGGCGCGCGTCCCGCACGATGGACAACAGGTTCACGTTGAGCTGGGCCAGCGCTTTTTGCAGCTGGCCCACGGTGTCGTTGCGGGACGCCGCGATCTTCTGGGTGAGGTCACCCGCCGCCATGCGGTTGGCCCAGCGCAGCATCTGCAGCAGCGGCGCCACGGTGGCGCGGTGCAGGTACACCGCCATGCCCAGGGCCAGCAGCACCACCCCCAGCCAGGCAGCCCCGCCCGCCAGGGTCATCGTGTGCCCGCCCAGCAGCGCTGCGCACCAGGACGCGACCACCAGCAGCAGTGTGCACAGCATGATCTTGCCCAGGGGCCCCGGTTGCAGCGCCTGGGCGATGCGGCCCGGCAGGCTGCGGGTGATCACCTGCCCTTCGCGCAGGGTGTGCACCAGGGTTCCGGCCTGTTTTTCAGCCTGCATCTGGCGGTAGAGCTGCTCAGCAGCCTGGACCTGTTCACGGGTGGCTTCCGTGCGCACCGACATGAAACCCGTGGGCTGGTCGCCCTGCATGAGCGGCGTGACGTTGGCCATCACCCAATAAAAGCTTCCATCCTTGCGCCGGTTCTTGACGGGGGCCGACCAGGGGTTGCCGCTGGCAATGGTTTCCCACATGTCCCGGAACGCTTCTTCGGGCATGTCGGGGTGACGGATCATGTTGTGGGGTTGCCCCAGAAGCTCCTGTTTTTCGTACCCGCTGACCTCGATGAACATCGGGTTGCAGTACAGGATGCGGCCCTTGAGATCGGTGGTGGAAACCAGGGTCTGGCCTTTGGGGAACGCATATTCCTGCGTGCTGACCGGAAGATTGACGCGCATGGAGAACCCTTTCGTGGAGGTGCCTTGCGCTCGCCCGGAGCACGCGGCCATTCAACTAAAAAAGCCGTTGCCATGCTAGGCCCAGGATTGGCAATAGGGAAACACTGAATGCGCATGGCGGACGCGCCCGCCACATATCACCAACATGGTGCACCGCACCAATACCATGCCCACCCTCCACGCAGCCACGCACCATTCCAGGGGCTTGCTCGCCAATTACTATGATTTATATAGCAAATAATCGATAACAGATAAGCGCTAGGGCCCGTTTCCTTTCAAAAATCCATCACCACAGGCGCTGGCATAACCATTGCTTGATCACCTGCGCAGCCAACGCAGGCTGCGTGACAGCCCGGTGCAACGGCGGATTGGGCGAACAAGACGTTGGCGTCTTCATGGGGTGTGCTGGGGCTGGCAAACAACCAAGCCCGCAGAGCCCGTGTTGGCGTCTTTTTGTTTTCTGCCCGGCTGCGGGTGTGCTGGCAACAGCACAGCAGCCTCTTTGCGCAAGATCGCCATGCTTCAATTTCGAGAATTTCTCAAGTCAGGCCACGCCCCCACGCTGTGGTCGTCGTTCCTCTATTTCGGCTTCTCGTGCGCAATCTGGGTGATCAACGGCGCGATGGCACCTTTCATCCGCGAGGCCTTCCAGCTCACGCCGACGCAGATGGGCATGATGCTGTCCATCCCCATCTTTGCGGGTGCGCTCATGCGTTTTCCGCTGGGCATCCTGGCGCAGTACATCGGCCGCAAGAACGCCACGCTGGTCGAGATGGCGGGCATCTTCCTGGCCATGGGCTACGGTTTCCTGTTCGTGCACACCTACAACGACCTGCTGGCCATGGGCATTCTGCTGGGCGTGGCGGGAGCCAGCTTTGGTGTGGCGCTGTCGCTGGGCTCGGGCTCGTTTCCGCCGCGCTACAAGGGCCTGGCCATGGGCATCGTGGGCGCCGGCAACGTGGGTACGGCGGTGGCCGCCCTGCTGGCCCCCGCGCTGGCGCAAAAGTTCGGTTGGCAGGCCGTGTATGGTTTTGCCGCCGTGAGCGTGGCCATCCCCGCGCTGGTGATGGCCATCTACGCCAAAGAACCTCCAGACCTTGCGGCCCACAGCAGCTTTCGTGAACACATTGCCTGCCTGTTCGAAAAGGACGGCTGGGCCTTCAGCCTGATCTACGCCGTGACGTTTGGCGGCTTCATCGGCCTCACCGCCTTTTTGCCCAGCTACTTCTACGACCAGTTCAGCGTGAGCAAGGTGCAGGCAGGCCAGCTCACGATGATGGCGGCCTTTCTGGGCGCGGCCCTGCGCGTGTTTGGCGGCTGGCTGTCGGACCACTGGGGCGGCGTCAACACACTGACGGGTGTGCTCGCCATCACGGCCGTGAGCATGGTGCTGTGCGGCCTGGCAGAGAACTCACTGCCCATCACCATGCTGCTGTTCCTGGTGTGTTTTGCAGCGCTGGGCGCTGGCAACGGCGCACTGTTCCAGCTGGTGCCGTTGCGCTGGCCACTGACCACGGCGGTGGCGGGCTCGATGATCGGCGAGATCGGCGCGCTGGGCGGTGGCCTTATCCCCAACGGCATGGGCATTTCGCGCCAGTACACCGGCACGTACCTGTGGGGCTTTGTGGGCATCGCAGTGTGTGCACTGGCCATGCTGCTGCTGCTGCGCGTGATGCAGATCCGCTGGACGCGGACCTGGGCCGAACGCGGCGGACGGGCCAGGACTTCTTCCTGAGGCGTTGCGGCTCCTGCCTGTCCCTGTGGCGTGGGGGCATGGACCGCGCGAACGGCCCCTGCCCGGCATCCCGGCGGGGGCCGCGCCGGTTTCAGAGACCGCGCACCACGTCGGCACTCTGCAATCAAGCAAAAACAGGACCCAGCGCTTATCCCATAAGCGCCAGCAGCTATATTTTCAGTAGCAAATCACCACCACCGGCCCTTACCGGGGCAGGAACAGCAACCAGTAGATCAGCAGTAGATTCACCAGCACGCTCACCGCGAGCGCGATCTTCCACAAGGCGGTGGCGTCGCGCTGCATCAGCGGCTGCGGGCCGGAGGCCGACAAGGGCCGGGAGGCGCCGCGCTCCAGGGCCAGCAGCAGCTCCTCCGCCGTTTCGAAGCGCTGCGCGCGGTTGCGGGCCACGGCCTTCAAGGCGATCTGGTCGAGCCAGATGGGAACGCCCGGGTTGTGGCGGCTGGGGGCCACGGGGTCGCGGTGGTAGCGGCCCAGCTGGTACTGCACCACTTCGCCATAAGGCAGGCGCCCCTGGCTGAGCAGCTGGTACAGCGTGACACCCAGCGCAAACAGGTCGCTGCCCGCATCGGGCAACTGGCCGGACGGGTCTCCGTTGCGTTCGTAGCCCGGCCACTGCTCGGGGTTCATGTAGCTGGGGGTGCCCGCGTGCAGGCGGCGGGTGGCCTCGGGTTCGCGGCCGGAGAGGGCCACGCCCAGGTCCAGCACGCGCAGCACACCGTCGTCGCCCAGGTGCAGGTTGTCGGGCTTGATGTCGCGGTGCACCACGCCCTGGCGGTGCAGCCAGCCCAGCACGCGCGCGGCCTGCACGGTCACCGTCACGGCCTGCCCCACGGCCAGGTGCTGGCGGTGGCGCAGGCGCTGCCCCAGCGTGTCGCCGGAATGCCAGTCGTACAGCAGGTAAAACGCGCTGGCCCCCGCGCCGTCGCCCGTGCCGGTGGCGCCCAATGGCCAGTCGTTGAGCCGCGCCAGATGGGCTGCGGCCTGGCCCGACTGCATGCGCCGCGCCACCCAGGCCTCGTGCGCCAGCGTGGCGCGCTCTTCCACGTCGTGGGCACGCGCGGGCAGCAGGGTCTTGAGCGCATACAGCCGCTGCGTGGCCCCGTCGCGCACTTGGTAGATGCGGTGGATGCCACTGTCGGCCACCAGGGCCGTCACCGTGAGGCCATCCACGGTGTCGCCCACCTTGAGCAGGGGCAGCACGGGCAGATCCTGCGCGCGGCGGGATTCGTCCTGCAGTGTGGCCTCCAGCGCGCCCTGCACCCGCACCACCAGCGCAGTCACGTTGTCGCTGCTGCCACGGCGCAGCGCGGCCTGCACCAGCTCGTCGCAGAGCGCCTGGGCCGCCACGTCCTGGCGCAGCAGCTGGCGCAGTTCGCGCTCGGGCAGGCTGCCGTGCACGCCGTCCGACAGCAGCACAAACAGGTCGCCGCTGCGCAGTTCGCCCTGGCTGTAGTCCACCACCACATGGTCATCCAGGCCCATGGCGCGGGTGAGCTGGTGGGCAAAGTCGCGCTGCGACATGACATGGTCGGTGGTCAGCTGCTGCAGGCGGCCGTCGCGCACCAGGTAGGCCCGCGTGTCGCCCACGTGGGCCAGCGTGTACGACTGGCCGCACAGCACCAGCGCGGTCAGCGTGGTCAGCCCCACCGCAGGCTGGCGCCGCCGGTTCATGGAGGCCAGCCAGCCATTGTGGGCGGACAGGATGCGGTCCAGCGCCACCGTGGTGTCCCAGGTGTCGGGCGTGGCGAAGTAGTCGTTCACCAGCGTGTTCACCGAGGTCTGCGCGGCCTCGCGGCCATTGCCTCCGGTGCTCACGCCGTCGGCAATGGCGGCAATCGCGCCGCGCTCGCGGTCGCGTCCCTGGCCCTGCACCAGCGCGGCGAAGTCCTCGTTCAGCTCGTTGCGCCCGGCCTGCGAGGCGTGGCCGAAATCCAGTTCAAAACTCATGCACCAGCTCCATGCAGGTTCCGTGCCCAAGGTGGTGCGCGCCGCGCCAGGCCAGGGCGCACACCCACGGCCGCTGCGCGGCGCCGGGGCAGCCCTGCACCGCCCACCCGCACACAGGCCTCTTCACCCCCCAAAAGCCGCCCCACATCAGTGCAAACCGACTGGCACAAGCATTGCTTAACCCCAGCAACGACCTCACGAGGTCACGCAATTCACCCGTGCAATGGCGCACTGATGGGTTGTACGGACGAAGGCGTCCGCACATGCGGTTTCGAATGAAAGTCGAAGCAGCATCGTGTGGACGCCTTTTTTGTTTTTCGGATCGCCCAGGCGATAGAACCGACGGAGTCACGATGAAAAAGCTCAAGCTGGTGATGGTAGGAAACGGCATGGCCGGTGTGCGCACGCTGGAAGAGCTGCTCAAGATTGCCCCCGATCTGTACGACATCACGGTGTTCGGTGCCGAGCCGCACCCCAACTACAACCGCATCCTGCTCTCGCCCGTGCTGGCCGGCGAGCAGACCATCGACGAGATCATTCTGAACGATTGGTCCTGGTATGCCGACAACCACATCACGCTGCACACCGGCTTCACGGTGACCGACGTGGACCGCGTGCGCCGCGTGGTCAGCGCCACCAGTGCCGCAGGCGACGTGATCACCGCCGAATACGACCGCCTGATCATGGCCACCGGCTCCAACCCCTTCATCCTGCCCGTGCCGGGCAAGGACTTGAAGGGTGTGCTGGCCTACCGCGACATTGCCGACACCCAGGCCATGATCGACGCCGCAGCCACCTACAAACACGCCGTGGTCATTGGCGGCGGCCTCTTGGGCCTGGAGGCTGCCAACGGCCTCATGAAACGCGGCATGCAGGTCACCGTGGTGCACGTGGCGCCGTGGCTCATGGAACGCCAGCTGGACGACGTGGCGGGCAAGATGCTGCAGGATTCGCTGCAGCAGCGCGGCATGCAATTCTTGATCGGCGCGCAGACGCAGGAACTCGTGGGCAACGCCGACGGGCGCGTGGCGGGCATCAAGTTCAAGGATGGCACCGAGGTGCCCGCCGACCTCGTGGTGATGGCCGTGGGCATCCGCCCCAACACCGCGCTGGCTGAAAAGATGCGCCTGCACGTGAACCGCGGCATTGTGGTGAGCGACACGCTGCAGACCACCACCGACGCACGCATCTACGCCGTGGGCGAATGCGCCGCGCACCGGGGCATCGCCTATGGCCTGGTGGCCCCGCTGTTCGAGCAAGGCAAGGTGCTGGCCAACCACCTGGCCGAGTTCGGCATCGGCCGCTACCAGGGCTCGCTGACCTCCACCAAGCTCAAGGTCACCGGCATCGACTTGTTCTCGGCCGGCGACTTCCAGGGCGGTGAAGGCACCGAGGAAATCGTGATGAGCGACCCCTTTGGCGGCGTGTACAAGAAGCTCGTCATCAAGGACGACAAGCTGGTGGGCGCCTGCCTGTATGGCGACACGGTGGACGGCAGCTGGTACTTCAAGCTGCTGCGCGACGGTCGCAGCGTGACCGACCTGCGCGACAAGCTCATGTTCGGCGAATCGCACCTGGGCGACACCGGCCACCAGGGCCAGAGCAAGGCCGCCGCCATGCAAGACAGCGACGAGGTCTGCGGCTGCAACGGCGTGACCAAGGGCTCCATCTGCAAGGCCATCAAGGAAAAAGGCCTGTTCACGCTGGATGAAGTGCGCAAGCACACCAAGGCCAGCGCATCGTGCGGCTCGTGCACCGGGCTGGTGGAGCAGATCATCATGTTCACAGCGGGCGGCGACTACAGCGCCACGCCCAAGACCAAGGCCATGTGCGGCTGTACCGACCACGGCCACCAGGCCGTGCGCGACGCGATCCGCAGCAGCAAGCTGGTGACCATCGCCGACGTGTTCAAGTTCATGGAATGGAAGACACCCAACGGCTGCGCCAGCTGCCGCCCTGCGGTCAACTACTACCTCATCAGCACCTGGCCCAAGGAGGCCAAGGACGACCCGCAAAGCCGCTTCATCAACGAACGCAGCCACGCCAACATCCAGAAAGACGGCACCTACAGCGTCATCCCGCGCATGTGGGGCGGGGAGACCACGGCCGACGAACTGCGCCGCATTGCCGATGCGGTGGACAAATACAAGATCCCCACCGTCAAGGTCACGGGCGGCCAGCGCATCGATTTGCTGGGCGTGAAAAAGGAAGACCTGGTCAATGTGTGGAAGGACATCGGCATGCCCAGCGGCCACGCCTACGCCAAGGCCCTGCGCACCGTGAAGACCTGCGTGGGCAGCGAGTGGTGCCGCATGGGCACCCAGGACAGCACGCAAATGGGCAAGGACCTGGAGCGCGCCATGTGGCGCATGTACGCGCCGCACAAGGTGAAGTTCGCGGTGTCGGGCTGCCCGCGCAACTGCGCCGAGGCCGGCATCAAGGACGTGGGCATCATCGGCGTGGACAGCGGCTGGGAGATGTACGTGGCCGGCAACGGCGGCATCAAGACCGAGGTGGCGCACTTCTTTACCAAGCTCAAGACGTCGGAAGAAGTGCTGGAGTACACCGGCGCATTCTGCGAGCTGTATCGCCAGGAAGGCTGGTACCTGGAGCGCACCGTGCACTACGTGGACCGCGTGGGCCTGGACTACGTGAAAAAGCGCATCCTCGACGACCACGAAGGCCGCAAGGCCCTGTGGGAGCAGCTGCAGTTTGCACTGGATGGCGAGCCCGACCCCTGGTTCGACTTCGACAAGGCTGCAGTGGACACGCGCCAGTTTGCCCCTTTGGGCGCCTGATGGGCACCTGATCGCCCGAGCTCCTAAAGAACCCCACCATGGACCGCAGAACCCTCCTGACCGCCGCCAGCTGCACCGCCGCGTGCAGCGCCCTGGCCCCGCTGGGCAACGCCCACGCCCAGATCACCGACCTCAACGACGCCATCAACAAGGCCGGGCGCCAGCGCATGCTGAGCCAGCGTGTGGGCAAGGCCTGGCTGGCCCTGTCCCACAAAGCCGACACGCCCACGGCGCGCCAGGTGCTGGACCAGTCCATGGCACTGTTCGAGCGCCAGCTGGCAGAGCTCAAGGCCTTTGCGCCTTCGCCCGCCATCCGCGAGACCTATCTGAAGCTGGAGACCGCGTGGGCCGCCCACAAGGTCACGCTGGCGGCCGAAACCTCGTCCACCGACAACGCCAGTGCCATGCTGCAGGCCGATGCCAAGGTGCTGGCCCTGGCCCATCAGGGCACCACGCAGTACGAAGCTGCCCTGGGCAAGCCCGTGGGCCAGTTGGTCAATGTTGCGGGCCGCCAGCGCATGCTGAGCCAGCGCATGGCCAAGTTCTACCTGGCCGCCATGCTGCCCGTGGACGCGGCCACCGCCACCACCGAGATCGCCAAGGCCCGCGGCGAATTCATCGCAGCCACCGAGCTGCTGCGCAACGCCCCCCAGGCCACCAACCGCATCCGCCAGGAACTGCAGCTGGCCGACGGGCAGTGGGTGTTTTTTGACGCCGCGCTGCAGCGCATGCAGGGTGGTGGCAACGTGAACCGCCAGGTGGCCGAGGTGTTCGTGGCCAGCGAGAACCTGCTCTCCAGCATGGACCGCGTGACTGGCATGTACGCGGCGCTGGCGGCCTGAGAAGCTGCCACAAGCCCCAACAAATAACGAGCCGCCCCACGAAAACCCTGGCAGGCTCCCCCACAACATCCAAAGACACCGAAGGAACCGCGATGACCACGACCCACACCCCGCAATGGAAGCTGATCTGCCGCGTGGAGGACATCCCCGAGCTGGGCTCGCGCCGCGTGGCGCGCCCCCAGGGCCTGGATGTGGCCGTGTTCCGCAACGACGCCGGGGGCGTGTTCGCGCTGCTGGACCGCTGCCCGCACAAGGGCGGCCCGCTGTCGCAGGGCATCGTGTTTGGCACCCACGTGGCCTGCCCGCTGCACAACTGGACCATCGGCCTGTGCGACGGGCAGGCGTCTGCGCCCGACGAAGGCTGCACGCCCAAGTTCGCCGTGAAGGTGGAAGATGGCGCGGTGTACCTGGATGCCCTGGAGCTGGATTCGCATGCGCTCGATCTGGCTCGGCCCCTGGCAGGGCCGGTGCGGCGCGGCCTGGCGGCCTGAACACCCGCCCCCTCTGTCCGCAGGTCCAAAGGCCCATCGACCACCAACGCTATCAAATAAATAGCTTCCAGCGCTTTATCAACAAGCGCTGGAGCCCAAAAATATCTGGAATCCACGCCATGCAAGAAACCAAATCCACCTGCCCCTACTGTGGCGTAGGCTGCGGCGTGATCATCGAAAGCGACGGCCCCCAGATCACTGGCGTGCGGGGCGACCCAAACCACCCCGCCAACTTTGGCCGCCTGTGCACCAAGGGCTCGACCCTGCACCTCACGGCCAGCAGCCCCATTACGCTGCAGACCCGGCTGCTGCAGCCGCAGCAACGTCTGCAACGCAGCGATGCTCCACGCGCCATCTCATGGGACGCGGCCCTGGGCCTGGCCACCGAGAAGTTTGCCCACACCATCCAGCAGCACGGCCCCGACGCCGTGGGCTTTTACGTGAGCGGCCAGTTGCTGACCGAGGACTACTACGTCTTCAACAAGCTCGCCAAGGGCCTGATCGGCACCAACAACATCGACACCAACTCGCGCCTGTGCATGAGCAGCGCCGTGGCGGGCTACAAGCAGACGCTGGGCGCCGACGCGCCACCCGCCTGCTACGACGACGTAAAACACGCGCAGTGCCTGTTCATCGTGGGCAGCAACGCAGCCTGGGCGCACCCCATCTTGTTTCGCCGCATCGAAGACGCACGCGCCGCCAACCCCGGCATGAAGGTCATCGTGGCCGACCCGCGTCGCACCGACACGGCCGGCATGGCTGACCTGTTCCTGCCTATCCAGCCGGGCAGCGACGTGATGCTGTTCAACGGCATGCTGCACATCATGCTGTGGGAAGGCTGGATCGACGCCGCCTACATCGGCGCACACACCACGGGCTTCGACGAACTCAAGGCCCTGGTGCGCGAAGCCACGCCCGAGCGCGTCGCCCAGGTGTGTGGCATTTCAGTGGCCGACCTGACCACCGCCGCCCAGTGGTTCGCCACCTCGAAAGCAACCCTGAGCCTGTACTGCCAGGGCCTCAACCAGAGCAGCAGCGGCACGGCCAAGAACGCCGCCCTCATCAACCTGCACCTGGCCACCGCGCAGATCGGCAAGCCCGGCGCAGGCCCGTTCAGCCTGACGGGCCAACCCAACGCCATGGGCGGCCGCGAAGTGGGGGGTCTGGCCAATTTGCTGACCGCCCACCGCGACCTGGCCAACCCGCAGCACCGCGCCGAAGTGGCCGCGCTGTGGGGCGTGGCCGATGTGCCCAGCAAGCCCGGCAAGACGGCGGTGGAGATGTTCCAGGCCGCCGCCGATGGTGAGATCAAAGCCCTGTGGATCGCCTGCACCAACCCCGCGCAGAGCATGCCCGACCAGGCCACCGTGCGCCGCGCACTGCAGCGCGCCGAGTTCGTGGTGGTGCAGGAGGCCTTTGCCACCGCCGCCACCTGCGCCTATGCCGACCTGCTGCTGCCCGCCACCACCTGGGGTGAAAAAACCGGCACCGTGACCAACAGCGAGCGCCGCATCTCGCGCGTGCGCTCTGCCGTGCCCACCCCCGGCGAAACACGCCACGACTGGGCCATTGCGGTGCAGTTTGCGCACCAGCTGGAGGCACGCCTGCGCCCCGGCCAGCCCACGCTGTTCCCCTACACCACCGACCATGCCGACCAGGGCGCCGAAACCGTGTGGAACGAACACCGCGAAAGCACCCGCGGCCGCGACCTGGACATCACCGGCCTGTCGTGGGAGATGCTCGAATCCCAAGGCCCGCAGCAGTGGCCGCTGCCCGAGGGCGCCACCACCGGCAAGGCCCGCCTGTACGAAGACGGCATCTTCCCCACCGCCGATGGCCGCGCACGTTTTGCAGCACACGCCTGGTTGCCTACGGCCGAACAACGCGAATCGCGCTACCCCTTCAGCCTGACCACGGGTCGCCTGCGCGACCAGTGGCACGGCATGACGCGCACCGGCACCCTGGGCCGCCTGTTTGGCCATGTGGCCGAGCCCAGCGTGCAGCTGCACCCGCAGGACATGGAGCGGCGCGGCCTGAAGAACGGCGACCTGGTCTATGTGACGAGCAAGCGCGGCACCATCGTGGTGCCCGCGCAGGCCGACACCACCGTGGGCCTGTCGCAGGCCTTCATGGCCATGCACTGGGGCAGCGAGTTCCTGAGCGGCTGCTCGTCCACCGGCGAGCGCTTGGCAGGCGTGAACGCGCTCACCACCTCGGCCTATTGCCCCACGTCCAAGCAGCCCGAGCTCAAGCACGCGGCGGTGAAGGTGCTCAAGGCCGAGCTGCCCTGGACACTGCTGGCCATGGCCTGGCTGCCCGCCGACAGCGCCCAGGCCACGCGCGAGGCGCTGTCCGCGCTGATGGCGCAGTTCCCGTTTGCTAGCTGTGTGCCCTTCAGCAACAACACACCGCTGGGCGAACCCGGCCGTGAGCGCGTGGGTGTGCTGCTGCGCGCCGCTGCGCACGAGGCACCGCCCGACGCCACTGTGGAGCGCATTGAATCCCTGATGGGCCTGGCTGGCGCCGACACGCTGCGCTATGCCGACAAAAAACGCGGCCAGCGCCGCGCCGCGCGGCTGGCACGCCACGGGGACAGCACCACGCTCGAAGGCATCGTGCTCGCGGGCGACACCAGCGCCGAAGGCTGGCTCAAGACCCTGCTGCAAGAAGAATTGCCTGCCCAAACCTACGGCCGCCTTCTGCTGGTGCCCGGCGCCAAGGCACCCGTGGCCGTGCAGTCGCGCGGCAAATCGGTGTGCACCTGCTTCAACGTGACGGACACCGCCATCACCGCCGAACTGGCGCGCTGCCACGGCACCGACGACGACCGCCTGGCCCAGCTGCAGGGCAAGCTGCGCTGCGGCACCAACTGCGGCTCGTGCCTGCCCGAACTCAAGCGCATGGTGCGCGCTACGGGGCCGCTGGCGTCCAAGCCCTTGGCACAGGCCGCCATATAACGAAAAGTTCTCTAGGTTGCAGGAAAATAGCGAACATATCCCCCAAGACACCAGGATGGGTGCAACAGGGCTCCAGCTAGGCATCTCGGCGCAGACAGTGCTTGCGTACGGCAAGCCGAGATAACGACGCTGGAGCCCTGTTTCACCGATCCCGCCAAAAAAAGACCATGGGCATTAGCCAGTACATCAAAGAGATCGGCCGTGGCGCACGCGGCGCCAAGCCACTGACGCGCGAGCAGGCCACGGATCTGTTCGGCCAGGTTCTGGATGGTCAGGTGAGCGACCTGGAGATTGGCGCCTTTTGCCTGGCCATGCGCATCAAGGGCGAGACGTCGGAGGAGATGTGCGGCTTTCTCGATGCCACGCACCAGCGCCTGGCCCTGCTGCCCGCCACCGACCGCCCGCTCATCGTGCTGCCCAGCTACAACGGTGCGCGCAAGCTGCCGGTGCTGACACCGCTGCTGGCCCTGCTGCTGGCACGTGAGGGCCTGCCCGTGCTGCTGCATGGCATGCGCACCGAGGCGCGCCGCATTTTGGCATCGGATGTGCTGCTCGCGCTGGATATACCTGCGCTAGAAGCTCCTGAAAAGATAGCAAATGGCACGGTGCACCACATCCACACCCAACACCTGCACGCGGGCCTGGCGCGCCTGCTGTCGGTGCGCGAGGTGGTAGGCCTGCGCAACCCGGGGCACAGCGTGGTCAAGCTGATGAGCCCGTGCGCAGGGCCCTCGGTCGTGGTCACGGCCTACACGCACCCCGAATACTTCGAGATGCTGCAAACCACGTTCGGCACGCTGGGCATGACAGCACTGCTCTCGCGTGGCCTGGAAGGCGAGGTCGCCACCGACCCCCGCCGCACGCCCCGCTACGACGGTTTTGTGCGCGGCGTGCACCAGGTGCTGGAATCCCAGCAGCCTGGCACGGCCAGCGAAGTGCCCGGCCTGCCTGCAGAGATCGACGTGGCCACCACGGCGGCCTACACGCGCCGCGTGATGGCCGGCGAGTTGCCGATCCCGCCGGCCATCAAACGGCAGGTGGAACATATCTTGCGACTTGCCGATCAAACAGTTTCGGAGACATCCCCATGAGCCGCCCCACGCCCACCACCACCCTGCCCCCCTCCACACCCCACCTGGGCACCGGCGGCAGCTGCACGCTGGTCGGCGCAGGCCCGGGCGACCCGGAGCTGCTGACTATCAAGGCGCTCAAGGCCATCCAGGCGGCCACCGTGCTGCTGGTGGATGACCTGGTGAGCGATGCCATCGTGGCACACGCATCCCCCACGGCCCGCATCATCTACGTGGGCAAGCGTGGCGGCTGCAAGAGCACCCCCCAGGCCTTCATTGAAAAACTGATGCTGATGGCGGTGAACGAAGGCGAGAACGTGGTGCGTCTCAAGGGTGGCGATCCGTTCATCTTTGGCCGTGGTGGTGAAGAAGTGGAGCACCTGCGCGCCGCCGGTGTGCCCGTCACTGTGGTCAACGGCATCACGGCGGGCCTGGCGGGCCTGACCTCGCTGGGCGCACCGCTCACCCACCGTGAGCATGCCCACGGCGTGGTGTTTGTCACCGGCCACGCCAAGCCCGGCGACGCGGGCACCGACTGGCGCCAGCTGGCCGCCACGGCCCGCGACGCCAAGCTCACGCTGGTGATCTACATGGGTGTGAGTGGCGCTGCCACCATCGAGCAGGAACTGCTCACCGGCCTGCCCGCCAGCACACCCGTGGCCATCATCCAGCACGCCAGCCTGCCACACCAGCGGCATGCGGTCACCACCCTGGGTGCGCTGCACGCCACCATTACGCGCGACGGGCTGGCCAGCCCGTCGGTGATCGTGGTGGGCGATGTGGTGCGCGGCGTGGCCCTGGCATCGCAGGATGCCGCCGCTGACGCCCCGCTGGCGCGGCGCGCCGTGTAGAACCCCGCAAGGCAGGGTCTCCCGACGTACCGGCAACTCTGGTGCACGGTGTGCGCGCCATGCCGGTGCACCCTGACCCGCTTCCCACGCTTGTTGCCCGGAGCAGGCCTTGCTTGCCCCTTTGCGACGAGGCACCTGGACTGCCCCGCCGAGCGCCGCCACAGAGACGCGCGGCAAGCACAGAAAACTCCCTTTTTTGCAACGCGCATCCAGCACATTGGCCCGGGTATTGCTTGAAACATGTATCTGAATGCAATGCGCGAAAGGACCCCCATGGCAGCCTATTCCCTTTCCCCACGCACCGGCACCACTCCAGCGCCCTTCACCCCCTCCGTGGCCCCGTCATCGGCACCCCGCGACAACGAGATGTCGCTGGTCAACCTCGCAGCGCGCCAGCGCATGCTGTCCCAACGGATGGTCCTGCAGACCGTGCTGGCAGCGGGCGGCAGCGACCTGCATCTGAAAGCAGCACGCAGCACGCTGGCACTGTTCACCACCAGCCAGGCCACGTTGGTAGATACGCCGCGCCACCTTGATACCGCCGATGCCGACCGCATCCGCAAGGTGTACCAAGGCCCCAGCGGCGTGGGCGCCACCATCGACGCCTTTGCACAACAGGTAGGCACCGCGCTGGACTTCACGGAACGCCGCAGCCCACGCGTCGAGGAAGTGCTGGACCGGCTCGTACAAACCACCGACAGTGTGCTGGAGGCGCTCAATACCGCCACCACGGTGTTCGACCAGGTGGGCAAGGCGAAGTCCGAAACCCTCATGAAGGAGCTGGCAGGCATTGTGGCGTCGATCCAGACGGTGGCCCGCGAGGCCAAGGTGGTCAGCTTCAATGCCCAGGTCATGGCGGCCCGCGCAGGCCAGCACGGACGGGAATTCGCCGTGGTGGCGAACGTACTTTCCGGCATCACCAACGAAATCGACGGACTTTCGCTGCAGGCGGTCTCGCTGGCCGGACGCAGCCGTGGCGCAGCCTGAAATGGGTGCAACAGGCACTTACAATTGACAGCCATTGGAAACGGTGGCGGATGGGCAGAGCGCCCACACTCCGCCCACGGACAGGCGGTAGCCCGGCTGCAGCGGACCCGCCCCTTTTTCACGCCAGACACACAACACTTTCGGGAGACGCGTAAGCCATGAAGATCACCACCCTGTGCAAGAGCCTGGCGTTGGCCGGTTGCCTGCTGGCAAGCACCAGCATGGCCTGGAGCTACGAAATCAATGCAGGCAAGGTGCTGGACGGTGCAGGCAAGGCCATCCAGCTGCGCGGCGTGAACTGGTTTGGCTTTGAGACCAACAACCACGTGGTGCATGGCCTGTGGGCACGCAACTGGACCGACATGATCACGCAGATGCAGGCCCAGGGCTTCAATGCCGTGCGCCTGCCGTTTTGCCCCGCCACCCTGCACGGCTCGGCCCCGCCCGACAGCATCGACTACAGCCGCAATGCCGATCTGCAGGGCCTGTCAGCCATCCAGGTGATGGACAAGGTCGTCAGCGAGCTGAGCAACCGTGGCATGTATGTGCTGCTGGACCACCACACCCCCGATTGCCAGACCATCAGTGAACTCTGGTACACCCCCGGCTACAGCGAGCAGCAGTGGATCAGCGACCTGACCTTTGTGGCGCAGCGCTACGCAAGCGTGCCCGGCGTGATCGGCCTGGACATCAAGAACGAACCCCACGGCGCGGCCACCTGGGGCACCGGCAACAACGCCACAGACTGGAACCGCGCGGCCGAGCGCGCCGCAGCGGCCGTGCTGCAAGTGGCGCCTCAATGGCTGATCGCCGTGGAAGGCATCGGCGAGAACCCCAGCTGCTCGGGCGGCAACGCGCACTTCTGGGGTGGCAACCTGGAACCCCTGGCCTGCACGCCCCTGAACATTCCGGCCAACCGCCTGCTGCTGGCGCCGCACACCTATGGACCCGATGTCTATGTGCAGCCCTACTTCAACGCCTCCAACTTCCCGAGCAACATGCCGGCCATCTGGGACCAGCATTTCGGCCAGTTCGTGCAGGCGGGCTATGCCGTGATGCTGGGCGAGTTCGGCGGCAAGTTTGGCCGTGGCGATGCGCGCGACGTGTTGTGGCAGAACGCGCTGGTGGACTACATGGTCGGCAAGGGCATGCGCAGCGGCTTCTACTGGTCGTGGAACCCCAACAGTGGCGACACCGGCGGCATTCTGGATGACGACTGGACCACCGTGCGCACCGACAAGGTCCAGCTGCTGCAGCGGCTCTGGGGCGATGGCACGACGCCCACCACCCCGACAACACCAACCACTCCCACGACCCCAACCACGCCCACCACGCCAACGCCTGCCGGCGGTTTCTCGGTGCAGGAGATGATGGACAGCGTCTGGAACTCAGGCTATTGCCAGCGGGTTCGGGTCACCAACCAGGGCAATGCCGCGGGCAACTGGGCCATCACCATCCCCGTGAGCGGCACCGTCAACAACCTGTGGAATGCCACCTGGTCGCAGGCGGGCAGCAACCTGAACGCGTCCGGTGTGGACTGGAACAAGACCCTCGCCCCCGGGGCTGCGGCCGAATTCGGTTTCTGCGCCGCGCGCTAAGCAACTTTTCCCCCAATTGAACAAGGGCTCCTGCCATGCAGGGGCCCTTTTTTGTTCCGGGTTCCCGGCCTACCCGCCAGCGGTCTCGCGCACCTGCCTGAAACGCTCCGCCAGCTCCTTGCGCAAGGACTTGCGCAGCAGTGCCGCATCCCAGCGGCGGCGTTCGTCGGGCGTGGAAGGCGACAGCGGCGGCACCTGCACCGGCTTGCGCGCCTCGTCCACGGCCACCATCGTGAAGAAGCAGCTGTTCACATGCCGCACCACCTGCGAGCGGATGTCTTCGGCCACCACCTTGATGCCGACCTCCATCGACGAGGAACCGGTGTAGTTCACGCTGGCCAGGAAGGTCACCAGCTCCCCCACATGGATGGGCTGCAGGAACATCACCTGGTCTACGCTCAGTGTCACCACATAGCAGGCCGAATAGCGGCTTGCGCACGAATAGGCCACCTGGTCCAGCAGCTTGAGAATGGCCCCGCCGTGCACATTGCCGGAGAAATTGGCCATGTCGGGAGACATCAGCACCGTCATGCTGAGTTGGTGTGAAGGGATGTTCATGCCACGATTTTAGGGCTCCACCGTGTTGCAGGCACAACGCCGCAGGCCGCTACACTCGCGCCACACAAGCCAGATCACGGCCCATCAAAAAGCCAAGCAGGCCGGGAGGCCAGAGGGGAAAGCATGCTCGAAATCGACAAACTCAATGAATTCACCGAAAGCCATGGCGCGCTGCGGCGCGGGCGGGGCCTCGTGTCCGGCGTGATTGCGCTCACGCTGGCCATCCTGTGTTTTCTGGGCGTGCTGGCCTTCCACTTCCCCGAATACCTGACCACGCCACAACTGCGCAAGAGCTACGACGTAACGGTGATCCGCTACATCATGCTGACCGCCATGGCCATCGCAGGGGGCATCTCCCTCGTCAACATCCTCTTCAACCGATCGCGCTGGCTGGCCACGTTTGCCTTTGCCATGGTGGCGCTGGCGGCGTTCCTGGGCGGCCACAAAGTCGAAGTGGACCCGAACTTCCCCGACAACACCCCGTACATCGGCCTGGACTGGTTCATCCTCGACCTGCTGGGCAGCTCGCTGATCTTCATCTTCATCGAGAAGCTGTTCGCGCTGCGCAAGGACCAGCCCATCTTCCGCGCCGAGTGGCAGACGGACTTCCACCATTTCATCGTGAACCACATGGTGGTGGGCTTCGTGCTGCTGGCCACCAACCTCATCGTGCACCGGTTTTTTGGCTGGGCGGCCAACGACGGTATTCGCGGCTGGGTGCAGGGCCTGAACTTCTGGGTGGCGCTGTTCCTCATCGTGCTGGTGGCCGACCTGGTGCAGTACTGGACCCACCGTGCCTACCACGAGGTACCTGTGTTGTGGCGCCTGCACGCCGTGCACCACAGCGTCAAAAGCATGGACTGGATGGCGGGATCGCGCCAGCACATCCTGGAGCTGATCATCACGCGCACGCTGGTGCTGGCCCCCATCTACGTGCTGGGGTTTTCCAAGGAAGTGATCGACGCCTACATCGTCATCGTCGGCTTCCAGGCCGTGTTCAACCACGCCAACGTGAGCGTGCGCCTGGGCCCGCTGCGCTACGTGCTGGTCACGCCCAACTTCCACCACTGGCACCACAGCCAGGACCAGGAGGCGCTGGACAAGAACTACGCCGCGCACTTTGCCTTCCTTGACTACCTCTTTGGCACCGCCGTGAAAAGCACCAAGCTCTGGCCCGAACACTATGGTGTGCTGGGCGACTATGTGCCCAACGGGTTTGTGAAGCAGTTCAAGTTTCCGTTCACCTGGAAGGGCTGAGGTAGGCCCGCCCGAAGCATTACAGCTTGCCGAGTTCGGCTTCGAGCGACTTCAGCTGGTTGCGCAGCTCGTTGGTTCGCGCCTCACACGCGGCTTTGTCCTTGTCGGCCCCGGCCGCACGCTCCTGCGCGAACTGGGAACCTGACGCCAGGGTGCTGCGCCGCAGCGGGCCCGCATGGGCCACTGCGGTATCCGGTGCCATTGCAGCGCATTCCTGCTGGTTGCGCTCGACGGCCGCGCGCGCCTGGGGCACGCCCTGGTTCTGCAGATAGTGCTTGCGCTGCCAGGTTGCGCCGAAGGCGCCTTCCTTTGCGGTGGAGGGGCCGGGCTGAACGGGGCTGGCGCCCTGCATGGCAGGCCGTACCTCGATCTTCTCGCCCTGGCCCGCGCAGGGCTCGTCCTGGAACGACACCTTGCCATTGGCGTCCGTACATTTGTTGATGGCCCACGCCGGAGCCAGAAAGCCCAGCGCCAGGGCGCAGGCGGCACAGTGGATCGGTTTCATGGAGCAGTCCTTGGCGGGTGGATGCCACATGCTAACGCGCCGCGCGCAACCTGCCCGCCGCCTCCGCGATCACACCGGGCCCTGGCCCACGAAGCACGGCGTGCGGAGCGGCTGCGTGCCCCATGGCTTTGGACAGCCGTCCAGGTTTCCGCTCCTGCGCAAGGGATAGGGATAGGCGCCTGTCCCTAACTTGACGCAGCCCCGGTAAAAACCCGGTGGGTGCGCAGCCACCGCCCTCCTACCATCGCCGCACCTTGTGACCACGGTGGCCGACACCAGGAGGAGCTGTTTGATGAAGACCCACGTTGCCCTGTCCGCTAGCCAGCGGCTTTCCCTGGCACGCCGCCGCAGTCTCGTGCTGGCGCTGGCAGGCGGTGCGGCCCTCGCCAGCCTGTCCGCCAGAGCACAACCCACTCCAGGCAAGGGCGACATTCTCATTGGCCGGTCTACCGCGTTGTCGGGTGGCATGGCCCCTTTTCTCGCGCCCATCCATGAAGGACAGGACGCCGCGGTGGAAGACGCCAACGCCAAGGGCGGCATCGGCGGGCGCAAGGTCCGGCTGGTGTCGCTGGACGATGGGTTCGATCCACGCCGCACGCTGGAGAACGCCAAGCAGCTGAGCGAAAAAGAGGGTGTGCTGGCCCTGTTTGGCGTGTCCGGCACGTCTCAGGTGATGGCGCTGCTGCCCTACCTGGCGCAAGCCAGGCTGCCGCTGATCTCGGTGTACACCGGCAGCCCGGCCATCCGGGCACAGCAGCACCCCTATCTGTTCACCACCCGGGCCAGCTACGCCGATGAGCTGGTGAAAATTGTGCGCAACCTGGTGGCCGTGCAAAGTGCACGCATCGCCGTGGCCTACGAGAACAATGACTTTGGCAAGCTGCTTTTGCCACTGGTCGAAAAGACCCTTGCCGCCGAGGGCGCGACGCTGGCCGGCTCGCATGCCCTCGCCCCGACCGGGGAAGACGCCAACGAAGCCGCCAAGGCCCTGGCCGCCCAGAAACCACAAGCCGTGCTGCTGGTGGCGGCGGGCCCGCCCGTGGTGGCCTATGTACGCGCCAACCGTGCGAACCTGGGCGTGCCGGTCTACACCCTGTCCCTGGGCGCGGGCACGGCGGTGCTCAAGGCGCTGGGCGACGATGCGCGCGGCCTGGCCGTAGCGCGCACCGGCCCATCGCCGAGCAAGCCCACGATTGCACTCACGCGCGAATTCCAGGCATCCATGAAGCGCCACGACAAGCCCGTGGACTACGACCGCTATACCGGCTACATGGATGCGCGCGTGCTCATTGAAGGCCTGCGCGCGGCAGGGCCCGGCGTCACCCGGGCCAGCCTGGTCCAGGCCATGGAAGGCCTGGGCAACCTCGACCTGGGCGGCTACAGCTACCAGTTCAGCGCACAGAACCACCACGGCTCGAATTTTGTGGACATTGCGGTGGTGGGCTCCGGCGGGGTGTACCGGCAATGACGCGTGATCGCCCCAATGAACGCTGCGGCGACAATGGCGGCCCCGCCACCGCTGCCTGTTCATCACTGTGTCCCACACCCCCTCTGTTTTTGACGCCGTCATCATCGGCGCCGGTGCCGCCGGCCTGTTCTGCGCCGCCCAGGCGGGCCAGCGGGGCCTGAAGGTATTGCTGATCGACCATGCCGAGAAGGTGGCCGAGAAGATCCGCATCTCGGGCGGCGGGCGCTGCAACTTCACCAACCGCGACCTGGACCCTGCCGCGCCCCACAAACACTTCGTGGGGCAGAACCCGCAGTTCTGCCGCTCGGCGCTGTCGCGCTATACGCCCGCCGACTTCGTTGCGCTGGTACAAAAACACGGCATTGCGTTCCACGAAAAACACAAGGGCCAGCTGTTTGCCGACCGCTCGGCCGAGGACATCATCGCCATGCTGCTGGCCGAGTGCGCGGCGGGCCAGGTGACGCACTGGCAGCCTTGTGCGGTCAAAAATATAGTGTTTTCAGCCCCTGGCGCTTATCCATCAAGCGCTTACAGCTATCAAATTGATACTGACCGAGGCCCGGTGCGGGCGCGCTCGCTGGTCGTCGCCACGGGCGGGTTGTCCATTCCCAAGATCGGTGCGACCGACTTTGGCTACCGCCTGGCGCAGCAGTTCAACATCCCGCTCATCGAGCGCCGCCCCGGCCTCGTGCCGATGACCTTTGATGGCGCTCTCTGGGCGCCGTATGCGCAGTTGGCCGGGCTGGCATTGCCGGTGCAGATCAGCACCGGCTCCAAGAAGAACCGCATGGTCTTCGACGAGGATCTGCTGTTCACCCACCGCGGCCTCTCGGGCCCCGCAGTGCTGCAGATCTCCAGCTACTGGCAGGAGGGCACGCCGCTGGCCATCAACCTCGCGCCCACGGTGGATCTGCCGGCTGCGCTGGCGCAGGGCAAAGCCCGCTCGCGCAAGCTGATTGCCAACGAGCTGGCCACCCTGGTCCCGAGCCGCCTGGCCGATGCCTGGGCCCAGCGCGAGCCCGACTGGCAGCGCCCCATCAACGAGGCCAGCGACAAGGCCCTGGCGCGGCTGGCCGAACAGCTGGCGCGCTGGGAGCTGACGCCCACCGGCACCGAGGGCTACAAGAAGGCCGAGGTCACGCTGGGCGGTGTGGACACGCGGGTGCTGTCGCAGCAGACCATGGAGTGCAAGACGCAGCCAGGCCTGTATTTCATTGGCGAAGTGGTCGATGTGACGGGCTGGCTGGGGGGCTACAACTTTCAGTGGGCCTGGGCCAGCGCCGCGGCGTGCGCGCAGGCACTGCCGCCAGCGGACCACTGACGCACTCCGTTCGCAATCGGGAGGGGCATCGCACCTAAACTCCCGGCAACAACACATCGCTTTACCGGTGACACGGCGGGAGCCACGGCATGGATGGATTCGAACGCGCAGAAAAGTACCAAGCGGCCGCAACGGCCGTGGGCGCACTGATTGCCCTCGTCCCTGCAGCAAGCATTGGCGGAAACATCTTCATCGCGATCCTCGCGGCCCTGGGCGTGGGCTCACTGGCCGGGGGCGCGGTGATGGTGTGGTGGCTGCGCACTGATGAGGGCGATGCCTACCTGCGGGCAGACTCGCGCATCTCCGGCCGCTCGACCTCACGCACCTCGCTATGGCTGGGCAATATGGCCCCGGGCGCCATCCTGGTCGGACTGGCCGTCGCGCTGCACATCCGGCTTGCCTGACGGGTGCGGCCGGACACCGAGCACTGGATCACCCCCACAGCGGTGCAGGCTGTGTGCTGCCAAAACCCAGCCCCCGCACCGATGCGGCCTGAAGCACGCCATGCTCCAGGGCCCAGGCGTGCAGCGCCTCGGGCGGCAGCGGGCGGCTGAAGTGGTAGCCCTGCAGTTCCTCGCAATCCAGCGCGCTCAGCACCTGCGCCGTGGCCAGGTCTTCCACGCCCTCGGCCACGATCTTGAGGCCCAGCGTGTGGCCCAGGGCGATGATGGCGCGCGTGATCGCCATGTCGGCGGGATTGCTCAGCATGTCGTGGACGAAGGACTTGTCCACCTTGAGCCGGTCGATGTCAAAACGCTTGAGGTAGGCCAGGCTCGAATACCCGGTGCCAAAGTCGTCGATGGACAGCTGCACACCCAGCGACTTGAGCGCGGCCAGTTGCTGCTCGGCCGCGTGGGCGTTGTCCATCAGCTGCGATTCGGTGATTTCCAGCTCCAGCCGGTGGGCCGGCATGCCGGTGCGCGCCAGCAGCGCCTCGATGTCCGTCACCAGCACCGGGTCGGCCAGCTGCGCGGCCGAGAGGTTGACCGAGATGGAGACATTCGCCAGCGGATGGGCCAGCGCACGTGCTGGATGGCCCGCCAGCGGCGCCTGCCAGCGCGCCCATTGCTCACAGGCCTGCTGCAGCACCCAGCCGCCGATCGCGCGGATCATGCCGGTCTCCTCGGCAATGGGGATGAATTCGCTGGGCGGTACGTTGCCCAGGGTGGGGCTGCTCCAGCGCAGCAGGGCCTCCACGCCCAGCAGGCTGCCGCCCTTGGCGGCCAGGCGCGGCTGGTAGTGCAGGCTCAGTTCCTGGCGCTCCAGTGCGCGGCGCAGCTGCTGCTCCAGGGTCTGGCGCGCCAGCGCGCGCTGGTCGGTCTCGGCCGAATAGAACAGCGCCATGTCGCGGCCCGTGGTCTTGGCCTCGTACATGGCTGCGTCGGCGCGGCGCATGAGCTCGTCGATGTCGCTGCCGTCCTCGGGGTAGACGGCGATGCCGACGCTGCACGACACGTTCAGCTCGTGCCCTTCCACCGGGTGGCTCTGGCGGATGAGCGGGATCAGCCGCCGCTCCACCAGCTGCTGCACGTCCTCGCGCCCTGCCACATCGCGCATGACCACCACGAACTCGTCGCCGCCCAGGCGGCTGACGGTGTCGCGGCTGCGCACGGCCTGCGTGAGGCGCCCGGCCACCGAGCGCAGCAGGCCGTCGCCGATGTGGTGGCCCAGCGTGTCGTTGATGGCCTTGAAGCGGTCCAGGTCGATAAACAGAACGGCCACCTTTTCACCGGTGATCGGCGCCTGCGCCAGCGCCATTTGCAGGCGCTGCACACACAGCGAGCGGTTGGGCAGCTCGGTCAGCACGTCATGGTGCGCCAGGAACTGGATGCGCTCTTCGCTGCGCTTGCGGTCGGTGATGTCGATGGCGATGCCGATGTGGTTGGCCACCGCGCCACCCTTGGTCTCGCGCACCGCAGACACCATGAGCCAGGCCGGGTAGGTCTCGCCCGAGCGGCGGCGAAAACGCACCTCGCCCTGCCAGGACTCCTTGTCGAGCATGGTGCGGCTGATCTGCGCCGACAGCGGCTCGCCGCCCGCCTCTTCCAGCAAGAAGCCCAGGTCCTCGCCGATGACCTCGTAGAAGTCGTAGTGCGTGCTGCGGCAGAACGCCTTGTTCACGCTGATGATCTGCTGCTCGGCGTTCATGATGATGATGCCCTCGGACGAGGCCTCGAACACCTTGGCCCACAGCTCCAGCCGCTGCTCCATCACCTTGAGCACGTTGATCGGCGTGAACGCCGTGAGCACCGCGTCGCGCCCCTGGAACTGCAGCCGCCGCGCCGACAGCACGGCCCACGAAGGCTCGGTGCTGCCCTTCCAGCGCACCTCGAATTCATCCACCGAGCCCTGGTCCGCCAGGCGCTGGAAGAACCGCGCCCGCACGCCGGGCTCCAGCCCCACGGCCCAGGGGTCGGTCTTGCGGCCGCCCAGCCAGTGGCCGGCCGGCGCGTTCGAATGCAGCACTTCGTGCTCGGGCACCGAGGTGACGACCATCGGGATCGGGAACGCCTCCACCAGCTCGCGCTGCGCCTCGGCGGCGCGGGCGCTGGCGGCCAGCTCCTGCTGCAGCAGGCGGTCGCGGTCGAGCTGGGACAGCATCTCGTTGAAGGCCGTGACAAGGCGGCCGATCTCGTCGCGGCTCGACCAGTGCGCGCGCAGGGTGTGGTCGCCGCTTTGGCGCACCTGGTCGGCCACCCGCGCCAGCTGCTGCAGCGGCTTGGCGATCTGCCGGGCCACCAACGTCACCAGGCTCAGGATGCAGCCCAGCAGCACCAGCGCGGTGCCCAGGTGCAGCCACATGCGGGCATAAAGCCCGTCCACGCGGCGGTTCAGCAGCCGCTCCAGGTCGGTGATGCCCACGCCCCAGGCATCGCGCAGGGCGCCCAGCACCTGCGCCTGCTGCGCGCCCACCTGGGCCAGCGTCAGGCGCGACTCCCCGGCTGCCACACCCTGCAGCAAGGCCTGAAACCCCTCCAGCGAAGCCTTCAGCGCTTCGCGCTGCCCCCCCAGGGCAGCCCGCATCTCGGGCGAGCCCGCGATGAACGCCTGGTTGTAGTCCGACTCGATACCCTGCATCACCGCGTCCAGCCGCCCCACGAGCGTGAGCAAATCAAAGGACCACTGCGGCCCGCGCCCGGTCTGCGCCGCGTTCAAAAACACCACCGTGTCGTGCACCGCCTGGAGCAACTCCGGAAAACGCAGCACCACCAGCGACATGCCGTAGTAGCTGTCCAGGTCCGGGTCCAGGATCAGGTTGGACTGGTTGCCCACCGTGGTGAGCAACTCACGGCCCTCGCGCAGCAGCTGGCTGCGCATGCCGGTCAGAACCTGCGCATCCGTTGCAGACGGCGGCTGGGAGGCCAGCTGCTCCAACACGGTGCTGAAGCGTTCGCCCACTTCCTGCGTGCGCAACTGCTCGTCATGGGCCTTGCGCACCCCCGTCAGCCGTGCAATCACTTCGGCCGCCAGCGGCGGCTGCTGGGACGCATCCAGAAACTGCCCCATGAGCCCGTCGCGCAGCACCGCCGCATACGTGGTGCCGACGATTTCCTTGCGCGTGAAATCGATGGCCACGTACTTTTCGTGGATCAGGATGCTGGACACATAGATCACCGCCGACAGGTCCAGCAGATAGATGAGCATGAGCTTGCGGCCCACACTGAGGCGGCCCAGCCAACCCGATACGCGGTGCATGAATGCCATGGTGTCTGCGGCGAAGGCCTGCCCGGGCGGATGACCTGGGCAGCCCACCGACGGTGGAAAATGATTGTTACAACGTGAAGCAATTTCCACGCCATTTACGACCCTCCCAGCCACGCATGCAGGGATGCGCAGTCGTTGAGGCTGCCGCCACCCGGTAAGACTGGCGAGCCCCTGGCCAGTGTCACCGTGGAACTGGCTTTGCCAGGCCACCGGCGTCCTCCTCCTCCCGCGCAGCGAGAGAAGGGGAAGCTGCGAAGCTGCACCGGGGTGCTTCCCATTCACGCCACAAAGGCTATAATCTCCGGCTTTGCTGGCAATGCCCCGTCGGCCAAATACTAGTTACAGACGGGGAAACCGCTTTGTACGGACTTGAGGCCCGATCTCCCCAAGCCCCTCTGCGAGCAACATTTTGGAAAACCATTAGCTAATGACTACGATCCGCGTAAAAGAAAACGAACCCTTTGACGTTGCACTGCGCCGCTTCAAGCGCACCATTGAAAAGCTCGGCCTGCTGACCGACCTGCGCGCCCGTGAGTTCTACGAAAAGCCCACCGCCGAGCGCAAGCGCAAGAAGGCAGCCGCCGTGAAGCGCCACTACAAGCGCGTTCGCAGCATGCAACTGCCCAAGAAGATGTACTGATCTTCGGCCCCAAGCCTTGTTCGCTTGGGTCCCAAAACCCGCGCTAGGGACGCCAAGCGCGGGTTTTTGTTTTTTCGGGTCTGCCAAAAGGCTTTCTGGCTAGGCGTCAACGCCGCAGGCAGTAGTGTTGCTACGACAAGGCGTTGCAACGACGCCAGAAAGCCTTTTGGCAGACCCTTTGTCTCAGCCTGACCATAAAAAGGAAGCCCTCATGAGCCTCAAGGACCAGATCACCGAAGACATGAAGACCGCCATGCGCGCCAAGGACAGCGAGCGCCTGGGTACCATCCGCCTGCTGCTGGCTGCACTTAAGCAAAAAGAAGTGGATGAGCGCGTGGTCCTGGACGATGTGGCCGTGGTCGCCATCGTGGACAAGCTGATCAAGCAGCGCAAGGACTCCATCGCGGCCTTCGAGCAGGCAGCGCGCCAGGACCTGGCCGACAAGGAGAAGTCGGAACTCGTGGTGCTGCAGGCCTACCTGCCCGAGCGCATGTCCGCCGAAGAAACCCTGGCTGCCGTGAAAGCCATCGTGGCCGAACTGGGCGCCGCTGGCCCTGGCGACATGGGCAAGGTCATGGGCGTGGTCAAGACCCGCCTGGCGGGCAAGGCCGACATGGGCCAGGTGTCGGCAGCGGTGAAGGCCGCGCTGGCAGGCTGATCCACCGACGGCCAGAACCTCGATAACACCACACGGTGGGCCGCACGGCGGCCTGCGTGGCGGTCAATATCATTTTGATAGCTGCTTGCGCTTACCAGATAAGCGCTGGCGGCTATTTTTACTTCAAACCGCACCGTTTTCACTGGCGCCGTCACTTCCCGCCGCCGGAGCCATCCCCCCAGCGCTAAAGTGCTCCTGCAGAAACTCCACGCAGACGCGCACCTTCGCCGACCGCTCCAGCCGTGTGGGGTACACGGCCCACACATTGGCCTCCTGCTGCCACTGCGGCAGCACCTGCACCAGGCGCCCGGCCTGCAGGTGCGCACCCACATCCCACAGCGAGCGCAGCACCACGCCACGCCCATCCACCGCCCACTGCACGGCCATCTCGCCGTTGTTGGCCGACAGCGGGCCACGCACTTTCACCGACTCTTCCTGCGCGCCGCTGCGCAGGCGCCACACGCCAAACGGGTGGTCGCGCTCCTTGATCACCAGGCAGTCGTGTGCGGCCAGATCGGCCACCACACGGGGCATGCCTTTGCGCGCCAGGTAGGCGGGCGCCGCGCACAACACACGGTGGTTGTCGGCCAGGCGGCGTGCGATCAGGTGTGGGGCAATCTCGTCGCCCACACGCACGTCCAGGTCAAACCCTTCGCCCGCCACGTCCACCAGCCGGTCGAACACTTCGAGCCGGACCTGTAGGCCCGGATGCCGCTCCACCAGGCGCGACACCGCAGGCGCCACGATCTGCCGCCCAAAACCAAAGCTGCTGCTCACGCGCAGCAGCCCGCGCGGCTCACTGCGCGTGACGGCCACCTCCTGCAGCAGCTGCTCCATGTCGTCGAGGATGCGCTGTGCCCAATGGAAGACACGCTCACCCTCCTCCGTCACCGCCACCCGCCGCGTGGTGCGGTGCAGCAGCTTGACCTGCAGATCCTGCTCCAGCAGGCGGATGCGCTTGCTCACATAGGCGGGGGATGTGCCCAGCTCGGTGGCGGCACCCCCAAAGCTGGACTTGCGCACCACCGCCGTAAAAACGCGCAGGTCCTCAGCGGCGGGATGTTTATGCACAATTCGTGAAGAATGAAGCCACAGTTGCAAGATTGTAGTTTTCGCTGGCGTTTGAAACAATCACACCATTGAGGCCGAAAATCCTTTTCAGCCCACCCCTCCCGGAAGGACCTACCCAGTGACCCAGCAGCAGAAAAAGTACCAGATTGCCCTGATC
>NZ_LMJH01000001.1:16787-17135 GCF_001428965.1 Acidovorax sp. Root275 | reverse complement strand
GTCTACTCCCGCCACGGGGCCAACCGCCTCTTGAAGTTCGCCTTCGATCTGGCCCAGAGCCGCCCCAAAAAACACGTGACCCTGGCCACCAAGAGCAACGGCATCGCCATCAGCATGCCCTGGTGGGATAAGAGGGCGGACGATGTGGCCAAGGACTACCCCGAGGTCACGCTGGACAAGCAGCACATCGACATCCTCACCGCGCGCTTTGTGCTGCAGCCCGGCCGTTTTGACGTGGTGGCCGCCACCAACCTGTTTGGCGACATCCTCTCGGACCTGGGTCCGGCCACCACCGGCACCATTGGCCTGGCCCCCTCGGCCAACCTGAACCCCGAGCGCCACTTCCCT
>NZ_LMJH01000001.1:187-16759 GCF_001428965.1 Acidovorax sp. Root275 | reverse complement strand
GGCCAGCACCACGCAGGTGGGACAGGCCATTGCACAGCGGGTGGCCAACGGCTAGGCCGGTGGCGCGCAATTGCTCCTAAAGATATAGCTACTCACGCATGATGGATAAGCGCTAGCAGCCATTTTTTCCTCAAACCGAGGACTACGTGGGGATGTCCTCGTGGAGGCAGAGGTAGTTGCCCTCGGTGTCCTTGAACCACGCCGCCTTCTCGGCCCCGAGAACGCACACGTGGTTCACGGTCTTGAGGCCCGGGAAGTCGTAGTCCTCAAAGACCACCTTCGCGCGTTTCAGCGCTGCGATGGTTGTCGCTATGTCTGCCACCTGGAAACTGATGGCCGTGTGGTCGGCCTTGGTGCCTTCCGGCTTGGGGAACAGCGCCAGTGTGCTGCCACCTACCGCATAGATGAACTTGCCATCGGGCCGGAACCCACCGGGCTTCAGCCCCAGGCAACCCTCGTAGAAGGCACGGGCGCGGTCCATGTCCATCACAGGCAGCATGGTGGTTACGGAGGAATCGGACAACATACAAAGTCCTTTCGCTCAATCCGGCCCTGCATTCGGTCTTAGCGCCTCCTGGTGGGCACCAGGCTCCCCGGTCCAGGCCGTCCGACCGGTTTTGCAGTGTAGGCCGATCCCCACGGCAGCACCAGTGCAGGTACCCACCTCCATCACCCCCCATGGGGCGGTACCTTGAAGCTCTCGGTGATGTGCTTTTCGGCGCGCGCCAGGGCGGCGCCCAGCGCCGCCAGCCGCCGCTGGCAAGCGATGCGTGCGCGCCAAAGCCAGTGGCCCTGTCCTGCCGAGGTGGGGGGTGCCTTCGGCGCAGCGTCTGCGGGCGAATGGGCCGTGACGTCATCGGAAGTACGAGGGTTCAAACGGGTGGGATGCAACATGGCCCGCATGCTCGGGCTTGGCTTACCATCTGTAAAGTTGAATTCAATGAAGCCTCAATTCACAAAAACTGATGCGTAACTTCAACCTGGACCACCTGCAGACGCTGATCGCCATTGCCGACCTGGGCAACTTTGCAGCGGCCGCGCAGGCGCTGCACCTGGCACCACCCACCATCAGCCTGCACATCAAGGAGCTGGAATCGCGGCTGCAGGCCGACCTGGTGGTGCGAGGCCGGCGGCAAGCCGAACTGACCCCCGCCGGCGAGGTGCTGGTGCAGGAAGGACGCCAGCTGCTGCTCGCTTGCGATGACCTGATGGAGCGCGTGCGCCGCCGCGCCTCGGGGCGCGAAGGCATCGTGCGCATGGGGGTGTCGGCGGGTGTCAGCACGCAGCTGCTGCCGCGCATGCTGGAGGCGCTGGCGGCACGCTGCCCCGGGGTAGAGATCCGGCTGGAGGCGGTCGGCTCAGCCGACTCGATGCAGCGGCTCAAGGCCGGCACGCTCGACATCGCCATTGTCGCCAGCCCGCAACCGCCTTTGGCCGAGGTACGACAGGCCCCCTGGCGCAACGACCCCATGGTGGCCCTGCTGCCCGCAGCGTGGGAGGCGCCCGAGTTCGTGACCCCTGACTGGCTGGCCAGCCGCCGCTGGGCATCGTTTGCGCCCGCCACACAGATGCACGGACTGATTGCCAACTGGTTTGGCCAGGCGGGCCACCACCCTCGCCCCTTTCTGGCCTTGAGCTACCCCGGCGCGCTCAAGAGCCTGGCGGTGGCCAGCCAGTGCGCCGCGTTGCTACCGCTGGAAGAGGTGGAGGACCAGCAGGGGGCGGACGACGTGCAGATCCGCCACCTGCAGCCGCCGCTCATGCGCCCCATGGCCGTGGCGCACCGCCACCAGCCACCGCCCTCGCCTGCGGTGGAGGGCGTGCTGCAACTGCTGGCCGACTTCGCAGACTAATGGCTGCGCGCCGCCGCCCGCCATCACGCGGGCGGTAAGCCCTGAGCGTCGGGAGAACGCCGCACCGCAGACCGCCGCAAATAGGGCTGCACAAACAGGTACAGCCCCGTCAACAGCAGCAGTGCCAGTGGCGGCAGGGGTGCATACGTCACCCAATCCGGCGGGTTGCCCGAGCCCTGCGCACGGGCCACAAAGTTGGCGACGACGGCCAGCGTGAACGCCATCGACACCCAGCGGTGAAGGCGCCGAATGCCCACGCCGGCGCTCATTGCGCATCTCCGGCGGCGAGCTGGATCATCTTCCAGCCATTGCCCGCCGGGTCACGAAAACCCGCATCCACGTTGCCGTACCGGTCCACGGGCTCTTGCGTGAACTCCACGCCCTGGTCGCGCAGCCGGGCATACGCAGCGCGGCAGTCCGCCACATGCAACACCAGCGGCGGCATGGCGCCCTTGGCCACCATGGCGCGCAACGTCTGCGCCGTGGCGGCATCGTGGATGGGCGGGCCGGGTGTGAACAGCCCCAGCTGAAAGTCCGGCTGATCGGGGTGCTGCACCGTCAGCCAACGGTACGGCCCGTTGCGCACGTCGGTGTGCACACGAAACCCCAGCTTGCCCTCATAAAACGCCAGCGCCTCGTCCTGGTCGTCCACATACACACCCACCACGCCAATGCCTTGGTTCTTCGTCATCAGATCTCCTTGGTTGCTAAGCGCCTGTTCAAGGTCTTTTTGGAGATCGCATTGGAGTGCCATCGCCCGATTTCACTCCAACCCTTCGGGCAAGTGCCTTGCCGGGCGGTCTGTGGCGTTGCGGCGCCTGCCAATAGCCGAGCTATTGGCTGCCCACCGCGCCTTGCATCCCATCCCGGCAAGGTACTTGTGCGACTTCAAAAAGACCTTGAACAGGCTCTAGGACGGGTTTGTACCTTCCGCCAGGCGGCGGCGCTTCTCCAAAACTGCTGTGGTGAGGTCGGGACGCTGTGCGGCTTTCAACACACAGGCGGGCACCTGGTCCAGGGGCGTGGCACTGGCCTGGGCCTCCAGCCGTACCGCACTGGGGCTCTGCCCCGTGATGTCGCGAAAGATGCGCCCGAAGGTGCCCAGGCTTTCCCACCCGGTGGCAAAGGCGATCTCAGTGACGGGCAAGTCTGTATCACGCAGCAGCGTGGTGGCCTGTTCGATGCGCCGGGTCAGCAGGTAGCGGTGGGGCGGGATGCCAAAGGCTTGCCGGAAAGACCGGGCGAAATGCGCTTTCGACACGCCGCTGACCTCGGCCAGTCGCTGAACTGGCCAGGCCTCGTGCGACGCGGCGTCCATGCGGTCCTTGGCACGCAGCAGGCGGCGCAGGAGGGCGGGGTCCTGCGGGGCAACGGGGTCGCTCGGCGCAGGATTCGGATTGCGAGTGGCTTCGCGAAGGAGCGGGGACTTCGAGGGCACAGAAGGCATGCGCAAAGCATATCGCCTCCATCCACGCTAGCCCTTGGCGCCCCCCCTCTGGCGGACAACCCCCAGCACGCCATGAATGGCCACGATCCCTTTTTCTTCGTTCAAGCCAGCAGCCCGTGAACAAAGTCACCGTCTGCCCGATCCGCTACACCCGCAGACCTTGGCGCTTGACCGGTTGCATGGAATCATCGCCACACCACCCGTCGATGACCATCGGGCCGTCGGCAGGCAACATCATCTTCCCTCTTCTTCGCGATTCCTCATGAAGCGTCTTCTGATTCTCGGAGCCACGGGCTCCCTGGGCCGCCACGTGCTGCAGCAGGCCGTTGCGGCAGGCCACCAGGTGTCGGTGCTGGTCCGCAACCCCGCCAAGCTGCCCACCGAATTGCGGTCACGCATCACGGTGCACCAAATGGACCTCGGCACCGTGGCCATCGGCGCCCTGGCGGACATCATCCGTGGCCACGAGGCACTGATCAACTGCGCCGGCCTGGTCACCGAAGGGCGGGTTTTTGTGGACCTCGTGGACCGGATTGTTTCCAGCGTTGAATCTCTGGCCCCGGCCGAGCGTCCCACATGCTGGTTTCTCGGTGGTGCCGCCGTGCTGGACATCGGCCCAACAGGGCGGCGGGGCGTCGAGCTACCCAAGGTCCGCGACACCTATTGGCCGCACTTGAAAAACTTTGAGCGCCTGAGCGCCTCATCGCTCGATTGGCGCCTGCTGTGCCCCGGGCCGATGGTGGACCAGCCAGCACTGGGCACTGCCAACCTGCGCATGGCGCCAGACCAGCTGCCGATGCCCATCCCGGCTTTTGCCGGCAAGCTGCCAAGCCTGCTGATGTTGCTGCTGTTTGCGTCGAAGGTGCCGCAGATGATCATCCCCTATGCGGATGCGGCCGCCGTGATGCTGGCGCACCTCACCCCCCGGGACGCCATGTCGCGCCACCGGGTGGGGCTCGCGCTGCCCGTGGGCATGCGCGGTAAAAAAGACACTTGGGCGGCCCGGCCCGGCAGCACTGCCTGACACCTTGCGGACAAAAAAAGGCCCTCGCCATGGCAGCCATGGCAAGGGCCTTTTGGGGTGGAAGGCTTGCGTTCCACCCTCCACACGACGGCGTCACGCCTCTGTGAGCGTCAGCTCCCCGCCACCTTCATGCGGTTCACCAGGATCGACCCTACCGTCTTGGCACCGTAGTTGTAGGCATCGGCGCCCACGGCTTCGATGCCCTTGAGCATGTCCTTGAGGTTGCCTGCGATGGTGATCTCGTGCACCGGGTAGGCAATCTTGCCGTTCTCGACCCAGAAGCCACTCGCACCGCGCGAGTAGTCGCCCGTCACGTAGTTCACGCCCTGGCCCATCAGCTCCACCACAAACAGGCCCGTGCCCAGCTTTTGCAGCATGGCGTCCAGGTTGTCACCGCTCTGCGTCAAGCGCGAAGTCATGGTCAGGTTGTGCGAGCCCCCGGCGTTGCCCGTGGTCTTCATGCCCAGCTTGCGGGCCGAGTAGCTCGATAGGAAGTAGCCCTGCACACGGCCGCCCTGCACCACCTTGCGCGGCGCCACGCGCACGCCTTCTTCGTCAAACGGCGAACTGCCCTTGCCGCGCAGCACAAACGGGTCTTCGAGAATGTCGATGTGCTTGGGGAAGACCATCTTGCCCAGCGAGTCGAGCAGGAAGCTGCTCTTTCGGTACAGCGAGCCCCCGCTGACGGCTTGCACAAAACCGCCCAGCAGGCCAGCGGCCAGGGTGGATTCGAACAGCACGGGACATTGGGTGGTGGGGATCTTGCGTGATCCGAGACGGCTCAACGCGCGCTGCGCGGCGTAGCGGCCCACGGCCTCGGGCGATGCCAGTTCAGTGGCATCGCGCATGGAGCTGTACCAGGCATCGCGCTGCATCTCGGCATTGCGGCCGGGCAGCGATGCGATGGGAGCCACCGAAAAGCTGTGGCGCGAGCTGGCATAGCCGCCGCGAAAGCCGCGCGTGTGGGCGCTGAAGAAATGGCTTTGCTGCGCCGACACACCCGCACCTTCGCTGTTGGTGATCCGACGGTGGGTCTTGAGCGCGGCGGCCTCGCAGGCCTTGGCGATTTCAGCGGCCTCTTCGCTCGTGATGGCCCAGGGGTGGAACAGATCCAGGTCACGGTGTGTGTCCGCAGGGGCGATGTCATCGGCATCGGGCAACCCCGCCACGGGATCTTCGGCCGTGAAGCGGGCGATGTCATACGCGGCCTGCACGGTCTGCTCGATGGCCTTGTTGGAGAAATCGGAAGTGCTGGCATTGCCACGGCGGTTGCCGAGGTAGACCGTCACGCCCAGGGATTTGTCGCGGTTGCGCTCCACGTTCTCCAGCTCGCCCTTGCGCACGCTGACCGACAGGCCGCAGCCCTCGGACGCCTCGGCGCCTGCGTCGGTGGCGCCGAGCTTTTTGGCATGGGCCAGGGCACGGTCCACCAGGTCTTCAAAGAACGCGCGGCTGTAGCTGAAGCCGTTGTCAGGGGTGCGGGAGGTGGCAGGCGCTGGCGCAGCGGAAGCCGCGCTTTGGGCGCGCGCGGCGCGGGTGGAGGGTTTATTCATAGCGGCAGCTATGATACTTGCCGCTGTGGCGCGCTCTGCGCCGCTTCTCTTTTTGCCCCCACCCATGTCACGCAAACCCAAAAAAGGCTACTTTGTGCGAGGCCAGTTCGTTGCCGAAGGCAGCGAAATGGACATTCAGCTCAAGGCCGAACTCAAAGGCACGCCCGATGCCAGCCGCACCGATCTCAAGCGCGAAAGCGACGAACTTCAGGATCTCGGCAAAGAGCTGCTGAGCCTGCGCGCCGACCTGTTCGAGGCGGTGGGCCTGCCCGACAAGCTGGTGGACGCGCTGGCCGAGGCCAAGCGCATCACCAACTTTGAAGGCAAGCGCCGCCAGATGCAGTACGTGGGCAAGATCATGCGCAAGCTTGAACCCGAGCTGGTGCAAGCAGCCCGCCAGGCGCTGGAGGAGCAGCACAAGGGCTCGGCCACCGAAAAGATGCAGCTGCACCTGGCCGAACACTGGCGCGACCGCCTGATTGCGGATGACGAGGCCCTCGCACCCTGGATGGCCGAGCACCCCGGCACCGACACCCAGCAGCTGCGCGCCCTGATCCGCCAGGCCCGCAAGGACGCACAGCCCGCCGGCAAGGAGGCCAATGTCCAGGTCTCGCAAGGCCTGGCCCCCCGCAAGGGCCGCGCCTACCGAGAGCTGTTCCAGCTGGTGCGTGAGCACCTGGGCGGCACGGGCACGGACGATGCCAGCGACATCGACGGGGAAAACGGCGATGAGTGAGCCCGTGGGCAGCCCTGCACCCCACCACGACGCCGTGAAGATCGGCATCGTGTCCATCAGCGACCGCGCCAGCTCCGGTGTCTATGAAGACAAGGGCCTGCCTGCGCTGCAGGACTGGCTCACGCGCGCACTGCACAACCCCATCACGTTCGAATCGCGCCTGATCCCCGATGAACAGGATGGCATCAGCGCCGCGCTGGTCGAGCTGGTCAACGCAGGCTGTTGCCTGGTGCTGACCACCGGTGGCACCGGCCCCGCCCTGCGCGACGTGACGCCCGAGGCCACGCTGGCCGTGGCGCACAAGGAGATGCCGGGCTTTGGCGAGCAGATGCGCCAGATCAGCCTGAAGTTTGTGCCCACCGCCATCCTGTCACGCCAGGTGGCCGTGGTGCGCGACCAGAGCCTCATCATCAACCTGCCCGGCCAGCCCAAGGCGATTGCCGAAACGCTAGAAGGCCTGAAGGACGCCGACGGCAAGCAGATCGTGCCCGGCATCTTTGCCGCCGTGCCGTACTGCGTGGACCTGATTGGCGGCCCGTATCTGGAAACGCGCGACGAAGTCTGCAAGGCGTTCCGGCCCAAGAACGCGGTGCGAGCGCCCCGCCCGGCCTGATTTCTCAAGATTCAAAGAAAAATAGCTGCCAGCGCTTATCTCATAAGCGCTAGCAGCTATATTTTTTATAGCAATCTGATTTTTGAATACAGCGCCGGCAAGCCGCTACTTGCCCACCAGCTCGTTGAGCTTGCCCGCTTCGAACTGCTCCTTGAGCGCCGCATCGCACGGCACGCAGTCCTTGTTCTGCGGGTTGGCGGACAGTTTCTCGATGGCCTGCCACAGCAGTGCAATCTGGTGCTCCTGCGACGAGGCGTTGTCGATCAGCCCGCGCATGGCCTGCGAGAGCGGATCGTCCTCTTGTGTGATGCCATAGGCCGTGAACTTGGGGGTCTGCTGGGGCTCCGTCACGTCGGCGCTCTGGCCTTCCTTGGAGGGGATGATGCGTGCCGGAATGCCCACCGCCGTAGCGCCTGCAGGCACGGGTTTGATGACCACCGCGTTGCTGCCGATCTTGGCGCCGTCGCCCACTTCAAAGCCGCCAAGCACCTTGGCGCCCGCACTCACCACCACGTTTTTGCCCAGCGTGGGATGGCGCTTGCTGCCCTTGTAGAGCGATGTGCCGCCCAGCGTGACACCCTGGTAGATGGTGCAGCCGTCGCCGATCTCGGCAGTCTCGCCCACCACCACGCCCATGGCATGGTCGAAGAACACACGCTCGCCGATCTTGGCGCCGGGATGGATCTCGATGCCCGTGAACCAGCGCGCAAAGTGCGAGATGAAGCGCCCCAACCACTTCAGGCCGTGGTGCCAGCACCAGTGCGCCGGCCGGTGCAGCCAGATCGCGTGCAGGCCCGGATAACAGGTGATCACCTCCCACGTGCTGCGCGCGGCAGGATCGCGGTCGAGGATGCACTGGATATCGGAGCGCAGGCGGGCGAACATCGTGGCTCGTTTCTTTTGGTTATGTGTTGAGAACGTGTCTACGGTCTTTTTGGGGCCGCGTTGGGGCTCAATCGGGATGAGTGGATGCACCGGCTGCGCAGCATGGGCTCATGCCCATGCAAGACGCCGGTGCGCCCAATCGCCCGATTTCGCCCCAACCCTTCGGGCAAGTGTATTGTCGGGCGGTCTGCGGCGTTGCGGGGCTTGTGGATAGCCAACTATCCACTGCGCACCGCGCCTTGCATCCCATCCCGAAAATACACTTGCGCGGCCCCAAAAAAAGACCGTAGACACGTTCTAAGGCTGCACAGTCTATCGTTTTGACTGGCTCGTCTCGATCATGGCCTTGGCGACACCTCGCAGGATGTGGATTTCCTCAGGGCTGAGCTGCGCGCGGTTGAAAAGCTGGTTAAGGCGGGGCATGAGCTTCTTGGGCGCGGCGGGGTCCAGAAAGCCGATGGTGGTGAGCGCCTGCTCCCAATGGCCCAGCATGCCCGCCACCTGGGCGGCGTCGGCCAGGGCGCGGGCGGGCGTGGCATCCAACACCGGGAACCCGCCCAGCGCCATGCGCCACTCGTAGGCAATCACCTGGATGGCGGCGCCCAGATTGAGGGACCCAAATCCGGGATTGGTGGGAATGGACAGCGCCACGTGGCAGCGGTAAACGTCTTCGTTGGTCATGCCAAAACGCTCGGAGCCAAACAGGAAGGCCACACCCGCCTGGCGGGCTGCCACTGATGGGTTGGGTGCCGGTTCCTCAGAATTTTGAGTGTTTTTGGCCTCTAGCACTTGTCCTTCAATCGCTAATAGCTCTTGTTTTAATAGCATTTCGAAATGGGCACGCGGCGCTGCCGTGGGCGGCCCGAAGTCGCGCGGGGTCATCGCTGTGGCGCACAGGTGGCTAATGCCGTCCAGCGCCTCGTCCAGCGTGGCCACGATGCGGGCGTTCTCCAGCACGTCCAGGGCGCCGCTGGCGCGCTGGATGGTCTCCTCACGCCGCAACACGTTGGGCCAGCGCGGGGCCACCAGCACCAGGTCGTCAAAACCCATGGTTTTCATGGCGCGGGCGGCAGCGCCCACATTGCCGGCGTGGCTGGTGTTGATCAGGACAAAACGGGTCTTCATGGGCAAAGGCAGGACGAGGGCAAAGGGCGGGCGGTTAGGCGAAAAGGGACACTGCGGGTAAAATCCCGCCCTCATTGTCGCCGCCCGCATCGCCGGGTCGGATCGCACCGCTCCTGATTCGCAGGCTGCCCATGCCACCGTTGCATGCGGGCACCCTGCTCACCACCACAATTTATGTCGTCCAATCTGCACCCCATGCTTAACGTGGCCATCAAGGCCGCACGCGCCGCCGGCGCCATCATCAACCGCGCGGCCCTTGACGTGGAATCGGTGCGGATCTCGCAAAAGCAGATCAACGACTTTGTGACCGAAGTGGACCACGCGTCCGAAAAAATCATCATCGAGACGCTGCTCACGGCCTACCCCGGCCACGGCATCCTGGCCGAAGAGTCGGGCACCGAATACGGCGCCAAGGATTCGGAATTCGTCTGGATCATCGACCCGCTGGACGGCACCACCAACTTCATCCACGGTTTTCCCGTGTACTGCGTGAGCATCGCCCTGGCCGTCAAAGGCAAGGTCGAGCAGGCCGTCATCTATGACCCCTCGCGCAACGATCTGTTCACATCGACCAAGGGCCGTGGCGCCTACCTGAACGAACGCCGCATCCGCGTGAGCAAGCGCACCCAGCTCAAGGACTGCCTGGTCTCCACCGGCTTCCCGTTCCGCCCGGGCGACAACTTCAAGAGCTACCTCAACATGATGAGCGACGTGATGCAGCGCACGGCCGGCCTGCGCCGCCCCGGCGCCGCCGCGCTGGACCTGGCCTATGTCGCCGCTGGTTTCACCGATGGTTTCTTCGAGACCGGCCTGTCGATCTGGGACGTGGCCGCGGGTTCGCTGCTGGTGACCGAGGCCGGTGGCTTGGTGGGCAACTTCACGGGCGAGGCCGACTTTCTGGAGCAGCGCGAATGCCTGGCGGGCAACCCCCGCATCTACGGCCAGCTGGTGCCGATTTTGGGCAAGTACAGCAAGTTTGCGAGCGCTGGCGACAAGGCGGCCGTGCGCCAGGCCGCTGCCGCAGACGCACCCGTCAGCGCTGAAGCCGAGGCTGCAGCCGATGTGGAGTCCGACACCACGGGTGCCGCCCCACAGGCCGACGCCCCCAAGAGCGAAGACGCGCCGTTCTGATGTATGCCTGAGCACCGTCCCCTATCGGGACTGTGCTCAGTTCGGGTCGGGATATTTCTGGGCAATGCTGCGGAAATCTTCCGCAATGTCCACAAACGCATCCACCATGTCGGGGTCAAAGTGCGTGCCCTTGCCCCGCACGATGGTGTTGCAGGCCTGGTCGTGCGAAAACGCAGGTTTGTAGACACGCTTGCTGATGAGCGCGTCGTACACATCGGCCACGGCCATCAGGCGCGCCGACACCGGAATGGCATCCCCCGCCAGGCCTTGCGGATAGCCTGAGCCATCCCACTTTTCCTGGTGGCTGTAGGCGATCTCCTTGGACACGCTCAAAAACGCCACGCGCATGCCCAGGCGCCGCTCGGCTTCATCAATGGCGTTGCGGCCCAGCGTGGTGTGGGTTTTCATGATCTCGAACTCGTCCACCGTGAGCTTGCCGGGCTTGAGCAGGATGCTGTCGGGGATGCCGATCTTGCCGATGTCGTGCAACGGCGCGGACTTGTACAGCAGCTCGATCATGCGGTCGTTGAGCACGGGCTCGAAACGCGGGTGGTGGCGCAGCCGCTCGGCCAGCGTCTTCACGTAAAGCTGGGTGCGGCGGATATGGTTGCCAGTTTCGTTGTCGCGGGTCTCGGCCAGCGAGGTCATGGCCATGATGGTCACATCCTGAATGGCTTGCACCTCCAGCGTGCGCATGGCCACTTCGCGCTCCAGGTAGGAGCTCTTGTCGCGCAGGAAATCCGCGGTGGCCTTGAGCGCCAGGTGGGTGTTCACCCGTGCCAGCAGGATGGGTGGGCTGATGGGCTTGGTGATGTAGTCCACCGCGCCCAGCGCCAAGCCCATGCGTTCGTCATCGGGATCGGAGCGCGCCGTGAGGAAGATCACCGGGATGTCGCGCGTGGCCGGTGCTGCCTTCAGGCGCCGGCAGACCTCGTAGCCATCCATCTCCGGCATCATGATGTCCAGCAGGATCAGGTCGGGAGGTGTGCCCGACTGCGCAATCTTCAGGGCCTTCTCGCCATGGTTGGCCACCTTCACCAGGAAATGCTCGCGCAGCAGGCTGCCCATGAGGGTGAGGTTGTCGGGCGTGTCGTCCACCACCAGCACCGTGGCGATCGGCTTGTCAACAAGAACGGCCTGCGGGGAGGCAAAGGGCGCGTTGTCCATGGAAGTTCCTGGGTGTGGTGCCGCTCAAGAGGTATGAACGGCAGGGTATTCGGGGCCTGACACGGCGGCCATCGCCTCCAGTGCCTGCTCAAAATCAAAATTCAGGGTGTGCATCTCGACCACCGCAAAGGTGTGCCCCAACGCGGGCTTGAGCACCTGGACATTGTGTTGGAAAAACTCGGAAGCCGCTGGGTCGTCCTGCTCCAGCAGGCCGCGCAACTGTTGCAGGGCCCCTTCGGAATCCAGCGCTTTCAGCCCCGCCGCTGCAGAGGCGTCCGGCCCGTGCGGCTGCCCGGCTTGCGGCCCATGCATCCACGCCTGCAATCCCGCCAGCACGGGCCGCAACGCGGCGCCCAGGTTGGCCCCGAGTCCGACGATCACATCCACAGGGGCCCCGCTGCGGATGCCCTGTTCCAGCGCTTGCGCGTGGGCCGACACCTCCTGCGCGCCAATGTTGGCCGCAACCGAGCGCAGGGTGTGGGCCAGGCGCTCTGCCAGCACCGTGTCTCCGTTGGCGACGGCTTGCTCCAGGTCCGCAAGCACCGGCGACTGCCCTTGCACAAACCGCCGCAGCATCTCGGCATAGAGCCCCGGCCTGCCCAGGGCGCGCTCCAGGCCCAGCGACGTGTCCAGGCCCGCCACGGTGGGGAAGGACGGCGCCGGGGCAGCGTTGGCGGTGGCCGGAGCCATGGCGTCAGCCTCCGTGCCTGCGCCGGTGCGGACCGCACCGCCCGCCAACGCCTGGCCCAATCCCGGCCGGGGCCGAATCCATCGGCCCAATGCGGCCCATAGCGCCGCAGGCTCGATGGGTTTGGCCACATGGTCGTTCATGCCGGCGGCAAAGCAGCGCTGGCGATCAGCCTCCATGGCGTTGGCGGTCATGGCCACGATGGGCAGGTGAACATGGCGCGGGTCGCGGCGCAGTTGCCGCGTGGCGGTTTCGCCGTCCATGACAGGCATCTGCATGTCCATCAGCACCACGTCGTAGAGCTTGCGCTCAATGCGATCAAGGGCGATCTGGCCGTTCTCGGCCACATCGACGGCAAAACCGGCTTCGAGCAAGAGTTCAACCGCCACCATCTGGTTGAGCTCGTTGTCCTCCACCAGCAGCACCGACGCACCCCGGATTGCCAGCGGCAGCTCGTCTGCCGCAGGCGCGGGGGTGACCACGCGGCGTGGGCTGTAGGTGGAGTGTTCCAGCGGCTGCATCAGCGTGTCGAACAGCAGCGAGGCGTTGACGGGCTTGATCAGCACCGTGTCGATGCCCTGCGCGCGGGCGGCGCGCATCACGTCCTCCCGCCCGTAGGCTGTCACCATGAGCATCTTGGGCACCTGCGCCATGCCCAGGCCCCGGATGTGGCCCGCCAGCTGGATGCCGTCCATGCCCGGCATGTGCCAGTCGAGCAGCAGCAGGCCAAACGGCTGGTGCCGTGCCATGGATTCGCGCAGGCGATCGAGGGCTTCTAGACCCGAATGGGCCTGCTCCACCTCAAAGCCCATGGCCAGCAGCATGTCGGACAGCACGGTGGCCGCCGTCTGGTTGTCGTCCACCACGAGCACGCGGCGGCCCCGCAGGTCAGGGGGTGGCAGCAGCACGCGCGCGGGCGCCCCGCGTTCAAGCGGCACAGCCACCCAGAACGTGGAGCCCTGGCCATAGGTGCTCTCCACACCGACTTCGCCCCCCATCAACTCCGCAAGGCTCTTGCAGATGGCCAGCCCCAGACCCGTGCCTCCATAGCGGCGCGTGGTGGAGGTGTCTGCCTGCTGGAAGCTCTGGAACAGCCGCCCCATCTGTTCCGGCGTGAGCCCGATGCCGGTGTCGCGCACTTCAAAACGCAGCATCAACCGATTGCCCGCGGCCTCCAGCACCCGCACGGCGATGCTGATCTCGCCCGTCTCAGTGAACTTGATGGCGTTGTTGGCAAAATTGATGAGGATCTGGCCCAGGCGCAGCGAATCGCCCACCAGATTGGGGGGCACGTCGGCCGCCACATCGCAAACCAGCTCCAGGCCTTTGGCACCGGCCTTGTAGCCCACCACGTCGGACACACTCTCCAGCATGCGGTCGAGCACGAAGGGCTGCTTCTCCACCATGAGCTTGCCCGCCTCGATCTTGGAGAAATCCAGGATGTCGTTGATCACGCCCAGCAGGTGCTGGCCGGCCTGCTGGATCTTGCTCACGTAGTCGTGCTGGCGCTCTGTCAGGCCAGACTTGAGCGCCAGGTGCGACATGCCGATGATCGCGTTCATGGGCGTGCGTATCTCATGGCTCATGTTGGCCAGAAAATTCGACTTGAGTGCGGTGGACTCCTCCGCCAGTTCCTTGGCGCGGCGCAGGTCCTGCTCGGCGCGCTGCCGGTCGGTGATATCGACAAAGGTGCCGATGGCCCCACCCGGCGAGCCATCGGGCCGCGAGAAACCGTGCAGCCAGAACAAGGTGTGGTGCACCTTTCCGTCCGCATACGGCAGGTCCACCTCCTTGTGCACCGACTGGACCCCATGCAGGGCCTCCTGGGCATCTGCATCAAAGCGTTCCCGCTCAGCCTCAGGGAGGAACTTGAGGTCCAGCACGGTCTTGCCGATCAAGGCCTCGCGCTGTACGCCAAAGGCCTGCTCATAGGCGCGGTTGAAACCGATGTAGCGGCCATCTGCGTCCTTGTAAAACAGCGGCACGGGGATGGCGTCAATGAGTGCCTGCTGAAAATCAAGCTGCTCGGCCACACGGGCCTCCAGCAGCTTCTGGTCGTGGATGTCCACATTGACACCCACCACCCGCACGGGTTTGCCGGCATCGTCGCGGAAGATGCGGGCGGCCGACAGGAACCAGCGCACTTCGCCATCGGGCCGCACGATGCGCCAGGAATCGCGCAGATCGGGGGCGCCGCTCGCAAGGCATTGATCGAAGTACGACGCTGCGCGGTCCCTGTCGTCCGGGTGCAGGCACTCCATCCAGTCGCGCTTGCTGCGCCCCTGCGCCTGGGGCGGCAAGCCGAGCATGGCGACCAGTTTTTCGCTCCACAGCACCTCGTCTGCCACCAGATCGATGTCGAACACGCCAATCTTGCCAGCCTCCTGTGCCAGCTCCAGACGGTCCTTGGCCTGCTGCATGGCGATCTCTGCCCGCCGCTGCTCGCTGACATCTTCGATCACCCAGATGGATGCACTCCGGAAACCATCCATCTGCAGGTTGCGGCCCGCCATCCGCGCTTCGAACCGACTTCCGTCCAGGCGGCACAGCGTTGTGGTTTGGCGCACGGCCCGCCCTGCAGTCAGCACCGGGCCCACATCGGCGTAAAAACGCTTTGCAAATTCACCGCGTCCGAGCAATGCCGCCACGCTCAGTCCGAGCAGGTCTGCCGCGGAGCCCCCCATCAGTTCCACAAACGCGGGATTGAACTGCCGGAACTTGCCATCTCCCACCAACGCGATGGGGGGCGCGTTGTCAAAGATGGCTGTCTGCTGCTCCAGCAACTCGTTGAGCAGTCGTTCGCGCCGCTCCAGCTCCTTCTGGGCCTGGATGCGCCCGGAGACATCTTCATGCAGGCCGACAATGGCAATGCGGTTGCCACGCTCGTCAAACACCGGCGACAGCGTGGCCTCATCGTGGTAGATGCCCCCATCCTTGCGGCGATTGACAAACTGCCCTTGCCACGAGCGGCCTGACAGCAGCGTGGACCACATCTCCTGGTAGGTTTGCGCGGGGGTCTGGCCACTGGCCACCACCGACGGTTTCTTGCCCCGCACCTCTTCCAGCGTGTAGCCCGAGCTGCGCTCGTACTGCGGATTGACCCAGTCGATGCGGCCTTCTCCGTCGGTAATGACCACCGAGACCGGGCTGCTCCCGAGCGCGGCGCCCACAACCCTGAAGCGCTCGAGCGCAGCACCCATCCGCGCGCGGCTGCGCAGCAGATCCAGCAGCAGCAAGCCCAGCAGGAACAACAGCACAAAGGCGACCCCTCCCACCTTCATGCGCTCAGACCAAGGCACCAGGACACTCACATCGTCCAGCATCGCCAGTTGCCACTGGCCTCCCGGGTCACCCCAGTCGATGTGGCGGCGCTCTACCGCGTAGGGCACCCCGTTGAGGACGACCTCGCCCGCATCCGGCGCAAACGGCAGGGAAGAAGCCAGCCCCTTGTCGAAGTGGCTGCCAAACTGGCGGGACGCCCGGATCGAATCAATGCGCGCCTGGGTGAGCGGCGGGGCCACGGCAAACAGCCACTCGGGCCGCGTGGAGGCAAACACCACGCCTTGGGGAGACAGCAGCACGGTGGGCATCTCGGTACGCTTGAGCACCTCGTCAAACAACTCGAAACCCACCTTGAACATCACCACGCCGATGATGGAGCTGGACGGCGTCTCGTTTTCATACAGAGGTGCAGCGTAGTAGAGCCCCCGCTCCTGCGAGTTGCTGCCGATGGCGGCGTACACGCTGATGGCCCCCTTGATGGCCTGCTGGAAATATGGGCGGAACGCCAGGTTGAGACCGGTGGAGCGGGTGCCCGGCGTCTCGTGGGCCACCACGGTGCCGTCGGCGGACATGACATAAACCCCGTTGACCAGAAACCGCCCACGCGCTACCCCCAGCCGCGCAAGGGCTTCGGGGTCATCCGGCGCTAGCTGCCCCAGGGCCATGGCCTTGAGCATCGGTTCGCTCAGCCCCAGCAGCGACACCGCGCCCAGCATGCCACCACCCGTGATCCGGGCTTGCAGGGTGTCCACCGTCTGCTGCAGCAACTTGGCGCGCTCGGCTGCACGCTCGGCGCCTTGCCAGTGCATGGCCCCCAACACCACCAGCCACGCCCCCACCAGCGCCGCGGCCACTACCAGCACCAGGCCACGCACGCCAGGGGCATTGCGGTCCAACACCTTGTCCAGAAACCCGCCTACGCCCTCACCCACCCGCGTCACTCCGAACCTCCGACCAGGCCCAAGAAACATATCTGGCAAAACTTAACGCGTGGGGTACAACAAGGCATCAATATCCCCCACCGGCCCGGGCCGGCCAAAAAGAAACCCCTGAAACCCCTCGCACCCG
>NZ_LMJH01000001.1:0-135 GCF_001428965.1 Acidovorax sp. Root275 | reverse complement strand
AGCACGTCCCGCACGAAGCTCTGGTCGATCTTGACCTGGTCCAGCGGCAGCCGCTTGAGGTAGGACAGGGACGAGTAGCCGGTGCCGAAGTCATCCAGCGCAAACCCCACGCCTTCGCTTTTGAGCTGCACCATG